>NZ_JCAJZO010000003.1:0-463458 GCF_059510295.1 Streptomyces sp. PTL18 | reverse complement strand
AAAGGGCTTCGGCACCATCCCGGTCGCCGGTACCTTCCCGCGTCCTCGCCAGAAAGAACAGGGCACTGGCGTTGCCTGCGTCGGCGGCTTGCAAAGCAAGGGCTTCGGCTCCCTCCTGGTCCCCGACTTTCGCCCGGATCCGCGCCAGTTCGACGAGGGCCTCTAGACGGCCCGAATCGGCAACCTGGTGGCGCAGGTGGAAAGCCCATTGGAAGCGATACCGGGATTCAGCGGCGTGGGCGAGACGGCTGAGCTCATCAGGGTTGTTGAGATGGGTGTAGGCGGCGTGCCAAAAGGAAGCCGGTGGGCACTTCGCTCGGCGGGTGCTGCGGCCGTGTTGTTCGAGGTAGTCGGCGAGTCGGAAGACGGGCCCTGCTGCTTGGGTGGCAGGAGTGGTGGCTGGCGTCGGGCTGCCGGGAGGGCGGCGCTCGGGGCGAGTACTCGTACGACGCAAGGGCGCCTGTTTACCATGGACGGGGCGGGCTAGATCAGCGAAGGCTGTCTCCGCCCAGCCTTCATCGAGCTGGTTGTAGTCCCAGTCGCTGAGGTAGTCGATCGCAGCGTCGATGAGGAAGGACTGTGGGAGGTGGAGGCCCACACCGAGGCGACGTGCATCCATCGCGGCATCCATCACAGCCCTGACGGCTGGCGTGCCCTGCTCGTAGCGACGCAATAGTTCGGGGGCCCCAGCGAGATCCTGGGTCACTCGTCCGTCCGTGCTCGCCCGGGTGAGGGCGTCGGCCAGCAATTCGTCGCCGTCCCGTGCAAGGGTGGCTGTCGCGCGCAGTGCCTCTTGGTCGAAGGACTCGGGGACTGTGAGGGTCCTTCCGGCCAGCAATTCGCGTACCCGGCTGTGCCGGTCCAGTTTGCCAGGTGCAGGCAAGGCTGTGTACTCGTCGGCGTACTCGGGCCACAGGGTCCCCAGGATGAGAACGGGCCCGCGGCCGGGGTTGGTAAGCAGGCAATGCACCGCGGCTGCGAGATGCTCACCCACCCGGGGTTCACCGAGGTAATGCTGGGCCTCGTTGAGCCACACCACCGTGCATGGCTCTACACGTCGCAAGTCGTCGAGGGCAGCCTGGGCTCTGGTCGGGTCGAAGGGGTGCCACAGCCGCCACCCCTTGTGGGCGAGTGGTTGGACGGATTCCCAGCAGGCTCTCGTCTTGCCGGTCGATGACGACCCGACCAAGATCACCATCCGGCTTCGTCCCGCGCTGGCATCCTGCACCGCCTCTGCGAGCACCTGATCGTGGAGCCGCGGAACATAACCGGGCAGCACCCGGATTGGCGCGGCTCCAGACTCGTACCCATTGAGGGCAGGGCTAGCAGGGTGGACCTCCAAGTCGTGAGGGTTCCAGTCGCTGATCGGCTTGCCCGGGCCTCGCTCTTTCCGGCCAACGGGGCCGACTTCTCCAGCGGCAACCCGTCGAAGGGCCAGCAACTCTTCGGCCGGCAAGCGCAGCTCGCGGGCCAAGGCCGCAACCGTCTCGGCAGAAGGCGGAGTTGATGCATCAGTCTGGAAGGCCAGTTGCACGGTCGTGCGGCTCAGCTCTGCTCGGGCAGCGAGCTGCGTCTTGGTCAGCCGGGCCCGGGCCAGCCCATCCGTCAGCCGCTTGCGCAGATCGGTAAGCGCCCTATCGCGCTCCTGCTGCTCCTCGTGCACCTACCTGCACCTAAGTAGCTGTTGTCTTTTCGATCTTGAGCGATGCGCGTCGAACGGAAGTCCCGATCGGGTGGTCGCGGGGCGCTAGGCGCATACGAATAGGGCCTCCTGAACAGCTCGTTGGTGTCGAATCACCGAGCAGCAGGAGGCCCTGGTGCAGCAGTCTTGCGTGTCGATGGCCGGGCAGTCCAGCGCGGTCACCTGGGAGTGTGACTGCCTGGCTCACCGGTTCGGAAACGCCGCCGACAACGGGACGCGGCAGCCTCGCTACCCGACGGACATGACGGACGGGGAGTGGGCCGTGGTCCGCCCGCTGCTGCCGGTGCCGGGCTGGATGCGCGGCCGGGGCGGCCGGCCGGAGGCGTATTGCCACCGGGCCATGCTCGATGCGATCCGGTATCTCGTGGACAACGGGATCAAGTGGCGCGCGATGCCCGTCGACTTCCCGCCCTGGGACCGCATCTACGCATTCTTCCGCCGCTGGCGCGACAACGCCCTGGTCAAAGAGTTCCACGACCGGTTGCGCGCGAGGGTCCGCGAGGAGCTGGGACGGGACGCGCAGCCGACGGCCGGGGTGATCGACTCGCAGTCCGTCAAGGCGGACGCCGTTGTCGGCGCGGACAGCCGTGGCTTCGACGGCGGCAAGCTCGTCAACGGCCGCAAGCGGCACGTCGTGGTCGACACCCTCGGCCTGCTGCTGGGCGTGCTGGTCACCGCCGCGGATGTCGGCGACCGCACCGCTGCCCAGGTCCTGCTTGAGCAGGTGTCCGAGGCACACCATCGCCTGGTCCTCGTCTGGGCCGACGGCGGCTACACCGGCAGCCTCGTCGAGTACTGCCTGGCCACGTTCGCCCTGGTCCTGGCGATCGTCAAACGCAGCGACGACCGACGAGGGTTCGTGGTGCTGCCCAAGCGGTGGATCGTCGAGCGCCTCTTCGCCCACCTGATGCAAAGTCGCCGCCTGGTGCGCGACTTCGAGCGGCGTACCACCAGCGCCGAGGCGATGGTCTACTGGTCGATGACCCTGCTCATGACCCGTCGCCTGGCCCGCTCACGCCTGCCGCGAGGGTGAACCGGCCCGGCTGCTGCTCGGCCAGCCAGCCGCGGGCCACCAGGCGTTTCGCTTTCGACCGCAGTGCCTCCACCCGCGCCGGCACCACGTCCATGCCGAACATGGCGGCCATCTCCTGGCAAGTCAGCGGCCCTTGATGGAGCCGGGCCCGGTCCGCGAGTGTCTTGAGGATGCGCTGGTAGTCGACCGACAGCGCCGACCAGGCCAGCCCCTGGCGCCACACCGGCACCTGGGACTTCGGCTTCGCCGCGTCCCGGAGCGCCGACTGCACCTCCCCATCCCGCGGATCCGGAGTGACCTCCGCCCTGGCGGTGGCGCCGTCGTCCGGAGCCAGCACCGTATCGACCCGCCTGCGAGCGATCGCCCACTCCTGCCATTCCAGCTCGGCCGCAGCCAGCTCGGCCTGGATACGGTCGGCCTCCTCGCGCAGCCCGTCGACTCGACGCCGAGCGGCGAGCTCGTGCTGTTCCAGCAGCCCAACAACCGACGGCATCCGCGACCTCCCGGGGAACGACGACCCGACAGGCCACCACTCCCACGGAACCACGACTCCTATCCCCGACCAGCGGAAACGCGTCGATCACGTCCGGAAAGACAACAGCTTCTAACTCGTCTGTTCGCCGGTGTTCATTATCGTCTGGCCCCACACTGGCGCACACCGTTTCCGCGACCTTGAGGTACGTCAACGTCCCAACGACTACCGGAGCTTGCCGTGCCCAGTCTCGCTGTTGTCCTGCTTACCACTGCGCTCGTTGTCGTCATGGCGACGCTGGCCGCTGCTGCTGCGGGCAAGCTCGCCCGTCTGGACGGCGCAACTTACCCCGCTGCCCTCATGCGGGCTGCCGCCGTGTTCGCTGCGGTACTCACCCTTGCGGCTGCCTTGACCAGCGCCCTCGCCCAGGTCCTCTCCTGAGTTGAGGCGCATCCCTCATTCCGCCGCGCATGGAGTGCGCGGGCCGCGCCGCCGTCAAGGTCACCTTCGGCAGCGCTGCGCTCTGGGCATCGGTCATCTAGGCGGCTTGGGCTGCGGTTCGGCTTGTCGTGTTCACGGGTGGGCAGGTGCGGTGCCGGACCCAGGCGGCGCCGGCTGCCACGGCGGCGGGCATGCTCGGCCGGTCGGCGACTGCCCTGCCCTGGCGGGGGAGCCTCGGACGTCGCGGGTCGCTTTCGGGGAGCGCCATCAGCGCTCACTGGTGCGAACTCAGCCGGTCATGGGGCTCGGTCCATCGGACCAGGCAGCAGTCGCACACCATGCCGTACAGGCTGCCCCTGCGGCTTGTACGGCATCCGTGCCCCCGGCGCGCGGTAGCGTCTTCATGAGGCCGAGCGAGAGGGAGCACGCAGCATGCCACAGCCCGTGGAGACCGCGGACCGTCAAGCCAAGCAAGGGCTCATCCTCGACTTCGCAGGGGTGCTGACCGCCGATCCGCTCGCCGTGCACCGCGCGTGGTGCGAGTCGGAAGGGCTTCCCCCGGAAGCGTGGCGTGCCACCCTCAACGATGATCCTGAAGGCCGACGGCTGTACGCGGCGCTGGAGGTCGGTGAGATCGGCCAGGCGGAGTGGAACAGGCGGACTGCGGCTATTCTCGGCGCGCATGTCACACCGGACAACCTGATGGGGCGCGCATGGGCTGCGGTGCCCCCAGCTCGGCGCATGGCCGCGCTCGCGCGAGCTGCCAAGGGAGCGGGGTACCGTCTCGCTCTCCTGTCGAACAGCTTCGGCACGGATCCCTTCAACCCGTATGAGAGGGCCGGGATTTGGGACCTGTTCGATGTGCGCGTCATCTCTGAAGAGGTCCGTATCGCAAAGCCCGACCCTGCCATCTACGAGCTGACGTTGGAACGCCTCGGGCTTCCTGCCCAGGTATGCGTGTTCGTCGACGACCACCCACGGAACCTTCCACCTGCCGAAGCCCTGGGCATCACTACCGTCCTCGCGACGGATGAAGCCGCAACAGTGGCCGAGCTTGAGGCATTGCTCGGAGTGAGCACTGCGCTTTCCGTTTAGCGACGACTTCCAGCCAACTCACGGTGTCAGCGGTGCCTATGGGTGTTGCCGGTCGTAAAGGAGTGGGTACGGTCCGTGCCTGGCCGGATGGGGAGGAGCTGCTGCCATGCAGTGGTCCGAGTACAGCACCGCCGAACGGCTCAAGACGCTGCGCGGTGCCATGACGCAGGAACAGTTGGCGGAAGCCGCCAACGTCTCCGTGGGGGTCGTAAGGAAACTGGAACGCGGCGGCACCGCTTCCCTTCCTTCGCTTCTGTCCATTGCCTCTGCTCTTGGGACGGACATCGCCGTGCTCCTCGGCCAGCAGGCGCCCCGTCGCTCCATGGACCGCGACGAGCGTGCAGCGCTGCGCACGCTGTCTGCTGCCACGCACGATGCCGCGATTGGCATCCCCACCGACAGCGAGCCGGGCACCGTCGAAGAGCTCCGTGGTGTCGTTCGGCGGGCTGACGCGGCCTACTGGGCGGGCCGCTACACCGAACTCGGTGCGCTGCTCGGCGCCTTGCTGCCCGAAGCCCGCGCCCGATACGACGTGGCGGAAGCCGACGAGCGGGAGGCCGCGGCCGGCGTCCTGGCCGATGTCTTCCAGACTGCTGGGATGGCCGCGAACGTGTGGGGTTCGCGGGACCTTGCGTATGCGGCGCTCACCTACGGCCGGCAGATCGCCGTGCAGGCTGGCGACGATCTGCGGGATGCCCACCTGGCCGCCACCACGGCTTGGGTGAATCTCCGCGACGGGCGAACCGCGCAGGGGTTCGCGCTCGCTGCGGCTCAGGCCGACCGGATCGAGCCGAAGATGTCCGAGCACGATCCGGACCGGCTGTCGGTGTACGGGCAGCTCGTCACGAATGCTGCTGTGGCCGCGTCCCGGGGTGGCGCTTCGCCGGACACCGCGCGGGAGTACCTCTCCCAGGCGCACGCGGTTGGCGCCCGCCTGGGGGCGGAGCATGCTCGTGGCCTGCATGCCCAACCATTCGGGCCGCTCTACGCCGCCACGCAGGCGATGAGCATCGCCGTTGCCCTCGGCGACACCGGCGGTGCGCTCCGGCTCATGGACACAGTCAGGCTGGACGACACGGTGCCCCTCGCCACTCGGGCCCGGTACGGCCTCGACGTGGCGTTGACGCATGTGGAGTGCCGTCGGTGGGACCAGGCTGCTGACACCCTGGAAAAGGTCTGCGGCATGGCGCCGGGGTGGGTGCGGCACCAAATGCTGCCTGGAGTGATCATCTCTCGCCTCGCCGGAGTGTCCGTCGCGCGTCTCCGTGGGCTCGCCCACGCGGCCGGTGTGCCCCTCGCCGTTCGCTGATCGCTTACCGCCACGCGCCATAGCAGCCCACACAGCCGCCGCCAGCCCGACTGCCACGCTCCGTGGTGGTCCTGCCGGAGGACGAGCGTGCAGCAGCACGGGACGTGGCAGTCCGCCGCGTCATGACTTCGTGGCGTCGCCACGAGCCGTGCCTGTCCCGGGCACACCACCGACAGCACGCTGACTGCATGCCGAAATCCCCATCCGGCGGCATCGGACACGTGCCGGTTGCTGTCTACTTCTGTGCGGCCGAATCGGCCGCTGACCGCGAGGCCGAGCGCCGCGCCCGCCACTACGCCGATGCCCGGCACTGGCATGTGGCCGGCACCTGGTCCGACGACGACCCGTGCGTGCCACTGGACGCCCGCCCGGCTTGGGCGGCTGTCACGAGCGCACTGTCCTCCGGCCTGGTCCGCGGCATCGTCGTCGCGGGAATCTCTCACCTGGCTGAAGACGCTGGGCAGTTCGCCGCGCTCGGCGTCCTCATCCGTGACCGCGGCGGCTTCCTCGCCGAGGCGACGTCGCCGCCGGCCCGCCAGACCCCGGGGCAGCACGAGCGCCGCCGCATCTTGCTCGAAGCATCCTCGGGCTGGTGGCTGTGGGGAGACCTCATCCCGGGAGCCGCCTCGTGACCCGAGCACGGGCGGAGGTCGGTGACCTGGTCTTGGACGCTAACGGACGTCACGCCATCGTCACCGACATCAGACAGGGGACCGACTGGGTCCTGCGTCCGGTGTCGGGCAGCCCCACGACTGAGTGGGAGACGGACGAGGCCGGCACCCTCGACGTCATCGAGACGCGCACAGACCGCCTGAGCCGAGAGAAGGCCACCTGATGCGCAGCCGCCACAAGGCCCGTGGCGAGGCCGTCGATTCCGTCGAGCGGTTCTGCGTCGGCGTGTGGTTCACCGGCCACCTCGCTGCCGCAGTCACTCTCGGCACGCTGATCACCAACGACCATCAGGACCTCGCCGCCAGCCAGCGGCCGGCGGTCAGCCAACCGGACGCCAGCCCGGACAAGGCCGACCGCGCGTTCTAGCCCCATGCCCGATGGCGGCCCAGATCAGCCGCAGGGCAGGCAGACGCCGACGGCCCACTCATCGCCCGATCACTTCTCCAGACCACGCCCGGAAGGCGGACCCGCCGTGTACGCATTCGGCATCTGCATCGACCGGCACTACCTCACCCCCGGCCTCGCCACGATTACCTCCCTGGCGGACAGCCTCAGCCCCCGCGCCCGCAAGGCCGCAGCGCTGCGCTTCCTCACCTTCGACCTCGGATCGCCCCAGGTGCAACTCCTGGCCCACCTCGCCAAACGGGTCGGCTTCGGCTCCTTCGCCCTGGCACGCCGCTCCCCGCTCCGCTCCGCACGAATGGCGGACACCTCGTACATCACCGTCACCACCTATCTGCGCTTCGAGTTCACTCCCGAGTTCGTGCGCCGCCCGTACCTGATCTACGTGGACGCCGACGTCCTGGTCCGCGGCGACCTGACCACCCCGCTCCACGCGCTCCACCCCGGCGAGGTCGGCGCCGTACGCGACGAGTTCAACCCGGCAGTCGGCCGCTGTCCCGCCCTGCCGGGTGCCGCGGAACGCTGGCCGCGTCTGAGAGACCGCCCCTACTACAACGCCGGTCTCCTGTGGGCTCACACCGCCGATCTGCCACGTATCCGCCGCGGCGTCGAGCAGGCCCTGGCCAGACACCGGCAGCACATCCTCCACAACGACCAGGACGCCCTGAACCTATGGTTCCTCCACACCGGCCGCGTGCGGGCGGCCGACGCCGCATACAACCGGTTCGAGGTGGGCCGGTACCTCGAACGCGGCGACTGGGTACGCCGCATCATCGCCCGCCCCTTGCGGCCGGACCCATCCGCCCGCCTCATCCACTTCGTGGGCCCGGAGAAACCGTGGCAGGCAGACTGTCCTGGTACGGACGACGTACGCGAGTACCGCACTCTCCTGAAGCGGACCCTGCGACACGTCCGCGCGCTGGGCGCCGCCCATCCCGAGCCGACGGGGCTTCGATGACCCTGCCGCCCGCCATGGTCTCGCGTGCGTGCAGCGCCCTCCTCGGGACACCCGCCCGGACTGCGGAGCGCCTGTCGGCGGGCTCCCGGACGGCCGTGTTCCGGGCCGGCCTCAGCGACGACCGAAGCGTGATCGTGAAGCTGTACGACCACACCACCCGCCGCAACGCGCTGACCGAGGCCACCGCCATCCGCGCTGCAGGAGTCGCTGTGCCCGTCCCGCAGGTGCTCGGCAGCGGCACCATCTCCAGCGAGGGGGCCACCGCGCTCATCACCTCTGACCTCGGCCGGCACACCCTGGGTGCCGCCGTTCGTTCCGGCCACATCCCGCATACCCAAGCCCTCAAGGACCTCGGCGGACTCCTCGCACGCCTGCACCGAGCACCCGTCAGGCAGGCGGTGCCCCGCCGCCCGTTCTTCGACTCGGTCTCCTCCCTGGCCCGCCGCTGCCCACCCGACCTGCTGAACCGGATCGGCCCCGCCCTCGCCGTCATCGCCGACACGCCGGACAGAGCACCCAGCGTGTGGTGCCACGGCGACATCCACTTCGAGAACGTCGTCCTCTCCGGCCCGCGCGGCACGCGTTACCTGGTCGACTTCACCGATGCCGCGCCGGGCCTGCGAGAAGCGGACGTCGCCCACGCCCTCGTCATGACCGCGACCCACACACCGTGGGACCGCCGCACGCTGCTCGACGCCTACGCAGCACCCCTGAACGATGCCCGGCTTTCGGCGTGGGTGGTGGTCCATACCGCGCGCTGCTGGGTCCACGCCTCGCCCGGCACCAGCCGCCGCTTGTGGTCGGACCGCTTGGCCGACCTGAGCCGTCAGACACCGCACCTCTTCCGCACGCTACGCAGCGAAGGGACACCCCGATGACCAGCCCTGGACTGACGGTGGTCATTCCAGCCCACAACGAAGCGACCTATCTGCCCCGCTACCTCCCCACCGTCCTCGCCTCCCTCGAACGCTGGCAGGAGACGAGCGGCGAACGAGGGGAGGTGATCGTGGTGAACAACGCCTCCACAGACACCACCGCCGACATGGCCGCCTCCTTCGGCGTCCGAGTGATCAGCGAGACCGTCCGCAACATCGGCCGGGTACGCAACACCGGCGCGGCTGCCGCCGAAGGCCGCAGGCTGTTCTTCACGGACGCCGACGTCGCCCTGCCCATGGAAGCGATCACCGCCGCGGCCACCGCCATGGACAACGGCGCCGTCGGCGGGGCCATCCCACCCCTCTACACACCCAAGCGGCTCGGCGCACGACTGCTCTGCGCCTACTGGGACCACTACCGCACCAACCACGGCGGCGCACAAGGCGTCGCCCAGTTCGCCACCGCAGCGGCCTTCCACGCGGTCGGCGGATACCGCGACGACCTGTTCATGAGCGAGGACGTGGAGTTCTTCCACCGCCTCACGACACACGGCCGCACCAAGAACGCACCGGTCGTGATCCTCGACGAGCTGCGCGTACGCCCCTCCACCCGCCGCTACGACCAGTGGTCCAGCCTCCGGATGCTGTGGTGGCAGAACCCCGTCACCGCCCGGCTGCGGCTCAACTCGCCACGCATGTGGCGCCACTGGTACCAGACCACCGTCCGATGACCCCGGAGCCCACCATGACCGTGACGCCGCCCGTGCCTAACGCGAAAGGGATCTACACCTTCCCCGACGACCTCATGCACACCCACCAGCGGTGGACCGAGCACCTGTCCGAACGCCACCGCGCCCACGACCACAGGATCATCGAACTCAAGGCCCCGCATGGCGGGCATCGCTACCTCATCGAGATGCGCCGCCCGGCCGGCCGCCCGGTGCTCGCCATCGAACCGCACCACGACGACTTCGCCCTGTCCGCCTCCGGAACCTTCCTCGCCCATACCCGACCGCTCACCGTGGCCACGGTGTTCACCCGCTCCACCAGCGTCCACCCAGCTCTGGAGAACACGTACAGCACCGAGTCCGCCGTATCCGACCTGCGCAACCGGGAAGGCGCCGCTGCCTTGGCACCCTTCGCCGCCAACCGGATCCTCCTGGGCCATAAGGACGCCGAACCCCCCTTCCGCCCGTTCGACCAGGACCGCCTGAACCGGATCACGGACGAACTCCGCGAGATCGTCCAAGCCCATCCCGGCGCCGAACTCCTCGCCCCTGCTGCCGTCACCCGCCACCCCGACCACCTCCTCGTACACGCGGCAGCAGTACGACTCGGATGCCTCTGGTTCTGGGAGGACCTCGCGTTCTGGCCCACCTACGCCCTGGCCGGCTGCGACAAGCACCTCTTCCGAGCACGCACCTGCCCCGCCCTGGTCCCCGAGCTCGTCGACATCACGCACGTCGTGCTCGACAAGGTCACGGTGCTGCACATGCACGGCTCGCAGATGCACCCGGCACGGAAGATGTACAGGCCGATCCGGCACGCCTGGACCACAGCGGCCGACCTCCTGAGCCGCACGGGAACCTTCGCCGAACGCTTCTACCGGACGGAGTCGCTGTGAAGATCATCGCGCTCGAAGGGCCCTCATACTCCGGGAAGTCCACCGCGATACACCACCTGCGCACACGCGGCATCGAGGAGCGGGCCTTCGTCTCGGACTGCTACGTCCAGCACATCGCCCGTCGCACCGACATCCCGCCCGCCCGCACCGCATCCGCAGCCGAACAGCTCGCCGCGTTCGAGACATTCATGGGCATCGAAGGCGCTCGCGTGCGCCGGGCACTCGTCGGTGCCAAGCCCGTCGTCCTCCTCGATCGTTCGGTGGACACCCTCCTGGCCCATGCCCACGCGCTCGACGCCCTGTTCGGCTACGACGTCCACCACCGTCTGCGCGACCGCCTCCAGGAGCTGCCGTTCCTGCGCCCCCACCACACCCTCTACCTGGACGTGTCGGCCGAAGAGCTGGCCCTGCGCCGCAAGGCGGCCGGGCACACAGCGGCGGAGTCCGAATACTTCCTCCACGAGCCGGCGTTCCTCGCCCACACGCGTGACTACTTCGTCTCTCCATCGCAGCCGCCGGTATCGCGGGAAGTGACCGTCATCCCCGCCGACACCAGCCCGGACGCGGTCGCGCACGCGGTGGAAGCCCTCGTCACGTACTGGACCAGGTGACCGGCCCATGCCCACAGCCCTCTTCGCATGGCGGCGCACCCCGCCACCGCTCCTCATCGGCGGAGCCGAGGTCACCCAGCAACTCCTCGCCGAAGAACTCACGGCAGCCGGATGGCACACGGTTTACCTCGGCTCCCACCAAACGCCCTGGCACCAGACCCCACAGATCGTCCAGGTGCGGACCTTCCTCGACGAGCACGACACCGCGTACGAGGAGTCCCAGGCGGAGCTTCGATACCAGTGGAACGGAGTGGACTGCATCGCAGTACCGCAGCAGCGGATCATGTCAGCTCTGTGGAGCCTGCTGTCCCGGGTGCGGCCGGATGTGGTGTTCACCTCGCAGGAAGGTGCGGCCGACATCGCTGCCCGAGCCCGCCCCACCGTCCTCGTCGCAGGCATCCTGCACTCGGTGTCCAGGACGGGACTGGGTGTCCTCGACGGCCGTCCGCACCATGGACTGGCCGTCTCCGAGTTCGTTCTCCGACGTGCACCCCGGCGCGACGGCACCCGGCTGTCCGTCCTCTACCCGCCCTTCACACCGCCGGAGCCGGGGCAGCGCCGCCGAGAGCGGACCAGGGCCGTGCTCATGGTCAACCCGATCCCGGCGAAAGGCGCCGACCTCCTGCACCTGCTCATCCGCCACATGCCCGAACAGAGCTTCACGCTGGTGGAAGGCTGGTGGAACACCGCCGAACAGTTCGCCGGCTACCCCAACGTGACCTACGTGCCGCGGGTCTACGACATGAGTCCCCTTTACCGCAGCCACCGTCTCCTGCTCGTGCCCTCCACGGTGGAGGACGCCTTCCCCCGCGTGATCATCGAAGCTGCCCTGCACGGGACCCCGAGTATCGGCACCGACCGTGGCGGCATCCCCGAAGCCATAGACAATGCGGGGATACTGCTCTCCGCCGAGGCCAGCGCGAAGGAGTGGGCGGAGGCCATCCGCGCCGCCGATCACCACACCCTGGGGGAGCAGGCAAAGCGACGAGCGAGCACCTTCACCCGCCCCCGCCTGCCGGACCTCGAACGCCTTGGGATCTACCCTGCGGCGAACGCGTCCTCGACCTGATCAAGCCGATCCGTCCACCAGTGCAGCAGTGCCTCGTCCGCAGTGAACAGGTCGTCGAAGGAGAAGTCACCGCGGTCGTAGTGGAACTCCAGCTGCCAGAAATCCGTCATCCGCTTCCACCACAGCCGCCGAGCACCATCCACCAGCGCAGACGGTTCCAGCGGCACCACGGACCGGTAGCCCTCGACGAACGCAGACACCCGCGCAAGGTCGAACATCCCGCCCACGCCGAACTGCACCTGCGCCGTCCGTACGACCTCTTCCGCGTACGGACGCACCGCGATCCGGTCCCAGTCCAGGATGGCGGCAAGTCCCCCGCCTTCCCAGAGCAGATTTCGGTACTGCACGTCGCCATGCGTCCACCCGTGGTCACCTCCAGGCGTCCCCGATCGCGGACGGTGATCGGCGTACTTGAAGATGAGGGCCTGCCGGTGGTCCAAGGAGGCAGCAGCTGCTTGGTCGAAGTCGCTGCCTGTGCCCTTGTCGCTTACGGCCGCGGTCAGCCGCTCGGCCTTCTCCACCGCTCGCTCTGGCGACGTGACGTCCGCGGTGATCGTCTCTGGCACGCCGGGGAGCAGCCCTCGATCGCAAGCCCTGCCCAGGCTCACATGCAGACGCCCCAGGTGCGCGCCCAGCGCACTCACCCGGGCTGGGCTGAGATCAATACCCCGGACATGTGAGCCAGCCACCCACGGAAACAGGCACCAGGCACCACCCCCGACCTGAGCCACCGGCGAACCCGAGGCCGTGGGGACTGGGGCACTCACCGGGACACCGTCGGCAGCGAGGGCCGCCAGCACGCCGAGATTGCGCTGCAACCGCTCCAGCGAGACATCCGTGACCCGCTTCAGAGCGAACCTTCCGGCGGAGGTGTTCAGCCTCCAGTTGGCGTTCATCAACCCATCAGCGAGATAAAGACGCTCCCGCACGTCTCCGAGACCAAAGGCATCGATCAGCTCTCCGAGCACACTGTCGGCGATATCGCTTCGGGCCGCCACGGTGGCATCAATCACCCCACGGACGATACGCGAGCACACCCCATCCCAGCACGACGATCACTCGAACGCCCTCCTCGCTCCCTGAGCGGCTTGATCTCCGACGTCGGTCGCGTGCTGGCCCCCGGCATCTCGGGCAGGCGATATGTGCCCGATCCATACTCAAGGTGGCACCACCCGGTCATATAGTCGCCGAATGCGAGTTACCGACGTCACCATGCCTACTGGCATCGCAGCGCGTCCTCAAGACGACCGCGGGTACCCCGTCCCGGCGATCACCCCATGGGAGGACGGAGCCCCGCAGTTTGCTAACACCAGCATGCGCCGGGTGTTCCTGTGCGTCGAAGAGCGTCGATGCACAGTCTGTGGCAAGGAGATGCAGCCAGGACCGGTGTGGCGGGTCGTCGACGGAGACGAGGCCAGGATGATCAGCGCCGTACTGGGTGTCGGGAAGGAGTTCCTCAACTCAGCGCCCACCGGCGAGGCCCCGGGCCATCGGACGTGCATGATCTACGCTGCGATGGTCTGCCCCTTCCTGAGCAGCCCGGAAGGCCGCCGAGGCGAAGCCTCGGACATGTACGGAGCCAACCTACCCAAGGGGGACGCCCGGGGTAGCGGAGGCGCGATAGTGGCCTACAACGACTACGCGTTCAAGCAAACCGCAGCTGGCCCCGGAGTCGTCTACGGCGCACCCATCGAGATCATCAACTACAACCGCGCTGCGGACCTGCAGGACGAACTCACCGCCGCTCTCGCAAACGACGAGACAATAACTGGGAAGGCCCCTGCGTGGCTCGGCGAGGATGAGCAACTGATGGACTCGGCGTTCCGCCGAGCCATGCTTTCCCCGGCAGAGCGCAGAGCCCTGGCGGCACAAAAGCGAGCCGCGCAGGCCAGGAAGCGGCAGCAGAAGCAGGCAAAGGCATCGCGCAAGAAGAACCGGTAGCCAGGATCACCTTGAGCACTGGTCCTTGGCAGTCAGTGGGCCTGGCACCGCCAGCCGAAGGGGCACTATGGAACCCCGCAGCGCAGCATCTGTAGGCGGAGACTTCCCGTACACGGCGAAGGGCGCTGTGCTACATCGAGGTAACCAAGGACGGGACGGTGTCCCACGGCGTTGATGCCAGCACTTACGAGCGGGCTCGCAGCGGGGAGGCCCGGCTGTCTCGGCGACGGCCCAACTCGCGGCCCTTGGAGGCGCAGGGGCCTTGTCCGAGTCGGCGACGGACCAGGCCATAGGTTCGCAGGTTCGAACCATTGGCCGTAGAGGAAGATGGCCGTCGTGACGGGTGACAGGAGTGCACTGAGTGAACTGCTTCATCGTGCCGGCCTGGAGGTAGTCGGGCACGGCCGGGTCTCCGATGCGCGGCCCGCAGCGGCCGCCTGGCGGCCGGTGATCGCAGGGAACGCAGAGCCCACGCTCGCTGTGCCGAACAGCCATCCCGACCTGGTCGCCGAGTTGAACCAGCAGTGGCACCGGCTCGCTGTCGAACACGACGTGATCAACACCGACGGGGAGTTCCTGATCAGCGTCGCCAACCAGGGCTGCACATGCTGCGAGCGCGGCCACTGGACCAGAGTGCGGTTGGCGGAGCGCTGGGATCTGGCCGGGTTTCTCGGCTCGAAGCCGGGCCAACCGGAATTCGTGGCCATGTCCCTGGACGGAGAGAGTGTTCTGGGCGCCACCACCGAAGAGTACGCGGTCTGGTTCGTCGCCATCGCCCCGTTCACCGACTGGCTGGAATCGTCGGCACAGGCCCGGGCTACGGAGAGTGCGCAGGAGCGCAAGGCCGGCTGGAACACCATCCTGCGGTGGAAGACCGCCCCGGCCGGGCTGCGCGCAGCGTGGCGCGACGGGCTGGCCAGGAACCGCGCCGCGCCCGCGCCCGTGCTGCTCCGTCTCCTCGACGTCGGCCCCGAGGAGCGGCTCCCGTCCTGGCTGATCTACCGAGAACTCCCCGAAGACGTGGTCCGGGCCTGGGCCGCGCACCCCGAATGGCGAGTACGCAAAGGGCTGGCAGAACGATGGCTGCTCAACGCCGAACAGCGCGCCGAACTCTTCCACGATCCCGACCCCGGTCATCGGTGGATATTCCTCACGTGCGCCGTGGACTGCCGATCACCACTCACCGATGCGACGTACGCCCAGCTCGCCGCCGATCCCAGCCCGCGCGTACGCGCCGAACTGGCTCTCCACCGCGACCTGCCGGTGCGGCATCTTGCCGCACTCTCCGTCGACCCAGACCCCCAGGTGCGCGTTGCAGCCGCCCCGCGCGCCTGGACTCACCTGGTCCCCTCGGCGCAGGCAGCCCTCCTCGCGGATCCCGACGCCGGGGTACGAGCCGAAGCCGTTCTCAGGCACCACTGCTCCACGCCACTCTCGGCGGCTGACTTCGCCGAGCTCCCCAGCGACAGGCACCGAGAACGTGCCGCCCGTACCTGCATGCTCGCCCGCGAGCTGGCCGAGAACCTGGTCCACGGCACCGAGACCGAACTGCACAGTGCCACGGCGCAAAACCCGAACCTGGACGCCGATCTGGTGGCCCTGCTCGGCCAGGACCCCGACCCCCACGTCCGCTGGCTGGTCTCCATCCGCCCAGACCTCACCGAAGCGGAACGCTCCCGAATAGCGATCGAGTTCGACCCGAAGGCCCGCTGCAACCCGCTCCCGTGGGTCCGGGAACTGGAGGACGACGAAGAGGCCATGCGCCGCTGCGCCACCTCCGCACACGTGATGCTCCGCCGCAGCGCCGCCTGGGCGAAGAACCTGCCACCCGACGTGGTCGACCTGCTGGCGCACGACGAGGACTGGGTCGTCCGGCTCTTCCTGGCCGAACACTGCGCCCAGGCTCCGGCCGACGTACTACTGGAAATGGTGCAGAGCTGGAACGGCTACTCAGCCGCACGGATGGTCGAGCACCCCAACTTCCCCCGGCACGGGACCATGCGCTACGCGGACGATCCCAACCCCCTTACGCGCAAGCTCGCTCTCCTCGATCCGGAGTCGACCGTCGAGCTGGTGGAACAGTTCAGCAGGGACGCGGACCCGGGTGTCCGTTGGTGCGCCCTGCGCGACCAGCGCCTGTCCGGCGAATCCGTGATCCGCCTGCTCGATGACCCGCACCAGGGCATCAGGGACGAAGCAGCGGCCGACCCCCGCCTGCCCACCCGCGTCCTGGCAGCCCTCCTGCGCGACACCGCAACCGCCGCCTGCGCCGCCGCGAACCCGGCTGTTCCCGAAACCGTCATGCAACACCTGCTGGACCGGTAGCCGGGAAGCGCTGTCGGTGCCCGCCGCTATGTTCGGGGCCGTGGCGAACTCCTACACCGTGCTGTGGACCAATGACCTGTGCCGTGAACTTATACGCGAAGGCTTCACAGGGCAGCGCCCGACGGTGCTGTTCGGCGGTCCCCATCAGTCGCGTCCGAGCTTCCGACGTGCCGGCGTCGCGCCTGGCGACCGGATTTTCGCCGTTCGGGCCTGGCAGGCCGCGGTGTACCCGGTCTGCTCGATCGAGGTCCAGCGGATCGTCGACTATGACAGGGCCGGTGCAGAACTGGCCGACGAGGACTACCCCAAGCTGATCCACTGGCGCCCGTTGAAGGGCGGTTGCATCTCCGAGGTCGTGCTGGGGCCGCCCGGTAGTCCGCTCAGGTTCGACCGGCCGCTGCCCGGAGAGCACCTGGAACACCTCAGCTTCACCTCGCGCCGGGGTGAGCGGAAGCTCAAGTACGTCGAGGACGGCCGGCTCCTGCGGGCGCTGAGCTTGCAGGGGATCTACCGGCTCGCGCCAGAGTCCGCAGACATCATCGCCCGGCATCTCAGCATCGAAGAGGCAGTTGCATGAACGACCTGTCCGAGCTCCTGCTGCGTGTGCGTGACCGCGCTGTGCGGGAGGCAGGGGCCATTGCCCCGTCCGTCAGCGAACAGGACATCGCCGACGCCGAGCATGTACTCGGTTTCAGCCTGCCGCCGGTGCTCCGCCTGCTGTACCTCCAGGTTGCCAACGGCGGCTTCGGCCCCGAGTACACCCTTCTGCCGCTCGTCGGCGACGGGCGAACCGCCGTATCCGAGTACGGGCCGCTCCGAGACGCTCGCTCGGAATACTGGCCGCGCGGCGTGCTGCCGATCCTGGACTGGGGCTGCGGCATGTACGCCGCTGTCGACTGCCTGGCCCCCGACGCTCCCGTTCTCCTCTTCGAGCCGAATGCCGGCCCTGACGACTGGGCCGACGCGTGGTTCCTGGACTCGCCGTCCGTGGCCCAGTGGCTGGCCTCCTGGCTGGACGGGACCGGCTGGTGGGAGGAGGAGGTCATGATGGCCGAGGACGGGTTGCAACCCACGCCCTGGCTCGACGCCGCACGCCGCCTCGCGGCGTGCGGCTGAGAAGTCGCACGAGACATTGACCTGCAAGACGATCGCTCTGGTCGAAGTGGCTGTCCTTGCCGTCCTGCTGTACCAGTCGCCCACTGGCGCCTGGCCAAGGTGGAGGAGCGCTGGAGCGCCCGCACCGCAGACACCGGCTGACGGCACGCCGTACTGCCGTAGCTGCCATCAGACCAGCCGCATCCTCGGCCAGCCGCTGCGTCCCCCCGGCGTACGACGGGGTGTGCATCTGCAAGCCGACGCGCTGGGGGGACATCCCGCACCTGCAGGTGCGGGAACGCAGCGGAGCAGCCGGGCCCCGCGCAGCATCCCCGTGCGGGCTCGTGCCCAAAGCGTGCCCATAAGACCGGACAACCACGGTGAACAGCGGTGCGAAACCAGCGCTCCAAACTGCCGCGTAGGCGGCGTATTCCCAGGTCAGGAGCAGTGCCGCCACTCAAGCGCCGTCGCTTCCCAAGCTGAGAGCGCGAGTTCGATTCTCGTCACCCGCTCCATGCGAAACCCCCAGGTCAGAGACCCGGGGGTTCTTTGTTGTCCAGACCGGTGAGCGGCGGACCCACCACAATCGCACCATGAGGCCGCTGTCAGCTACGGGTGGGCTTCTCGTTGTGGTGCGTGCGGTCGCCGCTGTGGTTCTTCGCACGCTCGGCGCGGACCATGTCGTCGAGCCCGGCCGCCACGTCCCGCTGCGAGTTTCAGCTCGCGGAGGTTCGTACCAGGTCGGCGTACAGGATGATGTTGTCCGGGCGGTGGCCCGCGCGCAGGTCGCCGCCGCAGGTGATGACGCGCAGTTCGGGGCGGGAGGTGTCGCCGTACACCCGCTGGGTGGGGAAGTGTTTCTTGTCCACCTGCTGCAGGGTGCGTACCTCGAAGACGGCGGTGGAGCCGTCGGCGCGGTCGACGGTGATGGTGTCGCCGGGACGCACGCGCGCCACGTTGCGCAGGACGGCGGGCCCGTTGACGGTGTCGAAGTGGCCGATGAGTACGGCCGGACCCGTCTGGCCGGGGGTGACGCCCTCCCGGTACCAGCCGATGCGGTCGGCCTGAGCGACGGACGGCACCTGGACGGTTCCGTCGGCGGCCAGGCCGAGTTGGAGGACGGGGGAGGTGTCGACGCCGGCGGCCGGGATGCGGACCCGCACGGGGGCGGATGCAGGCAGCGGAGCCGGTGAGGACGTGGGCGAGGACGCGGATGCGGGCGACGGCGGTGGGGCGGAGACGGTGATGTTCGCTGCCGGGCCGTGCGCGGCGGGCGCCGTGGTGCCGGAGTGTATGGCGATGACCGTCATCCAACCGCCGACGGCCAGTGCTGCCGCCGCCGTGGCCGCGATCCAGCGCAGGCGACTGCGGGAGGGCGGGGGCGGGGCGTCCTGGGCTGGGGGCGCGTTCATCGGGGTTCCTCGGGGCTTCCTGGCTGTCCTGGGGGGAGTCGCCTGGGGGAGACGTGGAAGGCGGGCCGCCGGTGACGACCGGTGGCCCGCCAGGTGCGGTGGTGACGCAGGATCAGACACCGGCGCGGCGGCGGCGCACCACGTAACCGAGGCCGGCCACACCGCCCGCGGCCAGGACCGCTCCGCCCGCCAGCAGCGCGGTGTCCTGCGAGCTGCCGGTGCCCTCGGCGCCCGCGGCAACGGCACCGGTGGGGACGACCTTGGTCTGGGTGGCCGTGGTGGTCTGCGTGGTGCCCTCACCGGCGCCGGTGCCGGTGCCGGTGTTCACGCAGCCCTTGGGCAGCTTCGGGAAGGGCGTCGTGCGCCAGGGGGAGTCGCCGCCCTGGTTGTTGTCCAGGAAGAGCGGGGCGGTGCTGTAGGCCTTCTCGATCTTCAGGCCGTTGACGGTGTCCTCCGGGCGGTTGCGGTCCACGGTGGACACCGCCCTGCCCTTGCCGTCCTTCAGCACGGCCTTCGGTCCGTTACGGAGGCTGTTGGTCAGGTCGACCGTCCAGCCGCCGAAGCGGGAGGGAATGGTCTGCATCACGGTGCACTTGCCGATGACGGTGACGGTACCGGTGCCGGTACCGGCGGCCGACCCGGACCCCGTCCCCGTGCCGGAACCGCTGCCCGTGCCCGTCCCCACGCAGTCCTTCGGCAGGGCCGGGAACGGCGTCTGGTGCCACGGCGCCGGGTCGCCCTGGGAGCGGTCGAGGAAGAGCGGGGAGGTGGTGTCCGCGTTCTTGATCTTGAGGCCGTTGGCGAGGTCCTCGGGGTGGGCGCGGTCCACGGTGGACACCGTCTTGCCCTTGTCGTCCTTCAGTACGGCCTTGGGGCCCGCCGAGAGGCTGTTGGTCAGGTCGACCGTCCAGCCGCCGAAGGCGGAGGGGATGGTCTGCGTCGCGGTGCAGTGCGTGTCTGTGCCGGACTGGCCGTCGGCGGCGAAGGCGACGGCCGGCGTGAGCAAGGCGCCGGCGAGAGCGGCGGTGGCGACGGCGGCACGGAGGGTGAGGCGGTGGCGCGCGAGCACGGCAGACATGGTGATCCCCCCAGGGATGACACAGGGATGACAAGAGTGGTGAAGCATGGAGATCGCCCCGCGGTTCTCCGTCCGGCCCCCGGTTTCGGCCCTTGCGGTGTGCGATGCGGTTAGTGTGACTGATCACATAACCTTGATCGATACGGGAACCGTCACCACCGTGTAACAGCGCGCTCAAGCGCTGGTCGCCTGCGTGTCCAACCGCGTGACAACGAGGACGTACAGCGGCGGACAACTGCGGACACCCAAGAACCGTCGCCGCCGGCGAGGAGGGCACAGAGCCGAGGCAGAGCACTCGCCCGAGTTGCTTCGGGACGAAGAGATCCCGGGTGCAAATCCCGCATCGAAGCGGACAGGCTCACGTCGTCCTTGTGCTCGATCATGCCGATCATGGCGTCGACGCTGACGGACAGATGCCCGGAGACCGACATGCCCACGGTGCCCGAGGCTTCAGGGCGTACGGCCCGGACGTCTCGTCGGTCGAGGGTGAGCATCGCGTCCGTGTCGTGGTCGGCGGCGAGCGCCACGTTCACCGCGTCGGTGAGGTCGAGTTCCAGCGCGCGGTAGCGGACACGGACGGGCTGGGCGGCACTCGGATCCGCCGCCTTGCCGTTCTCCCTCAGCCGTGCCCGCTCCGGCCGCGAAGGCGGACCACCGTAGCGGATGCGAGACCGGCGAGCGGAAAGGCGATCAGCAGTGCGACGAGCGTGAGCGTCACGGTGTGGCCGGGGAAGAGGGACAGCCGGTGTGCGTCGCGGTGGAACGCATGCCGCAGGAACTGCCGTGGCGGAAGGCCCACCATCCCCAACTCCACCCGGAGGCTGAACGCCCACGACAGCACCAGCCCGAACACCACCGCGCCCAGCGACGAGCCGAGCACGGACACGATGCGCGTCGACCGGTGGCTTCGCAGCACGAACCGCCACGCCAGGGCGGCCAGGGCCATCCAGACCACGCACGCCCAGCTCAGCAGGGTCATCAGCCCCCACCACACGCCGCGTGTCGGCAGGCTCAGGCCGAAGATACCCGGCCCCAGGAAGGCGTCCTGGTCGGTGAGGAGTCCCGCGGCTGCAATGCCCGCGCCCACGGCCAGACCGAACAGTTGGGACCTGGCCAGCGGGCGCAGGCCGTGTCCTGCGAGGAGCGTCCGCCACACGGCCAGGGCCACCACGGCACCTGCGGGGACGACGGCCACGGGCAGCGACGTCATGGCACCCAGGGGCAGCTCCCGCATGGTGAACGGCACGCCCAGGCGCGCCAACCCCCGTGAGACCTTCTTGAGCACCGGGGCCCAGGTGAGGCCGATGGTGAGACCGACGGCGAAGCACTGCCATGCGCTCGGGGCAAGTGCCAGGGCGGGATCGGCGATCGCCCGGCGGCGTGCCGCCGGCAGTGGATGGAACGCGCGCAGACGGCGCCACAACCGCCCCCACCACGACCTCCGGCGTGCGGACGTGCCGGGATCGTCACCGCGCTCCACCCTCTCGGCGGCCGCGAGCACCGCGGACAGCGGTTCCCCGCTGCCGCTCCAGTGCGCGGCGCGGACGTCGGCGAACAGCTCCCGTTCACGCAGGACGGCGTTGTGGTTGAGGAGGACCACGATCGCGAGGGCGATCAGCTGCCCCCAGAAGCCGACCGCTCCCAGCGGTGACTGGTCGGCGCCGTCGATGTCGCTGTGGAAGAGCAGCAGGGGAGGCACCAGCAGAACGCCCACGAACACCCGCCAGAGAGTCACCGTGAGGTGGCTGACGTCGAGGTCGCCGCCGCGGACATGGGCGAGCTCGTGGAGCACGATGGCGCGGAACGCCGGCCGGTCGGTCCGGGCCAGCGCCATCAGTCCCCGGTTGAGCACGACACGGCGTCCGCCCACGTGTCCGAAGGCGAGGCCGCCGATCGCGCGGTTGAGCGGATCGCCGAGGAACCGCACCCGGATGCCTGCCGTCCGCGCCAGGTCCGCGAGTTCGGGGCTCAGCTCCGGAATGCGGTCGATGCGCACGAGGCCACGGCGGAGGATGATCCCGTAGGGGGCGAGCCAGTACAGGACCAAACATCCGGCCCCGACCACGATGAGGACGGCCAGCTCCGGCGGGATCGGCAGCGGGTTGGGCGGTATGAAGCACTCGTCGTGGTACGCAAAGAGCGTGGCCAGTTCCTTGTTCGCATCCGGCCCCTTCGCGGCGGCGAACAGCATCCCCCGGCAGCGGCTCGAACTCATCAGCGGACTCGGCGGAACCGTATCGGCCAGCAGGCCCGCCAGGTCGGCGGCGGCCGCCACGACGGAGACGGCCATCAGCAGGAACCGTGGCCAAAGCGCCGCGGGCACCGCGAACGGATCGGCAGCCACGGCGGGCCGCCGGCTCACTCCGGCACCTGTTCGCCCATCGCGATCCTGCCCACGATGGCCGCCGCCATCAGCTCCGCCTGATCGTGCTGGACGCCCAGCCTCTTCGCCTCGTGGTAGGCGACACTGCGGATCTCGCGCAACACTGCCTGGCTCAGCGGTACCGCGTCGGTGGGAAGAGCGTCGGCCGCCTCGCCGCCGACCGCTTCGCCGTCCTCCCCGGCGCGGCGGCCCGGGCGCAGTCCACCGAACAGGCGTTTCATCCACTCGCCCAGCACTCCCGACGACTCCTGGCGGGCGGCCTGGACCGTCTGCGCTGCCAGAAAGGTCACGACGGCCTGGGCCGTTCCCAGGGCAGTCATGGTCATCGCCGACACCGACTCGCCCAGGCCGAAGCCCAGCATGTCGTCGGTCCTCCGGTCCCGCCGCCCCCGCCACGGCCGCCGAAAGTACACCGCAGCCGTCGTCTCCAGCAGCCAGAGCTCCTCCGGGGCCACCGCATCGACCGCGCACCGCGCCAGCAGGACGGTGTCCTGCTGCCCCCACGTCCGTCCCATCACACTCCCGGATCGCCGGTGATCAATTGACGGCCGGGCCCAGCCCGCCCGGTGAAGCACAACGGATCATCCGATCGCAGTCATAGTGCAATACGCCGCCGAGGCAGCGCAGTGGTTTGACCGAAGACAGCCCGGCGCCACGGCGGACCTGATCACCGCCCCGGCCGGGCACGACGTGCTCTGCGGGCGCCAGGTCGCTGCTCCTGACGACCGTCCGATCACGCCGCCCGGCGAGGCCGGCGCCCTCGGCCGACGCTCCAGCACACCTCCGTGGCCGCTCGGGCGGCCTGTCCGCAGGCGACCGGACGGGCCTCGGCGAAGAGGCTCGCACCCCGTGCCCTCAGCGCGCCCGTCAGAGTGGACAACCACGGTCAACAGTGGTGCAACCCGCCCGGCACGGCCACCCGAGCCAGACCGGGGCGGAGCGGCCTGGTCCAGCAACTCCGCGATCCCCCACGGGGGCCTCTGCCTGGGGAATGGCGCGGCGTTCCACATCACCGCGCCGAGGAGGACGAACCCGATCCCATCGAAGGGATGGGATCGGGTGCGCACCTCCGCCTACTTGAGCGCTGTACCACCCGAGTTGTGATAGGCGATCGTCTTGCTGATCAGGTTTCCGCCGTCGGTCTCGATCGATGTCTGTTCCTGCTGCCCTGCACCGAACAGCAGGCCGGCGATATGCGCGTTCGCCACCTGGTCCATGTGCCCGAACAACCAGTCCACCTTGTCGTCCTTGTAGTGGTTCAGGGTGTTGTTCTGCGCCATGTTGCCCACGGGGATCTGCCACAGGACCACCGGCTTGCCCACGGACTCGGCCATCGTCTTGTAGAACGCCAGACGGGCGGCGGCCTTCTGGTCGGTCCAGAAGGTGTCACGGCCGCCGTGGGCCGGCTGTGCGTACCAGCCTGCATCGCGGTCCGTCACATCGGAGACCAGGAAGTCGGCGTTCTGTGCCCCGAGGTGCGCATAGTCCTTGACGCATTTCTGGGTGCTGTACTCCCAGTCGAAGCAGGAAAGGTGCATCCCCACAGCGGTGTTCGGCGCGTACTTGTGCGCCATGTCGACCAGGCAGCGGGAGAGTCCGGCGGCGCTGTTCTCCTGCGATCCGCAATCCGTCGGATTTGCGCGCGTGACCTGCGCGGGAACCTGGTGTGGATCGCCGAGCGACCGGACGTAGCCCCAGAAGTCGGGCTCAAGGTCGATCATGTCGTGCGAGGTACCGATCTTCTGCAGGAAGAAACGGTAGTCGTTCAGGTACCGGGTGAGCAGGTCGACCCTGTTGATGGCCTTGACCTCGCCCGGACCGTCGCCCTCGCCCGCGAGATCACCGAGGTCGCGCAGCGAGTACCAGGTCCAGAGGAACTTCTGCGGGCGCGGGCTGCCCTTGTACGTCGCCTGGGCCACGTGGGCGTCCGACCAGGTCACGTAGTTGCCGGGCGCCGTGGTGCTGCCGCCCCAGCAGCCCCACCAGTTCGTCCACGCATCCTGACAACGCGATGCCGAATAGTAGTCCGACGACGGCGCGGGCCGGCTGTGCACATAGGCGTACCGCACGTCGAACGGGGCGGAGTTCGCCGAGGCGTCAGACATCGAGCCGCCGATGAGCACCGTGCTCCTCCCCATGAAGCGTTTCGTCGAGCTGCCGTCACCGGCCGTAGGAGGCGACGCCGACGACGGGCGCGTGCCGCTCGGAGCCTGGCTGGTGGGAACGCGGCCGTCCGGCGCGGTGGGCGTGCGGGCCTTGTCGACGCTCCCGGCCGGGACGAGTTGCCATTGCTGATTGGCGCCGCCCCAGTCGCGGTACTGGACGACGTCGCCCCCGTCGGCCTTGGCGGCGTTGCGGACCTCGACTGCCATGCCACTGAAGCGATTGATCAGCCGCAGGTAGCCGTCCGAGGACTTCGCCAGTTTGAACTGCTGGTTGCTGCCGTTCCGGTCGCTCCATTGCACGATGTCGGAGCCAGCGGTCTTCGACCAGCCGAGGTCGTCGAGCACCTTGCCGGAGTTCCGGTTCTGCAGCCGGTAGTACCCGTCGCCCGCGTCAATGAACCGCCACTGCTGGTTGGTCCCGCCGTGGCGCGCCCACTGCACCACCGCCGCGCCGTCGTTCGTGGCGTAGGCGCGGTCATCCAGCACCTTGCCGCTGTTGCGGTTGACCAGCACATACCAAGTCTTCGGATCCACGGTCTGCGCTGAGGCGGTGCTGACCACAACGGCGGAGCCGGCCACGACAGCCATGACCACGGCCGCCCAGAAGCCCCGACGCGCGAACAACCGACGGGCGCGATGCATCGGGCGACCACCGCAGGCGTTGCCGCCGGCACGGCGGCCACCGGCCCGGGACGCCACCGATGACGTGGGTGGGCCAGCGACATGTCTGTGATCTCGTTCAAGGGACAACTCTGTGCTCTCTTTCGCCCGTTGCATCTGACCGGACCACCTGCCCGGACACCACTGAGTGGTCCGGGCAGGCCGAAAAGGTTGCCGCGAAGCCCACAGATTTTTCCGCCTTGACCGCTTCCCCGTCGCCGCGAGGCGCGGCACGGCGACAGGCAGGTCAGCGCCGCAGGGTAAGCAGACCCGGCCGCCACGGCAGTTGGTCGTAGGGGCCGCTCGCGGTAGGCGACTTGCCCTGGTAGAGGAACTGCAGGTTGCAGGGGTCGATGGTCATGGTCTGGTCGGGGTTGTTGCGGACCAGGTCACCGTGGCTGATGTCGTTGGTCCAGGTGGCACCGCTGTTGGCCCTGCCGGCGAAGGGGTGGTCTTCGCCGGCGGCCTGCGGGGTCCACGCACCGCTCAGGCCGGAGGCGGTGAACGAGCGGAAGTAGCGCTGCTCCGTCGCACCCCGGGCCTCAACGATCATCAGGTACTGCTTCCGCCCCTGAACCTTGTAGACCTGCGGCGCCTCGAACAGGTTCTTCGTCGAGTCGCTCATGACCGTCGTGTACGACGAGCCGAAGTTGCCCGGGAAGTTCCCGATCGGCATGCTCGCCCGGTAGATCCTGCCGTTGTCACCGGCGAAGAACAGGTACATGTTCTGGCCGTCACCGATCAGGGTCTGGTCGATCGGAGCGGAGCCCGGGATGCTGCCGGTGAACAGCGGCTGCGGCGCGGACCAGCCGTTGGGGTCGGTGGGGTCGCTCGACGTGCGGTAGATGAAGGGCCACGCACCCCACTGGTAGGCCAGCACCCAGATCTTCTTGGGCGCGAAGTAGAACAGCGTGGGCGCCACCGCGGACTGGCGCATCCCGGTCTGGCCGGCCGACGCCATGTCCGACCAGTTCGTGAAGGGTGCGAACGCCATCGAGCCGTACGACGATCCCGACACGCTCGACGCGTACACCAGGTGCTTGCCGTTGTACACCACGTTCGTGAAGTCCTTCAGCGCGGCCCACCCGTTCGCCGGCTGCGCCAGCGCACCCGTCGACGACCAGCGGTACGTCGACGGCAGAGCACACGAGCCGCCCGTCTGCGTGGGCGTTGTCGGGGTCGACGGCCTGAAGCTCCAGTGCTGGTTGGCGCCGCCGCCCGAGTCCCAGATCTGGACGGGAGTGCCGTTGGAGGTCCGACCGCCGGGGATCTCCAGCGCCCGGCCGCTGGCGACGTTGGTCAGCGTGTAGGAGCCGTCGCTGTTGCGGCCGGCCCGCCAGTGCTGGTTGGCGCCGCCGTTGGCGTCCCAGACCTCCATCCTCGTCCCGTTGCCCGTCTGGTTGCCCGGCTCGTCCAGCACCCGGCCACTGGCGACGTTGGTCAGCGTGTAGGAGCCGTCGCTGTTCCGGCCGGCCCGCCACTGCTGGTTGGAGGCACCGCTGGCGTCCCACACCTGAAGCGGGGTGCCGTTGCCCTTCTGTCCCGCGGGCTCGTCGAGAACGCGTCCGGCGGCCACGTCGGAGAGCGTGTAGACGGTGCCGGAGGCGATGCCCCCGCCCGGCGTGCCGCTGCTGCCGCCCAGGGCGGTGAGTACCGCGCCGTAGGCGGGCTTCTCGTTGCCGGCCGCGTCGAACAGGAGCGGGTTCTCACCGGTACGCCAGGAGTCGCTGTCACGGATGCCCCACACCGTGATGCCGGTGCACCGAGCGACGTTCATGCACGCCTGGACGGCGTTGGCGTACGCCGTCGGTGACGCCTGGGCGATGTCGAGCTCGGTGATCTGGACGTCCACACCGAGCGCGGCGAACCTGGACAGCGTGGTCCGGAAACCGGCCGGCAGCCCGCCTGCGCCGAAGTGGCTCTGGAAGCCGACGCAGTCGATGGGCACACCGCGGGACTTGAAGTCCTTGACCATCGCGTAGACGCCCTGCGTCTTGGCGTCGGTCCAGTTCTCGATGTTGTAGTCGTTGTAGCAGAGCTTGGCCGCGGGGTCGGCGGCCCGAGCGGTGCGGAAGGCTTCCTCGATGAAGCCGTTGCCGAGCACGTCCTGGAACACCGAGCTTCGGTGCCGGCCACTGCCGCCGTCGGCAAACGCCTCGTTGACCACGTCCCAGGCGTAGATCCTGCCCTTGAAGTGGCTCATCTCGGTTGTGATGTGGTTGTCCATCACCCTACGCAGGGTGTTGGCGTCGGTGATGGATCTGACCCAGCCGGGCAGCTGCGAGTGCCACACCAGGGTGTGGCCGCGCACCCGCTGCCCGTGCGCGGAGGCGTGGCTGACGATCGAGTCGGCAGGGGCGAAGTTGAACGACCCGCGGGAGGATTCGGTGGTGTCCCACTTCATCTCGTTCTCCGGGGTGATCATGTTGAATTCCCGGTCGAGAATGGTGGAATACGTCGAGTCGCCGAGCCTGCCCGAGGACACCGCCGTACCGAAGTAGCGGCCGGCGTCGCCCGCTGCAGCGGCCAGCGTGCGGGCGTTCGGCGTGCGTGCGGCCCGAGCGACCAGAGGTACGGCAGCACCCGCTGCGGCGAGGACCAGGGCGGCGGCGATCACACGGCGGGTAGCCGGACGGCGGCGATGAGAGCGGTTCTGATCTGACAACGGCATGTCCTTCTGGCACAGCGGGCCTTGATCCGGCCCTGGTTACCCGTCAGTTGCCGCCACGCACAGAAAGGTTGCCGTGACCGAAGGAGGAATGTCCACGACCGCCGTCACCTTCCCCACCCGGTTCGCCCGCGGAGCTGACCGGCGTCCTCAACGGCACGGCGGTCCACACGGGTGTGCCGGTGCGCCTGGCACGCGCGGGTCTTCGCCGCGGGACGGCATCCAGCCCGGCAACACCTGCCCCGCTGGTACCCGACCGGGAGCGCCTCACCGGGATCTCCTCGACCGTCGAGCTGTACGGCAAGGGGCTCGTCCCCTTGCCGCACAGCGGCGTTCACCGGGTCGGGACGAACCCTCCCCGGACCGACGCGGAGCCGCCTGAACCCTGCGCGTCGACGCGGTAGCCGTCGCCCGCGGCACTGCGCACGCCGGTGCCGTTGTTGAACTGGGCGGCAAACTCATAGCTCCCGGCCGGCACGGTCAGGCCAGGCTTGAGGACCCAGCGGTAGACCAGCGTGCCGTCGGTCTCCTGGGCGGTGACGGTGAAGTCAGCACTCGGCAGGGTCTGCCAGGTGCCGGTGGTCTTCACCCCGCCGGTCTGCACGATCCGCATCTCGACCGTGAGCGAGGTGAGCGGCCGGGTCGTCTTGAGGGCGAGGTTGCTCTGCGTCCAGTAGACGGTGCTGTGCGGGTCCACCGAGCCGGCCGACCACAGCGGCCCGTTCCGGCTCTCGCCGGCGGTCGGCGATGGACCGGTGGCCGACGGAGTCGGGCGCGCGCTGCCCGAGGTGGTGGCCGGGGCCGGCGCGACGGGGGTGGGGCGGCGCGATGTCGGGTGTGGGGAGCTGACCGTCGGGGACGGGGTGGCAGGCGTGGTCACGGTCGCCGGCGGCGACGCGTGCCCGACGATGGCGGCGACGGCGAGGCCGCCGGTCGCCAGGATGCCGGTGGCGGCGAGCCCCGCGAGCGCGACCCTGGTCCCGGACCTCGCGAACGGCCGCGCGCGGTGACGGACGGCGGGGTCGGCCATGCCGCGTTGCACCCGGGCCAGCATCCTCGCACGGTCGGGCCGGTGGGCCTCGGCGGCCTCGCGCAGCCGACGGGCGATCTCCTCGTTCACCGGTTCCTCCTCCCTGCCACCAGGTCCCCGACCGCTCGCGCGCCCAGTATCCTTTCCAGCTCGGCCATTCCCTTCGAGGTCTGGCTCTTCACCGTACCGACCGATATGCCCAGCGCTGCCGCCGTGTCCTTCTCCGACAGGTCGAAGGCGTGCCGCAGCACCACGCAGGCGCGCTTACGGAACGGCAGCCGGTCGAGCGCCGCGCGGACGTCCAGCACGGCCGCCACGTCCGGCCCCTCCACCTTCTCGGAGCTGCGGGCCCAGAACAGCGTGATCCGGAGTCGCTCGCGCACCGCGCTGCGGGTCCGTCCGCGCGCCAGGTTGGCCACCACACCGCGGGCGTAGGCGAGCGGGTGGTCGGCCTGCCGCAACCGGTCCCAGCGCTGCCACAGGGCGACCAGGGCATCCGCCGCGAGGTCGTCCGCCGCGTCGGCCTCGCCGGTCAGGAGGTGCGCCAGACGGGCGAGTTCGGCATAGTGGCGTTCGAAGAATTCGTTGAACTCTGCGGACGCGTCGTCGAGGAGCATCCCTCCGTCGCCCTCTCCTGGCAATGCTGTGCGCGTTGGTTGCATGTTTAACAACAGGGGGCGCAGCCTAACAGTGCCCAGCCCGGGATTCGAACGGCGGTCGTGCTCGGTTGCGGGCCGGTAAAGGCCGTCCGGCGGGCTGGTCAAGGCCGGGCGAACGGGACGGCAGTCGGCTGCGCGACGTCCGCACGGCGATGCCGTCGACGGTCAGCCGCTCCCCGTAGATGTCGATGATCCTGAGCGCCCCGCCACAGCCGGTGCCATCGGCGGACGGGACTGCCGGCTCACCGACGTCGGGCCAACGCTTCTCGCCGACGCCGACCGGATGGCCGGCGTCGGCTTCGCGCTTCCGGTGGGGGCCCTGCCGACGCGCGTGGGCAGAGCCCCCCGCTGTGTCGCCGTCCGCTCGGAAGCTGCGGGCCGGGCTGCGGGCCGGAGACAGCCGTCTCACCGATCGACGTAGCTGAGATCACCTACGGTCCATGCGCTGACGTCCTTGATCGCGACTCGGTACATACCGCCCGTCTCCGGGATGCCGAGGCTTCCCTGCAGGATCCGGGCGAGATGGAAGTGCAGATGCGTGGGCGCCTCGCCGCGACCGGTCCGGTTCCCTCGCGGGCCGCGCGTGAAGACCTCCGAGAACGGGCCGAGACGGTCCGAGTCCATCAGTACCTCCGCCACCCGCTCCCTCCACACGGCCTCGGGAGCCAGCCGGCCGGTGATGACGGCGCCGCCGACGACCACGGTCAGCGACATCTGATTGCTTCGCTCGGACTCCACCGCGGCGGAGATGGCGACGAGCAGCTCATCAGCATTCGACATGACAGCAGAGCTTATGCGGCCCACCCGGTACGGGCACTGGTGCCGTACGGCACCAGGGCCCCTCGACGCGTTGCACAGCGAGCCGACATGACGCCGGACAGCCCTCTGACTGATCGTCCGGACCACGACGACCCCGCGTACACGATGGGCCGGGCAGCCGAGATGCCCGGCACCACCCCGGCCTTCCTCCGAGCCCTCGGTGAGGCTCGTCCGATCACTCCGCTCCGCTCGGAGGGAGGACATCGCCGGTACTCCCGCCACCGACTGCGGATCGCCGCGCGCGCCCGCGAGCTCGTCGGCAAGGGGACCCCGATCATGGCCCCGTGCCGCGTCGTCATCCTCGAGGACCGGTGGGAGGAAGCGCAGCGCGTCAACGCCGAGTACCGCCGTGCCGCCGGCGAAGGGCGCCAGTCGGCCATGTCCGGATCCGATTGCCCGGCCGGAGCGTGGGCCGGCGCCGGTGGCGACGTGACCATCTCGGCGTCAACGGCAGCAGTGCCTGCCTCTCTTGCAGGTGGTCGCGTTCAGATCGGCTCGGGTTGCGGTTCCGGTGGCCGTGCCGGTGCGGCCCTCGGTTCCCACAGTGCGGCGGTCCGTACGTAGCCGAGGACCACCGAGGCCATCGCCAGGAGGAGAAGTGGCGCGGACACCCACGGGTACGTGGCCATCTCCAACGGCAGGCAACGATAGGACACCAAGAGCGCGGCGAAGACCGTCGCACCGTAAGCGACCAGCTGGACCCCTGACCGGTCCCAACCGCGGTCGAACGAGCGCAGGGCTGCCTCGATCGTGAGCGCGAACACCACGCCGGCGATGAGATCCACGCCGTAGTGGTAGCCGAATCCCAGCGTTGCGGTGAGCGTGGCAACGAGCCAGAAGGTGCCTGCGAGGCGCAGAAACCGTGGGGCGTTCCGGGAATGGACGAAGATCGTGACAGCCCAGGCCGTGTGCAGACTGGGCATGCAGTTCCGTGGCGTGATCTCGTCGTATGACACGGGGTGCGGGGAATGGATCGGCGGCGGCGTCTGCGGCCACAGGTCGGGCACCGCCCAGTGGCCGACCGGCGGCGTTTCCGACCACAGGCTGACCGTCGCCCAGTGCTCGGCACCGGTGCCGTAGGCGAAGACCGGCCCGACCACCGGGAAGATCATGTAGATGGCGGGCCCCAGGACGCCGATCACCAGAAAGGTGCGCACCAGATGATGGCGCGGGAAGCGGCGTTCGGCCGCCACGTCGCGCAGTTGATACAGGGCGACGACGACCGCGGCCACGGCGAGCTGGCCGTAGACGATGTCGAGGAGATTGAAGCCGATCGGGCCGGTGGCCGTGACGATCCGGCCCACCAGCCACGACGGGTTGCCCAACGCGTGATCGGCGGTTGCCACGTACTGGTCGAGCACCGTTGGGCGGGTCCTCGAGGTGATGAGCAGCCAGGTGTCGCCGGCCTTGCGGCCGGCCACCAGCAGCAGGCCCAGCCCGACGCCCTTCAGCAGCAGGACCCGTTCCTGGCCGGTGCGGCGAGTGACGGCGATGACCGCACAGCCCAGAATCACCCACAGCGCGCCGTTGCCGAAGGGGTGGCCGCCGGTCACCTCGGCGCCGACCGCCCACCGGACGACCGAGAAGGCGACGTCGATGCCGATCGCGGCACCAGCCGCGATGAACCGTTGCCGCCAGGTGAGCACCACCATCATCAACGCCATGCCGGCGTACAGCAGGAAGCCCGACTTCGGGGGGAAGACGACCTCTCGCGCCTGATTGGTGACCGGCCCCGGCAGGCCGTAGCGATGCGCGGCGATCTCCATCGCGACGAGGAAACCGAGGACCACGACAGCCGCCAGGGCCCAGAGTCCCGCCCGTGGGTGGCGCCACCCGGAGGACGTGCTTCTGTTGACTGTTCGCGGGAGAACCCGCGTTGGTATGCGTATCAATTTTCGGCCGATTTGTTAGATGGTGGTCAAAGGTCGGGCTGGGTTCCGTTCGTCACCTTCCGGTCGGGGCCGCTTTCTTCCCCCACGAGAACAGCCTGTCCGACAGGGCAAGACGGAAGGACCACAGTCCGGGTTCCGGCCTCGTTCCCGGTGCGGCACGGAACGCGTGGCCCCACCGCCTTCTCACCGCCGTCTCGCCACGCCGTCTCGCCACGCCTCACGCGCCGGCTCCGGGAATGGGCGCTGGACGTCCTGGGACACCTCATGCGCCTTTGATCCCCCTGAATGCCACCTGTGCTCCAGGCGTTCCGTCCGCCGAGGGAAGCACAGCGAATCTGTGCAGGTCAATGGGCCTGTGGTACGCATCCTCGGTCGATGGGCCACGTTTGTCCGAGCGCGCTCAGGCCTCACCAGTCGATGGCGTCGTCCATCGACTGCTGCCAGTACGTGACCTTGAGCGAGTCGTCGACGTAGACACCCCTGGAGGGCAGCGCCGGGTGAGCGCCCGCGCCGACGCTCTCGTATCCGGAGCGGCCGTGGAAGTAGACGGTCAGGGACTTCACGGTGTGACCGTTCGAGCCGCTGCCGTCGGTGGCGGCCAGGCTGACGGAGGCGTAGCCGGACTCGCCCGGCTTGAGGGTGACCACTGCCTGCGGCTGGGAGTCCTCGATGACCGGAGGCACGGCCTGGGCCTCGCCGAAGCGGACGGCCGGGTAGCCGTAGAGGTAGCAGCTCCTGCCACCGGTGTTGGTCACCGTGAGCAGCATGTGGTTCACGGGTCGGTTCAGCGGGGCCGCGACCGTCCGGGTGTTGGACGCCTCGCAGGTGACCGGCTTGCCGGGGGAGCCGGGCGCCTTCGACGCAGAAGTGTGCGTGCGGGGCCCCGTGGTGGTGGCGGCAGCGGCGGTGCCGGGCTTGGCGTGCGAGGAGAAGCCGGAGCCGGTGTTCGAGTTGGAGTTCGAGTCGGGGGAAGAAGCGTCGGAAGAGGAGTCCACGGTCGTGGTGCCGGCCGCCGATGCCCCCTGATCGCGGACACCTGTTCCGTCGTTGCACGCGGTCAGGGAGAGCGCGGCGAGAACGACGGTCGCGGCGGCGCCGAGGAGACGGGTGCGGGAGGTTCCGGGATTGGACATGTGGGCGGTGTCCCTTCGGTGTTCGGGGGGGTGGTGATTGGATGACCGAAGCTTGTGCGGTGATCCGTCCCAACCGCCACGCATGGCGGGCAGTTGGGGACGCTGGAACGCCGAAACGCGCTCTGACCGGGGAGAAGGCGGTGGCCCTGGAACGGGCGACTGGAACATGGGGGGACGGAGGCAGGGGTGCGGGAGGCAACAGGTGCCGAGGAGACGGAGGAGTTCGCGCGGCTGCTGCGCGAACTCAAGGACCGTTCCGGACTGAGCTACGGGGCGCTCGCCAAGCGGCTGCACATGAGTACGTCGACGCTGCACCGCTACTGCAACGGCACCGCCGTGCCGATCGAGTACGCACCGGTGGAGCGCCTCGCAAGGGTCTGCCGGGCAACGCCGCAGGAACTGGTGGAGCTGCACCGGCGCTGGATCCTGGCGGACGCGGCACGAGGGCGCAGGGCGGAGCAGGCCGCGACGGCGGGGCCGGCTCAGGGGGCCGGTTCCACCGTTTCCACCGGTTCCACCGATTCCGTCGAGGCGGCCCAGGGGACCGACGCGGTCGATGCCGCCGCCACCAACGATGCTGCCGTTGCTGCCGATGCCTTCGATGCGCCGGAAACGGTCCGAACGGCGGGTCCCGGCTCACCGGCATCGCCCGGCCGGAGCGAGGGCCACAACGGTGAGCCGGTTGTCGTCGACGTGCCGCACGGGTCCGCGCCGCGGCCTCGCCCCCGTCGTCGCCGCACCCTGCTGATCGCCTCCGTCGCGGTGGCCGCCGTGCTGGGAGCCGTGACGCTCACCGTGCGTCCGACCTTCGGCGACGGAAAGGACACGGGTGCCCGGCAGACGGCCGGCGCCTCCGCCGGGACCACCGGCACGGCGGACGCCGGGAGGCGGTCCGCCGCCCCGTCCCCGAGCGCGGAGGGGCACAAGCCGTCCACATCACCCTCCGCCACCGCCTCCGCCACCGCGTCCGAGGGCGCCGGGCGCGGTACTCCGGAGGACGGCGGCAAGGAAGGCGGATCCCAGCCCACCGGAGCCGTCCCGCTCACGGTCGCCACCCGTCCCTACGTCTACGACAACCCGTGCAGCCAGCACTTCCTCGTCGACAGCGGACCCGAGCAGGTCGGTCCGCCGGCGAACGAGCAGGACGCCCCGCGGTGGGCCGCCGCGTACGGGGCGGTGTCCTCGGGCGCACAGCGGGTCGCCCTCACCGTCCAGGGCACCGGCGCGGACACCGTCGTCCTGGAGGCGTTGCACGTACGCGTCCTCAGCAAGGGCGCTCCCCTCGCCTGGAACGACTACTCGATGGGCGTCGGCTGCGGCGGTGGCGTCGACACCGCGTCGTTCGACGTCGACCTCGACAACGGCAGCCCCACGGTCGCCGTCAAGAACGGCCAGCGCGACTTCCCCTACAAGGTCAGCGAGTCCGACCCCGAGGTCTTCTACGTCACCGCCCACACGGCGGCGCACGACGTCCGGTGGGACCTCACCCTGGACTGGTCCAGCGGCGGCCGCCGCGGCACCGTCCACATCGACGCCGGCGGGACCCCGTTCCGCACGAGTGCCGACGCGGACCGCCCCGGCTACGACTACCCGCTGGGCGGCAGCGAGTGGATCAAACGGGAGAGCTGACAGGGACCCGGCGCAGCGTGCGGCCGACCGCTGACGCCGCAGACCGGCCCCACGCCGTGCACCCGGCGTCGCCTCCTCGCCCCGGTCGAGCCGCGTCGAACACGGTCTGCTGTAACAGGTCGTCGGCCGCGACGAGGAGGGCAACGTCGTGCGGAAGGCCGGAATCATGAGCGTGGTGAGGGTCGGTGGTGTGGTCCGCCCGGGCGATGGATCGAGGTGGAGCTTCCCGAGGGGCCCGGTCGGCCGCTGGACCGGGTCCGACCCCCGAGCAACCGCGACCGCGCCGCGGAGCCGGCACCGGAGCGGGGCCGCTTCGCACGCCGAGTGCGCGGGGAGGGGGAAGTCTGTCACAGCGAGACCACATGTCCTGTCCCGCCGGCGTTAGGGTTGGCGCACGACGCAGATGGTGAGGAATCCGTCGGAGCACGGGTGCCGCCCACCTCGAGGTCCCCGGCCACGTCCCCGAAACGAAGGTGTCATGCCCGCTGAGACCGCCCCTGCCGCCGACAACCTCGACGACGACGACTATCCCGCCTACACCATGGGACGGGCCGCCGACGTTCTCGGTACCACCCCCGCATTCCTACGGGCCGTCGGTGAAGCCGGACTGATCACTCCCCAGCGTTCGGAGGGCGGTCACCGCCGTTACTCCCGCCGCCAGTTGCGGATCGCCGCCCGCGCCCGTGAGCTGGTCGACCAGGGCACCCCCGTCGAGGCGGCGTGCCGCATCGTCTTCCTCGAGGACCAGCTCGACGACGCGCGCCGCCTGAACCGGGAAATGCACCGGACACCGGACCAGCGCCGCACACATATCTAGTCTCGCCAGTACAGATATACAGACTCCAGCGGGATGAGAATCGCCGGACGAACACGGAAACGCGTGGCCGCTTCTCCCGACCTGTGTTACCGTGATAACAGTTGCAGTTTTGGTTGCCGGAGATTTTTCTTTGCAGAGCTTTCCGGATCTTTCCGGAGGTATGATCATCGCGGCGACTCGGCTCCGTAAAGTGCGGAGTCCGGCACTGCCCTCCGAGGGAGATTCAATATGGCATCTGGCACCGTGAAGTGGTTCAACGCGGAAAAGGGCTTCGGCTTCATCGAGCAGGACGGCGGCGGCGCCGACGTGTTCGCCCACTACTCGAACATCGCCACCAGCGGCTTCCGCGAGCTTCAGGAAGGCCAGAAGGTGACCTTCGACGTCACGCAGGGCCAGAAGGGCCCGCAGGCCGAGAACATCGTTCCCGCCTGACGCTGACGCGAACCGTCGCGAGTCATCGGCTCGCGCATCATGGGGCTGGGGCCCGCACTCATGGGGTGCGGGCCCCAGTTCTTTTCCCCGGCTCATTTCTTTTCCTGATTTCCGGACCCACGCGGCCCGTCGCGCCGCGCGCCAAGAGTGCCGGAGTTCCGGATTTTCATTTCTTCTTCCTTCGACTCATCCTCGTGAATCCTTGTGCGGCCGTCCACCGCCGGACGGAATTCCTGGATGCGCCGCCTCGAGGAGATTCCGGATGAGCCGAACCGTCGTACCCGTGGCAGTTCCGGCCGATTTCGTACGCGCACTGCTCCACCCCGCGCCGGCAGGACTTCGCCCTGCCGGTCACCCTGACGGAGCTGCTGCCGACGGTCGATCGACGGGCCCGTCCGTCGACGCCCCCACGGGCCTCCCCGAGCGCGGGATGACAGTCGCCGAGAGCCGATGCCGTCGCCTCCGTACATGCGTACGGGTCGTCACCCCTCGCGCGCCACCGCTTCGTCCATCGCCCAGCCCAGCGGGTGCGGTTCCAGGTCGTCCGCCGTGGACGCCGGGGGCTCGGCACCCGCCTCGTTGAAGGCGTTGAGGGCCTCGACCAGCGCCAGCCGCTCCGTCGGACGGAGCCGTTCGACGATCTCCGCGAGCGCGGTACGGCGCCGGGCGGTGACGTCCTCGACGATGCGCCGCCCCTCCTCCGTGAGCTGCAGCAGGGTCTCGCGCCGGTTGTCGGGGTTGGCCCGCCGGTCGGCGAGTCCGGCCGCGATGAGCCGGTCGACCATGCGCATCGCCGTCGACGGCGCCACCTGCAGCAGGTCCGCAAGCGCGACCAGCTTCGTGGCCCCCCTGATGGACAGCACCACCAGCATCCGGAACTGCGGCACGGTCACCCGCTCCTCGACCTCGGCGAGGGAGCGGGCGGAGACCGCCACCAGCAGCCGCGAAGCTGTCAGCACCGCCCGGGTGACCGCGTCGACGTCGTCCATGGCCCCTTCGGGGTTCCTGCGTTCCGGCATGCGTCCTTTCTACCTCGTCACATCGGCGGCCCACTCACCCGACGGGAACACATTTTCCCTCCGCATGAGCGCGACGGTCGCGCGTCCCTACCGGTGTTCGGGGTTCTCGTAGTCGCGACGGCAGCCGGCGTCCCATGCGGTGCGCTGGTTGCCGTAGGCGGGGATGCCCCCGAGATCCTTCAGGGCCCGGGCCAGGTGGAGCAGGTTCCAGGTCATGAAGGTGGTGTTGCGGTTGGTGAAGTCGTTCTCGGGGCCGCCCGAGCCGGGGTCGAGGTAGGAGGGTCCGGGTCCTGCCTCGCCGATCCAACCGGCGTCCGCCTGCGGAGGGATGGTGTAGCCGAGGTGCTGCAGGCTGTAGAGGACGTTCATGGCGCAGTGCTTGACGCCGTCCTCGTTGCCGGTGATCAGGCAGCCGCCGACGCGGCCGTAGTAGGCGTACTGTCCGGCTTCGTTGAGCAGGCTGGAGCAGGCGTAGAGGCGTTCGATCACCTGCTTCGTCACGGAGCTGTTGTCGCCCAGCCAGATGGGGCCGGCCAGCACGAGGATGTCGGCCGCCAGGACCTGCCGGTACAACTCCGGCCACGCGTCCCTCTCCCAGCCGTGCTCCCTCATGTCGGGCCACACACCGGTGGCGATGTCGTGGTCGATCGCCCGCAGGACATCGACGTGTACTCCCTGCGCTTCCATGATGGCGGTGCTGCGGTCGATCAGCCCCTGGGTGTTGCTGGGCTCCGGCGAGCGTTTGAGGGTGCAGTTGATCACGAGGGCGCTCAGGTCGTCGTAGCGGGCCGGCGGTGCGTCGGCGGCGGACGGCGAAGCGGTCACACGGTCCTCCCGGAACCCTGCGCCGCACGGCGCTCGGCGGCGCGTCCACATCCCGTTCCGGGACTCGGATCCAGGCTGCGGGCCGCCCCTGACGGCCGCCACCACAACGCCTCCGAATGGCCCCGGCGGAACCCGTCGGCGGCCACCCCGGCCGACGGGCGGCCGGGCGGACGGGCGTCCCACCGGGTGGTCAGGCCAGGCCGCCGTTGGCGTACAGGACCTGTCCATTGATCCAGCGGGCCGGGCCGGCGAGGAACGCGACCGCCTCGGCGATGTCCTCCGGCGTGCCCAGGCGCTCCAGCGGAGCCGCCTTGGACAGGTTGTCGATCACGGCCTGGTCCTTGCCGTCCAGGAACAGGCGCGTGGCGGTGGGACCCGGGGCCACGGCGTTGACGGTGATGTCCTTGCCGCGCAGTTCGCGGGCCAGGACCAGGGTCATGGCCTCGACCGCGCCCTTGCTCGCCGCGTAGGCGCCGTAGCCCGGGAACTGCAGGCGGGTGACCGAGGTCGAGAAGTTGATGATCGCGCCGCCGGCGCGCACCCGCCGGGCCGCCTGCTGGGAGACCACGAAGGTGCCGCGGATGTTGGTGCGGTGCATCCGGTCCAGGTCGTCCAGGTCCAGCGTGGCGATCGGCGACAGCAGCGCGATGCCCGCCGTGTTGACGACGACGTCGATGCCCCCGAACTCCCGCTCCACGGCATCGAACGCCTCGGCCATGGCGTGCTCGTCGGCGATGTCACCGCCGACCGCGATCGCCCGGCCGCCCGCCGCGGCGACCGCGGCGACCGTGTCGTCGGCGCGGGTCTTGTTGCCGGCGTAGTGCACGCCGACGGCGATGCCGTCCTGGGCGAGGCGCTCCACGACGGCACGGCCGATGCCGCCGGAACCTCCGGTCACCAGGGCGACGCGGGTCGTGGTGGCCGTGGTGTGGTTGTCGGTCATGGTGATCGTCCTTCGGTGGGTGTGAGGGTTCGGGCTTCGGGCTTCGGGCTTCGGTGGGGTGTGGGGGTTCGGGCTTCGGTGGATATGGGTGTCGGCCGTGAGGGTCAGCGTTCGCGAGCTCGGGACGAGGTCGGACGAGGAGGCGTGGTGCGTGCGTGTCACCGGCCGCCGCCATATCGGCGCTAACCGAGCTGACATATCAACGCTAACACATCACTGATTCAATACAAGCGTTATCATCGATCGCATGGCAACGGTCGACACGAAGACGGCGCACCCCCGCGAGCGGATCCTGCAGGCCGCGACCGCCCTGCTCGCCGAGGGCGGACGGGAGGCGGTGTCCACCCGCGCGGTCAGCGCTGCCGCCGGTGTGCAGGCGCAGACGATCTACCGGCACTTCGGCGACATGCAGGGACTGCTCGACGAGGTGGCCCGGCGCGGATACGCGTCCTATCTGGCCGCCAAGCAGGCCCAGGGCGAGGACGGCGACCCCGTGCGGCAGCTGCGGGACGGCTGGGACATGCACGTGGCCTTCGGACTGTCCAATCCCGCGCTCTACAGGCTGCTGTACACCGAACCGCGGCCCGGCCAGCAGTTCGCGGTGACCGGTGACGCCCACGAGGTGCTGCTGCGCATCGTCGAACGGGTGGCCAAGGCCGGCCGGCTGCGGACGGGCGTCGAGGCCGCCGCGGCGATGATCCACTCCTCGGGCATGGGGGTGACGCTCACCCTCGTCGCCGCCCAGGCCGACGGCAGGCTCTCGGACTACGAAGGTCTGTCCGACAGCGTCCGGGAAGCGGTGCTCGACTCGGTGCTCGCCCCGGCCGACGACGTCGCCGCCCGGCCGGGTGCCGGGGCCCACCCCGCGGCCGTGCACGCCGTCGCCCTCAAGTCCCTGATGGACGACGGAGTACGGTCCCTGACCTCCGGGGAGCGCGCCCTGCTCGGCGAGTGGCTGGACCGCATCGCCGCCGAGGACGATCGGGAAGCCGGTGCCGCCGGGCTCGGAGAGTGAAGCGGGGGTTCCTCCCGCCCTGAGCCCGCCGGGCGTCGGGGAGACGGCGCCGCCTTCGGCCGTGGTGCCGGTGGCCCTGCGCGGGACGCCGCCGGAGGTGAACCTCGGGGCCTTGCCGACCGGGTGCGCTCGGCTCCGGGGGCGCGCCGGGCGTCGCTGCGGCGATCGGCGTGAGGCGGATCGGGTCGGCGCCGGACGAGGGGCTGTCGTCGTGCGGGGGATCGCGGCCCGCTGCCGCCGCAGCGGCGACAGGTGCGCCCCCGGTCAGGCGGCATGACCGCCCGGTGACGGCCGTCAGCCCCGGTACGGCCCCCCGTGCGCCGGGGTGTCCACGCAGGTCGGGCCGGGACCGTCCCGACTCCCGCCCACCGCACCACTCGGCGCGGGCGCCCGGCCGGAGGCCCTCTGGGCGGCCGGTGCGATGAAGGCGGCCGGCCGGCTCGTCGGCGATCGGGGAGTCGGCAGGTCGGCCCGCACCGCCCTCGCCGCGATCGAGTGCACCACCGCGTCGCGGCCCGGCGCTCCGACGGCTTTGCCTTCTCTTTACAACCCGCTGCCGTGCCGCTTCGTCTCTCCGCTCGATCCGTGACTCAGCCCGCCGCGACCGGGCGGACCGACGAGAGAGAGCGATTCGATGCGCCGAACTGTCCTCAGCTCCATGGCACTTGCGTGCACCGCCGTGCTGGCGGGCCCCGTGCCCGCGTTCGCCCACGGGGCGTCCCCCACCCCGACCGTTCCCGCGGCGACCGCCTCCCCGTCCACCGGGCCCACGCCGACCGCCGCGCCGACCGCCGCGAGCGCGGTCCCGACCGCCGCGCCGACCGCCGCGAGCGCGGTCCCGACCGCCGCGCCGACCGCCGCGAGCGCGGTCCCGACCACCGCGCCGGCCAAGGACCGCAACCAGGTCTCCGTCGTCCCCAAGGGCGCGCCCGACACCGGTGTGACGGCGGGGAACTCCCGGTCCGCGTGGCCCGGACTGATCGGCGGGGGCGCCGGCCTGGTGCTCGTCGGAGGCGGCGCGGCGGTGTACGTCGTGCGTCGCCGACGGGCGACCGGGGCATGACCCCGTTCTCCAGGCGCGCCTTCGCCACCGCGGCGACGGCCGTGCTGCTCACGGGCTGCGGCGGCCCCCGGGCCGACCGGGCACCGGCCACCCGTCCCGGCAGCACGCCACCGTCTGCCTCGGCCTCCGCGCAAGCCGCACCCGCGCTGGAGCGTTCGGCCCCCGTCCGGCTGCAGATCCCGGCCATCGGGGTGGACACCCCGCTCATGCAGCTGGGGCTGGCCCAGGACGGCACGGTGCAGGTGCCGCCGGTCACCGCGCACGACCGGGCGGGCTGGTACCGGCACTCGCCGACACCGGGACAGGCGGGGCCGTCGGTCATCCTCGGCCATGTCACGGTCGGCCGCTACGGGGACGGGGTCTTCCGTCACCTCGCGGCGCTGCACCGCGGCGACCGGATCGTGGCGCGCCTGGAGAACGGAACCGCGGCGGTGTTCGCGGTCGGCGCCGTACGGACGGTCGCCAAGGCCGACTTCCCGGCGGACGAGGTCTACGGGAACGTGGACCGCCCGGAGCTGCGGCTGATCACCTGCGGCGGTCCCCGGAGCGGCAACGGTTACCTCGACAACGTGATCGTCTTCGCCGCGCTGACCACCGCCACCCCCTGACCCGCCGGGACGGATCCCGGGCCGCCGGAACGTACGCCGGTGGCCGGGGGTCCTACCCGGCGAGTGCCCCACGACCATGGAGAGCGTTGAAACGGTCCCGTGAGAAGGCCGCGTCCGAGCTGTTCGCCGCCGTCTATCCACGCCTCGCCGGCTGGTGCCGCCGTCTCGTCGACGACGACGAGACGGCGCACGAGATCGCCTCGGAGGCGTTCACCCGGCTCTGGGCCCGCTGGACGTCCGTGGAGGAGCCCCGAGGCTTCCTCTACGTCACGGCGGCCAACCTCGTCCGGGACCACTGGCGCAAGCTGGAGCGCGAGCGCAGAGCCGTGCACCGCGCCGGCACGGAGGCCGCCGTCCGCTCCCACCCCGAACAGGCCGACCCCTCGGTGCGCCTGCTGGTGCAGTCGCTGCCGGAGCGACTGCGCGTCCCGATCCTGTTGCACTACTACGCTGACATGCCGGTCCGGGAGGTGTCCGCGCTGACCGGGCGCAAGGAAGGAACCGTCAAGGCCGACCTGCACGCGGCCCGGGAACTGCTCCGCGTCCACCTGAGGAGAAGCCTTGACCACACACTCTGACGACGGCGCGGAGTTCGAAGCGGACGACCCCCTCACGGTGATCCTGCGGCCGCCCTCGGACCGCCTCGGCCCGCCCCCCGACCGTTTCCGCACGATCCGCCGCGCCGCGGCCCGCCGCCGGCTGCTCCGGGCGGCGGCCGGGGCCGGCGTCACCGCCGCCGTCGCGGTCCTCGTCGCCCTGCCGCTCCACCCGACGACGCCCACGGCACCCGCGCCCCCGTCGGTCCCTCTCGCACCGCCGCCCCCCAGCGGTCGTCCGATGCCCGCCGGCCCGTCGGCGTCGCCCTCCCCGCAGGCGTCGCCCGGGGACAGCGCCACGGCCCCCGCCACGGCTCCCCGACCCGGCGGTTCCGGCGTCCCGAGCGGCCCGCCCACGGCCGCCCGGGAACCGTCGGCGACACGAACCGCGCCACGGCCCGAGCCGTCGGCGACACCGACCGCGCCACGGCTGGAACCGTCGGCGACACCGACCACGCCACCGGCCTGAAAGGGCGCACGGCGGGCGGTGGCGCGGCCGGGACGCGCTCGCACGCTCAGGTGGTCACCGTTGATCCCCTGTGGAGGTGCACCGCTGCACTTCGCCGGTGACCGCACCTCGGTCCGGCCGCCGTGGATCGAGGGCGCCGTCGAGTCGGGGATCCGTGCCGCGCTCGAGGCCCACACGGCCCAGAGCCCTGACAGGCAGCGTCTGCGGGTCACCGTCACCGCCCCCCGGTCCGCAGGGCATTGAGGGCACCCCTGCAAGGCCGCCGGAGAATCCCCCCACGAGCCCCACACAGCCTGCACACCGTCTTTCGATGGCCCCGTTAGCGTGGCAAGCCGTTCGATTTCAAGGTGCGAACGCGGCCCGGCGGGGCGGCGGCGAACCAACACAGGAAGACCGCAATGGACTACTGCTCCTCGTGTCGTCGACATCTCAACGGCGCCCTGGTGTGCCCGGGATGCGGTGCCTACGCCCCCGACATCGCCCCGGTCACCAGCCACGGCCGCACACTCCCGGACCCGGCCGCCACCGCACCCCCGGCCACCGCGGCGACGGCGGCCACCGCGGCATGGGAGTTCACGGCCCCGGACATCGGCACCGCCACCGACATCGACGGGGCCCCGCCGGCCGGCCCCCCGCCCGCCGACCCGACAGACCCGGTGCGCAGGCCGGAAGGGCGTGCCGCGCGGCGGCGCCGAACGGCGCGCTGGAAGAAGACCCAGCGCAAGGCGCTGGTGGCCACCGCCGTGGCCCTCGTCGGAGGCGGGCTGACCGTGGCCTCGATGGACCGGCACACCACCGACCGGGCCCAGGCTGCCCCGGCTCCGGAGGCGTCGGCCCTCGGCGGCGCGGAGGAACCGACGTCGCAGTACAGCACCCCCATATCACTCCATTCCGGCACCTCGCGCTCCGGCGCGGCCCGCGCCTCGCACGCCCCGGCCGCGCAGTCCCCCGCGGCCGAGCTCGCCCGCCGGTCCACGCCGGTCACGACCCCCACCACGCCGGCCGCTCAGCAGGACGCGGCCACCTCCTCCCGAACGACCCGCACGACGGGCACGACAGGAGGGGCGGGCACGGGCACGACCGGCTCGACCCACCCGACGGGGACCTCTCGGTCCCAGTCGGGGACGGGCTCCTCGTCCTCCACCGGATCGTCCTCCGCCGCATCGTCCTCCACCGGGACATCTGCCCCGGCATCCGGCAGCGGCAGCGGCAGCGGCGGCACGACCTCGGGCACCTCGCAGACCGCTTCGCCTCCGGCGGCCACCTCGCCGTCGCAGCTCTGCCTGCTCGTCGTCTGCCTCGGCTGACCGTCGGCGAACCCGGACCGCGGCACCTCACCGCCCCCCGCGCTCCTGCGGGCGGGCGGTTTGCTGAGTGGGTCAAGGAGTGCCGGACACACGGCAGTTGTGCGGCCGGGTCGTCACCCCGCGATCACCGGACGGGGGAGACCGTGATCGAACCGTGTGCTCGTGCCAGTAGGCTGTGATCCGCCGCGGCACCCGCCCTCACCCGCCCTGGCGGAGTCCTGTCCGGCGGCGGTCGAGTCGTCGCGCGGCATTCGTCTCACGGCATGAGGATGAAACAACAGGTGCAGATCGCGGGCCGGTACGAGCTGAACACCGCCATCGGACGTGGCGCGATGGGAGAGGTCTGGCGCGCGTACGACCGGATGCTCGGCCGTCCCGTCGCCGTCAAGGTGCTGCTCGACCGGAACGCCGACCCCACCGCCGACTCCCGCTTCCGCCTGGAGGCCCAGACCGCCGGCCGGCTCCACCACCCGCATGTGGTCGGCGTCCTGGACTTCGGGGAGCACGAGGGGCGGCTGTTCCTGGTGATGGAGCTGGTGGAGGGCGACAGCCTCGCCCGGGTACTGGCCGACGACGGGCCGCTGCCCGCCGAGCGGGTCGCGGTCATCGCCGCCCAGGCGGCAGCCGGACTCGCCGTGGCGCACGAACAGGGCATCGTGCACCGCGACATCAAGCCCGGCAACCTGCTCCTCGACGCACACGGCACCCTGAAGATCGGCGACTTCGGCATCGCCCGCTTCATGGACGACCCGTCGGCCGCGCTCACGGCGACCGGGCAGATCGTCGGTACGAGCCTGTACATCGCGCCCGAGCGTGCCCTCGGCAAGCCCGCGGGACCGCCCAGCGACGTGTACTCGCTGGGCTGCGTCCTCTACCAACTCCTCACCGGACGGCCGCCGTTCCGCGCCGACACCCCGATCGCGATCCTCCACCAGCACCTGGACGCGACCCCCGTGCCGCCGCGCGAGCTGGGTGCCGCCCTGCCGCCCGCCTTCGAGAACTACCTGCTCGGCCTGCTCGCCAAGCGGCCCGAGGACCGGCCCACGGCACGGCAGGCCGCCGAATGGTTCGCCACCGGGGCCTGGAGGGGCCGCCCGGAGCCGCTCCCGGCCGCCACCCCCGTCCCGGTTCCGGCAGTGACAGCGGCACCGGCACCGGCACCGGTCGGAGTCCCGGCCCCGGTCGCGGTGCCGAAGTCACCGGTGCCGGTCCGGGCGGAGGGCCCGGCGACGACGTACAAGCTCCCCTCCGCGCTCCCCGGCCACCGTGCGGCCCACTCGCGGTCGTCGACGGGGAAGCGGCGCGCGCGGCCGTCGCTGCGCGCGTTCGTCGCCGGACGGCCGCGCGCGGTGGGGCTGATCTCCGCGGCGCTGCTGTTCCTCACCGCGATGTACGTGGGCATGTCCGTCTTCAGCCCGGACAGCAGCTCGGCGGAGACACCGCAGGAGACGGGGCAGTCGAGCCCGGCCGCGCCGGCACCGTGACGCGGTCCGCCCAACTCCCCTGCTCAGCGGAACAGTTGATGACAAAGGCTTGACCCGACGAAAAGAAACGGCGGTGGGCCCGAACTGTAGGTTCACCGGCATGCCCCCACAGCCCCCACAGCCTCCGCGCCTACCCGTGTTGCCGTACCGCAGGCCCACCCGCGGCCGCGACTACTGGATCCTCGACGACGTGCTGCCGAACGTGGACGAGGTCCGGGCCCGCTGTCTGGCCAAGGACGACTGGGTCAAGGGGTACCCGTACACACAGGAGAGCTGGCCGGGGATGCGCACGATGCCCGGTCTCGAGCCGACCGAACTCGCCCGGATCGAACGGCTGGTGCGCAAGGAGACCGGCGCGCAGAGGCTCTGGCAGGAGACCGCCCCCGGCGGCGGCACCCTCAACCACAACTGCGTCCAGGTCGTCGGGAAGGACGAGGGCGAACCGCGCCCGCACACCGACTCGCGCGCCCTGTGCCGGTACGCCGCCGTGCTCTACCTCAGCCCGAACGTCCCCAAGGACTGCGGCACGAGCTTCTACCGGCAGAGCCTGCCGGGCGGCGTCCTCGGGGGCAACATGGTGCAGGCGCCGCACACCAACCTGGTCGAGGCGCTGGGCACGCGGTACGTCTCACCGGACGCGTTCACCGAGGACGTCCGCGTGCCGCAGCGCTACAACCGGCTGCTGCTGTACAAGGCCAACATCATGCACAGCGCCACCGGTTACTGGGGCAGCGACCTGGGGGAGAAGCGCATGACGGCGGTGTTCTTCTGGATGGCCTAGCGGCTGCGGCTCAGCCCAGGCCGAGGCTGGACAGCGCCGTCGTCCAGTCGGTGGCGATGGCGTTGCGCGCGTCGTCGAGACCGACCTCGCCGTTGCACACGTCCCTCTTGAGCGTGTTCTCGACGGTGTCCTTGTCGGCGGCCACCTCGCCGGAGCCCGTGTCGTAGCGCGGTTCGGGCCACAGGTTCTCGGGGCTTGTGGGGTTGCCGCCGAGCTCCAGCGGGATGAGGTGGTCCTCCTCGTAGTCCGCTGTGCTGGTGTCGCTGTAGCCGTACTCGACGATCTGCTTCTTCTTCAGCGCGGTGGTGTACGAGCTGGACGGCCGCACGGTCGCGGTCCAGCCGGAGACGCAGATCGTGGAGTCGATGGTGTCCTGTGTGACGTCCGGGTTGAGGGCACCGGGCTGACAGCTGGGGTCGGGGAGGGGCAGGTAGTCCTGGCTGCACGACTGTGCGTGCGCACTGCCGGTGGTGACGGTCAGGCCCGCGGCGGCGAGGGCGAGGGTGGACAGGGTGGTCACCAGGGGGCGCGGTATTCGGGACATGGGGAGTCTCCCGGTGGGGGTGCCCGGCACGGTTCCGGGCGGTCGTGAGCATGACAGCACCGGGCCGTCTATGCGGGTAGACCCCTTTGCGGGACCGGGAGAAGCTTGGTTGAACGTTTATCTGGACGAAGGCCCCGGCTTGTGAAGTCATGGGCGGCGCTTGGGCGTTGGTTCACCCAGGTGTACGGCGGGCGGTGCCGCCTTCCCGCCCGGACGGCACGTCGTCAGCGGGACCGCGTCAGCGGGACGGCCTCAGTGGCAGGTCGTCCGTGTACGCGTTCACCGGCTTGTCCACCCGCTCGACGGCACGGGCGTCCAGGGCGGCCGGTGCCGACCGGGTGCCCAGGGTCCCGCCTGGGTGCCAGGTACCCGTGACGGCCACCCAGGTGTCGGCGGGCAGCGCCGGGGACCCGTGGATCCGCACCTTCACGGACTGGGCGTCCGCGGCGCAGCAGCTGAAGATGATGCGGGTCAGGTACCAGTCCCCCTCCCGCCGGCCCGGCGTGACGAAACCGGTCAACTCGACGCTGCGCCCCTTGATGGCCTGCGTACGGTCCTGCTGCACCCGGCTGGTGAACTCCGTGAGCGTCATCGGGAGCGGTGAGGCAGCGGGCAGCGGATCGAAGTGCCGCTGCTGGGCGACGGCCTTGGCGGGCTCCCGGGAGGCGGTGTACGAGCCGAGGGCGGGCGGGGCGTAGCAGAGCAGGCTGAGCGCCGGCAGGAACAGCAGCCAGGCGACGCGCGGTGCGGTGGCGTGGTCGTGGCCGTGGCCGGTGTCGCCGTGCTCCTCGTGACCGCCGTGCGCGCCGTGCCCCCCGTGGCCGCCCCGCTCCCCGTGCCTGCCCCGGCCGCGGTCGAGGGCCACGCTCGCCAGCCCGAGCACGAGCAGCAGCGCCCCGGAGGCGATCAGGAACGGACGCAGCCCCGGCCTCACATACCGCAGGCACAGGTCGGTGAAGAGCGAGGCGTGCAGCAGCCCGAGGCCGCTGAGGACGAGCAGGACCGCCTGGAAGGGCCGTTTCACAGCAGGGCCCCTCCGATCAGCGCACTGCACAGCACGGCGACGACGGTTGTCGCGGTGGAGAAGCGGACCGCGAAAGCCCTGCCGAACGTGCCCGCCTGAAGGGCGATCAGCTTCAGGTCGACCATCGGCCCCACCACCATGAACGCCAGCCGCGCCACCGGCGAGAAGCCCGCGAGCGAGGCGGCCACGAACGCGTCGGCCTCGGAGCACACCGCGAGCACGACGGCGAGCCCCGCCAGGAACAGCACCGACAGCCAGGTCGAGCCGGAGAACACCTCGAGCACGGAGCGCGGGACGGCCACGTTGAAGGTCGCCGCCGCCATGGCCCCGACGACCAGAAAACCGCCCGCGTGCAGGAAGTCGTGCTGGAAGCCGAGACGGAACTCCTGCCAGCGGCTGTGCCCCGGCCGGTGCCCGGTGTGCCGCACGGCGGGCCGCAGCCACTCCTCCCTCCCGAGCCAGAGCCACAGCCAGCCCATCACGGCGGCGGTGACGAGCGAGGCGAGCAGCCGGGCCAGCACCATCAGGGGGCTGCCGGGGAAGGCCACGGCGGTGGCGGTCAGCACCACCGGGTTGACGGCGGGAGCCGACAGCAGGAACGCGAACGCGGCGGCCGGGGTGACACCCCGCCGGATCAGGCTGTTCGCGACCGGCACCGACGCGCACTCGCAGCCGGGCAGCACCACCCCGGCGACCCCGGCGACCGGGACGGCGAGGGCGGGGCGGCGGGGCAGCGCCCGGCTGAACACCCGTGCCGGGACGAACGCGTTGATGGCCCCGGACAGGGCCGTGCCGAGCAGCAGGAACGGCAGCGCCTGCACGGCGATGGCCAGACACACGGTGCGCCACGCCTGCATCGCGGGCTCGTCCAGCCACCGGCCGAGCAGGAGGAGCGCCGGACCGGCGAGGACGGCTGCCGCCAGCAGCAGCGGCCAGAACGCGGGCCGGCCACGGGCGGGGGCGCGCTCGGGCGCCGCGGGGACCGCGACGGCCGCCTCCGCCTCCTGGGCCAGTTCTTCTGTCTTCTGCATGCCGGCTCCGACTGTCGGATGTTCGGATCGAACATAGCGGGGGTCCGACCGCCCTCACCGGCACCGCCACGCAGGGGCCGCTCTCACCCTGCGGAACTGCCACCGGGTGGCCGTGAACAAACAGGTCCCGGGCAGCGAAAAACGGGCCCGGCGCTCTCCGGGGGACAAGAGCGCCGGGCCCTTCGGGGATGGTCGGCGAACGCCCGGGGGGCGTCAGGCGCGGCCGCGGGACGCACGGCGCCGGGTGGCGACCGCGATGCCCGCACCGGCCGCGACCAGGGCCGCCGCGCCCGCGGCGATCGGCAGCGCGGTGCTGCCGCCACCGGTCTCGGCGAGACCGCCGGGCGGGGTGGACGTGCCGCCGTTCGGGGTGGGCGCCAAAGGTGTGCTCGACTCGCCGCCGGCGGGCGGGGTCGAGACGGAGGCGGACGGAGAAGCAGGCGTCACGGGGGTGGCCGGGGCGGACGCGGGCGGGGTGGTGGCCGGGGCCGACGCGGGCGGGGTGGTGGCCGGGGTGCCCGGCGGCTGGGCCGTGCAGTCCTTCGTCCCTCCGTTCCAGGACGCGATCAGCTTGTCCTTGATGACCGGGCGGTCCGGGCCCTTGGGCACGTCACCGTGCTCGAAGCCGTCCTGCGCGCCGAGGTTCCCGTCGAACCTCACCTTGCCGCGGTAGAGGTCGACCTGCGCGAAGCAGCCCGCGTCCGGCACCGCGATGTCCAGGGAGTCGGTCTCGCCCTGCTTCACCGTCACCGAGTCGAAGTCGTGGAAGACCTGCAGCCCGGAGGTGCCGAAGGTGGCGCCGTGGGTGCGGTACGAGGCGAGGGAGGCGGTGCAGGTCGTGGCGTCGCCCGCGGCCCGCACCCTGATGTGCACCTTGCCGTCCCCGGTGGGCCGGAGGTTCTGGTCGTCGACCCGGACGGAGTCGGTGAACGCCCTTCCGTCCAGGGAGAACTGGCAGTGGTCGGCCTCGGTGACGGTGCCCGGCCCGTTCCCGGACGCGTACGTGCGACCCCCGTGGCCCCAGCCGTCACCACCGGGCGTGCCGGAGGCCCAGGCGGCACCCCCGGTGAACGCGGTGAGCGTGAGCGCCGCGGCGCCCGTTCCCAGCAGGCGGCGCACGGTGACACGTCCCGTGTCGGACATACGGTCCCCCATCTTTGACGGCCCGACCCGGACGACGGCAGCGGGCAGCACGAAGCCGCCGGGACCGTGGGCGGGAAGAAGTGGTCGAGAGGAGCGGGTGGCTCGTTGGTCAGGTGAGCCACAGCGCGAGCACATATTCGATCACAGTGGCGGCAGTGTCAACCTCGTTGAATCCACGACGAGTTCAGAACACCATCACGTTTCGGCCACATCAGGAACAGCACACTCCGCTCACGCGACCGAAGCGCTGCGCCCCACCGGGCCCTACTCCACCGTCTGCTCCACCGGCAGCGGCTCGGGCCGGACCAGTCCCGCCGTCCACTTCTCCTCGATCCGCCCGACCTTCCACACCACCAGTGCGAGCGCCCACGTGGCGAAGAAGAGACCGACGATCACGAAACCGAGGGTGTTGAGGTCGATCCCGCCGATCCAGTCCCAGAAGGCCCCGTGCAGGCCGAGCTTCTCGGCGAGCAGGCCGAGCAGTTCCACCGTGCCGATGATCAGGGCGACGGCCACGGACAGGCCCGTGATGGTGAGGTTGTAGTAGACCTTGCGGACCGGTTTGGAGAACGCCCACCCATAGGCGAAGTTCATGAACGACCCGTCGATCGTGTCGAGCAGCGACATGCCGGCCGCGAACAGGACGGGCAGGCAGAGAATCGCGTACCAGGGCAGCCCGGAGGCCGCGCCCGAACCGGCCAGGACGAGCAGCGCGATCTCCGTCGCGGTGTCGAAGCCGAGGCCGAAGAGCAGGCCCAGCGGGTACATCTGCCACGGCTTGGTGATCGACCGCATCACGCGGCCGAGGAGACGGTTCATGAAGCCGCGGTTGTTCAGCTGCTCCTCCAGCGCCGCCTCGTCGAACTCGCCCGACCGCATCTGCCGGAAGACCTTCCAGATGCCGGCCAGGATGACGAGGTTGATGGCGGCGATGACGTAGAGGAACGTGCCGGAGACCGTGGTGCCGATGACGCCGGTGACGTCGTGCAGGTCGGAGTGGTCGTCGCGGACCGGCCCCGCCAGCGTCCTGATGCCGAGCGAGAGCAGCAGCGCCAGCCCGAAGACGACACTGGAGTGGCCGAGCGAGAACCAGAATCCCACCGACAGCGGCCGCTGCCCCTCGCTCATCAGCTTGCGGGTGGTGTTGTCGATCGCGGCGATGTGGTCGGCGTCGAACGCGTGCCGCATGCCGAGGGTGTACGCGGTGACGCCGATGCCGACGCCGAACGACTTCTCGCCGATGGTGTAGTGCTCGGGCGCGACGATCCCCACGAGCGTGAACCACCCGATGACGTGCAGGGCCAGCACGAACGCGGCCATGCCGCCGAGCCGGCCCCACTCCTGCCGTGTGATGGACAGACGCATCCGGGGGGAGGACGGGGGCATGGAGGGAGGCCTTCCTTCTCTGGGTGCTGCGCCGACCACTTTCATGCAGCAGGATCCTACTTGCAAGAAAGTTGCAGTAAAGCCTCCGGGTCGCGCGGCCCCCTACCCCATCCGCTCCACGGCCTCCTTTGCCTCCTTCAGGCCGGCCCCGGTGATCTCGCGGTACGCCTTGATGGCCTCGATGTTCCTGCCGTCCCGCAGCAGGGCGGTGACCCGGCCGAGCTCCGGCTCGTCGGAAGCGAGCCCCAAGTGGTCGAGGACCAGGTCGAGTTTCCGCTCGACCCGGGCCATCCGGCGGTCGGCCCGCTTGAGCTTCGCCTCGATCCCCGCGAAACCGGCGACGAGCAGGGCGCATAACGTGAAGAAGATCAGCATGTCCATGCTCGGATCGTAGGGACCGCTGTCCGCGGGAGCACGGCCGGGCGCGCGGGGCGGTGCGGGTGCGGTTGCTCACACGCGTGACGGCACCCCGGCACCTCGAACGGTCCCCCACCACTGGCCCGCCGCCCGCCCCGCCCCGAAGCTGGCCGCATGGACGCCCCGCCCCGTGACGGCCTGCCGCCCTTCGAGGACCGGACCGACCTGGAGAACGCCGACCGCGGTTTCGTCGCCGCCCTGGAACCCGCGGTGGTGACCGGCCCGGACGGGCGGGTGGTGTGGGACGGGGAGGCGTACCGGTTCCTGGACGGGGAGTGCCCGGGCACCGCGCATCCGAGCCTGTGGCGGCAGTCCCGGCTCTGCGCGCGGCAGGGGCTGTACGAGGTGTGCGAGGGCCTCTACCAGGTCCGTGGTCTCGACCTGGCCAACATGACGCTCGTCGAGGGCCGGGACGGCGTCGTCGTCGTCGACCCGCTCGTCTCCGCCGAGTGCGCGGCGGCCGCCCTGGCCCTGTACCGGCGGCACCGCGGGGAGCGGCCGGTCACCGCGCTGATCTACACCCATTCCCACGTCGGCCACTTCGGAGGTGCCCGCGGCGTGCTGCCGCGCGAGGCGGAGGCGGGCGTACCGGTGCTCGCGCCGGCCGGGTTCCTGCAGCACGCCGTCAGCGAGAACGTGTACGCGGGGCCCGCGGTGTCCCGGCGCGCCGCCTTCATGTACGGCGAACGGCTGGCGAAGGCTCCCGACGGGCAGATCGGCACGGGCCTCGGCCTGACCATGTCCACCGGTACCGTCACCCTCGTACCGCCGAACGTCGACATCACCCGCACCGGGCAGACGGAGACGGTCGACGGCGTGCGCATCCTGTTCCAGCTGACGCCGGGCGCCGAAGCGCCGGCCGAGATGAACTTCCTCCTCGCCGAGCAGCGCGCCCTGTGCCTGGCCGAGAACGTCACGCACACCCTGCACGACATCCTGCCCCTGCGCGGCGCCCTCGTCCGGGACGCCCGCCTCTGGTCCCGCTACCTCGACGAGGCCATCGACTTGTTCGGCGACGGCTACGACGTGGCCTTCGCCTCCCACCACTGGCCGACCTGGGGCCGCGAGAGCGTCGTACGCCTGCTGGCCGAGCAGCGCGACCTGTACGCGTACCTCCACGACCAGACCCTGCGGCTGCTCAACAGCGGCATGACCGGCCCGGAGATCGCGGAGGAGCTGCGGCTGCCGCCGGTGCTGGAACGCGCCTGGCACGCACGCGGGTACCACGGCTCGCTCAGCCACAACGTCAAGGCCGTCCACCAGCGCTACCTGGGCTGGTACGACGGCAACCCCGCCCACCTGTGGGAGCATCCCCCGGCCGCCCTCGCGCAGCGGTACGTGGAGGTGGCGGGCGGCCGGGAGGCGGCGCTCGCGGCGGCCCGCCGATACGTGGAGGCCGGGGACCTGCGCTTCGCCGCGACCCTCCTCAACCACCTGGTCTTCGCCGAGCCGGGCGACGAGGAGGCGAAGCAGACGCTGGCGGGCGTGTACGAACGTCTCGCGTACGGCGCCGAGAACGGGCCCTGGCGGAACATCTACCTGACCGGCGCCCTGGAGCTGCGCGAGGGGCCGAGCGCCCCCGCCGTCACCTCGGACACGCCCGAGCTGACCTCGGAACTGACCGTGAGCATGCTGCTCGACGCCCTCGCGGTGCGCATCGACGGGCCGCGCGCGGCCCGGGAACCGCATCTGGTCATCGACCTGGTGGTGATCGACGAGGAGCGCCGCCACCGGATCAACCTGGAGCACGGCGCGCTCACCCACCGCAGCATGCCGCTGCACCGCACCCCGAGGCCGCACGCGGGCCTGACGCTCACCCTCACCCGTTGCGAACTGCTCGGCCTGCTCGCGGGCCACGGCCTCGCCGGCATCGAGACGGAGGGGGACCGGGGCCTGCTGAAACGCCTCTTCTCCCACGTCACCCGGCCGGATCGGGGATTCGCGGTCGTCACTCCCTAGGCCTCCACCGGCACACGCCGAATGTCCTGCGCCTCTTCCCCGGCGCCTGCCCCAGCCCCTAGCTTGGGAGACGCGTCAAACGTGCTTGATCCGCCGCTGTCATTGCGAGGTCGGTCGCCGTGCCCCCACACCCGTCCGTGCACCACGGTCGCATATCCGCGCGTCACGTCAGAGGGTTGGCGGCGGCCGTCGTCGCCGTGGCCGCCCTGGTCACCGCGGCCAACGCGGGCCCGGCGCGGGCCGCGCAGCCCGGGCGGACGCTGCCCGCCCAGGCGACCCCCGACGGCCACACCCCGCCCGATCCCGCCGGAGGTTCCCCGGACCGCCTCCACTGACCCCGTGACCTCCCCCGCCGCACGCACCGCGCCGGACCTCACCGCCGACCTCCCGCTCCCCGGCCCAAAGGCCTGCCACCGGGGCCGGCACCGGCCCACCCGGCCGTGACCGCCCTGGGGGCCACCCACGGCCGACCCGGGCCCGGCGCGGGCCGCGCAGCCCGGGCGGACGCTGCCCGGTGGCATGACCCGGTCGCCGCCCGGCCGTCGAGCCGATCCGGAAGACAGGCCTAGCCCGGCACGCGCTGCGACTGCCCGAGTTCCTCCAGGTGCTGCCGGACGTGCCGGAGCGCCCCCTCCCGGCGTCCCGGCACCCGTTCACGCAACTCAGCGAGCGCGGGCCCCAGTTCGCGGGCGCGGGTGGTATCGCTCATGCGGCCCCACTGGTGGTGGGCGCGGTCGACGGCCGCCTCCACCGCCGGGTCCTCGGGGGACTGGCCGGCGGCGAGGCGGGCGGTCGCGACCGTCAGCCAGGTCTCGCAGCTGCGGCCCGCGTCGCCCGCGAGCATCGCGAGGTCGGCGCGGACCTCCATCCAGTGCAGTGCCTCCTGCGAGCCGGGCCCGTGCTGCCGCAGCGCGGCCTGTTCCCACTGGGCGGCGAGCGCGGCGGCCTCCGCGTGCCGGCCGTCCTGGACGGCGGCGGTGAGGGCGGCGTGAGGGTCGGGGGCCGCGGCCGGCGGCGGAGGCGGTACGGGGACGGGCTGAGGGCTTCTGTGGAGAGGGAGCTGCGCCGGCAGCCGGTGCGGGGCGAGCAGTATGTCCCCCCGGGTCCCGCCCTCCGGGTACGCCCGGGTCACCGCCTGGTGGTGGAGGGTGGCCGGGTCCGGACGGTGGCCGCTGCGCAGTATGGTCGCGAGGGCCTTCATGTACGCGGGGGCCGCGACCGCGCGGCGCGGGGGCGGTGCGGCGACGCGGCCGTAGACGGTGACCGCGGGGCCGCAGTCCGGCGCGATGCCGCGCAGGTGCTGCCAGGTCTCCGCATCCGCGTGCAGATCGGCGAACACGGTCGTCGAACCGGGCGCGCGCAGCCTCAGCTCCTCGCGGAACCAGTGCCAGGGGAAGCCGGTGTAGCGGACGGTGGCCGGGGTGGTGCGGGCCAGCGCCAGGTGCGGCAGGTGCTGGCGGCGGTCGAGCTGGAGCTGCCCGGTGAGGAAGACGGTCAGCGGGACGGGGGCGGCCGCGGCGGCCCGCAGCCGGGTGAGGACGGCCTGCGGCTCCAGCGGGTCGGCGAGTTCCACCACGTTCGCCGTGTCCGTGCCGGACAGCACCGGCGGGGCGACGGCCGCGAGCACCGGAAGCACCGACGCCGCGTCCACCAGGCACCCCTTGCCCGCCGGCGAGGCCGCGAGCAGCAGCACGGTTCCGGGCATCGTTCCCTCCCCCATCGATCAGGTACGTCAGCACCGTAACCTCTGCGCCTGCAAAGGGGCGACGAAGTCCGGGGAACGCTCAGCGGCCGGCGGGCGGGCAGGACCGTACCGCGAAGATCGTCGTGTCGTCGGCCGGGCGGCCACGGCAGGGTGCAGGGTGCCGTCGCGCACCAGCGGGACCAGGCGAGCGGGGTCCGCCACGCGCGGTCCTCGGCGAGGGTGCGCGCCACCGTCTCCCGCAGCGGGAAGAACTCCCCGGCCCTGTCCCGCACCTCGCACACCCCCTCCGTGACCGGCGCCAGCGTCTCGCCCGGTGCGAGCGGTACGCGCCGCACGGGCGCGGCCCGCCGGCCAGTGCGCCCAGCCGAGCGGAAGCCCCCCACCCCCGAGCCGCCGGGGCGCTCGTACGGCGACGCCCGCCGTCACCGGATCGGCCCGGGCCCGTCCACCCGTTTGCAGGCGATGCGGTCGCGGACCGTCCGCGCCGGCGTTTCTCTGGTGGCGTGTCCCGACGTGTTCGCAGCGTCCGCAGCGTCCTGTCCGCCGTACTGGTCTGCCTGGCATGTCTGCTCGCGCCGCTCGGCGTGCTCGCCGCGTGGGCGAAGTACGGCATCGAGGACGCCGCCCGCTACGCCGCCAGCACCGCCCCGCTCGCCTCCGACGCCGAGGTCCGCGAGGCCATCACCGGTGCCGTCACCGACGGCATCATGCGGGACGTGCACGTCAGCCCGCCCCTGCGGGGCTCCCTGCACACCTTCGTCCACGACGCGGTGCGCTCGTTCACGGGCACGGAGGCCTTCCGTGCCGCCTGGGACACCGCGAACCTCAGCGCGCACGACGCCGTCATGCGCGCCCTGCACGACGACGACCGCGGCGACGGGCCCGTCACCCTCGACCTCGCCCCCGTCACCGAGCGCATGAAACGGCAGCTCGCCGACGAGCACGTGCCGTTCGCGGGCCGCATCCCCGTCACGCACACCGAGATCACGCTGCTGCAGTCACAGGACCTGACGACGTTCCGGAAGGGGTTCCACGTGCTCGAAGTCGCGGGCTTCTGGCTTCCCGTCACCGCTGCGGCCTTCGCCGTGACCGGCATCCTGGTGGCCGTCTGCCGCCGTCGGGCCGTACTGGCGACCGGCCTCGGCACCGCGCTGGGCGCCGCCCTGCTCGGGGTCGCGATCGCGGTGGGGCGCCGCATGACGCTGGCGGACCTGCCGCCGGACGTGTCGCACCCGGCGGCCGGCGCGGTCTACGACGCGCTCACCGAGACCCTGCGTCTGGTGTCGTGGCTGCTGCTCGGCCTCGGACTCCTGGTGGCGCTGGCCGCCTGGCTCTCGGGCCGGTACCTGAGGCGCCGGCGGGCGTCCGAGGAGCCCGCGCCGGTTCCCGCGGAGCGACCGTCGCAGGTCCAGGCCTGACGCGGTCGGCGACGGCGCCTCCGCGCCGTGCCCGTGGGCTCCGCACTCACCCGTTCGGACCGGTTCACCCTGCGGCGGACCCTCCTCGGGGTGAACCTGCGGGGGAAGGCCCCGTCCCGAGGAGGCAACCCATGGTCCAGCACACCGCACCCACCACGCGCGCCGGGCAGGCCGGGTGGGCCACCGGCGGCACGGCGTTCGCCGGGGTCCTGATGATGGTCGCCGGCATCGTGGGCGTGCTGAACGGCATCGCCGGCATCGCCACGAACAACGTCTACGTCCGCGTCGGCGACTACGTGTACCAGTTCAGCCTCACCACCTGGGGCTGGATCCACCTGATCGTCGGTGCCCTGGTGGCGGTCACGGGGTGGGGCGTCCTGCAGCGCCTGGAGTGGGCCCGCTGGGTGGGCGTGGGCCTGGCGGCCCTCTACATGATCCTGTACTTCATGTTCCTGCCGTACGCCCCGCTCTGGTCGATCATCGCCATCGCGCTCGGCGGCTTCGTGATCTGGTCCCTGGTGACGGTACCGCGCACGGAACGGGTCCCGTAGCACTCCGGCAGCGCCGCGCCCCACCGCGCCGCCTCCTCGCTCTCCGCTCCGGCAACCAGCCCCCACAACTCCCCGTCTCGAGGGAGGATTCGGGCATCCGGTCCACCGGGGGCGAAGGCGGCGGCGCGGTGGGGACGACGGAGGCGACGGAGGCGACCGTCGTGGAGGGGGCCGTCCACCGGACACACGTGACGCCGAACAGCCCAAAGGTTCACTCGTACGCATTAGCGATAATGGGGGCATGTCCCGCGAGTTCCCCATCGGCCTCACCCCTCCCGACTGGCTGGTCAGGAACCTCCAGGCCCAGCAGGCCCCCGTCAACCGGCCCGCCGTGGTCCGCGCCGCGATCGCGATGTCCCTGCCCCTGGCGATCGGACTGGCCTTCGGGGAGCCCGCCTACGGCACCATCGCCTCCATGGGCGCCCTGTCCGGTGTCATCGGCGACACCGCGGACGCGTACCGGATGCGCATCCTCAACATCGCGATCCCCCAACTCTTCGGCGCCGTCGGCGTCACCATCGGCTCGCTCGTGTTCGGGCAGGGCTGGCTCGCCGTCGCCGCCATGACCTCGGTCGCGCTGCTGTCCGGACTGATCTCCTCGATCGGCGCCGTCGCCTCCGTCTCCGGACTGCTGCTGCTCCTCAACTGCGTCATCGGCGCCGGACTTCCGCTGCCCCACCCCTGGTGGCTGCCCCCGCTGCTGCTCTCCGGGGGCGGTCTGCTCGTTCTCACCCTCGCCCTGCTCTCCTGGCCGTTGCGCTCGGGCGTACCCGAACGGGCCGCCGTCGCGGACACCTACCGCGCGGTCGCCGACCTGCTCGCCGCCTGCGGGACGGATGCCTACGACGCCGCCCGGTTCGCCGTCACCCACTCCCTCAACCAGTCCTACGACCTCATCCTCGGCCGGCGCGCCCGCCACCACGGCCGAGGAGCCGAACTGGTCCGGCTGATAGCCGAGTTGAACGCGATCACACCGGTCGTGGAGGCCGCCCCGGCCGCCCACCACTACGGCAGACCACTGCCCGGGCGGGTCCCCGCCGCCGTACGGCTCCTCGCGGACGCCATCGCCACGGGCCGCCGCGCCCCCCTCGACCTCGGACTGCCCGTCCCCGCCGGCGAGACGGACCGCGCCGTCGACCACGCGCTGCGGCACGCCGCCGAGGTCGTCACGGCTGACACCCTCGACCCCCGCACCCTCGTCGACCGCCTCGGCCGCCCGGCGTCCCTGCGCGTCCGCATCTTCCGCACGGCCCGCAACGTCCTGCTCTCCGGCACCTCCTGGCGCTACGGCCTCCGCCTCGCCCTGTGCATCGGCCTCGCCCAGGCCCTGGTGTCCCTGGTCCCGGTCTCGCGTTCCTACTGGATCGCCCTGACCATCACCTTCGTACTGAAGCCCGATTTCGGCTCGGTCTTCTCCCGGGCCCTGCTGCGCGCACTGGGCACGGTGGCGGGCCTGCTGGTGGCGGCCGTCGTGCTCGCCGTGGTGCCGCGCGGCTGGTGGGACGTGCCGACGCTCGTGGTCCTCGCCCCGCTCGTCCCCGCGCTGACGCCCCGCGGCTACGGCTACCAGACGGCCGCGATCACGCCGGTGATCCTGCTCCTGTCCGACATCCTGAACCACCTGGGCACGGCTCTTCTGGTCCCCCGCCTGGTCGACTCCTTCATCGGCTGCGCGATCGCCCTCGTGGCCGGCTACCTGCTGTGGCCGGAGAGCTGGCGGACGCGTGTCGGCGACCGGCTCGCGACCGCGGTCGCCGACACGGCGGTGTACGTGGAGAAGGCGTTCGGGGACACGGCGGACCCCGCCTCCCGCGCCCGGATGCGGCGCCGCCTGTACCGGGATCTGTCCACCGTCCGTACGGAGTTCCAGCGGGCCCTGACCGAACCGCCGCCGACCGGGCGCCGGGCCGCCGCCTGGTGGCCGCTGGTGGTCGCGGTGGAACGGATCGTGGACACGACGACGGCGGCCCGGGTGCGGGTGAAGCAGGGGGCGCAGCCGCCGTCCGCCGCCGAGATCGCCCAGATCACCCTGCAACTGCGCGAGTTGGCGGAGGGTCTGCGGGTGACGGAGGTGCTGGTCCCGGTCCGCACCGACCTCACCGGCCCGGCGGAGAGCATCCTGGAACCGCTGCGGCAGGAGGTGGCGGCGGCACGGGCGATCGCGTCCCCGCACTGAGCCGGCGACCGACCCTGCGCCGTACCGCCTCACGTACTGCCGTACGGCCTCGGACGCCGGTCCTCGCATCCTTTACTCTGCCCATACGAAACCTTGACGTGGACGTGATGCCGGGACGGTCGGGTGTGCGGGAGCCATGCCGGGCGAAGAACGATCGGTGAACCGGATGGAACCGTACGGGGGTTGGGCGGCACTCGGCGTGGCGTGCCGCGCGAGCCGAGCCGTCTCGCCCCCGAGGATGGGTAACGGCGGAATCGCGGTATTGACAGGCGGCGGTTCCGATGTTCGGACGGTACCCGGAATCGCCGCCTTCGGCCGCTAACCTTACGTGTCCGTCCTGGCCAGGGATCGACGGGCATCAACTCACGCGAAGGGTTGCGCACATGGGCATTCTCACTCTCCTGCGGAACGCGTTCGGCCGCTCACGCAAGGGTCGCTCCGCCGAGGAGGAGCCCACGCGGGAGCCACAGGTCCCGGCCCAGTCGACGGCGACGGCCGCGGAGCCCGCGGTACCGGCGCAGTCGTCGGGCCATTCGGACGAGCACGACCTGGTGGCGGCGGCGTTCGACAACGTGACGGTACCGAGGCAGTCGACCCACAGGGACGAACCTCCGGCTGCGGAGGCGGTGACCGACAAGCCCACCGCACCGGAGCCGACGGCTGAGCCCACGGCCGAGGCGACGCCAGAAGCCGACACGGCCCCCACCACCGAGGCCCCGGCAGAACCGGAGGCGAAGCCGGAGCCGACGGCCGAGCAGGAGCCCGAGCCGGTGGCCGAGGGGAAGCCGGAGGCCGAGCCCGTGGCCGAGGCGGAGCCGGAGCCGGACACCCAGCAGGAGCCCGAGCCCGTAGCCGAGACGAAGCCGGAGCCGGAGACCGAGCCGGAGCAGGAGACCCAGCCGGAGGCCGAACCCGTGGCCGAGACGAAGCCGGAACCGGAGCCGGAGACCGAGCCGGAGCAGGAGACCCAGCCGGAGGCCGAACCCGTGGCCGAGGCGGAGCCCGCCGCCGAGGTGACCGAGGAAACCCACCCCGGGGCTGAGACGGCGCCCGAGCCGCAGGCCGACGCCGACCCCGAACCGGAGCAGGAGGCGGAGGCGGAGCCCACCGCCGAGGTGACGAAGGAGCCCGAGTCCAAGGCCGACGCGACGCCGGAACCGGAGCCGGAGACCGAGCCGGAGGCAAAGGCGAAGCCCGAAGCTCAGCCGGAGGCGAAGGCGGAACCCGAACCTCAGCCGGAGCCCGCCGAGGCCACGCCCGAGGCCACGCCGGAGCCGGAGCCCCGGCCCGAGCCGCAGGCCGACACGACACCCGAGGCCGAGGCGGAGACCGAGCCGGAGGCGGAGACCGAGCCGGAGGCCGCCCCCGCCGTTCCCCTCACCCGTCTGAAGACCCGCGCCCCGGGCCTCCTCACGGCCTACAAGGCCGCCGCCACCGTCCTCGGCCACCACCACCTCACCGGCACCCGGGCCAAGGTCTACCTCGTGCTGGACCGCTCCGCCTCCATGCGCCCGTACTACAAGGACGGCTCCGCGCAGGCCCTCGGTGAGCAGGCCGTGGCCCTCGCCGCGCACCTCGACCCGGAGGCCACGGTCCCCGTCGTCCTCTTCTCCACCGAACTGGACGGCACCGGCGAGCTCACCCTCGCCGACCACGAGAACAAGATCGACACCCTCCACGCCTCCCTCGGCCGTATGGGCCGCACCAGCTACCACGCGGCCGTCGAAGCGGTGATCGCCCACCACGACAAGTCCGGGGACCCTGACCTCCCCGCGCTGGTGATCTTCCAGACCGACGGCGCCCCGGACGCGAAGACCCCCGCCACCCAGTCCCTGACCGACGCCTCGAAGAGCCACCCCCAGCTCTTCTTCTCCTTCATCGCCTTCGGCGACCCGGAGAACAAGGCCTTCGACTACCTCCGCAAGCTCAAGACGGACAACACGTCCCACTTCCTCGCCGGCGAGACCCCGCGCGAACTGACGGACGCGGAGGTCTACGAAGGCGTACTGGCGAACTGGCGCCCGTAACCCCCACACCCCTCAGATCTCCCACAGGCCCTCCAGGACGCCGCCCGCTTCTCAGCCCACAAAACGGGAAGCGGGCGGCGTAGCCGTGTCGGCTACGATTTCAAGGTTCGTAGACGATGGGCAGCCGGCCCGACAACCGGCGGCCGTCACCCCACGTATCGACCCGGGAGCAGCCCGCGATGGCTCGACACCTCATCACCAGCGCCCTTCCGTACATCAACGGGATCAAGCACCTGGGCAACATGGTGGGGTCCATGCTCCCGGCGGACGTGTACTCCCGTTATCTGCGCCAGCGCGGCCACGAGGTCCTCTACATCTGCGCGACGGACGAGCACGGCACCCCGGCCGAGCTGGCCGCCAAGGAGCAGGGTGTCCCGGTGGACGAGTTCTGCGCCCAGGCGCACGACGCCCAGAAGGCGGTCTACGACGGGTTCAACCTGGCGTTCGACTACTTCGGCCGCAGCTCCTCCGCGCAGAACCGCGAGATCACCCAGGAGATCGCCCGCGAGCTGAAGGGACACGGCTTCATCGAGGAGCGGGCCATCCGCCAGGTGTACTCCAACGCCGACGGCCGCTTCCTGCCGGACCGCTACATCATCGGCACCTGCCCGCACTGCGGCTACGACAAGGCCCGCGGCGACCAGTGCGAGAACTGCACCCGCGTCCTGGACCCGACCGACCTGATCGACCCCCGCTCGGCGATCAGCGGCAGCAGCGACCTGGAGGTCCGCGAGACCAAGCACCTCTTCCTCCTGCAGTCGGCACTCGCCGGCGAGGTCGAGGCCTGGGTGGACGAGCGTGCCGACAACTGGCCGGTCCTGGCCTCCTCCATCGCCCGCAAGTGGCTCACCGAGGGCCTGCACGACCGTGCGATCACCCGGGACCTGGACTGGGGCGTCCCGGTCCCGGCCGACACCTGGCCGGACCTGGCGGCCGAGGGCAAGGTCTTCTACGTCTGGTTCGACGCCCCGATCGAGTACATCGGCGCGACGAAGGAGTGGGCGGACCAGGACCCGGAGAACCGCGACTGGCGCTCCTGGTGGTGGGAGTCGGACGCGGACGTCCACTACACCCAGTTCATGGGCAAGGACAACGTGCCGTTCCACAGCGTGATGTTCCCGGCGACCCTGCTGGGCACCCGCTCACCGTGGAAGAAGGTCGATGTCATCAAGGCCTTCAACTGGCTCAACTACTACGGCGGCAAGTTCTCCACCTCGCAGAAGCGCGGTGTCTTCACGCACGACGCGCTGGAGATCCTGCCCGCCGACTACTGGCGTTACTTCATGATGGCGAACGCGCCCGAGTCCGACGACTCCTCCTTCACCTGGGAGCACTTCACGGCCACGGTGAACAAGGACCTCGCCGACACGCTGGGCAACTTCGTCAACCGCGTGCTCTCGTTCTCCCGCAAGCGCTTCGGAGACTCCGTCCCCGAGGGCGGCGCGCCGGGCGAGGCCGAGGCACGGCTCGGCGAGGAGATCGCGCGCCTGCTCGCGGAGTACGAGGAGCACATGGAGGCCATCCAGTTCCGCAAGGCGGCGGCGGCGCTGCGCGCCCTGTGGTCGGCCGGCAACTCGTACCTCGAGGAGAAGGCCCCCTGGCTGGAGATCAAGACCAACAAGGAGGGCGCGGCACTCACCCTGCGCACGGCGATGAACCTGATCCACCTGTACGCGGTGGTCTCGGAACCGTTCATCCCGGCGTCCTCGGCGGCCATGCGCGCGGCCTTCGACCTGAAGGACGACACGGCGAGCTGGGTCGCGCAGGAGGAGGCCAGGTCCCTCACCGCCGTCACCCCCGGCATCCCCTTCACGGTCCCGCCGGTCCTGTTCGCCAAGCTGACGGACGAGGACCTGGCGGCGTACAAGGAGCGCTTCGGCGGCGAGTCGGAGTGATGTCCTTGGCACGCTGAGCTGAGAGGCCCGGAAGCCGAAGGGCTCCCGGGCCTCTGCTGTGTGCGCATCCCCGGGAGAGAACCCCGGCACCGGTCCTGCCCGTCAGTTCCGTCGGCAGGTTCCTCGCGGAGGTCCGAAGGCCCGCGGTGAGGGTCGGCGTCCGGTTCACGGTCGTCTCGATCTTCTTCGACGAGGCGGCGTTGTACGCGGCGACGAGGTCGGTCTCCGCGCCGTTGACCATGCCCTTGATCCGGATGATCCGCGGCGTGGTGTCGGAGGCGGACCCGAGCGCCTTCACGAGCCGTGCGCGCGTGCCGACGGTGAAGACGTGCGCGGCGTCGGCACGCGCGCCACCGGTGGTACCGGAGCCGGAGGCCGTCCAGCCGTCCTTGGCGGGCAGCATCCGGTGAGCGACGTCGACGCCACCGGCGTTCGCGTTCATCACGAGGGCGCCGGCACCGAGCCCGCCGGCCGCGGCGAGGGCGACGGAGCCCCTGACGACACGGCGCTTGCACAGGGAACGGCGGTGCGAGCGGGATGCCGCGAAAGAGTCCTTACGGGTTGCGGGACATGGGGCGAAGCCCCGGTGAAGGGGCCCTTTCACCTGTCCGTGGTCACCGCCCCGGGAAAGGTTGCCGAACCCGCCCTCGCGCGTGTCCGCGATCGACGGCACGTCGCCGGGACCCGCTGCCCTCGGCCGTCCACGCGAAAGCGGCCCGGAACCGGCTGTCGGTCCGGGCCGCCTCGCCGCGTCCCCTACTTCGCCTGCGGCTTGCGCACCGCGATGTGCAGTTCCCTCAGCCGCGCCTCGTCCAGCTCCGTCGGCGCGCCCATCATCAGGTCCTGCGCGTTCCCGTTGAGCGGGAAGGCGATCGTCTCGCGGATGTTCGGCTCGTCGGCCAGGAGCATCACGATGCGGTCGATGCCCGGGGCGATGCCGCCGTGCGGCGGGGCGCCGAAGCGGAACGCGCGCAGCATGCCGGCGAACTCGCGCTCCACCGTCTCCTCGTCGTAGCCCGCGATACCGAAGGCCTTCAGCATGATGTCCGGCTCGTGGTTCCGGATCGCGCCCGAGGACAGCTCCACGCCGTTGCAGACGATGTCGTACTGCCAGGCCAGGACGTCCAGCGGGTCCTGGGTTTCGAGCGCCTCCATGCCGCCCTGCGGCATCGAGAACGGGTTGTGCGAGAAGTCGATCTTGCCGGTGTCCTCGTCCTTCTCGAACATCGGGAAGTCGACGATCCAACAGAAGCGGAAGACGCCCTCCTCGAAGTGGCCGGCCCGCTTGGCCGCCTCCACCCGGACCGCGCCCATGATCTTGGAGACCTCGTCGAACTCCCCCGCGCCGAAGAACACCGCGTGGCCGGCGGCCAGGGACAGGCGCTTGGTCAGCTCCGCGACGTTCTCCTCGGTCAGGAACTTGGCGATCGGCCCGGACAGCGAGCCGTCCTCGCCGACCCGCACCCACGCCAGGCCCTTGGCGCCCTGCTCCACCGCGTACTCGCCGAGCTGGTCGAAGAACTTGCGGGGCTGGTCCTGCACGGACGGCACCGGCAGCGCGCGCACGTGCTTACCCGCGAACGCCTTGAACTCCGAGCCCTCGAAGATGTCGGTGATGTCGACCAGCTCGAGCTGGGCGCGCAGGTCCGGCTTGTCCGAACCGTACTTCAGCATCGCCTCGCGGAACGGGATCCGCGGGAACGGGGAGGTGACGTGGCGCCCGTCCCCGAACTCCTCGAAGATCTCCGTCATCAGCCTCTCGATCGGCCCGAAGACGTCCTCCTGCTCCACGAAGGACATCTCCACGTCGAGCTGGTAGAACTCGCCGGGCGAACGGTCCGCGCGCGCGTCCTCGTCACGGAAGCAGGGCGCGATCTGGAAGTAGCGGTCGAAGCCGGAGATCATCAGCAGCTGCTTGAACTGCTGCGGGGCCTGCGGCAGCGCGTAGAACTTGCCGGGGTTCAGCCGGGAGGGGACCACGAAGTCGCGGGCGCCCTCGGGGGAGGTCGCCGTCAGGATCGGCGTCGCCATCTCGTTGAAGCCCATCGCCGCCATCTTGTGGCGGATCGCCGAGATCACGGCCGTGCGCAGCATGATGTTGCGGTGCATGCGCTCGCGGCGCAGGTCCAGGAAGCGGTACTCCAGGCGCCGCTCCTCGTTCACGCCGTCCTCGGTGTTGATCGTGAACGGCAGCGGGGCCGCCGCGCCCAGCACCTCGACCTCGCCGACCTCGATCTCGACCTCACCGGTCGGCAGATCCGGGTTCACGTTCTCCGCACCGCGGGAGACGACCTTGCCGTCGACGCGGACGACCGTCTCCTTGGAGAGCTTGTCCAGGGCCTCGTACGACACCGTGCCCGGACGGGCGACGAGCTGCGTGATGCCGTAGTGGTCGCGCAGATCGATGAAGAGGATGCCGCCCAGGTCGCGCCGATTGTGCAGCCAGCCGCTCAGCCGGACGTCCTTGCCGACGTCAGAGGCGCGGAGCTCGCCGCAGGTGTGGGACCTGTACCGGTGCATCGTCGTTCATCCAGTCTTCGCAGGATCGGGGTCCGACCGGGGCCGCTCGCCCCGGCGCCTCCGGGCGGGCACGGCCCGGACCCATCAAGCGTACCGGCCGCCCCAAGATCGCCTCGCCCCGATTGTTCCGGGGCGCCGATATCCCCCGAACCGGCCCAAGGTCCGCTTTTCCACACTTTCGGTGGCACCGCCCGATCCCCTGTTCTTACAGTGGGGCAATGCGCACTGGTGAGCCCCTGCCCGCCGTGGGGGAGGTCCTGTCCGACCTCGCGACCGGCATGTGGCGCTACGACGCCGCCGCCGGGCTCGTCACCCTGGATGCCGAGGCCGCGCGGCTCGTCGGGCTGCCCGCGGAGCCGACCACGCTCACCGAGGCCCAGATGCGCTCCCGGTTCCACCCGGTCGACTGGAACGAGGTCGACGGGGTGGTCCAGCTCGCCCTCACCGAGGGCACCATCGCCGAGACCCGTATGCGGATCATGGACGAGAACAACCGCGTCGTCCGTGTCGTCCGCAGCCGCTCCAAGCCGTCACTCGACGCGCACTCCGGCGAGTACAAGCTGGTCGGCACCCTCCAGGAGGTCACCGAGCCCGTCCCCGGAGCCACCACCCGCGCCCCCGTCATCGGCGACTGGCGCCGCTCCCGTGAGGCGTTCCTGCTGGACGCGGGGCGCGCGCTGGCCGAGGCACGGTCCACGGAGGAGGTCCTGCGGGTCGCGGCCGGGCTGTCGATGCCCGGGTTCTCGCCGGACGGGCTCGCCGTATTCGGGGTGGAGGCCGACCAGCTCACCGTCATCGGCCACCACGGGCACAAGCCGGGCGACGAGGCCCCCTTCACCCGGATGTCACTGGACACGGAGTACCCGGCCGCGGAGGTCGCCCGCACCGGCCGCGCCGTGTACATGTCCTCGCCCGAGGAGTACAAGTCCCGCTACCCGGCGGCCTGGCCGCTGGCCTCGCAGTTCGGCCGCCACTCCTGGGCGTTCCTGCCGCTCACCGTCGCGGGACGCACGATGGGTGCCTGGATGGCGGCGTTCAAGCACCCGGTCACCTTCACGCCCGACGAACGCTCGGTGCTCACCACGGTCGCCCGCATGCTCGCCCAGGCCCTCACCCGCGCGGGCGCCGCCGAGACGGAGCGCGAGCTGACGGACGGGCTGCAGCGTTCCATGCTGCCCACCCTGGGCCCGCAGATTCCCGGCATGACGGTGGCCGCCCGCTACATACCGACCGGCGGCGGGCTCCAGGTGGGCGGCGACTGGTACGACATGATCCAGCTGCCCGGGGGTGCCCCCTCCGGGGGAGGCCGGTTCGCGCTGACCATCGGCGACGTCCAGGGCCACGACGTGCGCGCCGCGGGCCTCATGGGCCAGCTGCGGATAGCCCTGCGCGCGTACGCCGCCGAGGGCCACCGCCCGGACGCGGTCCTCTCCCGCGCCTCGCGCTTCCTGCACGGGATGACCTACGGCGAGGACGGCGCCGACCTGCGCTTCGCGACCTGCCTCTACGTGGAGGTGGACCCGGCGACCGGGATGCTGGAGATCGCCCGGGCCGGCCACCCGGACCCCGCGATCCGCATGGCCGACCGCACCGTGCTGATGCGGCCGACCTCGGGCGGACTGCCGCTCGGTATCGACCCGGACGCCGACTACCCCACCACCCGGCTCGTCCTGGAACCCGGCGAGACCATGCTGCTGTGCACGGACGGCCTGATCGAGACCGGCGGGCACGACCTGGAGACCGGCTGGCGGCGGATCCGGCGCATCCTCGAGGAGCACGAAGGTGACATGGAGGAGCTGGCCGACGCGCTGGTCCAAGCCGTGCACGGGCCCTCCTCGTACTACGCCACCGGGCCGCTGACCGACCGGCGCGAGGACGACATCGCCGTGGTGCTGCTCTGCCGTACGAGCGGGGCGGGCGCCTCCGGCGGCACGGTCGCTCCGGCACTGCCGGTGATCCGGCGCACCGCGCTCACGATCGCCCAGGCGGAGCCCGAGCGGGTCGCGGGCGCCCGGCAGCAGCTGCGCGAACTGCTGCACGACTGGTCCTGCGCCGAGCAGGTCGACTCGGCGGTGCTCCTGGCCTCCGAGATGCTCACCAACGTCCTGGTGCACACCGACGCGGACGCACTGCTGGTCGCCGAGGTCTCCGGCGACGTGGACGGCCTGGGCCGCAGGACCGGACGCCGGGTCCGGGTGGAGGTCACCGACGCCAGCGACGACCTCCCGCACAGGCGCCACCCCGGCGAGCTGGCCTCCTCGGGACGCGGCCTGGTCCTCATGGAGCTCCTCGCGGACGCCTGGGGCGTCGATCCGCGGGGCGAGGGCAAGAGCATCTGGTTCGAGCTGGAGGAGGAGCCGGTCAAGGAGGACGGGGAGGCGTAGGCCGCTACTGGTCCCGCGAGTCCTCGGGGGCGTGCCCGCACCGCAGCCGCAGTTCGTGCGCCATGCCGGACGCCGCCGCCGTCAGCGGTACGGCCAGCAGCATCCCCAGGATTCCGGCCACGGACGCCCCCGCGGTGATCGCCAGCAGCACCGCCGCCGGGTGCATCTGCACGGTCCGGCTCTGGACCACCGGCTGCAGCACATGCCCCTCCAGCAGCTGCACCGCGACGACCACGCCGAGCGCCCACAGCGCGATCACGAGCCCCCGGTCCGCGAGGGCGACCAGGACGGCGACCGCACCGGAGAGGAACGCGCCGAGGTAGGGCACGTACGCCCCGACGAAGACGAGCGCGCCGAGCCCGATCGCCCCGGGGACGCGCAGCACCAGCAGCCCCACGGTGATGCAGAATGCGTCGATGAGCGCGATGAACGTGGTCCCCCGCATGAAGCCCTCGACGGCCTGGTAGGCGCGCCGCGCCACCGCCTCGACGGTGTCGGCGGTGCCGCGCGGGGCCATCGAGCGCAGCGTGTCGGCGGCCCGGTGGGAGTCGCGCAGGAAGAAGAAGACCAGCAGCAGGGCCAGGGCGCCCATGGCGATGGTCTCGCTGACGACGCTGACCCCGCTGATCACGTTGCGGGCGGCGGTCCCGCCGAACTTGGCGAGCAGGTCCCTGGAATGGGCGGCGAGATCCTCGAGCGAGGTCCCGGCCGCACCGAAGCGCCGTGCGAGCGACTTCCCGACCCGTTCGAGGGCGGTGATGATCTGGTCGCCGGTCTCGACGAGCGCGGAGGCGACCACGTACACCGCCCCGCCGGCCACGGCCAGGACGGCGACGCACGTGATCCCGGCCGCGAGCGACCGGTGCACCCCCATCCGCGCCAGCCACCGGTGCAACGGCCCGAGCAGCGCGCTCCCGAGCAGCGCGAGGAGCACCGGCACGACGGCCGTACGGAACTGGCCGCACAACCGGATCACGATCCAGACGACCCCGGCGACCAGCAGGAACACCGCACACCAGGCGGCGAGCCGGCGGACGGGCTCGGGGAGCAGCTGCATCCTTCCAGACGACCACGCCAGGGGCGGGCTGTCCTGTGCGGACGGCCCGCCCGGGTGACGTGGTGTCAGGTGCCGGCGGATCAGGAACCCAGCGGCCCGCTCTCCGTCATGCCGTGGACGGCCGGGACGGTCCCGAGGCGCCCCTTCTGGAAGTCCTCGAAGGCCTGCTGGAGCTCCTCGCGGGTGTTCATCACGAACGGCCCGTAGTGCGCCATCGGCTCACGGATCGGCTGCCCGCCGAGCAGGACGACCTCCAGGTCCGGCGTGTTCGAGTCCTGCCGCTCGTCCGCGCGGACGGTGACCGAGGAGCCCGCACCGAACACGGCGGTCTGGCCGAGGCGGATCGGACGCCGCTCCACGCCCACGCTGCCGCGGCCGGCCAGGACGTAGGCGAGGCCGTTGAAGTCCTCGCGCCACGGCAGGGTGACCTCCGCACCCGGCGCCACGGTGGCGTGGATCAGGGTGATCGGCGTGTGCGTGATGCCGGGGCCCTGGTGACCGTCGAGCTCACCGGCGATGACACGCAGCAGCGCGCCGCCGTCGGGGGTGGTCAGCAGCTGGACCTGGCCGCCGCGGATGTCCTGGTAGCGCGGGGCCATCATCTTGTCCTTGGCGGGCAGGTTGACCCACAGCTGGATGCCGTGGAACAGGCCGCCGGAGACGACGAGGGACTCCGGCGGGGCCTCGATGTGCAGCAGCCCGGAGCCCGCGGTCATCCACTGCGTGTCACCGTTGGTGATGGTGCCGCCACCGCCGTGCGAGTCCTGGTGGTCGAAGATCCCGTCGATGATGTACGTGACGGTCTCGAAGCCGCGGTGCGGGTGCCACGGGGTCCCTTTCGGCTCCCCAGGCTGATACTCAACCTCACCCATCTGATCCATCATGATGAACGGGTCGAGGTGGCGGTAGTGGATCCCGGCGAAGGCGCGGCGGACCGGGAAGCCCTCGCCCTCGAAACCGCCGGGCGCGGTCGTGACACCGAGCACGGGACGGGCCACCGCGTCGGCGGGTGCGACCACACGGGGAAGGGTCAGCGGGTTCTCGACAGTCACTGCGGGCATGTCGGTACCTCCTTGTGCTCCGAGCTTAGTTGACCGTTGAACTTTCTGCCACCTCGAAACACAGAAAGCCCGGAGGGCATTCCCTCCGGGCCTTTCGGTGCGCCCTTCACGGACGCGAGGCCGGCCAGGACGTCGCCCGGCCGCCCGCGAGCGATCACGTCCAGCCGTACGTCCGGCTAGCCGTACATCCGGCGCATGGCGAACTCCACCATCTGCTCCACGGCCTTCGCGTCGAAGACCATCCGGTGCTCGCCCTCCATGTCGAGCACGAAGCCGTAGCCGGTCGGCAGCAGGTCGATCACCTCCGCCCCGGTGATCACGAAGTACTTCGACTCCTTGCCCGCGTACCGTCGCAGCTCCTTGAGCGAGGTGAACATCGGGATCACCGGCTGCTGGGTGTTGTGCAGCGCCAGGAAGCCGGGGTTGTCGCCGCGCGGGCAGTACACCTTGGACGTGGCGAAGATCTGCTGGAAGTCTTCCGCGGACATCGACCCCGTGGTGAACGCACGGACCGCGTCCGCGAGCGACGGCGGCGACGGCTCGGGGTACAGCGGTGGCTGCTGGCCGTACCCGCCCGGCATCTGCCCACCCGGCATCTGCTGCCCGGGCATCTGCTGCTGCGGCGGGGCGTACTGCTGCTGAGCGCCCGCGTTCTGGTAGCCGTACATGTCCCAAAGAGTAGTAGGCCACATATGGGCCGTGAGGGGTTGCTTCTTATTACCGACGGGTAGCATCATCGGAGCTACTTGTTGGTAGATGAACCAGTTGCGAGGAGACAGTGCCTCGCCGATCCCTCTACGGAGCCGTCGCCATGGGGCACTACAAGTCGAATCTCCGCGACATCGAGTTCAACCTCTTCGAGGTGCTCGGGCGCGACAAGCTGTACGGCACCGGCCCGTTCGCGGAGATGGACGCCGAGACCGCCAAGAGCATCCTCGAGGAGCTGACCCGCCTTTCGGAGAACGAGCTGGCGGAGTCCTTCGCGGACGCCGACCGCAACCCGCCCGTCTTCGACCCGGAGACCAACACCGCCCCGGTCCCGGCGTCCTTCAAGAAGAGCTACGAAGCCTTCATGGACTCCGAGTACTGGCGCCTCGGCCTGCCCGAGGAGATCGGCGGCACCACCGCCCCGCCGTCCCTGATCTGGGCCTACGCGGAGCTGATCCTCGGCTCGAACCCGGCGATCTGGATGTACTCCTCCGGCCCGGCGTTCGCCCGCATCCTCTTCGAGGAGGGCAACGAGGTCCAGAAGGAGATCGCGAAGACAGCCGTCGAGAAGCGCTGGGGCTCCACCATGGTGCTCACCGAGCCGGACGCCGGCTCGGACGTGGGCGCCGGCCGTACCAAGGCCGTCCAGCAGGAGGACGGCTCCTGGCACATCGAGGGCGTGAAGCGCTTCATCACCTCCGGTGAGCACGACATGGAGGAGAACATCCTCCACTACGTCCTCGCCCGCCCCGAGGGCGCCGGCCCCGGCACCAAGGGCCTGTCCCTCTTCCTCGTCCCGAAGTACCTGTTCGACTTCGAGACCGGCGAGCTGGGCGAGCGCAACGGCGTGTACGCCACGAACGTCGAGCACAAGATGGGCCTGAAGGCCTCCAACACCTGCGAGATGACGTTCGGCGACAGGCACCCCGCCAAGGGCTGGCTGATCGGCGACAAGCACGACGGCATCCGCCAGATGTTCCGCATCATCGAGTTCGCCCGCATGATGGTCGGCACGAAGGCGATATCGACGCTCTCCACCGGCTACCTGAACGCGCTGGAGTACGCCAAGGAGCGCGTCCAGGGTCCCGACCTGGCGAACTTCATGGACAAGACCGCGCCCAAGGTCACCATCACCCACCACCCGGACGTGCGCCGCTCGCTGATGACGCAGAAGGCGTACGCGGAGGGCATGCGGGCGCTGGTGATGTACACCGCCTCGATCCAGGACGCGATCGCCGTCAAGGAGGCGAACGGCGAGGACGCCTCCACCGAGCACGCCCTCAACGACCTGCTCCTGCCCATCGTCAAGGGCTACGGCTCCGAGAAGGGCTACGAGCAGCTCGCCCAGTCGCTGCAGACCTTCGGCGGCTCCGGCTTCCTGCAGGAGTACCCGATCGAGCAGTACATCCGCGACGCCAAGATCGACACCCTCTACGAGGGCACCACCGCGATCCAGGGCCAGGACTTCTTCTTCCGGAAGATCGTCCGCAACCAGGGCGCCGCGCTGAACTCCCTCGCCGAGGAGATCAAGAAGTTCCTGGCGGTGGGCGAGGGCGGCGAGGAGCTGGCCCCGGCCCGCGACCGGCTCGCCAAGGCGGCCGTGGAGCTGGAGGCCATCGTCGGCCTCATGCTGACCGACCTGGCGGCCACCGAGCAGGACGTCAAGAACATCTACAAGGTGGGCCTGAACACCACCCGCCTGCTGATGGCCTGCGGTGACGTCGTCGTCGGCTACCTGCTGCTGAAGGGCGCCGCGATCGCCGCCGAGAAGCTGCCGAGCGCCTCCAGCAAGGACAAGGCGTTCTACCAGGGCAAGATCGCGGCGGCGAAGTTCTTCGCGGCCAACGTCCTGCCGGGCGTGACCCTGGCCCGCAAGGTCGCCGAGGGCGTGGAGCTGGACATCATGGAGCTGGACGAGGCCGCGTTCTAGGACCACCTCCACATGCCCCTTGCGAGGGCCCGTTCCCGTCCGTCGGGAGCGGGCCCTCCTCCGTCGTTAAGGTGAACCCATGAGCACAAGTGCGCGCTTCGACCGCAGCCACACCGACGACCTCATGTCCTTCCTGGCGGCGAGCCCGTCGCCGTACCACGCCGTGACGAACGTCGCCGAACGGCTGGAGAAGGCCGGCTTCCGGCAGGTCGCTGAGACGGATGCGTGGGACGGCACGAGCGGCGGCCGGTACGTGCTGCGCGGCGGCGCGATCATCGCCTGGTACGTCCCCGAAGGCGCCGATCCGCACACGCCGTTCCGGATCATGGGCGCGCACACCGACTCTCCCAACCTGCGGGTCAAGCCCCGGCCGGACAGCGGCGCGCACGGCTGGCGGCAGGTCGCGGTGGAGATCTACGGCGGCCCGCTGCTGAACTCCTGGCTCGACCGCGACCTCGGGCTGGCCGGCCGGCTCTCCCTGCGCGACGGCTCCACACGGCTGGTGAACGTCGACAGACCGCTGCTGCGCGTGCCGCAACTGGCCATCCACCTGGACCGCACGGTCTCCAGCGAGGGTCTGAAGCTCGACCAGCAGCGGCACCTCCAGCCCGTCTGGGGCCTGGGCGACGGCGTGCGCGACGGTGACCTGATCGCGTTCCTCGAGCAGGAACTCGGGCTCGCCGCCGGCGAGGTGACCGGCTGGGACCTGATGACCCACTCGGTGGAGCCGCCGGCCTACCTGGGCCGTGACAAGGAGTTGGTGGCGGGCCCGCGCATGGACAACCTGCTGTCCGTGCACGCGGCCGCCGCGGCGTTGACCGCCGTCGTCGGCTCCGACACCACCCCGTCGTACATCCCGGTGCTCGCCGCCTTCGACCACGAGGAGAACGGCTCCCAGTCGGACACCGGCGCCGACGGTCCGCTGCTCGGATCGGTCCTGGAACGCTCGGTGTTCGCCCGGGGCGGCTCCTTCGAGGACCGGGCCCGGGCCTTCGCCGGCACAGTCTGCCTGTCCTCCGACACCGGGCACGCCGTCCACCCCAACTACGCGGAGCGGCACGACCCCACCCACCACCCGCGCGTGAACGGCGGCCCGATCCTCAAGGTGAACGTCAACAACCGCTACGCCACGGATGGTTCGGGCCGCGCGCTCTTCTCCGCAGCCTGCGAGAAGGCGGACGTGCCCTTCCAGTCCTTCGTCTCGAACAACGCGATGCCCTGCGGCACCACCATCGGCCCCATCACCGCGGCCCGTCACGGCATCAGGACGGTGGACATCGGCGCGGCCATCCTCTCGATGCACAGCGCCCGCGAACTGTGCGGCGCGAAGGACCCCTATCTGCTGGCCAACGCCCTGAAGGCGTTCCTGGAGGGCTGACGCTCCGACCCGCCGGCCCTCCCGGCGCCCCGCCGTCGCCGATCGAGCCGGCACGCCCGCCCGCCGTCGCCCCGGCATGTCCACGGATGTCCCGGGTACCCGGGTCCGAGGCCGGAAGGACCGGCCGCACAGGGAGGGCAGGACTCATGGGCCTGGGTGGATGCATCATCCTGATCGCCGTGGGGGCCATCCTCGCGTTCGCGACCGACTGGCACATGCAAGGCGTCAACATCCACTTGGTCGGCGTCATACTCATGATCGTCGGGCTGATAGGGGTGACCACCTTCAGCGGTATCTACCGCCGCAGGCGGGTCGTCGTGCCACCCTCGACGACCGTCGTCGAGGAGAACCGGCACCCCCGGGACGACGGCTACACCGACGGATACGGCGTCTGAAGCCCCGAGGCGCTCGGGGCAGGTGCCGGGCGCGCCGGAGCGGCATGACAGGGCTTCCGCCCTGCCCGGTCCCGGCGGCATGGAGCGACAGCCCGTCTGGCGAAGACAGACACGGTCCTCAACCCTCTCCGGAGGCTGAGCGCGAGTGAGCCCCATAGGCCTGCGCGGTCCGATGCCCCACACGATCACTCCGGTCGCGTGAGAACGGTACCGTCCGTCGCCGGATCGGACATCCCAAGGCGCGCCTGGCAGGCGCGGTCGGCGGTGGCCGCACACCCGTCCTGAGGGCGGCGGCCACCCGCCCGCGGGCCGCAGCGGCCCCACTCTGGACGCCGGAGCCCCGGCCTACCGGCTCTCGTCCATCCCCGCCAGCACCAGCGGCAGCCGGTCCGCCCCGCCCTCGGTGAGGCGGACCGGGACTCCCCAGTCCTGCTGGTGGACATGGCAGGCCGGGTATTCGTTCGCCGGGTCGTCGTCGCAGGACGCCGCCATCGCCGAGACATGCAGGACGCCCTCGGCCACCGCCGGGTTCAACTCCAGCTCCCGCGCGAGGTCCAGGCCGGCCCCCTCGCCCTTCAGCAGCAGTTCCGGCGGCGTCGAGGAGACCAGCAGACGGGTCGACGGCCCGTAACGGGTGTCCAGCTTCTGACCGGCCGGGGCCTGGAAGACCACGTCCAGCCGGAGCCTGCCGGGCGTCACCTCGGTCGCCGCACGCTGCGTGCGGTGGGCGACCGCGGCGACCTGCACCGCTTCCTCCGGCAGCCGCAGCCGGGTCAGCCGGTGCCGGGCCGACTCCACGACCACGACGTCCTCGCCGACGAGCACCGCGTCCGACGGTTCCCGCAGGTCCGTCGCCAGCGTGCTCACCTGCCCCGTCGCCGGGTCGTAGCGCCGCAGCGCGTGGTTGTAGGTGTCACTGACCGCCACCGAGCCGTCCGGCAGCGCGGTCACCCCCAACGGGTGCTGGAACAGCGCCTGTTCCGCCGCGCCGTCCCGGTGCCCGAAGTCGAACAGGCCCGTCCCGACCGCGGTGTGCACACGTCCGTCGAGATCCACCCAGCGCAGCGCGGAGGTCTCGGAGTCCGCCAGCCACAGCCGGTCGGCGGTCGCGGCGAGCCCCGACGGCTGGGCGAACCAGGCCTCGGCACCGGGACCGTCCACCAGCCCCTCGTTCGTGGTGCCGGCCGCCACCGCGACCGTTGCCGTCGCGGGGTCGTACGTCCACAGCTGGTGCACGCCCGCCATGGCGATCCACACCCGGCCGCCGAAGACCGCCACGTCCCACGGCGAGGAGAGATCCACCTCACGGGCGGGACCCGATGTCGGCGAGCCCTGCCACCACTGCCTGCCGGTGCCCGCCAGCGTGCCGACCTCGCCGGTCACCGGGTCCAGGCGGCGCAGCGCGTGGTTCACGGTGTCCGCGACGACCACCACCCCGTCGTCGAGCAGCGCCAGACCCTGCGGCTCGCTGAAACCCGCCGCTTCCGCCGGCCCGTCCACGAAGCCCCGCACACCGGAACCGATCCGCCGCACCACCGTCTCGCCGTCCGCCGCCAGCTCCACCAGCTGGTGCCGGGTGGTGTCGCTGACCAGGAAGTTCCCGGACGGCAGCAGGAGCGCCTTGCCGGGGAAACGGAGGGTCGTGGGCTGGGGCTCGGGAGCCACGTACGGACCGTCCCCGCGGCGCAGCGTGCCCTTCGCGGCGTGCTCCTCCTCCAGCTCCTCGACGAGCCGTTCCACCGCATGGGCGTGACCCTCACCCGCGTGCTGGGCGACCACATACCCCTCGGGGTCGATGACCACCAGAGTCGGCCAGGCCCGGACCGCGTACTGCTTCCAGGTGGCGAGCTCCGGGTCGTCGAGGACCGGGTGCTCCACCCCGTAGCGCTCCACCGCGTCCACCACCGCCTGGTGCTCCGCCTCGTGGACGAACTTCGGAGAGTGCACGCCGATGATCACCACGGTGTCGCGGTGCTTCTCCTCCAGCTCGCGCAGCTCGTCCAGGACATGCAGACAGTTGATACAACAGAACGTCCAGAAGTCGAGGATGACGATACGTCCTCGCAGGTCGGCGAGGGTGTACTGCTCTCCGCCCGTGTTCAGCCAGCCGCCCTTGCCGATCAGCTCGGGGGCGCGGACGCGGACGCGACGCGAAGTGGAGTCGTTCATGGGTCAAGGGTGCCATCCGTGACCGGCGTGCCGCGGGGCCTGTGGACAACTCGGTTACGCTGCGTACAAGCTCCCCTACGGGATGCGCACGCGAGGTAACGGAGAGATGCTCGTCTCACACAGGGGGGTCAGTGCAAGGGAGCAGTTCCATGCCTCGAGACATCGACGACCGGATGCGCCGCCCGAATCGTGACCGCGTGCGCGGCGAGACGAGCGGTGAGGAGATCCGCGACCGGGACCGCCGCGACCCGGACATGAGCGGCTCCGACCTCTCGGACGAGGACCTGGACAGGTCCGGCACGCGCCGGGAGCGCGGGGACCGGCGCTCGTCCTGGGACCAGGACGAGCTCGACGAGACCGACAGGCGGGAGGGCTACCGGTAGACCGGTCGCCCCCGCGGTGCCCTTTGCGGCCCGTTACACGGGTCCCCGCCCGGGCGGGGACCCGTCCGCGTCCGGGGCACCGGCTGCCGGGAACGGCCGGGCTCAGGTCAGTGCGTGCCCGGTCGTGGCGTCCACGTGGTCGGGGACCTCTTCGTGGCGGTCGCCGACCGTCGGGGTGCCGGTGGGTTCGAACAGCAGGATCGATGCACCGGCGGGCGCGGACGGCTTGTGCTCCGTGCCACGCGGGACCGTGAAGACCGAGCCCTTGGCGAGCGTGACCGTGCGCTCGCCGGCCGGCTCGCGCAGTGCGATGTGCAGTTCACCGTCGAGGACGAGGAAGAACTCGTCGGTGTGGTCGTGCGTGTGCCACAGGTGCTCGCCCTGGACCTTCGCGACGCGGACGTCGTAGTCGTTGACGGTGGTGACGATGCGCGGGCTCCACAGCTCGGTGAAGGAGGCGAGGGCCGCGGCCAGGGAGAGGGGTTCCTTGGGTTCCATGCCGCCATCGTGCGGGGTGACCTCCCGCCGTACGAGTGCTAGAAATCGCACATGCCGCAAGGATCCTCTCAGGCACGGCGACCGCATCGGGTCACCGTGATCGTCGACCGGGGCACGAACCCGTTCGAGGTCGGCGTGGCGACCGAGCTGTTCGGGCTCCCTCGGCCCGAACTGGGCCTGCCGGAGCCGTTGTACGAGACCACGCTGTGCACGCCGGTGCCCGAAGTGCGGATGAACCACGGGTTCTTCACGATGACCGGGGTGCCCGGTCTGGAGGCCGTGGACGACGCGGACACCCTCGTCCTGCCCGGCCGCCCCGACAACGTCGTTCCGCGCGGCCGCGACGTCCTCGACGCCATCCGCCGTGCCCACGCACGCGGCGCCCGGGTGCTCAGCTTCTGCACCGGCAGCTTCGCGCTGGCCGAAGCCGGGCTGCTCGACGGTCGACGGGCCACCACCCACTGGCGCTGGGCCGGCGCGTTCCGCGAGCTGCACCCGAAGGTCCTGCTGGAGCCGGACGTGCTCTTCGTGGACGAGGGCGACGTTCTCACCGCTGCGGGCAGCGCGGCGGCACTCGATCTGGGGCTGCACATCTGGCGCCGTGACCACGGCGCCGAGATCGCCAACGCCGTCTCCCGCCGACTGGTCTTCGCCGCGCACCGCGACGGGGGACAGCGGCAGTTCGTGGAGCGGCCGGTGCCCGACGTACCGGACGAGTCGCTGGCCCCGCTGCTGGCCTGGGCGCAGGAGCGGCTGGGCGAACCGCTCAGTGTGGGCGACCTGGCGGCCCGCGCCGGGGTCAGTCCCGCCACCCTGCACCGCCGCTTCCGCGCCCAGCTCGGCACCACACCCCTGGCCTGGCTGACCGGCGAGCGCGTGGCCCTCGCCTGCCGGCTGATCGAACGGGGGGAGGAGCGGCTGGAGGTGGTCGCCGCGCGCAGCGGCCTCGGCACGGCCGCCAACCTGCGGGCCCGGCTGCGGCGCGGGACGGGGCTCAGTCCGTCGGCCTACCGGCGGCGTTTCGGGCCGGTCCCGGGGGAAGCCCTGACCGTATGAGACTTTTTGTGCGCGACCGGCTCCTCGGTATCGGTGAGGACTACTGGATCGAGGACGAGCACGGCACCAAGGTGTTCCTCGTCGACGGCAAGGCGATGCGGCTGAGGGACACCTTCGAGCTGAAGGACCCGCAGGGGCGCGTCCTGATCGACATCCACCAGAAGATGTTCGCCCTGCGCGACACGATGATCATCGAGCGTGACGGCGACCGGCTGGCCACGATCAAGCGCAAGCGACTGTCCCTGCTGCGCAACCACTTCCGCGTCTCGCTGGCGGACGGTACGGAGCTCGACGTCAGCGGCAAGATCCTCGACCGTGAGTTCGCCATCGAGTACGACGGCGAACTGCTGGCGCAGATCTCCCGGCGCTGGCTGCACGTCCGGGAGACGTACGGCGTGGACATCGTGCGCGAGGACGTGGACCCGGCACTGCTGATCGCGGTGGCCGTGTGCGTGATCCACCTGGCGGACAAGGAGCGGGAGGAGGCCTGACCGGGGCCCGTGGCGGGCCCGGGCCTTCGAGGGATGGTCCGCGTCGTCTACTTCGTCACCGCGAAGGAGCGCAGGATCGCCGCCGTCAGGTCCGGGTCGCCCTCCGCCTTGATGCGGTCGGCGACGGCGTCCGCGCCCACCCGGCCGCAGGCCAGGCGGACGTACGTCTCCCAGTCGAGGGTGAGCGTCACCGCCGGGCCCAGCGAGGGCGTGCCGTCGATCGTGCCGCGGCCCTCCGCGTCCACCCGGACCGTGCGCAGGAACTCGACGGGGCCGTGCACGTCGATGACGACCGCCGACCCGGGCGGCGCGCCCGCGCCCTGGGCGACCACCTCCGGCAGCGCGGCCAGCAGTGCGTCGCGGGCGATGTGCGCGCCCGGCGAGTCCAGGTTTCCCGGTCGGCCGAGGGCCGTGCGCAGGTCCTGCTCGTGCACCCAGATGTCGAACGCGCGGTACCGCATGGCCTCTTCGAGGGTCTGCTCGGTGCCGAGCGGGCCGCGTACCTTGGTGCCCGGGTCCCGCGACTCGTTCCGCAGCTGGCGGTTGCGGCGGATGATCGTGTACTCCAGTTCGGAGGTCATCTCCGGGGCCGTGTGGTGGCGGCGGACGTCGACCTGCATCTCCATGTAGCGCTGGTGCTCGTTGGTGACGTGGAACAGGTCGCGCGGGAGCGTGTGGATGGGGCGGGGATCGCCGAGCATCTCGCAGTCCATGCCGATGACGTGCGAGACCACGTCGCGCACCGACCATGCGGGGCACGGCGTGCGCCGGTTCCACTCGCCCTCCACGAGCGGCTGCACCAGCTCGAATATCGCTTCGACGGAGTGGGTCCAGGCATCGGCGTAGGGCTGAAGAGTGGGATGCAGACTCACGGAACGGACCCCTCGGGCGGTCGGTGCACGGGCGTTGGTCGACGGCGTTGTCGGTGGCTGTACTGCGGGAGGTGGCTGTCGGCGGGTGTGTTGGGACGTTAAGTTACGCTGCTGCGAGGCACCCCGGCAGTGCTTTGGTGTGACGATCGTAGGCCTGTTCAGAAAGCTCGATTACCAGGACGGTGGTAGTGTGCGCGCCTCCTTGATCCAGATGCGGGTGGACGAGGAAGAATCGGTCGATTCGCGTCGGCGGCGAGCCGCCTCGCTGGTACGGGAGCAGGCCGGAGTCGATCTCGTGGTGCTGCCCGAGCTGTGGACCACCGGGGCGTTCGCCTACGAGCGGTTCGGCGCCGAGGCCGAGCCGCTCGAGGGTCCGACCCACGAGGCGATGGCGAAGGCCGCGGCCGACGCGGGCGTGTGGCTGCACGCGGGCTCGATCCCCGAACGCGATCCGGAGGGTCCCCTCTACAACACGTCTCTCCTCTTCTCCCCCTCCGGTGAGCTGGCCGCCGCCTACCGCAAGATCCACCGCTTCGGCTTCGACAAGGGCGAGGCGGTGCTGATGGGTGCGGGGACCGAGCCGGTGACGGTGCGGCTGCCGGAGACGACCGTCGGCATGGCCACCTGTTACGACCTCCGCTTCCCCGAGCTGTTCCGCTCGCTCGTGGACGCGGGGGCCGAGACGCTCGTGATCCCGGCGGGCTGGCCGGAGCGCCGGCGGTCCCACTGGACGCTGCTGGCCCGGGCGCGGGCGGTCGAGAACCAGGCGTACGTCCTTGCGTGCGGAACGGCCGGGACGCATGACGGAGTTCCGCAGGCGGGTCACTCGATCGTGGTGGATCCGTGGGGGGAGGTCCTCGCCGAGGCGGGTGCCGAGGAGGAGATCCTCAGGGTGGAGTTCGACCCGGCGAGGGTCGCCGCCACGAGGGAGCAGTTCCCGGCGCTGAAGGACAGGGTGCTGGGCCTTGAGCCCCCGCGCCGACGTCCGTAGGACGTGACCTACGCCGGTACGTGCACCGTCTCCACCCGGCTGGCGACGAGCCGCTCCCGCTCCCTGCGCGCCGCCCGCTTCCGCAGGCGCAGTATCTGGCCGAGCCCCACGGCCTGGAGAACGAACACGGCGCAGAAGGCGACGGTGTAGTCGTCCCCCGTCGCGTCGAGCAGCACCCCGATCGCCAGCAGCGTCGTCATGGAGGCGACGAAACCGCCCATGTTGGTGATTCCGGACGCCGTGCCCTGGCGCTCCGGCGGGTTCGCGGGCCGCGCGAAGTCGAAGCCGATCATCGACGCCGGACCGCATGCCCCGAGCACCGTGCACAGCACGATGAGCAGCCACATCGGTGCGTGCGCGGCCGGGTAGGCGAGGGCGGCCGCCCACACCGCCGCCGTCGCCCCGACCGTGCCGAGGGCCAGCGGGAGCCGCGCCGTGTGGTGCCGGGCCACGATCTGCCCGTACACCAGTCCGATCATCATGTTCGACACCACGACGAGCGTGAGGAGTTCACCGGCCGCGGCCCGGGACAGGCCCTGCGCCTGCACCAGGAACGGCAGGCCCCACAGCAGCAGGAACACCATCGCCGGGAACTGCGTCGTGAAGTGCACCCACAGCCCGAGCCGTGTTCCGGGCTCCTTCCAGGAAGCCACGATCTGCCGCCGCACGTACGCCGACCCGCGGTGCGGGAACGGCTCCGGCTCGTGGCCCTCCGGATGGTCCTTCAGGAAGAGCAGCAGCAGCACGAGGACGACCGCCCCGGCGAGCGCGCTGCCCCCGAACGCCGCCGTCCAGCCCACTCCGTGCAGCAGCCGGGCCAGCACGAGCGTGGAGACCAGGTTGCCGGCCATGCCCACCAGCCCGGCGAGCTGGGCGACCAGCGGACCGCGGCGGGCCGGGAACCAGCGCGTGCCGAGCCGCAGCACGCTGATGAACGTCATCGCGTCGCCGCAGCCCAGCAGGGCGCGTGAGGCGAGCGCCGTGGCGTACGACGGTGAGAACGCGAACCCCAGCTGGCCCGCCGTGAACAGGATGACCCCGATGGTCAGCACCTTCTTCGTGCCGAGCCGGTCCACCAGCAGGCCGACGGGTATCTGCATGCCCGCGTACACGAGCAGCTGGAGAATGGAGAAGGCGGACAGGGCGGACGCGTTCACATGGAAGCGGGCCGCCGCGTCCAGACCGGCCACGCCCAGCGACGTGCGGAAGATGACGGCGACGAAGTAGACCGAGACGCCGATGGCCCATACGGCGACGGCTCGTCGGCCGCCGGGCGGATCGCCGGGGAGCGGCACGGAGCGGGAAGTCACCGAACCGGACCTCATCGCACCTCACCCCGCGCCAGGTGGGAGAACCAGCTGACGTGACGGTGCACGACGCCCACGGCCACCTCGGCGTCGCCGGACCGCAGCGCCTGAAGGATCTCCGCGTGCTCGCTGAGGGTCTTGGCGATGCGGTCGGGGTGCGAGTGCATGACGGCGACGCCCATGCGCAGCTGGCGGTCGCGGAGTTGGTCGTACAGGCGGGAGAGGATCTCGTTGCCGCCGCTGCGCACGATCTCCGCGTGGAACGTGCGGTCGGTGACCGCCGCCCCGGCCAGGTCACCGGCGGCGGCCTGCTCCTTCTGGCGCGCGAGCAGTTCCTCGAGCCGCTCGATCAGCGCGGGCGGCGCGGGGACGGCCTTGCGGGCGGCGTGCCCCTCGACGAGCTGACGCGTTTCGACCACGTCCGCGATCTCCTGCGCGGAGACGGCGAGGACGAGGGCGCCCTTCTTCGGGTAGAGCCTGATCAGCCCTTCGACCTCCAGGCGCAGCAGCGCCTCGCGCACCGGTGTCCGCGAGACGCCGACCTCCTCGGCCAGCTCGCCCTCGGTCAGCAGCGTCCCGCCCTCGTAACGGCGCTCCAGGACTCCCCGTTTGACATGGGTGTACACGCGGTCGGCGGCGGGGGGTTGTTTGAGGGGCATCTTCTCGGGGGCTTCGGCGACGGACGGCGCTGCAGGCATGAGCACATCATAGATACAACACGTACGCATGCCGATGGGCGTCCATCATGCGGACGGGTACATCCGTCTCCGAATTCACCCGGGCAACCGCACATCCATGCGGGCCATTCACTAGTCTCACGAGAAGGCGGCCTCGTCATCCGGCCGTACTCCAGGGGCATTTGGATGCATTCACAGGCATCAGAGACGCAATCGGAGCGTTCAACTTTGACTACCGGCATCAAGGGCGCGCGGGTTCGCAGGGCAGTCGCGGCAGTGGTCACCACTGGAGCCGTGCTCACCACAGGAGCCCTCACCGCGGCGCCCGCTCAGGCCGTCACCACGCCCTCGATCGTGGCCGCGGGCGGCTACGCGATGAACAATGCGAACGGCGCGACGCTGTACACGAAGGCCGCGGACACCAAGCGTTCCACCGGCTCCACCACCAAGATCATGACCGCGAAGGTCGTGCTCGCACAGCCGAACCTGAACCTCGACGCCAAGGTGACGATCCAGAAGGCGTACAGCGACTACGTGGTCGCCAACAACGCCTCCCAGGCGCACCTGATCGTCGGCGACAAGGTCACGGTCCGTCAGCTGCTGTACGGGCTGATGCTCCCCTCCGGCTGTGACGCGGCCTACGCGCTCGCCGACAAGTTCGGTTCCGGCACGACGCGGAACGCGCGCGTGAAGTCGTTCATCGGAAAGATGAACAGCGCCGCCACGAGCCTCGGCCTGAAGAACACGCACTTCGACTCGTTCGACGGCATCGGCAACGGCAACAACTACTCGACGCCGCGCGATCTCACGAAGATCGCGAGCAGCGCGATGAAGAACTCCACGTTCCGCACGATCGTGAAGACCAAGTCGTACACGGCGAAGACCGTCACCAAGTCCGGCACCGTCCGCACCATGGCCCCGTGGACCAACACCAACACGCTGCTCGGCAGCTACCGCGGTGCGATCGGCGTGAAGACCGGTTCCGGCCCCGAGGCCAAGTACTGCCTCGTCTTCGCCGCCACCCGCAACGGCAAGACGGTCATCGGCACGGTCCTGGCCTCGTCGTCGATCAGCCAGCGCGCCGCCGACGCCACGAAGCTGCTGAACTACGGCTTCGCCAGGCTCGGCTGACGCCCGCCACACGCCAAGGGGGCCTGCCGCTGCCGGTCAGCGGCGGGCCCCCTTCACCATAGGCATGTCGTCCCGCGCTACGCCCAGGTGATCAACCGCTTCGGCTGCTCCAGGATCGCCGCGACGTCCGCGAGGACCTTGGAGCCCAGTTCGCCGTCGACCAGGCGGTGGTCGAAGCTCAGGGCAAGGGTCATGACCCGGCGGGGCTTGACCTTGCCCTTGTGGACCCACGGCTGGAGCTTGATCGCGCCGACCGCGAGGATCGCGGACTCGCCCGGGTTGAGGATCGGCGTGCCGGTGTCGACGCCGAACACGCCGACGTTCGTGATCGTGATCGTGCCGCCCTGCATCGCCGCGGGGCTCGTCCTGCCCTCCCGGGCCGTGGCCACCAGTTCGCCCAGCGCCTCGGCCAGTTGCGGCAGGGTCTTGTCGTGCGCGTCCTTGATGTTCGGCACGATCAGACCGCGCGGGGTGGCCGCGGCGATGCCCAGGTTCACGTAGTGCTTGCGGACGATCTCCTGGTTGGCCTCGTCCCAGGACGCGTTGACGTCCGGGTTCCGCTTGATCGCGACCAGCAGCGCCTTGGCGATCAGCAGCAGGGGGTTGACCCGCAGGCCGTCGAAGTCCCTGTCCTGCTTGAGCTCCTCGACCAGCTTCATCGTGCGGGTGACGTCGACGGTCACGAACTCCGTGACGTGCGGCGCGGTGAACGCCGAGCCCACCATCGCCTGCGCGGTGGCCTTGCGGACGCCCTTGACCGGGACACGGGTCTCCCGTCCGCTGTCGTACGTCACCGCCCGCGCCGGCATCTCGACGGGGGCGGGTGCCACGGGGGTCACCGGGGCCGCAGGGGCCTCGGGGGCCGGTGCAGAGGCCACCGCCGCCTGCACGTCCTCGCGCGTGATGGTTCCGTCCGGGCCCGACGGCCGTACCGTCGCCAGGTCGACGCCCAGGTCCTTCGCCAGCTTGCGCACCGGCGGCTTCGCCAGCGGGCGGACCTGGTTGCCGTGTCCGTTGAGATCGCCCTGGACCGCGGGGAGCCTCTCCTCGGCCGCCGCGGGCGCCTTGCGGGGGCGGCGCCGGGTGGAGGACTCGGCGACGCCGTACCCGACGAGGACCGGCTTGCGGCCCTCCTTCTGGGTCTCCTTCGCCTCGGACTGCTCCTGCGCCGCCGTCTCGACGGGCGCCTGCGCCTCCCCGACGGAGGTGCCGCCGGTCACGTCCACCGCGATGATCGAGGTGCCGACGTCCACCGTGGTGCCCTCCGGGAAGTGCAGCTCGCGGACCACCCCGTCGTACGGGATCGGCAGCTCCACGGCCGCCTTCGCCGTCTCCACCTCGCACACGACCTGCCCGTCGGTGACCGTGTCACCCGGCTGGACGTACCACTTGAGGATCTCCGCCTCGGTGAGCCCCTCGCCCACGTCGGGCATCTTGAACTCGCGCACGGACGCGTCAGTCATCGTCGTCACGACCCTCTCCTCAGTACGCCAGGGCGCGGTCGACGGCGTCCAGCACCCGGTCCAGGCCCGGCAGGTACTCCTCCTCCAGCCGCGCCGGCGGATACGGCGCGTGGTAGCCGCCGACCCGCAGCACGGGCGCCTCCAGGTGGTAGAAGCACCGCTCCGTGATACGAGCGGCGATCTCCGCGCCCGAACCGAAGAACACCGGCGCCTCGTGCACCACCACCAGACGGCGGGTCCTCTCCACCGACGCCTGGATCGTGTCGAAGTCGAGGGGGGAGACCGAGCGCAGGTCCAGCACCTCCAGCGACCTGCCCTCCTCCTGGGCGGCCGCCGCGGCCTCCTGGCACACCTTCACCATCGGGCCGTACGCGGCCAGGGTCAGGTCCGTGCCCTCACGCACCACTCGTGCCCTGTGCAGCGGGCCCGGAATCGCCTCGGTGTTGACCTCGGACTTGTCCCAGTAGCGCCGCTTCGGCTCGAAGAAGATCACCGGGTCGTCGCTCTGGATCGCCTGCTGCATCATCCAGTACGCGTCCGAGGCGTCGGACGGAGAGACGACCTTCAGGCCCGCCACGTGCGCGAACAGCGCCTCGGGGGACTCGCTGTGGTGCTCGACCGCGCCGATGCCGCCGCCATAGGGGATGCGCACGACGACGGGCAGCTTGACCTTGCCCAGCGAGCGGGCGTGCATCTTCGCCAGCTGGGTGACGATCTGGTCGTAGGCCGGGAAGACGAACCCGTCGAACTGGATCTCCACCACCGGCCGGTACCCGCGCAGCGCGAGACCGATCGCCGTGCCGACGATGCCCGACTCCGCGAGCGGGGTGTCGATCACCCGCTCCTCGCCGAAGTCCTTCTGCAGCCCGTCCGTCACCCGGAAGACACCGCCGAGCTTGCCGACGTCCTCGCCCATCACCAGGACCTTGGGGTCCGACTCCAGGGCCTTGCGCAGCGACTCGTTGATCGCCTTGGCGATCGCCATCTTCTCGGCCATGTCACCGTCCCCCTTCAGCGTCGGTGTCCGCGAACGACGCCTGGTAGGCGGCGAACTGGGCCCGCTCCTCGTCGACGAGCGCATGCCCGTCCGCGTACGCGTGCTCGAAGATGGCGAAGTGGTCCGGGTCCGGCATGGCACGGACCGCTTCACGCACCCGCCTTCCCAACGTCTCGCTCTCCGTCTCGAGTTCCGCGAAGAATCCCTCGTCCGCGTGGTTTGACGCCTCGAGATAGGCGCGCACGCGGGCGATCGGGTCCTTCGCCTCCCAGGCGGCCCGCTCGTCGTCGAGGCGGTAGCGGGTCGGGTCGTCGGAGGTGGTGTGGGCGCCCATGCGGTAGGTGAAGGCCTCCACCAGGGTCGGGCCGTCGCCGTTGCGCGCCCGCTCCAGCGCCCACTTGGTCACCGCGAGGCAGGCCAGCACGTCGTTGCCGTCGACCCGCACGCCCGGGAAGCCGAAACCCTGCGCACGCTGGTACAGCGGCACCCGGGTCTGCTTCTCGGTGGGCTCGGAGATCGCCCACTGGTTGTTCTGGCAGAAGAACACCACCGGGGCGTTGTAGACCGCCGCGAACGTGAACGACTCCGCCACGTCGCCCTGGCTGGAGGCACCGTCACCGAAGTACGCGATCACGGCCGAGTCCGCGCCGTCCTTGGCCACGCCCATGGCGTAGCCGGTGGCGTGCAGGGTCTGCGAGCCGATGACGATCGTGTAGAGGTGGAAGTTGTTGCTGTTCGGGTCCCAGCCGCCGTTGTTCACCCCGCGGAACATGCCGAGCAGGTTGGTCGGGTCCACACCGCGGCACCAGGCGACGCCGTGCTCGCGGTAGGTCGGGAAGACGTAGTCGTCGTCACGCAGGGCCCGGCCCGAGCCGATCTGGGCGGCCTCCTGGCCGAGCAGCGAGGCCCACAGGCCCAGCTCGCCCTGGCGCTGCAGGGAGGTGGCCTCGGCGTCGAAACGGCGGGTCAGCACCATGTCCCGGTACAGCCCGCGCAGCTGTTCGGGTGTGATGTCCTCGACGTACCGGTCGTACTCGGGGCTTGCCACCCGCGTGCCCTCAGGCGTCAGCAACTGCACGAGGCCGGGGTCGGCGCCCTTCCCGGACGTGTTGCTGGTGGTGCGCTTGGTGCCGGTGGTGCCGGCCTTGCTTCCGGCGCTGCGTCGCGGCTTGCGCGCGGCAGTGCTCTCCACGGTCACGTGTGCTCCTCCGTCGGTCCGGCCCCCGGGTTCGCCGGGTGCCTGGGTTCCCCTCGGCCCGTTCGGGCCGCTGGGAGCGGCTCCGCCTGCACCGCACGGACGCACGGGGTGGGTGCGGCTCGTGACGAACAGACGCGGAAGGTGCCCCGGCGAGCACCCTGCAAGGGGCACGTTACCCAGCGCGCCACATTTCTGTGAAACCCCTTCTGACCTGGGATTTTGCTTGGATTTCCAAGTAAATCGAGTCAGTCGGGAACAGTGCTGGTCACAGCCTTGCAGGGGGCCGGAACAACGGCACGTTATCCCGCGCGCCCGGAGGACGGGAAGACATCATCTGGAGTGACGCGGGTGTCGGACGTGTGGCCCGCCCCACTCGCCGGCCGTGCGGGGCACGACCGCGGGAGGCGGTCACGGGAGACGGCCGTGGAAGACGGCCATGGGAGACGGCCGAAAACGATCACGCGCGCGTGGTGCCCGTTCCGGGCCACGCGCGCGTGGAGGGCGCTTCACCGCGGGCCGTCACGGCCCCTGGCTGCCGCCCGAGCTGTCGCCGCCCCCGTTCGACGAGCCGGCCGGAGGCGTGGAGCCGCCGCCCGCGCCGCCCGAGGGCGTGTCGGAGGGCTGCGTCTGCGAGGGGGCCGACGAGGTCGGCTGCTCGCTCGACTCGGACGGCGTCGCCGAGGGCTCGGCCGGCGGCTGCTGGCTGTAGGTCTGCGACGGCCGTTGCGAGGGCGTCCAGTCCGAACCGCCGCTCGTGTCCGAGTTGTCGTCCGTTGAGGTGGCGGTCTGCTCGTCCGTGGGCGTCTGGCTGGGCTGCTGCTCCTCGTGCGACTGCGTGACGCTGGGCGTGTTCGTCGGACCGGTCCCGCCGCCGACCCCGTTGTTCTTCTGCATGGCCAGTGCGACGCCCGCCGCGATCGCGATGACCGCGAGGACCGCGAGGACCCACAGCTTGCCGCGCCCGCTGCCCTTGTTGCCGTGCCCCTCGAAACCGCTGTCGTCGCCGGAGCCGTACCCCGAGGGCAGGATCGGCTGCGGGATCTGCGCGGTGCCCGACTCTCCCGGGTGCGGCAGCATCGCCGTGCCGGCGAGGCCGGCGGCCGGGGTGTGGCGGCCGTCGTGCACCGCCACCGGGCCGGTACTCCAGGTGCCGGTGTGGCCGCCCTGGTCGTAGAGCATCTGCAGCGCGTACTGGACCAGCCCGCGCATCTCCTCGGCGGTCTGGAACCGGTCGTCCGGCTCCTTGGCGAGGGAGCGCATCACGAGCCCGTCCAGCTCGGGCGGCGACGCCCCCTCCGAGACCTGGGACGGCGGCACCGGGATGTCCTGAACGTGCTGGTAGACCACGGACAGCGGCGTCTCCCCCACGAAGGGGGGCCGCAGTGCCAGCAGTTCGTACAGCAGGCAGCCCGTCGCGTAGAGGTCGGAGCGGTGGTCCACGGCCTTGCCCAGCGCCTGCTCCGGGGACAGGTACTGCGGGGTGCCCATCACCATGCCGGTCTGCGTCATCGTCGTGGACGCCCCGTGCAGGGCGCGCGCGATGCCGAAGTCCATCACCTTCACGGCGCCGTTGTGGGTGATGATGACGTTGGCCGGCTTGATGTCGCGGTGCACGATGCCGTGCTGGTGCGAGTAGGCGAGCGCCTCCAGGACGCCCGAGACGATGATCAGGGCCTGCTCGGAGCCGGGCGCCTCCGCGTTGAGCAGCAGGTCGCGGATCGTACGGCCCTCGACCAGCTCCATCACGATGTACGGCACCGACTGGCCGCCCACGACGTCCTCGCCGGAGTCGTACACGGCGACGATCGCGTGGTGGTTGAGCCCCGCCACCGACTGGGCCTCGCGGGTGAAACGCGCCTTGGAGACCGGGTCCTCGGCCAGGTCGGAACGGAGCAGCTTGACCGCGACCGTCCGGCCGAGGCGCACGTCCTCGGCCGCGAACACCTCGGCCATGCCGCCCCGGCCGAGCCTACGGGTCAGCCGGTACCGGCCGTCCCCGACAAGTCCGCCGTTGCCCCAGGTCTCCGGCGCGTCCGACATCCCGCCGCCAGTCGCCTCGGGGTCGGACGGGCCCTGGGCGCGCTGCGTCTGTGCCATCGGTCCTCGCCGTCGTTTCTGCCCGCGGTCTGCGCGGTGGTTGGTACGGTCTCCGACGGGCCACGCTACAGGCTCCGCGCAAGGCTCCGGTCCGAGATGGATTCGAGATGGACCGGCCATCAAACCCCGAACCCGGTCCCAGCTGCACATTCCGTGTCCCGGCCGTACAACACCTGTAACGCTTCCGCGACGCTTCTTTCGCGTACGGTCACGGAACGGGCACCGAGCTTGACGTGTCCTTGCCCTGGGGCAGACTTGGCCGGGAATCGACCGGTCGATCACGGAACACTCGCCGTCGATCGCCGACGACAACACGGATATCGATCACGGACCGCGGGAGCACCAGCAGCCGCTGCCGCCGCGCCGATGGGGGACGCAGAACATGAGCCAGGACGGCGCACACGGCCGGTATGCGGGGCGCGCGCTCGCCGGCGGCCGCTACCAGCTGCGCGACTTGCTCGGCGAGGGCGGCATGGCCTCGGTGCACCTGGCGTACGACTCGGTCCTGGACCGTCAGGTCGCGATCAAGACACTCCACACCGAGCTGGGACGCGAGCAGGCCTTCCGGGAACGCTTCCGCCGCGAGGCGCAGGCCGTGGCGAAACTCACGCACACGAACATCGTCTCGGTGTTCGACACCGGTGAGGACGAGCTGGGCGGGGCGACGACCCCGTACATCGTCATGGAGTACATCGAGGGCAGGCCGCTCGGCTCGGTCCTCGACGCGGACATCCGGCAGTACGGCGCCATGCCGGCCGACAAGGCGCTGAAGATCACCGCGGATGTGCTGGCGGCCCTGGAGATCAGCCACGAGATGGGCCTGGTCCACCGGGACATCAAGCCGGGCAACGTGATGATGACGAAACGCAACGTCGTCAAGGTCATGGACTTCGGCATCGCCCGTGCCATGCAGTCCGGCGTCACCTCGATGACCCAGACGGGCATGGTGGTCGGCACTCCGCAGTACCTGTCGCCCGAGCAGGCCCTCGGCCGGGGCGTCGACGCGCGGTCCGACCTGTACTCGGTCGGGATCATGGTGTTCCAGCTGGTCACCGGGAGGCTGCCGTTCGAGGCGGATTCACCGCTCGCCATCGCGTACGCGCATGTGCAGGAGGAGCCGGTGGCTCCGTCCTCGATCAACCGTTCACTGCCGCCCGCGGTGGACGCGCTGGTCGCCCGCGCGCTGAAGAAGAACCCGAACGAACGCTTCCCGAACGCGGAGTCGATGCGGGGTGAGTGCCTGCGGGTGGCCGCGTCGCTCACTGCCGCCGCGCCGAGCATCGTGCCGGGCGCGCAGCCGCCGAGCGGCGCCGGTGTCGGCTCCGCGGTCTTCCCGCCGGTCGGCCAGTCGGCGCCGGGCCCCGTAGGGCCCGTGCAGACGCCGTACCAGCCCGGCCCGTACGGCGCCCCCGCCCCCTCGGCCGCCTACGCCTACCCGCAGCAGGGCGGCTACCCGACGCCCCCGCAGACCCCCGGGTACACGCCGCAGCAGACCGCAGCGACCCCGCCGCCCTACCGACTGCCCGCGCAGGCGCCCGCCGCGGGCGAGCAGAAGGGCAACCAGGCCGTGGTCATCGGCTCGGTCGTGGTCGCCCTGGTCGTGATCGTCGGCCTGCTCACCTCACTGCTGCTGCACAGCAACGGCAGCAGCGGGGACCAGGCGGGCGGCGGCGACGGCAGCATGAGCGCGCCCCCGACCGCGGCCGCGGGCCACCGGGGCCCGGACACGACGAAGACGATCGCGGTGACGAGGTGCACGGAGCCGGAGACGTCGTACGTCGACGCGGAGAAGATCCGGGTGCCCGACTTCTCCTTCAGGAACCTCACGTCGGTCAAGGCGTGCTTCCGGGCGGCGGGCTGGAAGTACAGGATCACGTCCGAGGACGAGAACACCTACGGCCAGGACACGGTCATGGACCAGTCCCCGGCGGCCGGTACGGACGCCGACCCGAAGCACATGCCCGTGATCGTGCTCATGGTGTCGACGGGCAACCCGGCGTGAGGCGCGGCTGACACGACGGCAGGGGCCCGGCACCCGCACGCCGCACGGTGCCGGGCCCCTCGCACGCCCTGGATCACAGGTACGGGCCGCCCGCCCGGCCGCCGGCGTGCCGGTCCTCCTCCCCGTCGGGGGAGCCCACACCCGGGGGGAGGGCGCGGCGCATCTGCTCCAGCTGGGCGCGTGCCGCCATCTGCTGGGCGAACAGGGTGGTCTGGATCCCGTGGAAGAGGCCTTCCAGCCAGCCCACCAACTGGGCCTGCGCGATGCGCAGTTCCGCGTCGCTCGGGATCGCGTCATGCGTGAAGGGCAGGGAGAGCCGCTCGAGCTCCTCGACGAGTTCGGGGGCGAGACCGTCCTCCAACTCCTTCACCGAGCTGGAGTGGATCTCCTTCAGACGCTGCCGGCTCGCCTCGTCCAGGGGAGCGGCCCGCACCTCCTCCAGCAGCTGCTTGATCATGCTGCCGATGCGCATGACCTTCGCGGGCTGCTCCACCTGTTCGGTCACCGGGACCTCGCGGGAGTCATCGTCTCCGGCGCCGCCGAGAGCCATCCCGTCCTGGCCCACGACCAGGATCTTCTGGGCGTTCTCCGACGACCGTTCGTTCCTCGGCATCTCCATGCCGCCATTCTCTCGCACCGACACACCTCATCAGCCAGGTGCCCGGTACGGGGAGTGATCCACCCCACACCGGAGAGTTCCGGCCCGATGTGCGGCGTCAGTGGGTGGGGCGGGGCGCGTCAGTGCGGCAGAGCGCGACGGACGGCGTACGGCCGAGATGCCGGACGCCGGGGTCCGTGTGACGCTGGTGCCGTTGATCTTGCCGCCCGAGCACGGGAGGGGGTCACTCGCGTGACTCCATGGCGTCGCCCACCGTCGAGGTTCCGCACGCTCCGCGTGGCCGTCCTGCCACCGGTGCTCACCACCACGGCCGTCTGCGGTCTGTACGGCATATCCACCTGCGCCCTCGCGTCCGCGGAGGGGCTGCGGCCCGCCCACGGCATACGGGCCGCCTCGCAGACCACGAGGGCCGTGCATCGGGCCGGGCCCGAGGGCCCCTTCCACAGCAGGTACGTCACCCGAATCGCGTATCCGGCCCATGAATCCATAGCCGTGCTCACGGCAGCCGCACGCACTCCCTCGGCTTCCCCGACCCACCACTCCGCCCCGGAGCGCACCTCCTCGGCCCCGTCGGCCGACCCACCCGCCGGCAAGGCACCGGCGTCCGGTACGGCGCCCGACGACACGGCCGCTCCCCGGCCCACGGCATCCGCGATACCGACGGGCGGCTCCACGTCCGCGCCGCCCGCATCCGCCTCGCCCACCACCACAGCCCCGGACGGGCCCGAGGAGAAGCCTCAGCGGCAGGAGCGGTTCCAGGATCACGCCACCCTGCATGACCACCCTGCTCCCCGTGGCCACGGACAACCGAGGGGCCACGGAAAACCCCAGCACCAGGACAGGCCCCACCGCCCTCACCAGCGCCAGGACCCCGCGCGCTCGCCCGCCCCCGGGCGCCCCGCCGACGACCCACCCACCGCCGACGACCCACCCTCCGCCGATCTGCGCCCCGCCGATCCCTCGCCCGACTCCTCCCGGGCCGGCAGTTGGGCGGGCGAAGGAAGGGTGCGGCCCGGGCGGCCGGATCTCGACCCACCGGACGAGGACGACGAGCCGAACTACACGGAGCAGGACCCGCCGTCGCCGCCCGAACGGATACCGGACCCGGGGGACCGCGACACCGCCGACCCGACCACCGGCACCCAGCCGTCCCGCGATGCGGCCGACCCCGTGGAGGCCTCCCCCAGCCCGTCGCAGGGCGCCGCCGGCTCCGCCCGCGAGACCGGCGCCGCGCAGCCCGCGGCCGAGATCCTCCCCCTCGGCAGCGGTCTGGTCCTCGTGGGACTCGGCCTGGCGCTCGCCCTCCTCGGTCTGCGCCTGCGCCGTGCCTGAACCGCCGGGACCACCGTCATCCCCGGACGACCGGCGCCCTCTGCGCCACCGTCACCCCCGGACGACCACGCCTACCGCGCCACCAGCACCACCTTGCCGATGTGCCCGCTCTCCTCGAGCACCCGGTGGGCCTCGGCCGCGTCACTCATCGGGACCTCACGGTCGACGATCGGGCGCACGTCCCCGGAGGAGATCAGGGGCCACACGTGCTCCCGCACCGCCGCCACGATCGCCGCCTTCTCCCCGAGCGGCCGCGCCCGCAGAGACGTCGCGGTGATCGCCGCCTGCTTGCGCAGCAGCGTGTTGATGTTCAGCTCGCCCTTCACCCCGCCCTGCAGGCCGATGATCGCGAGACGCCCGTTCACCGCGAGCGCCTGGACGTTGCGGTCCAGGTACTTCGCCCCCATGTTGTCGAGGATGACGTCGGCACCCGCACCGGCCGTGGCCTGCCGGACCTCCTCGACGAAGTCCTGTTCGCGGTAGTTGATCAGCACGTCCGCGCCCAGCTCGGCGCAGTAGTCCAGCTTCGCCTTGGTTCCGGCCGTGACCGCGACCCTCGCGCCCACCGCCTTGGCCAGCTGGATGGCCATCGTGCCGATGCCGCTGGAGCCGCCGTGCACGAGCAGCGTCTCGCCCGGGCGCAGATGGGCGACCATGAACACGTTCGACCAGACCGTGCAGGCCACCTCCGGCAGCGCGGCCGCGTTCCGCAGGTCGAGCCCCTCGGGGACGGGCAGCAGCTGACCGGCCGGTACGGCGACCTTCTCGGCGTATCCGCCGCCCGCGAGCAGCGCGCACACCTCGTCACCGACGGCCCACCCGGACACCCCGGGCCCGAGCGCGGCGATCCGCCCGGAGCATTCGAGCCCGGGGTAAGGGGACGCCCCGGGCGGCGGGTTGTAGAAGCCCTGCCGTTGGAGGAGATCGGCACGGTTGACGGCTCCGGCAGCCACGTCGACCAGCACTTCGCCCTCGGCGGGTACGGGATCGGGGACCTCGGTCCACACCAGCGCCTCGGGCCCACCGGGTTCAGGAATCGTGATCGCGTACATGAGAGGGACGCTACTCCTCACGGAAGAGCGACACCGAGCCCCCCGCACGGGCCTCCGACGGCACTCCGACCCGGATGTTTCACGTGAAACACGCCCCGTTCCCGATCAGCCCGGCCGAGCCGGCCCCGGCCGGGCTCATCCGGCGAACGCCCACGGCAGGTCGAGGAGCTCCGCTTCCTGGCCCGGACCGGCGCCACCGGGCGGGACGACCGCGAGGGCGTCGGCCGCTGCGATGCCGCGCAGCATGGCGGGGCCGTGATAGTGCAGCGGTACGGCCTGGTCGGCCCGTACGACCACAGGGATGAGCCGCGTGTCGTACGGATGACCATGGACGGAGTCCTTCAGCGGCAGCGTGTACGGCTCCGGCGCCATACGGCCGGCGAGGGTGCGCAGCAGCGGCTCGGCGAGCGTGAGCAGGCCGGAGACGGCGGCGAGGGGGTTGCCGGGCAGACCGACGAGGTGCCGGTCCTCCCGGATGCGTGCGAGGAGCATGGGGTGGCCCGGGCGGACCTGCACACCGTCGACGAGGAGTTCGGCGCCGACGCGTCGCAGGATGGGGTGGACGTGGTCGACGGGGCCCGCGGCGGTGCCGCCCGTGGTGACGATCAGGTCGGCCGTGGAGGACGTCACGGCCTCGTACAGGGCGTCGGCGTCGTCGCCGAGCCTGCGCACGGCCGTCACTTCGGCCCCGAGTGCGCGCAGCCACGGCGGCAGCATCGGCCCGAGCGCATCACGGATCAGTCCGTCCCTGGGGAGGCCCTCGGTGAGCAATTCGTCGCCCAGCACGAGGACGTCGGCGCGCGGCCGGGGCAGTGCGCGCAGGGCGTCGTACCCGGCGGCGGCCGCCAGTCCGAGGACGGCCGGGGTGATGTGGGTGCCCGGCGGGAGCAGGTGCTCCCCGGTGCGGCACTCCTGGCCGCGCGGCCGGATGTCCTGACCCTGCGAAATTTCCCGGGTGGCGTGCAGCCGTCCCTTGTCGTCGGTGCGGCCGTGCTCGGTGCGCAGCACGGCGGTGGTGTCCGGCGGGACGCGGGCACCGGTGGCGATCCGCACGGCCTCGCCGTCTCCCAGGGGGGCCGGCTCCGCGTGCCCGGCGAGGACCCCGTGGTCCCGTACGTCCCAGGGGCCGGGGCCGGCGACCGCCCAGCCGTCCATGGCTGAGGTGTCGAAGGAGGGCAGGTCGGTGAGGGCGGTGAGGGGCGCGGCAAGAACCAGGCCGAGGGCCGCGTCGAGGGCTACGTCGAGCGGTGGGCGACGTGGAGCGGAGCGGGCGGCGCGTTCAGCCGCCGCGCGGGCCTCGGGCCACGGCGTGGCACGGTGCGTGGAGGGGGGTGCGGCGGGGGCGTCGGTGCCACCCGGACGGTCCTGGGTGCCGCCGGGGTGCCGGGGTGGGCGGGGACCGGGCTCTGCGGTACGCGCCTCGGGTTCGGGAGCGGGCGGGCCGGGCTCGGGGGTGCGCGGGCCCGGGTCCCGGACGAGGGCGAGGGCCTCTTCGAGGTCCCGGTCGTGCTGGTCCTGCGGTGGACGGGCGGGGCGGGCCTGCGGACGGCTCTGCTCCCCGCTGTCGTTGGCCACGGCCAGCGCCTCCTCCATGTCGCGTTCCTCGATGTCCAGGTGCCCGTCGATGCCCCGCCCGGTCATCCGGAGCCCGGCCTGTTCTCGGCGGTGTCCTCCTCCGCCCAGCGCAGGGCGAGCGCGGCTGCCTTGCGGGCGGCCTCGGCGACCGCCTCGGGGCCGCCGTCGGCCCGTGCGGCGGCGTAGCCGACGAGGAACGTCGTCAGCGGGGCCGCGGGGCGGGCGACGCCGTGCGCGGCGTCTCGGGCGAGGTCGAGGAGGACGCCGGTGTCGACGTCGAGGTCGATGCCCAGTTCGTCCTTGACTGCGGAAATCCATTCATCCAACACGTGCCCATGCTCCCTGATACGTGATCGGGCTGCGGCGATGTCGTCCCAGGTGTCGCAGTCGAAGGAGGCGACGGAGTCGGAGACGCGGGTGAGGTCCAGTCCGGCGACCAGGCGCCGCAGCGGAAGGCCGGTGAGACCGGTGTGCTCGGTGGTGAGCCGTGCCAGCTCGCGGCGCAGTGCCGCTGTGCGGTAGGCGGCGACCAGGGGCTGGTCACGCCCCTCGGGGTCGGTCAGCACCGCCCCTTCGGCGCCGCTCGTCCGGAGGGCGTCCAGCAGTCGTCGTACTGTCCGCTTCGTGAGGAACGGCAGGTCGGCGGAGAGCACGACGGCATTCGCGGCCGTGGTCCGCCCGAGGCCCGCTTCGAGCGCGGCGACCGGTCCGGCGCCGGGTGGCTCCTCACGGGCCCAGACCACCGGGCGTGCCGTGGGCCGGGCACCGGCGACGACCACGGTGGTGTCCGCGTCGGCGCACGCCGCCAGCACCCGGTCGAGCAGTGCCCGTCCACCGACGCGCACACCGGGCTTGTCGGCGCCGCCGAGCCGCCGGGCGGCACCGCCCGCGAGGACGACGACGTCGTAGCCGTCGCGGCGGGGGTCGCCCGGGCGCTGGTACGCGGTCATGCCCCGAGTATGGGCGCCGCGTGGATCAACGCCACCCCCGGGACCTCTGTGCTCCCCGAGGGATCGCCGGGGCCCGTTTCCGGGGGTGGACCTGTATCCGGGGCGGCGCGTTTGCGGGGCAGCGCCCGAAGCCGGGGCCGCGCGCGTTTCGGGGGCAGCGCCCGAAGCCAGGACCGCGCCCGAAGCCGGAGCAGCGCCCGAAGCCAGGACCGCGCCCGAATCCGGAGCAGCGCCCTGAGCCAGGACCGCGCCCGAATCCGGCCGTCGGCTCAGAGGGTGCGCAGCAGCACCGCGGGCTGTTCCACGCAGTCCGCCACGTACCGCAGGAAGCCGCCCGCCGTGCCGCCGTCGCACACCCGGTGGTCGAAGGTGAGCGAGAGCTGCACGACCTGCCGCACCGCGAGTTCGCCTTCGTGTACCCAGGGCTTGGGGACGATACGGCCGACGCCGAGCATGGCCGCCTCGGGGTGGTTGATGATCGGCGTCGAGCCGTCGACGCCGAACACGCCGTAGTTGTTCAGCGTGAACGTCCCGCCGGTGAGGTCCGCGGGGGTGAGGCTTCCGGCGCGTGCCGCCTCGGTGAGCCGCGCGAACTCCGCGGTCAGCGACTCGGCGTCCCGCGTGTGCGCGTCGCGTACGACGGGGACGACGAGCCCGCGCCCGGTCTGCGCGGCGAACCCGAGGTGCACCTTGCCGAGCCGGACGATCTCCCGGGCCTCCGTGTCGACGGTGGCGTTGAGCTCCGGGAACCGGGCGAGCGCAGCGGTGCAGATGCGGGCCAGAAGCGCGAGCAGGGAGATCTTCGGGCCGCCGGCCGCGTTCATCGCCGCCCGCGCACGCATCAGCTCGGTCGCGTCGGCGTCCACCCAGCACGTCGCGTCGGGGATCTCGCGCCGGCTCCGGGAGAGCTTGTCGGCCACGGCACCGCGCACCCCCTTGAGGGGGACACGGGTACCGGCGAGGGCCTCGGGGCGCTCGGGGAGAGCCGTCTCGGCCGCCGGAGCGGTCAGCGTGGCCTTCGGCGTCTCCTCGCGGGCCGCCGTGGCCTTCAGGGCGCCTTCCACATCGGCCCGCAGGATCAGCCCGTCGGGTCCGGACCCCGTCAAACGTCGCAGATCCAGGCCGTTCTGGCGGGCGAGCCTACGGACCAGCGGGGAGATGACCGGGACGGGGCCGTCGGGGTGCTCCGGGGCGGTGCGGCGCCCGGCGCGCAGGGGAGAAGCGGGCACGGGGGACTGGGCGTCGCGCACCTGGGCCTGGGCGGCGGGCCCGGCCGTCCGACGGCCGTCGGAGGGCTCGCCGGCCGTGGACCGGACGCCGGGCCGCGGCGGCCGTACCCTGCGGCGACGCGCCGGAGCCGCCGATGTGCCGTATCCGACCAGCACGTTCCCGGACGACTCCTCCGCCGGCTCCGCCGACGCGCCGACGGCGACCGTCAACAGCGGTGCTCCGACCGGCAGTTCCGCACCCTCCTCGCCATAGCGGGCGGTGACCACACCGCCGTAGGGGCAGGGCACCTCGACCATGGCCTTGGCCGTCTCCACCTCGACGACCGGCTGGTCGACCGCGACGACGTCGCCGACCTGCACCAGCCAGCGGACGATCTCCGCCTCGGTCAGTCCCTCCCCGAGGTCCGGCAGCCTGAACTCCAGCACCTGGGCCATCAGCTCTCCGCCTCCCACTGCAGCCGCCCCACGGCATCCAGGATCCGGTCGACGCCCGGCAGGTGGTGCCGCTCCAGCATCGGCGGCGGATACGGGATGTCGAACCCCGCCACCCGCAGCACCGGCGCCTCCAGGTAGTGGAAGCAGCGCTCCGTCACGCGCGCGGCGATCTCCCCGCCGGGCCCGCCGAACCCGCTCGACTCGTGCACCACCACGGCCCGGCCCGTGCGGCGCACGGATGCGGTGACCGTCTCGTCGTCGAAGGGCACCAGCGCCCGCAGGTCCACGACTTCGAGGTCCCAGCCCTCGGCGCGCGCCGCCTCGGCCGCCTCCAGGCACACCGGAAGCGAAGGACCGTACGTGATCAGCGTGGCGCTGCGTCCCGGGCGCCGCACCACCGCACGGCCTATCGGCTCGACGGCCTCGGGTTCCTCCGGGTTCCACGTGTCCTTCGACCAGTACAGCCGCTTGGGCTCCAGGAAGACGACCGGGTCGTCCGAGGCGATCGCGGCCCGCAGCAGCCCATAGGCGTCGGCGACGGTCGCGGGCGTGACGACGTGGAGGCCCGGAGTCGCCATGTAGTACGCCTCGGAGGAGTCGCTGTGGTGTTCCACACCGCCGATGCCTCCCCCGTAAGGGACGCGGACGGTGATCGGCAGCGGCATCGCGCCACGTGTGCGGTTGCGCATCCGCGCGACATGGCTGATCAGCTGCTCGAAGGCGGGGTAGGCGAACGCGTCGAACTGCATCTCGACGACCGGCCTGAGGCCGTACATCGCCATGCCGACGGCCGTGCCGAGGATGCCCGCCTCGGCGAGCGGCGTGTCCGTGCATCGGTCGTCGCCGAACTCCTTGGCGAGTCCGTCGGTGACGCGGAAGACACCACCGAGTGTGCCGACGTCCTCGCCCATGACATGCACGGACGGATCGGCGGCCATGGCGTCGCGGAGCGCGCGCGTGAGGGCCTGGGCCATGGTGGCCGGCTTGAGGGCCACGGTCGTCATCGCCCGGCTCCTTCCGGTCCGGCGGTCTCGGCGTCGAGCTCGGCACGCAACTGGGCCTCCTGCTCGGCCAGTTGGGCGGTGGGCTCGGCGTACACGTGGGCGAAGAGGTCCGTCGGGTCGAGGGCCGGGTCCTGGTTCATACGGGTGCGCAGGTCGGCGGCCAGGGCCTCGACGTCCTCGCGCGCGGCCCGTATCCCCTCCTCGTCGAGCAGTCCGCGGTCTGTCAGCTCCCGCTCCAGCAGCGCGATCGGATCGTGGTCGCGCCAGGCCTCGACCTCGGCTTCGGCGCGGTAACGGGTCGCGTCGTCGGCGTTCGTGTGCGCGTCCAGGCGGTACGTCACCGCCTCGACGAGCGTGGGGCCGTCTCCGGCGCGCGCGTGCGCGACGGCGTCGGCGAGCACCTGGTGCACCGCGGCGGCGTCGTTGCCGTCGACCAGGCGGCCCGGCATGCCGTAACCGACGGCCTTGTGGGCGAGGGAGGGCGCCGCGGTCTGCTTGGCGAGCGGCACGGAGATCGCGAAGCCGTTGTTCTGGACGAGGAAGACGACCGGTGCCTGCCAGACCGCGGCGAAGTTCATGGCTTCGTGGAAGTCGCCCTCGCTGGTGCCGCCGTCGCCGACCAGGGCGAGCGCCACCACGTCGTCGCCCTTCAGGCGCGCGGCGTGCGCGAGGCCCACGGCGTGCGGCAACTGGGTGGCGAGGGGGGTGCACAGGGGGGCCACGCGGTGCTCGTACGGGTCATAACCGGTGTGCCAGTCGCCGCGCAGCAGGGTCAGGGCGTGGACCGGGTCGACGCCGCGGGCCACTGCGGCGAGCGTGTCGCGGTAGCTGGGAAAGAGCCAGTCGCGCTCCTCAAGGACGAGCGCGGCGGCGACCTGGCAGGCCTCCTGCCCGGTGCTGGAGGGGTAGACGGCCAGGCGGCCCTGCTTGGTCAGCGCCGTCGCCTGCGTGTTGTACCGACGTCCGCGCACCAGCCCGGCGTACAGGCGGCGCAGCAGCTCCGGGTCGGCCTTGGCGGCCGCCTCGGTGCCGAGGACGCGGTACGGCAGCGCGTCGGGCAGCAGCGGTGCGGGATCGGTACGGGGCTGCCAGGCGGGCGGCGGGGTCGGCCGGTAGGCACCCCGCTGCTCCATGACCGTCATGACGGCACCTCCTCGTGGGAGCGGCTTCAGGCGCGCCACGGGAGTGATGCGCCTCACCTACCGATTGTTCGGTCGACGGCACATTTTGGCTACAGGCCCCTCCAGGCTGTGGACAAACGGTTCTCCACACCTTGAGATGGACGCAGTACGTCCATGGTAGAGAGGCGGGGGTGCATGGCATCTGAACAAATGGCCGAGCCGGCGGAGCACGTCCCCGTTCCGCCGCCCCCGCGCCCGCTCGACGCGATCGACCGGGACATCCTGCAACTGCTCCAGGCGGACGGCCGTGCCTCCATACGGGCGGTCGCCGAGCGCGTCCACGTCTCGCGCGCCAACGCCTACGCGCGGATCAACCGGCTCATAGAGGACGGGGTGATCCGCGGCTTCGGGGCGCGTGTGAACCATGAGCGCGCCGGCCACGGGACATCGGCGTACATCACCCTGAAAATCGTCCAGAACTCCTGGCGCACCGTCCACGAACAGCTGCGCAGGCTTCCCGGCGCCGCCCACATCGCCCTGGTGGGCGGCGACTTCGACGTCCTGCTGCTGGTGCACACGCCCGACAACCGGGCGCTGCGCGAGCTGGTCCTCACCCGGCTCCAGGCGATCCCCGAAGTGCTCAGCACACGCACACTGCTGGTGTTCGAGGAGGAGGACGTGGAGCCGGAGAGCTAGGGACTCTCGTTCGGATCATGCCGGGCTCGGGGAGCCTGGCTTCGGGAGACCTCGAAGGCCCCGCTCACGACTCCTTGCGGAGACCGCCGAAGGCCAGCCGCACGACCGCGTCGGCCACTTCCCGCTCGCCCATGCCGCGTCCGTCGGGCCGGTACCACTCCACGATCGAGTTGATCATCCCGAAGACGAGCCGCGTGGCGAGCCGCACCTCCACGTCGCCGCGCACGTCCCCGTCGGCGGCCGCCGCCTTGAGCAGCTCGGCGACCCGGTGGTCGAACTCGCGGCGCCGCTCCAGCGCCCACCGCTCGGTGCCGGTGTTGCCGCGTACCCGCAGCAGCAGCGTCACATACGGCAGTTCGGCGGTGAGCACCTCGACCATGCGTCTGACCACGTACTCCAGCCGCTCCACCGGGCGCCCCCCGCACGCGTGCTCCTCGTCCAGGATGGCGAACAGCCCGTCCAGCGCCCGGCTGACGGCGCGGCGCAGCAGCTCCTCCTTGCCGGCGACGTGGTGGTAGATCGACGACTTGGAGATGCCCGCCGCCTTGGACAGGTGCTCCATGGAGGTGCCGTCGTAGCCGCGCTCGTTGAAGACCTGCACCGCGACGGAGAGCAGGCTCTCCGGGGTGTAGGTGTCGCGCTTGGCGGTGGTCATGGGGTGCCCTCCCGCTTCTCGGAGGCGTACGCGTGGCAGTAGAGCGCGAGGGACGGGGCGTACCGTCCCGAGGGGTCCCGCAGGTGCAGGTCGTCCAGGACGCCGTAGGCCCAGTCACGGCCGAGCCCGCGGCTCCACTCGAAGGGGCCGAGGGGGTAGTTGACACCGAGCCGCATCGCGGTGTCGACGTCCTCCTCGGTGGCCACACCCTTGGCGACGGCGTCGTGCGCGAGGTCGATGATGCGGGCCACCGTGCGGGCGACGATCATGCCGGGCACGTCCCCGATGACGCTGACGTCCTTGCCGAGCGCCTGGAAGAGCCCGGTGGCCTCGGCCAGGGTGTGCGCGGAGGTGTCCTGGGAGGCGGACAGGGCGATGCGGGTCGCCCTGCGGTAGTCGAGCGCCAGGTCGAAGTACACGACGTCGCGGAACTCGACGGAGGTCTGCCCGTCGGCGAGGACGAGCTGGCCGCCGCTCGGCAGCACCAGGCGCGTGCCGTTGTCCTCGTCCTCCTCACGCACCCCGATACCCGCCTCGCGGATCAGCGCGAGCAGTTCGGAGGCGGGGCCGAGGTCCCCCTCGGCGATCACGTACGAGGGTGCCTGCGCCTTCTCCGCGGTGTGCGGCTCGGGCCGCTCGGCGCCGTCCGCGTAGTCGTACCAGCCGCGTCCGCTCTTGCGGCCGAGCCGGCCCGACTCGACCAGTCGCCGCTGCGCGAGCGAGGGCGTGAAGCGCACGTCCTGGAAGAAGGACTCCCACACGGAGCGGGTGACGGACTCGTTGACGTCCTGCCCGATCAGGTCGGTCAGCTCGAAGGCGCCCATCCGGAAGCCGCCCGACTCCCGCAGCACGGCGTCGATGGTGGCCGGGTCGGCGGCCTGCGCCTCGTACACCGCGAACGCCTCGGCGTAGAAGGGCCGCGCGATGCGGTTGACGATGAAACCCGGGGTGTCCGCGCAGGCGACCGGGGTCTTGCCCCAGGCGCGGGCCGTCTCGTACGCGCGCGTGGCCGACGTGACGTCGGTGGCGAACCCGGAGACGACCTCGACCAGCGGCATCAGCGGCGCAGGGTTGAAGAAGTGCAGTCCGACGAAGCGGCCCGGGACCCGCAGCGCGCCGCCGATCGCGGTGACGGACAGGGACGAGGTGTTGGTGGCGAACAGGCAGTCCCCGCCGACGATGTCCTCCAGCTCACGGAACAGCTGCTGCTTCACCTCCAGGCGCTCCAGGACCGCCTCCACCACGAGCGCGCAGTCCGCGAGAGCATCCAGGCTCTCGGCGGGCAGCAGGCGGACGCGGGCCGCGTCGCGCTCGGCGGCGGTGAGCCGGTCCTTCTGGACGAGCCGGTCGAGACGCGCGCCGATCGCCGCGGCCGCCTCGCGGGCGCGCCCCGGGACGGCGTCGTACAGCCGTACGGGGTGACCCGCGACCAGCGCGACCTGGGCTATGCCCTGGCCCATGGTGCCGGTGCCGACGACGGCCACGGGGCTGCTGAGGTCGAGTGCTGTCATGTGCGCGATCCTCCCGCACGGGGTTGTCCACAGATGCGGCGGACCCCCTTGTCCACAGATACGGCTGACACCCTTGTCCCGACCGATCGTTCGGTTACTCTAACCCTGTCCGGCTGTTCCTGCCCAGGTCACGAGCTCAAGGAAGAGCTCTCAAGACGAGGAGTTGGTCCCGCATGGCCGCCGAACTCACCGCGCACCAGCTGATCGCCCAGCACCGGCCCACCCTCGACCAGGCGCTGGAAACGATCCGTACACGTGCGTACTGGTCCCCCCACCCCGAGCACCCCAAGGCCTACGGGGAGAACGGCAGCCTGGACGCGGCGGCGGGCAAGGCCGCCTTCGAGGCGCTCCTCGGCTCCCGCCTCGACCTCGGCCAGCCCGGCACGGACGACTGGGCGGGCGCCGAGGTCTCCCCGTACGGCATCGAGCTGGGCATCACCTATCCGCACGCGGACATCGACGTACTGCTGCCCGCCATGCGCGCGGGCCAGAAGGCGTGGCGCGACGCCGGCGCGGAGATGCGCGCGATGGTGTGCCTGGAGATCCTCAAGCGCATCAGCGACCGGACGCACGAGTTCGCGCACGCGGTCATGCACACCAGCGGCCAGGCATTCATGATGGCGTTCCAGGCGGGCGGCCCGCACGCGCAGGACCGCGGCCTGGAAGCGGTGGCCTACGCGTACGTGGAGCAGGTCCGCACACCCGACACCGCCGAGTGGACCAAGCCCCAGGGCAAGCGCGACCCGCTGGCGCTCACCAAGACGTATCGGGCCGTCCCGCGCGGCATCGCGCTGGTCATCGGCTGCAACACCTTCCCGACGTGGAACGGCTACCCCGGCCTGTTCGCCTCCCTCGCCACCGGTAACGCGGTGCTGGTCAAGCCGCACCCGCGCGCGGTGCTGCCGCTCGCGCTCACGGTGCAGGTGGCCCGCCGGGTGCTCGCCGAGGCGGGCTTCGACCCGAACCTGGTGGCGCTGGCCGCCGAGCGCCCCGACGAGGGCATCGCCAAGACGCTGGCCGTCCGCCCGGAGATCCGGATCATCGACTACACCGGATCGACGGCGTTCGGCGACTGGCTGGAGGCCAACGCCCGCCAGGCCCAGGTCTACACCGAGAAGGCCGGCGTCAACACGGTCATCGTGGAGTCGACCGACGACTACAAGGGGATGCTGTCCAACCTGGCGTTCTCCCTGTCGCTGTACAGCGGCCAGATGTGCACCACCCCGCAGAACCTGCTGATCCCGCGGGACGGCATCACCACGGACGAGGGCCCGAAGTCGTACGACGAGGTGGTCGCCGGCCTGGCCAAGGCGGTGGACGGCCTGCTGGGCGACGACGCGCGGGCGAACGCGCTGCTCGGCGCCATCGTGAACCCGGACGTCAAGGCCCGCCTGGAGGCGGCGGCCGGGCTCGGCGAGGTCGCCCTGGCCTCGCGGGAGATCTCCAACCCGGAGTTCCCGAAGGCCGTCGTCCGCACGCCGGTCATCGTCAAGCTCGACGGCGCCAAGCCGGACGCGGAAGCCGCCTACATGAGCGAGTGCTTCGGCCCGGTCGCCTTCGCCGTCGCGGTGGACTCGGCGACGGACGCGGTGGAGCTGCTGCGGCGCACGATCAGGGACAAGGGCGCGATGACGGTGGGCGCGTACACCACCTCCGAGGAGGTCGAGCAGGCCGTCGAGGAGGTCTGCCTGGAGGAGTCCGCCCAGCTCTCGCTCAACCTGACCGGCGGGGTGTACGTCAACCAGACGGCTGCCTTCTCCGACTTCCACGGCTCGGGCGGCAACCCGGCGGCCAACGCGGCCCTGTGCGACGGGGCGTTCGTGGCGAACCGCTTCCGCGTGGTGGAGGTGCGCCGGGAGGCCTGATAGGCCTGTCGGCGGCTCAGGAGGATGCGCCCCCGGTCGCGCTCCAGTGGTACAGCGTCATGGCCACACTGGTGGCGAGGTTGTAGCTGGAGACCTGGGGGCGCATCGGCAGGGACACGAGGTGGTCGGTACGGTCGCGCAGCTCGGCCGAGAGACCGCTGCGTTCGGAGCCGAACGCGAGCACGGCGTCGTCGGGGAGTTTCAGTGCGCGGAGGTCTTCGCCCTCGGGGTCCAGGGCGAAGACCGGGCCGGGCGGCAGTTCGGCCACGGTCAGCCGCTCCACTGCGGTCGCGAAGTGCAGCCCGGCCCCACCGCGGACCACCGTGGGATGCCAGGGGTCGAGCGTGCCCGTCGTGACCACCCCGGTCGCGCCGAAGCCGGCCGCGAGCCGGATCACGGCGCCCGCGTTGCCCAGGTTGCGGGGGTTGTCGAGGACGACGACGGGAGCGGTGCGTGGGGTGCGCCGGAGCTTCTCCAGGTTGGCCTCACGCGAGGGGCGCTGGGCGAGGGCCGCGACCCCCGTGGGGTGTGGGCGCGGGACCAGCATCTGATAGGCGGCCTCGGGGACCTCCCTCAGCAGCGCGTCCAGGGCGTCCCGTACGTCGGGTGCGAGGTCGTCGGCCAGGGCGAGGGCCGCACCCCGGTCGGTGGTGACGGCGACCGGCACCCGGGCGTGGAAGCGGACCGCGTGCTTGAGCGCGTGGAAACCGTCGAGCAGCACGCAGGAGCCGGCGAGCCTGCGCCAGGTGGTCAGCGGGTCGGTGGCGCCGCGGGACGGGTCGGTCATGCTGTGCAGCCTACGTGCGGCTCACGCCGGCGAGCCTGCCTGTGCCGGGTCGGTCGGCTCCTGCGTGGGCGGCCGGTGCGGGCGCGGGCGAGGCAGCGCCCGGGCGACGCGGCCCGCGGCCAGGCGCCCACGCGCGCGTGACGCCCAGCCGCCCAGCCGCCGCAAGAACGACGTCGGCAGGAACACGGAGTCGGCGGCGATCATCGCGAGGGAGAAGAACGGCAGCCCGAGGACGACGGCGATCACCGCGTGCTCGGTCATCATGAAGGCCAGCAGGACGTTCTTCACACGCCGGTTCAGGAGGGTGAAGGGGAAGGCGACCTGCGCGGCGACCGTTCCGTACGTCACCAGCAGCACCATCGTGCCGTGCGAGGACAGCAGGTCGGACAGGACGGGCCAGGGCGAGAAGGACTCCAGGTGCAGCGGATAGTAGACGGCGGTGCCGTCCTGCCAGCGCGAGCCCTGGATCTTGTACCAGCCGGCGGTCGAGTAGATCAGACACGCCTCCGCCATGATCACGAGCAGTGCGCCGTTGTGCACCAGGTTCGCGACGACGTCCAGCAGGACACGGGGCTCACCGTCCGGGGCGCGCCGGACGACGTACCACCACAGGCCCTGTACGGCCCACAGCCCCCAGTACACGGCAAGCCAGCCGGCGTCGAGCCGGCCCGCGCACGTCGCCAGGGCCAGCGCGAGGCCGAGCGCGCCCCACAGCACGGGCCCCGCCCGGTCGGGACGTGGCCGCTCCCCACGCGCGCGTGCGGCACGCGCGCGTGCGGCACGCGCGCGCCGTTCACGCCGCTCGTCCAGCGACCACACCTGCCCGCAGCGCGTGAAGACCAGGTAGATCGCCATCAGATGGATGACGTTGTCACCGCCGTCGCCCATGAACACGCTGCGGTTCTCCAGCGACAGCACGCCCACCATGAACAGCACGGACATCGTGCGGGTGCGCCAGCCGACCAGGAACAGGACGCTCGACAGCACGGCGAGGGCGTACACGGTCTCGAACCAGGCCCGGCCGTCGGACCACAACAGGATCGTGAAGGCGTGGTTGTTTGCGATGAGCTGCCGGGCCAGGTCCCAGCTCCACGGGCCGTCGGGTCCGTACATCTCCTGGCGGTGGGGGAACTCCCGCAGCAGGAACAGCAGCCAGGTGGCGGCGAAGCCGATGCGCACGACGGCGGTCTGGTAGGGGCCGAGGGCGGTGTCGGCCACTCGGGCGATGCCGCGCGAGAAGGACGGGGCGACACGGTTCACCAGGTCCTCGCCCCCGCCCGCTCGCCGTCCGGAAGCGACCACCAGGGCAGCTGGCGGTGGGCGGGCGTGCTGGACACCTGTTCGTCGCTCCACTTGGGCGGCGGCACGTTGGTGACGCGGGAGCGGACCTGGACACTTTCGAGGCTCTCTCCGCGGCCTGCCGCGTGCTCCCGGCCGAGGCGCATCACGACCACGCGGCGCAGATAGTCCTCGGACAGGGCGCCGCGCAGGCCTGCGGGGCGGTTCTCGCCGTCGTGCGAGGCGGCGAAGAAGTCCCAGGCGCGACGCAGCTCGTTCTGCTGGGTGTGGCTCGGCAGCAGGTTGCCGTCGACGGCGGCGCCGTCGAGCGCCGACAGGTCGTACCAGCCGGTCGTCCGGACTCCGCCGTTTTCGGTGCGCACCTCGGCGCGGACCTGGACGTCGATGTTCTGCTGCAGCGGGTCGGGCGCGAACAGCTTCCAGTTCTGTTCGAACTCCGGGTAGATCCAGTCGTCGATCGCCTTGCCGTGTTTCTTCGTGAGCGTGTTCGGTGGCGCGACGTGCAGGAACACCATGCCCAGGTGCACACAGGCGGTGACGGCGACGGCCGCGAGCGCCACCGCGGCGGCGACCTGGTAGCGCAGCGAGAGGGCGGCTATGCCGGTGCGGGGCGCGGAGGCCGCGGCGGTGGAGTCCGGGGAAGCGGATTCCGGGAAGGCAGATTCCGGGGCCGGGGAGGCTGCGGTACGGGCGGGAGGGGCACCACCCCGCGCGTCCTTCTCTTTCTCCTGCGCTTCGGTGACGTCCCTCCTGGCCCCCTCGGACAGGGCGGACACCGGGTCGGCAGGGTGCCCCGGCCGATCCGGCCGGGCGTCCGGCTCCTTGTCGTACGTGTCCATCCCGCCCCGTCTCCCGAGCTTTCCTGCAGTCGTGCCGTCCTGTGCCGCCGTCCGGGCCATTGCCTGCCGTGTGTCCGCCGGGCCGCGAGGGCCGCCTCACCCGTTCGCAGCACGCCGGGCAGGTGCACCCGGAACGGTACTCAGCCCCGCCCGCCCCGCACAGCCCCATCGGCGCAGCGGGCCGGACGGTCGCCGCAGGTTGTCCACAGCGGTTGACACCCTACGGCGCCCCACCTCACCATTGATATCGACCGGACCGAACGATCGGTCGGGAGAATGTGAACGGTCAGGGGGACCGCATGGCGACAGCAGCAGCGCACCCGACGGCCCGCGCGGACGACGCAGGGGCGGACGCGACGGCGTACGAAGCCGTGTTCGACGCCGCCGTGGCCGCCGACGAGCGCATCGAGCCCCGCGACTGGATGCCCGAGGCCTACCGCGCCACCCTCATCCGGCAGATCGCCCAGCACGCGCACTCCGAAATCATCGGCATGCAGCCGGAAGCCAACTGGATCACGCGCGCTCCCTCACTGCGCCGCAAGGCGATCCTGATGGCCAAGGTCCAGGACGAGGCGGGACACGGGCTGTATCTGTACAGCGCCGCGGAGACGCTCGGCACCAGCCGCGACGAACTCCTCGACAAGCTGCACACGGGCCGCCAGAAGTACTCCTCGATCTTCAACTACCCGACACTGACCTGGGCGGACGTCGGCGCCATCGGCTGGCTGGTGGACGGCGCGGCGATCACCAACCAGGTGCCCCTGTGCCGCTGCTCCTACGGGCCGTACGCGCGCGCGATGGTCCGCATCTGCAAGGAGGAGTCCTTCCACCAACGCCAGGGCTACGAGCTGCTGCTGGCCCTGAGCCGAGGCACACCGGAGCAGCACGCGATGGCGCAGGACGCGGTGAACCGCTGGTGGTGGCCGTCGCTGATGATGTTCGGCCCGCCCGACGACGAGTCGGCCCACTCCGCGCAGTCGATGGCGTGGAAGATCAAGCGACACTCGAACGACGAGCTGCGCCAGCGTTTCGTGGACATCTGCGTCCCCCAGGCCGAGTCCCTGGGCCTGACCCTCCCCGACCCGGACCTGAAGTGGAACGAGGAGCGGGGGCACCACGACTTCGGCCCCATCGACTGGACGGAGTTCTGGGAGGTTCTCAAGGGCAACGGCCCCTGCAACGAGCAGCGGCTGACCCAGCGCACCCAGGCCCACGAGGAGGGCGCCTGGGTGCGCGAGGCAGCCGCGGCGTACGCGGCGAAGCACAACAGCGGGACGACGGGAGCGCAGCACGCATGACGAACACCGACTGGCCCCTTTGGGAGGTCTTCGTGCGCTCACGCCGCGGGCTCTCCCACACCCACGCCGGCAGCCTGCACGCCCCGGACGCCGAGCTGGCCCTGCGCAACGCGCGCGACCTCTACACCCGCCGCGGCGAGGGCGTCTCGATCTGGGTGGTGCCCTCCACCGCGATCACCGCGTCCTCCCCGGACGAGAAGGACCCGTTCTTCGAGCCGGCCGCCGACAAGCCGTACCGGCACCCGACCTTTTACGAGATCCCGGAAGGGGTGAAGCACCTGTGACCGTCACCGTGCACACCGCGGCCGCCCTGGCCCTCGGCGACGACGCCCTGGTGCTCTCGCACCGCCTGGGGGAGTGGGCAGGCCACGCGCCGGTACTGGAAGAGGAGGTCGCCCTCGCCAACATCGCCCTCGACCTGCTGGGCCAGGCCCGGGTGCTGCTGTCCATGGTGGGCGACGAGGACGAGCTGGCCTACCTGCGCGAGGAGCGCGCCTTCCGCAACCTGCAGCTGGTGGAGCAGCCGAACGGCGACTTCGCGCACACCATCACCCGCCAGCTGTACTTCTCGACCTACCAACGGCTGCTGTACACCGAACTCACCGCCGGGGACAGCGCGTTCGTCGGACTCGCGGCCAAGGCGGTCAAGGAGGTCGCCTACCACCAGGACCACGCCGAGCAGTGGACGCTGCGGCTCGGCGACGGCACGGACGCCAGCCACGAGCGGATGCGCCGCGCGTGCGAGGCGCTGTGGCGCTACACGGGAGAGATGTTCCAGCCGTTGGAAGGCCTGGACGCCGACTGGACCCGCATGGAACAGGCCTGGCTGGACTCGGTCGGCGACGTCCTGCGCCGGGCCGGCCTCGACGTTCCGAACGGGCCGCGTACCGGGGCGTGGACGGCGGGCGCGGGACGGCAGGGCCTGCACACCGAACCGTTCGGGCGGATGCTCGCCGAGATGCAGCACCTGCACCGCAGCCACCCGGGGGCGTCATGGTGACGGCCACGGCCCTCGAAGAGGAACTGCGCCGACTCGCCGGCTCCGTTCCCGACCCAGAGCTGCCCGTGCTCTCCCTGGAGGAGCTGGGCGTCCTGCGGGCTCTCCATGTGCGCGGCACGGACGCGGTGGAGGTCGAGCTCACCCCGACCTACACGGGATGCCCCGCGCTCGAAGCGATGTCCGTGGACATAGAACGAGTGCTGCGCGAGCACGGCGTGCGGGAGGTCGTCGTACGGACGGTCCTCAGCCCCGCGTGGTCGACGGACGACATCACCGAGGAGGGCCGCCGGAAGCTGAAGGAGTTCGGCATAGCGCCCCCTCGCGTCCGCGGGCGGCACGCGTCGGGCCCGGTGCCCGTCGAACTGGGCCCGACCCGCACCCGCGCCGACTCCACCGAGGCGGACCCCGTGCACTGCCCGTTCTGCGGGTCCGCCGAGACCGAGCTCCTCAGCCGCTTCTCGTCCACCGCGTGCAAGGCGCTGCGCCGCTGCCTGGCCTGCCGTGAGCCGTTCGACCACTTCAAGGAGTTGTGATGGCCAGGTTCCACCCACTCCCGGTGGCCTCGGTGGAGCGGCTCACCGACGACTCCGTGGCCCTGACCTTCACCGTGCCGCCCGCACTGCGCGAGGAGTACCGCCACGCCCCCGGCCAGCACCTCGCGCTGCGCCGCACCGTCGACGGCAGTGAGATACGGCGTACGTACTCGATCTGCTCCCCCGCTCCGGCGTCGGACGAAGGGGGCCCGCGCACACTGCGGGTCGGGGTACGGCTGGTCGAGGGCGGAGCCTTCTCCACCTACGCGCTCAAGGAGATCGCCGCCGGGGACGAGCTGGAGGTGATGACACCGGCGGGACGGTTCACGCTGGAGCCGGCACCCGGGCTGTACGCGGCGGTGGTGGGCGGCAGCGGAATCACCCCCGTGCTGTCGATCGTGACGACACTCCTGGAGCGGGAACCCGGTGCACGGTTCTGCCTCATACGCAGCGACCGCACGACGGCCTCGACGATGTTCCTGGAGGAGGTCGCCGACCTCAAGGACCGCTACCCCGAGCGGTTCCAGCTGGTCACGGTGCTCTCCCGGGAGGAGCAGCAGGCGGGACTGCCGACCGGGCGGCTCGACCGGGAGCGGCTCGACCGGCTGCTGCCGGCGCTGCTGCCCGTGGAGGAGGTCGCCGGCTGGTTCCTGTGCGGACCGTTCGGGCTGGTGCAGTCGGCGGAGCGGGCGCTGCGCGGACTGGGGGTGCCGCGGACGCGGATCCACGAGGAGATCTTCCATGTGGACGACATGGCCGTGGCCGCACAGGCCGCCCCGGCTCCCGCACACAGCACGGTGACCGCCCGGCTCGACGGACGCGGCGGAACCTGGCCGGTCCGCGACGGCGAGTCGCTGCTGGAGACGGTGCTGCGCAACCGGCCCGACGCCCCCTACGCCTGCAAGGGCGGGGTCTGCGGCACCTGCCGGGCCTTCCTCGTCTCCGGTGAGGTCCGGATGGACCGCAACTTCGCGCTCGAGCCGGAGGAGACGGGTGCTGGATATGTGCTCGCATGCCAGTCACATCCGGTCACGGAGTCGGTGGAGCTGGACTTCGACCGGTGAGCGCCTCCCGCGAGGATGCTCGCTGAACGTCACGGGGAGGGCCCGTCCACGAACCGTTCCCTTCTTCTAGAACATGTTCTATCTTGACGATCCGTCAGATCAGCGGACCCGCCAGGAGGACAGGCCGTGGACTTCACCTTCACCGAGGAGCAGCAGGCGGCGGTCGAGGCGGCGAGGGCCGTGTTCGCCGGGGTCGCGCCGGACCGGGTGCCCAGCCCCGCGCTGACCGCCGGCGCCGTCGCCGACGACTTCGACCGGGCGCTGTGGGCGCAGCTCGCGAACGCGGACCTGCTCAGCCTGCTGCTGGACGGTGAGCACGGCGGTGCGGATCTCGACGCGATCGGCCTCTGCCTGGTACTGCGGGAGTCGGCCAAGGTGCTCGCACGGGTGCCCCTGCTGGAGAACACGGCCGCGGCGGTCGCCGTACAGACCTACGGCAGCCCGGAGTTGAAGGAGGAACTCCTCGCACGGACCGGCCGGGGAGAAACAGTCCTCACGGTCGCCGCACACGGCCGCACCGGGCACGACCCGGCCGAACTCGCGGTGGTGGCGCGGCAGGAGGGCGACACGTGGGTGCTCGACGGGACACAGACGGCGGTCCCGTGGGCTTACAACGCCGACGCCCTCCTCGTACCGGCCCACACCGACGATTCCGGCCGCGCCGTCCTCGCCCTGGTGCCACGCATGCAGGAGGGCGTCGTTCTGGCCGAGCAGCTCTCGACGACCGGGGAGCGGCTCGCCGAGCTGCGACTGGAGTCGGCACGCATCGCCCGGCGGTACCTGCTCGACGCCGAGGGGGCCTGGGAGTGGCTGCGCCTGCTGCTCACCACCGGGACATGCGCGCTCGCGCTCGGCCTCGCCGAGAGCGCGCTCAGGATGACGAGCGAGTACACCGGCAAACGGGAACAGTTCGGGCACCCCATCGCCACGTTCCAGGCGGTCGCGATGCAGGCTGCCGACCGGTACATGGACCTGCGCGCCATGGAGGCCACACTCTGGCAGGCCGCGTGGCGGATCACGTCCGGCAGGGCGGGAGCGCTGCCGGCGACCGGCGACGTGGCAGTGGCGAAGATCTGGGCTTCGGAGGGCGTACGGCGGGTGGTGCAGACCGCCCAGCACCTGCACGGCGGCTTCGGCGCCGACACCGATTACCCCCTGCACCGCTACCACGCCTGGGCCAAGCACCTGGAGCTGGCCCTCGGCCCGGCCGCGGCGCACGAGGAAACGCTGGGCGACCTACTGGCGGCACACCCGCTGCGCTGAGCGGGGTGGACACCGCCCGACAAGGTCCGGCCGAAAAGTGCCGGTCCAGAGCCCGACGTCCCTCGGCCGGACTACAGCACGACGCCGGGCTCGCCCTTGGCGTCCACGACCGGGCGGCCCCGGGCGGCCCAGACCTGCATTCCGCCGTCGACGTTCACCGCGTCGATGCCCTGCTGAGCGAGATACATCGCCACCTGAGCCGAACGGCCCCCCGAACGGCAGATCACATGGACCCTGCCGTCCTGCGGCGCCACCTCCGTGAACTCTCCGTAGCGTGCGACGAACTCACTGAGGGGGATGTGCAGCGCCCCCTCGGCGTGACCCGCCTGCCACTCGTCGTCCTCGCGGACGTCCAGCAGGAAATCGTCATCCTTGAGGTCCGCGACCTCGACCGTGGGCACACCAGCTCCGAAATGCATACCCCGACGCTACCCGACGCCGACACGGAACTGCCCGTCACCGTGGACGGCCGCCCTCGGCTCAGCCGCGCAGCGCCTCCAGCTCGGCTTCCTTCTGCGCGACCTGGGCCAGCAGCTGCTCCGCGATCTCCTCGAGGAGGCCGTCGGGGTCGTCGGGGGCGAGCCGGAGCATCGAGCCGATCGCGCCCTCCTCCAGCTCCCGGGCCATCAGGGTGAGCAGTTCCTTGCGCTGGGACAGCCACTCCAGGCGGGCGTACAGCTCCTCGCTACGGCTGGGCCGGCGCTCCTCGGGGACAGGGCCGGCAGCCCACTCCTTCGACAGCTCCCGCAGCAGGGCCTCGTCACCGCGGGCGTAGGCGACGTTGACCCGGGCGATGAACTCGTCCCGCCGTTCGCGCTCATCCTCGTCCTGGGCGAGGTCCGGGTGGGCCTTGCGGGCCAGCTCGCGGTACAGCTTGCGGGCCTCCTCGCTGGGACGCACGCGCTGCGGAGGCCGCACGGGCCGATCCGTCAGCATGGCCTGCGCCTCCGGGAACAGCCCGTCGGAGTCCATCCAGCCGTGGAACAACTCCTCCACACCCGGCATCGGCAGGACCCGGGCGCGTGCCTCGTGGGCGCGGCGTATGTCCTCCGGGTCCTGGGTTCGGGCGGCCCGCGCCTCGGCGATCTCCGCGTCCAGCTCCTCCAGGCGCGCGTACACGGGGCCGAGCTTCTGGTGGTGCAACCGGGAGAAGTTCTCGACCTCCACACGGAAGGTCTCCACGGCGATCTCGTACTCGATCAACGCCTGCTCAGCCGCCCGCACGGCCCGCTCCAGCCGCTCCTCGGGGCGCGCCCCGGCACCCCCGGCCCCGGACCCGGCGTCCGCCGCGCCCTCACCCGAGCCGCCACCCTCGGCGACCGGTTCCTCGGCAGCGGGAAGGGGCTCGCTCTGCTCGGCATCCGGCGTCGTCACCGCACCAGCCTAAGACACGGCCGTGGGGGCTCTGCCTCGGTCCGGTGAGGTGGGGATGCCCGGGATAGCGACACCTTGGGGGCTCCCCCTCCCCCCTCCCCTCCCTCCCGCCCCCCTCAGACCCCTGTCTCCCCCGCAATCCGCCCCCTCCGCACCGCCGCCACCAACTCCGCGTGGTCCGCCTCGGTGCGGTCGGCGTACGTCACGGCGAACGCGGCCGTCGCCTCGTCCAGTTCCTCGTTCTTGCCGCAGTAGCCCGCTATCAGGCGCGGGTCGGCGCTGTGGCTGTGGGCACGGGCCAGCAGCGCGCCGGTCATGCGGGCGTAGTCGTCGATCTGGTCGGCGGCCAGGGCGGCCGGGTCGACGCTGCCCTTGCGGTTGCGGAACTGCCGTACCTGGTAGGGGCGGCCGTCGACCGTCGTCCAGCCCAGCAGGATGTCGCTGACGACCTGCATGCGTTTCTGCCCCTGGACGACCCGACGTCCTTCGTGCTCCACCTCCGGCACCGGGTGGCCGGCCGTGGCGAGGTGGGGCAGAAGGGCTGACGGACGGGCCTCCTTGACCTGGAGGATCAGCGGTTCCCCCCGGTGGTCGAGAAGCAGCACCACATAGGAGCGGGTGCCCACGCTGCCCGTGCCTACGACGCGGAACGCCACGTCGTGCACGGCGTACCGGGCGAGGAGCGGGAGCCGGTCCTCGGGCAGCGTCGCCAGGTACTCCTCCAGCGACGCCGTGACGGACTCGGCTTCCGCGTCCGGTATCCGGCGCAGCACCGGCGGCGCGTCCACGAAGCGCCGACCGCCGTCCTCGACCGGCTCCGTCGCCTTCGCCGCGAACCGGCCGCTCGTGTTGGCCCGCGCCTTCTGCGAGACCCGTTCCAGCGTGCCGACCAGATCGCGGGCGTCCGTGTGGGACACGAGCTCCTCGTCCGCGATCGCGTTCCAGGCGTCAAGGACGGGGAGCCTGGCCAGCAGGCGCATGGTGCGCCGGTAGGCGCCGACCGCGTCGTGCGCCGCCTGCCGGCACCGGTCCTCGTCGGCCCCCGCCTCACGGCCGGCGAGCACCAGTGAGGCGGCGAGCCGCTTGAGGTCCCACTCCCAGGGGCCGTGCACCGTCTCGTCGAAGTCGTTCAGGTCGATGACGAGGCCGCCGCGGGCGTCCCCGTACAGGCCGAAGTTCGCCACGTGGGCGTCGCCGCAGATCTGGGCGCGGATGCCGGTCACCGGGGTGCGTGCGAGGTCGTAGGCCATGAGGCCCGCCGAGCCGCGCAGGAACGCGAAGGGTGTGGCCGCCATCCTGCCGACGCGTATGGGTGTGAGCTCGGACAGGCGGCCGCGGTTGGACTCCTCGACGGCGCCGACCGCGTCCGGGCGGTCGACGTCCAGCAGGAGTTCGGCGTGGGCCCGGCGGTGCACCCGTGCGCGCAGTGCCTTGCCCTCCTCCTTCGGCGAGCCCTCGGCCGGCCACCGTGCGAAGCCCCGCACCGCGGAGATCCTGGCCGCCCGCCGCAGCTCCGCCGTCCCCACCCCGGCCTCGACCTCGGTCACACCGATCGCCTCCCCCGCTGTCCGTGCAGCTGTGTGAACATCGACTGCCCAGACCGTACCTGGCGGGCGCCGAGGCGTGTCAGGCCTGTGGACAACTCACCGGTTCCGGCTCGCGACAGGACGGCTGAAGGCCGGCGAGAGGTCCGGTCCAAGGAAGCGGACTCCCGGTGGCGACGCCGGGCCGCAGCAGTCGCGCTCCGGTGCGCCTCTCCAGCAGCGGCGCACGGGGCGGGTGTGGTCTCGCATCCACCGCCGTGCTCTTCCTCTCCACCGAGCGGCCCGAGGCCGATCGGGTGACGATGGACGGGTAACAGTCGTGACCACCAGACGTGACCACGCTGCTCCCAGAAGGAGGCAGGCGTCATGGCATCTTCCGCTGGTTCCCCGGGCCCCGTTCCCCCGCGCGGCACCGAGCCGCACGCGCAGGAAAGACCGCAGACGCCGGACACCCCCCTGGCCGGAGGCCTGGCCGCCCTGGCGAACATGGGCTGGCAGATCCTGCTCACCATGGGCCTCGCCAGCATTGCCCTGGGCGTGATCGCCTTGGTCTGGCCGGGCGCGACGCTGCGGGTCGCCGGCGTACTCTTCGGCGTCTATCTGGTCGTCACCGGTGTCTTCGAGCTGGCCGGCGCCTTCGGTAGCCACGTCGCCCGGCATCTTCGGGTCCTGCACTTCATCACCGGTGCGGCCTCCATCCTGCTGGGATTGATCAGCTTCCGGGGTCCCCTGGAGTCGATCCTGCTGCTCGCCCTGTGGATCGGCTTCAGCTGGCTGCTGCGCGGCACTACGGAGACGGCCGCGGCGGTCTCGGTCCAGGACATGCCGGCGCGGGGCTGGCACGTGGCCTTCGGCATCATCGGCTCCATGGCGGGCGTCGTCATGATCATCATGCCGTTCGCGTCGATCGGGACACTCACCCTGGTAGTGGGTGTCATGGCCATAGTCCTGGGCCTGACCGAGGTGTTCCGCGCCATCAGGACGCGCGTCGAGATCGGCCGTCTCACTGCGGGCGCGGCCACCGAGCGGCGTCCCCTGTTCCGCGCCCGTCCGCACCCGCAGCACTGACCGGCGGGGCCGGACGGCAGTCGGCGTCGCCGGTGGTTGTGGTTGGTTCGCGCTCCGCGTGAGCCGGGCGTGCCCTGTCGCAGGCCGGTCCGGGGCGGGCTGCCGGCGGTTCGGTGTCAGAGGTTCTTGGCGGGCCAGTCCAGCAGCCGGGCGCCGATGACGGCAGTCTGGAGCATGTAGCGGTGGGCGGGGTCGGCGGGGTCGGCGCCGGTGAGCCGGTGGATGCGTTCCAGGCGGTAGGTCATGGCCCGCACGCTCAGGGAGAGGCGGCGGGCGGCTTCGGCCGCGACGCAGCCGGAGTCGAAGTAGGCGGTGAGGGTGTCGAGGAGTGGCTGGGCGCCGCCACGGGCGGTGGTGAGCGGGCCGAGGGTGTTCGAGACGAGGTCGGCCATGGCCTGGCGGTCGCGGGTGAGGACGGGGTAGACGAGCAGGTCGGCGGCGTGCAGCACCGGGTCGTCGAGACCGATGCGCTCGGCCATCTCCAAGGCGTTCAGGGCCTCTTCGTAGGACTGGACCACTCCGCCGGGGCCCGGCTGTGGGCGGCCGATGGCGACCCGGCCGCCGTCGGTGGCGGCGTGGGCCTGCTTGGCGAAGTAGGGCAGGATCTGGTCCTCGTGGCCGGGGGCGATGCACAGCAGCCGGCCGTCCTTGGTGGTGAGCAGGACGCTGCGGTTGCCGAAGCGGGTGATCAGCGCGCGCTCCACCTGCCGGGTCACGGGGTCGCTCTCGTCGTAGGCGGTCGGGCCCTGGGCGACGGCGACGGCGTGGGCGTGGGAGAGGCGCAGGCCGAAGCGTTCGGCGCGTTCGGCCAGGTGGCCGAGGTCGCTGCGGCCGTAGAGGAGGTCGTCGATGAACTCGCGGCGGGCGGCTTCCTCCTGGCGCACGGCCAGGCGCTGGGCGCGTTCGTAGCCCTCGGCGAACGCGTCGACGACCTGCTGCATGGCCGCGAGGGTGCTGTCGGCCGAGCCGGGGGTGGCGGGCCACGCGGCGCGGGCCGCGGCCAGGTGCGCGACGACCAGGGCACGCAGTCCGTGCCCGGCATCCGCGGCCTGCTCGCCGAGAGCGCGCCGTGACTCGATCTCCTCGCGGGTGAGACGGCGCCCGGTGGCCGAGACCTCGGTCAGGATCCGGGCGTAGCCGTCCAGGTACTGCTCGGGTATTTCCCGCTGCGTCACACCGTCCCCCGAATCCTGACGCGCCGCTGACGCGTTCTTAGCGTTCCACCGGCATGCAGACCCTAGTGAACACTGCCGGGAACCGGCAATGCGCGGAGCGGATGCGGCTGTGCACCATGGCCCGCGGGGAGTACTGCGGATGGTTCGGGTGCCGGGCACCGGCAGGTGCTGGGCTGCGGATGGTTCCGGTGCCGGGTCCCGGCAGGTGCCCGGCACGGCGCAACCGGACGCCGGCAGTGCGCCGTCCGGGTGCGCCGTGCGCGGGAGAGGGGGTCGCAGGATGCGGGTGGTCGTGGAGGCCGGCATCGGTTTTCCCGTGGTCGTGGAGGCCGCCACCGGTTTTGCCGTGCTCCTGTTCACCGCCGCTCTCGAGGTGGTCATGTGCTTCCGGCTGCCGGTCGGTGTCCGGCATGCGGCCGGTCACGAGGAGTGGTGATCATGCCCTTCCTGATCCCCCTCGCCGCCGCCGTGCTGATCGTGGCGGTCTGCACGGCCGTGCTGGTCCGCCGGGACCGACGGCGGATGGCCCCGCCCCCGGGAGCGGGCCGCCTCGCATGCGTCGACATCATGCAGGGCGCTGACGCCCGGTCTTCCCGTCGGCGTCCAGGAGGGCGGCGTCGTACGGCCCGCGGACGGTCCGTCCGGCGTCTCTGACCCGGTCGGCCTCTGCGGAGTGGCTCCGACGGGCTGGCTCTGTCACCGGCATCGTCATGGGAAGGACGCCCGGGCCGGCTCCGTCTGCACGGCGGAACCGGGCTCGCCGGGTGCGGACGGCCCGTGGCCACCGCCCACCGGCGGCCTCAGGACGGGAGCGGCCATGCCCGTGCCCTGGTTCCGGTCACCGTCGGGCAGTGCGGACGGGGACCGCTGATGCCTGGTCATGGCGGCAGGACGCGCCGGTGTCCACACGGCCGGATGTGAGGGGAGGGCGGTCAGCAGGGGGGAACGGGCACCGTGTCCTCATCGTGGACGCGATCACCGGGCGCCGCATCCGGGCGCCCCATCACAGGGCGCCGCATCCGGGCGTCCCATCACCGGGCACCCCATCGCACCCGGGCGCCCCATCACAGAGCGTCGCATCCGAGTGCCGGGTCCGTACGCGTCCCTGCCCGAACCGTTCGCCGCCCGAACCGTTCGCCGCCCGAACCGGTTCGCCGAGTGGTGGCGGGCGCCCCGTGGCTGGGGCCACCGGCGGGATCGCGATGCGCTTTCAGGGCCGACCGGCCCTCGTTCCACCCCGGTCAGCCCATGTGATCGCCGTCGAAGCAACGGATGCTCGAAGTGTCGAGAGGCGGGAGGAAACCGCACGCCTGCTGCTCCGCGGGCCACAGGACCCCTATCTGCGCCGGCTCCGCTGAGGAGGGAAGGACATGAAGCACAACAAGGTCGGCTCCGTGATGACCACGGACGTCGTCCGCGCCGAATACCGCACTCCGTTCAAGGAGGTCGCGCGGCTCCTCGCGGACCGCCGCATCAGCGGACTGCCCGTGGTGGACGACGACGACAAGGTCATCGGCGTCATCTCCGAAACGGATCTGGTGACCAGGCAGTCCGAAGCCCTCGACACGGACGGGACCAGGCGTCGCTTCCGGTTCCCCGAACGCACGCCGAGGGCTCGCAGGCAGGCCGCCGCTTCCAGTGCCTTCACCGCCGGTCAGCTCATGACCGCCCCGCCCGTCACCGTTCACGCCGAGGAGACCATCGCCGAAGCCGCGCGCACCATGGCGCACCACCACGTGGAGCGGCTGCCCGTACTGGACGAGGAGGACCGGCTCGTCGGCATCGTCACCCGCCGCGACGTGCTCCAGGTCTTTCTGCGGCCCGACGCCGAGATCCGCGGCGAAGTGATCGAGGAAGTGATGGTCCGCACCCTGCGACTGGCGCCCACGACCGTCGACGTCTTCGTGGTCGAAGGCGTGGTCACCCTCACCGGCCGGCTGGAACGCCGGAGCGAGACGCAGATCGCCGTCTCCATGACCCGGCAGATCGACGGAGTGGTCACGGTGATCGACCAGCTCACCTACGTGTTCGACGACTCCCCTCTGTCGTCCGGCGAGCGGTCACCGCACGGCTCGCCCACGACCCGCGGCGCGACCTCCGAGAGCAGGTGACGGGCGAATGGCCGCACAGACATCGCCGAACGCGTCGGGGGGCCGTCCCACCGGCGACCTCGGGCGGCGGATCGCGCTGCGGCGCGAGGAACTCGGTCTGACCCGGGAGGAAACGGCCGATCGGGCCGGTATGGCCGCAGGTTACCTGCGGTACCTGGAGGAGCAGCCCACCGCCGCGCCCAGCGCGGCCTCCCTCCTGCGGTTGGCCGGAGCGCTCGAGACCACCGTCCGGGACCTCTCCGGCGGCGACGTCGACCTGCCGCCCGGCCTCGGACAGGCAGGCCGGCACCCGAAGTTCACGGAGCTGACCCCGCGGGAGTGCCGGGAGCTGCTTTCCACGCACGGGGTGGGAAGACTCGCGGTGACCACCGCCTCGGGACCGGTCGTCGTCCCCGTGAACTACAGCGTCGTGGAAGGGGCGCTCGTCTTCAGGACGCAGCCGCACACGGTGCCTTCGCAGGCGTCGGGCTCTCAGGTGGCCCTCGAGATCGACCACATCGACGGAGCCCTGAGCCAGGGCTGGAGCGTCCTGGTACGCGGAGACGCCCGAGCCGTGACGGATCCCGGCTCCGTACGGCGGCTGGAGGAGCAAGCGCCGAGCGCGCCCTGGGCGGGCGGGCGACGGGAGCTGTGGATCCGCATCGAACCCCTGGACATCACCGGGCGCCGGATCACCGTGTGACCGCGTCCCGGGTCCCGGCGCGGCGGAAGACCTGGGCCTGACCGGGGCCCCACGGCCGTACGGCTGCCAGCGCCCGGACGACTGCGGACTCCAGGGGGCCGCTCGTGTCGATCGTGACGGCCTCCGCCCACGGGGTCTCCCTGGCCGCCATCGCGGCGGCCACCTCGAGGCCGGCGTCCGACGCTCCGGGGGCACGGGTGGCCAGGCGGGTCGCCGACACGTCGCCCGGGACCCGGCAGTGCAGGGCCACCAGGTCGGCGCTGGTGCGTTCGGCCGTGCGCACGGCCGCTGCGCGTTGTCCCGCGTCGGACCAGGTGGCGTCCAGGACGACGGACTCTCCGCAGGACAGCAGGGCGGATGCCCGGTCGAGCAGGGCCTGGTAGGTCCTGGCGGTCCACTCGGCCGTGTACAGGCCCTCCCCGTAGCCGGCCGCCGCGGACTGCTCCGCCGGGATGCCCGCGAGTTCCTTGCGGAGACGGTCGCTGCTGAGCAGCGTGACGCCGAGGCGGTCGGCCAGTGCTCCCGCGAGGGTGGACTTGCCGCTGCCCGGCAGTCCGCCCACGAGCGTGAGGCCGACGGTGGAGGCACGCAGGTGGCGCAGTGCCGTGGTGACCAGCCGGCGTGACGCCGCCTCCGCGCCGGGCGCGCCCTGACGGGCCTGGATCAGGGAGACCTTGGCGCGGACGAACGCGCGGTAGGCGACGTAGTGGTGCCACAGGGACGGTGGTGCCGGATCGCCGGAGTACTCGCTGTACCGGGTGAGGAAGAACGCGGCGGCCTCCGTCGCCCCGAGCTGCTCCAGGTCCATGGCGAGGAACGCGGCGTCGTCGAGGCCGTCGACGTAGCGGAGGTGGTCGTCGAACTCCAGGCAGTCCAGGATGCGCGGCCCGTCGTCGAGGCAGAAGACGTCCTCGGCGAGCAGGTCGCCGTGGCCGTCCACGATCCGCCCCTGCTCGATGCGGGCGTCGAACAGCCGTTTGCGTCCGGCCAGATAGCGGCGTACCAGCCGTTCGGTCTCCTCCACCCCCTCGGGCACCGGCCCGTCCCCGGCCAGTGCCCGGACCTGCGCGAAGCTGTCCTCCCAGCGCGAGGACAGTGCGTCTGCGGTGCCTTGTTCGTCGATCTCGCGGCCGCGGGGCGCGCCCGCGTGGCAGGTGGCGAGCTGCCGGGCGATGGCCCGGAGGTCGTCGTCGATCGCGGTGCCTTCCCGTACCAGCAGGGACAGGCGCCGGTCGGCCGGCATGCGGCGCATCACCACGAGCGGTTCGGGCGCCTTCGCCTCCGGGGTGCGGACCTCGCCGAGCCCGAGGTAGACGTCCGGTGCGAAGCGGCGGTTGAGGGCGACTTCCCGCTCACATGCGTCCCGGCGGGCCGCCACGGTCGAGTAGTCGAGGAAGCCCAGATCGACCGGTTTCTTGACCTTGTAGGCGCGGTCGCCGACGAAGAACACGAGGCCGGTGTGGGTCTCGCGGACTTCTGCGCGGGGGATCGCCGGAGCGTCGTGAGCCGGACCGGGCGCGCCGACTCCCGTGGCCGGCCCCGGCACCGTCGCGTCGGAGTGGTGCCCCGGCATGTTCGGCTCCCTCCGGTGGCCCGGCTCAGTCATGGGGTACGACGGCGACGGGGCAGCGGGCGTGGTGGAGGGCGGCCTGGGCCACGGGGCCCAGGCGTGGGGCGAGGGCGGCGCGGTGCCTGCGTCTGCCGACCACCAGCATTCCGGCGCCCTCGGCAGCGCGCACGACGGCCTTGGCGGGGCTGTCGAGAGCGATGGTGTCGGTGACGTCGACGTGCGGGAACTTCTCGCGCCAGGGGTGGAGCGCCTGGCTGAGCTGTTTCTGTGCGTCCTGCCCGATCTCCTCGGTGACGTCGTGGTCGATGCCCCAGGGCAACCGCGCGTGGAGGGGCACGCTGCGGCCGTGGACGGCCCGCAGGCCCACGTTCCTCGCCGCGGCGGTGCCGAAGGCGAACGCGAGCAGGTCGTCGCACGATCCGTGCAGTTTCAGCGCCACCACCACGTCGTGGGACGCGGGCGTGGGCACCTCTTCGCCTGTTTCGGCGCGGACCAGCACCACCGGCCGCTCGGCCCGTGCCACGACGGGCATGCTGACGTCACCCATGAAGTAGCTCTCGACGGGCTCCAGCCCGCGGGAACCGAGCACGGTCATCTCGGACTCGGATGCCGCTCGGAGCAGTGCGTGCTCGGCGTCGTCGGCGATCAGGCTGCCCACGACGGTGAGGCGGGGGTGGCGCGCCTGGAGTTTCGCCCGTGCGTCGTGCACGAGGCGCTTCGCCCAGTAGTTCTGATCGACCTCGCAGGGAAGGCGGGTCGGTTCCGGCACCAGCAGCGGCCACGCGTGCAGCAGGCGCAGGGTGAGCTTGCGCCGTTCGGCTTCGTCAGCGGCCCAGCGAGCGGCGGCGAGACTCTCGGGCGAGCCGTCGAGGCCCACCGTGACGACCGGGTCCATGGCGACTGCCTCCCTCTGGTGGGAAGCCGGAACGACGGGGCGGGAGTCCGCCGGTCCGGGCGGCACCGGCACGCCGGGCCCGGCTTCTTCTCATTCGAGGACTACCGCACACCTCCGTGCGGCGCACTCCGGCCAGGCACCGGTGTCCTGCGGGTGGCCCTCCTAGCGGTCGTGACCATGTGCCTTCCGTACGGAGGCGGCCACACGGTCGATCAGTTCGGGAAGGGCCGTACGCACCGGTTCGCTCAGGCCGGTACCCAGGTCTGTGTCGGACGCCTCCACGGCGTGCACCACGAGCTCGTGCGGGAGCCGGTCGAGGGTTCTCCCCAGGGCCAGGCACTCGCCCAGGCCCAGGGCGTGGGTGCTCGCCGGACCCGCCCGGTGCGCTGCCGCTTCCGCCGCTGACAGGGTGTGCAGCCGACCGGGCCGGGCAGGGTGCGCGCGGACGGCTTCCACCACGACCACTCCGTCGGCGCCGTGCCACAGGTCGAGCATCCGGCTGGGTTCGCCGTCGCTGACCGCGAGCACGGTGCCGTCGGGAACCCGGCCGCGCAGTGCCTCCACCACCGCCGGCCCGACGCCGTCGTCGCGGCGGAAGGGATTGCCCACCCCGATCACCACGATCCGGCCGCTCATGTGCGCTCCACCGTCAGGTCGAGGAAGTGCGCGGAGCAGGAGATGCAGGGGTCGTGGTTGCGGATGGCGCGCTCGCACACCGTGGTGAGCTCCTCGTCGTCGGCGGCGGGGCCCGGCCGGTCCAGTCGCGCCTGGACGGCCCGGCGCAGGTCCTCCTCGATGGCCGACTGGTTCTGGGCGGTGGGGGGAACGATGCGGGCCGCGGTGAGCGTGCCGTCCTGAGCCAGGGCGTAGCGGTGGTAGAGCAGTCCGCGGGGTGCCTCGGTGGCGCCGACGCCGACCGCCTCGCGTGGCGGGACGTCGACGGCCGGACGGGGAGGTGGTTCGTAGGCGTCGATGATCCGCAGGGCTTCCTCGACGGCGTGCACCACTTCCACGGCGCGTACGACGATGCTGCGGAAGGGGTTGCGGCAGACCGCGCCCGCGGCCGGGTCGCCGAGCCCGGCGTCCCGCGCGGCCTCGGCCGCCACGGGGTGCAGCCAGCGGCCGCCCAGGGCGTAGCGGGCCAGTGAGCCGGTCAGGTAGCGGCGGCCGTCGAGGGTGGCGGTCAGGGCGGTGGAGTGCGGTACGTGCTCCTCGTGGACGTGCCGCTCGAAGTCGGCGACCGGGAACGCGCGCAGCGCCGGGCTCCGCTCGGTGTCGCCTCCGTCGCGGACGGACAGGACGGCGGGGGTTCCGGAGTCGATGGCGTAGCGGCCCGGGTCCCGCAGCGCGAGCAGGTCGTAGTCGCACTCGGCGTCGGGGAAGTCGAACGCGGCCACCCAGCGCACGGTTTGAAGCGCGTCCTCGCGGGTCTGCCACAGCCGGTCCGCCAGCGGACGGAGTTCCTGGATCGTCGGCGTGCGGTAGAAGCCGCCGACGCGGACGTTGACCGGGTGGATGGGGCGGCCGCCCAACTGTTCCAGGATCGCGTTGCCGGCCTGCTTGGTCCTCAGGCCGCGCTCGACGGCGGCGCGGTGGTCGCGCGCGAGTTCGACCGCACTGGGGCAGCCGAGGAAGTCGGGGGCGTGCAGCAGATGGATGTGCAGGGTCTGGCTCTCGATCCACTCCCCGCAGTACAGCAGGCGGCGCAGTTCGGCCAGGGGGCCGTCCACGGTGACACCGCAGGCGTTCTCGATCGCCTGGCAGGCGCTCATCTGGTAGGCGACCGGGCAGATGCCGCAGATGCGGGAGGTGATGTCCGGCGGCTCGGTGTGTCCGCGGCCGATCAGGAAGGCCTCGAAGAACCGTGGCGGTTCGTAGATGCGCAGCCGTGCCTCGGCGATCGTTCCGTCGTGGACGCGCAGGTGGAGGGCGCCCTCGCCTTCCACGCGGGCCACTGCGTCCAGCCGCAGCACGCGGGATCCGCGATGGCTCATGCCGGCCCTTCCGGGGTGTCCTCTGTCCTGGCCTGGGAGTCGTCCGGTTCCTCGGCTGCCTCAGCCGCGAGACCGGGTACGGGGGCATATTCCGGTGACGCGGCGTTGAAGGTGCGGAAGACACGCAGGATGTCGCGCTCGCTCATCCCGTCGTGGCGCAGTTGCCGGACCATGGAGCGCAGGTTGGGGCTGTTGCTCGGGCCGAAGCAGCCGTAGCAGCCGCGTCCGTAGGCGGGGCAGATGGCGCCGCAGCCGGAGTGGGTGACCGGGCCGAGGCAGGGGGTGCCGTGGGCCACGGTGATGCAGGTGGTGCCGCGCCTCTTGCACTCGAAGCAGACGCTGTGGTCGGGGATGTTCGGTTTGCGTCCGGCCAGGTGGGCGGTGATGACTTCGAGGAGCTGGCGGCGGTCGATGGGGCAGCCGCGCAGTTCGAAGTCGACCGGTACGTGGGCCGAGACCGGTGTCGAGGTCTCCAGCGTGGCGATGTACTCCGGGTGGGCGTAGACCGCGGCGCGGAACTCGGCGACGTCCCCGAAGTTGCGCAGCGCCTGGATGCCTCCCGCGGTGGCGCAGGCTCCGATGGTGACCAGGCGCCGGGAGATGCGCCGGATGTGCCGGATCCGCTCGGCGTCCTCGGCGGTGGTGATCGATCCCTCGACCAGGGAGAGGTCGTACGGTCCGCGCCCGGACAGCTCCGCGCGCTCCCCGTCGGGGCCCTCGGCGGCGGACATCTCCAGGAAGTGCTCGATCCGTATCCGGTCGGTCAGGCCGAGCAGTTCGTCCTCGCAGTCGAGCAGGGTCAGCTGGCAGCCGTCGCAGGAGGCGAACTTCCACACGGCGAGTGTCGGCCGGGGGTCGGTGTCCGGCCGGGGATCGGCGCCAGGGGGGAGGTCGGTGGTCATCTCACAGCTCCCGTACGGCGAGCAGTGGTTCAGCCCGGTCGTAGCCGACGACCGGCCCGTCCCGGCACAGCAGAAGGGGGCCGAGCTGGCAGTGGCCGCAGTGGCCGGTGGCGCAGCGCATGGTGCGTTCCAGGGACACCTGGACGCGGTGCGGGGGCACGCCCCGGTCCGTCAGGGCGCGTGCGGTGTGGCGGATCATCACCTCGGGACCGCACACCAGCGCGCACGTGCGGTCGGGCCGGAGGGCGAACCGGTCCAGGAGTGTGGTGACCACCCCGACCGCGCCGTGCCAGCGGCCCGGGCCGGGGCGGTCGACGGTCACTTCCACCCGGGCCGGGCCGCGCCAGCTTTCGATCTCCTCCCGGTAGATCAGGTCGCCGGGAGTACGCGCGCCCACCAGGACCCCGAGCCGGCCGTAGGCGGCGGGCCGCTCCAGGACCGTGTGCACCACCGGCCGCAGCGGTGCAAGGCCGATGCCGCCTGCGATCACCAGCACGTCCTGGTCGGCCGCCGCGTCCAGATCCCAGCCGACGCCGTACGGCCCGCGCAGCCCCACGGTGTCTCCCGGGCGCAGTCGGTACAGCGCCCGGGAGACCGCGCCCACCGCACGCACCGTGTGCACCAGCCCCCCGTGCGGGCCGCGCAGGGAGCTGACCGAGACGGGCACCTCGCCGACGCCGAACGCGTAGACCATGGCGAACCGGCCCGGCGCGAACGGCGGCAGCTCCCGTCCCACCGGCACCAGCTCCACCGAGCGGGTGTCGGCGGTCTCCGGCCGGGTGCCGACGACCCGGTACGGCAGCGGAGGCGTCACGGTGCTCATCCCGGGCCGCTTCCGTAGGGCGCGTACAGGTCCAGCAGCCTGATGCGGGTCGCCTGCAGGCGCTCGGCGACGACCTCGGTGAAGCGGCGCATCAGGGCGTAGCCGAGTGCCGGGTCGGCCGCGCACAGGGCGAGGACTTCGGCGGCGGGGAACTGCCGCGCCTCCACCGCGGTCACCGCCTCGGCCCCCAGGTGCCAGCGGTACGGCGCGGAGATCCACGACCAGCCCAGCAGCTGGCCCGGACCGAGCGTCTCCACCACGGGCGCCGGGTGCCGGCCGGGGACGTACAGGTCGAGGGCGACCTCGCCGGAGCGCAGCAGCCAGAAGCGGTCGGCCTTCCCGCCCTCGTCGAACAGTCGCGTACCGGCCGGGTACGAGACGTCCAGTCCTGTGCCCAGCAGCCGTTCGCGGTGTGCGGCCGCAAGGAAGTCCAGGGACGACGGCAGGCCGGTCACGGGGCCTCCGCCTCCTCCGGTGCCCGGGACCGCGTCCAGTCGTGCAGGGCGGCGGCCTCCTCGGTGATGTCGATGCCGACCGGGCACCACACGATGCAGCGGCCGCAGCCGACACAGCCGGAGGAGCCGAACTGGTCGTACCAGGTGCCCAGTTTGTGGGTCATCCACTGCCGGTAGCGGCTGCGCGCGGACGCGCGGACCGGGCCGCCGTGCAGGTGGGAGAAGTCGAGGTCGAAGCAGGAGTCCCACAGCCGCCACCGCTCCGCGTGGTCACCGGTGAGGTCGGTGACGTCCTCGGTGGTGGTGCAGAAGCAGGTGGGACACACCATGGTGCAGTTGCCGCACGTCAGACAGCGCCCGGCGACGTCGTCCCAGCGGGGGGCGTCCAGCGTGCCGGCCATCAGTTCCCGCAGGTCGGCTTCGGGCATGGTCCGTCCCATGCGGTCCGCGGCGGAGGCGACGCCCGCCCGTGCCGCCTCGCGCGTGGCGGGGTCCGCCGGGCGAACGGGCAGTTCGGCGAGGATCTCGGCGCCTTCCTCGCTGCCGCCGCGGATCCAGAAACGGTGGCCGTCGTCGTCGACCACCTCGGTCATCACCAGGTCGTAGCCGGGCCCGGCCGCGGGTCCGGTGCCCATCGAGACGCAGAAGCAGGTGGCGCCGGGCTCCGTGCACTCCACCGCCACCAGGAACGCTCCGGTGCGCCGCCCCATATAGACGGGGTCGCGGTGCGGCCCGCCGGTGAGCACCCGGTCCTGGACGGCGATGGCCCGCAGGTCGCAGGAGCGCACCCCGAGGAACGCGTACCGGCCGGGCGGGGGCTCGTCAGCCGTGAACACCGTCCCGTCCCCCACCCGGTCGGCACTCCACTGCCGTACCCGCGCCGGATGCAGGAACGCCTTCCACGACTGCGGGCCCGCCGCGTTCGCGAATGCGGCACCGTCCACCCGCTCGCGCAGCCGGTACTGTCCGGCCTCCAGCTCCACGCCCCATCCGTAGGGCAACCGGTCGGCCGACTCCAGCTCCTCCAGCACGATCGCACCGTCCCGCACGGTGGGGCCGACCACGGTGAAACCGCGCGCGATCAGGACGTCGACCAGCGCGGCCATCCCGTCCTTGCCGATCACGCAGTTCTCGTGCTCGTTCACGGCAGCCTCCGGACTGTGTCTGGTCGCCTGTGTCCAGTCTCGCGTCGCGCAGCGCCCGGCCAAGAGCCGAACGGCCCTGCCGGAGCAGCCTCAGGGCCCATGCGGTGCGGGCTCGCACGGAGGCGGTGGGACCGAAGAAGGGGCGGACCGGCAGCAGGACGCGCGTGGTGAGCCTGCGGGACTTCCCCGCACGGTTCCCTCCGACCGGCAGGCCGGGAGCCTCTGCCGCCGCGGTCCCCGCCGGCCGGGCGGCGGAGCGCGCCGCGGGACTGGAGCAGTCCCTCGCACGGCTGGCCGACGTTCGGCGGGAGGCGGCCGGCTTCCGCGAGGGGGCGGGGGCGGCCCGCACCCGCGACGACCACCCTCACGTCGCGGCGCGGCTGATCGCGGCACCGGCCCGCGCCCGGCAGGTGCGGGAGCCCGCCCGACCTGACTCCGCGTCGAGGCGGGGCAGGAGCCGACGTCCTGGGAGCGGCCGTCACGCACGACCCGCTCATGGCCTCCCGGACCGCCTCATCGCGTTTCCGGGCGCACGATGACGACCGGGCACTTCGCGTGCTGAGCGACGTGCTGGCTGACGGAGCCCAGCAGGGCCCGCGCGAACCCGCCCCGCCCCCTGCTGCCCACCACCAACGCCTCAGCGCCCTCGGCTGCCATCAGAAGCACCTCGACGGTGTTCCCCCGGACCACGAGCCCCCTGACCGAGCCGGCCTCCTCGGCTCCCAGCACGTCGCTCAGCTCCTGGCTCAGCCGCTGCCGGGCGACGGCCTCGTCGAAGTCGGCGTCCACGGCCAGAGCCGACCAGCCGTACGCGCCGGGCAGATCCCACGCCACCACCGCGTCCACGGTGCCGCCGATCAGGCCGGCGTACCGCACGGCCCAGCGCAGTGCCGCGTGCGAGGACGGCGAACCGTCGACACCGGCCACGACACGAGGCCTGGAAGCGTCCGTGCCCATACGTCCCACCTCTCCCGCGGCCCCCCTCACCGGCCACGCCGGATGCCGTGCTCCACCTCCACGCTGCGCGAATCGGCGGCGCCGCGCCAGGGAAGGGCGGCCGAGTGGGCCCCGTGCGCCGCTCAGGGAGCCCGCTCAGGGGGCCCGCTCAGGGGGCCCGCTCAGGGGGCCCGCTCAGGGGGCCGATCGGCCCCGGGCGCGCTGCGGCGAACGGGAAGACCGGAGAAGGCAGGCGTCGGAACGAGCCGAACGAGCCGGTGCTTCGCCGGGCGAACGGCACGACGGCGAACCTCCTCGCCGCCGACGGCATCACCGCCGAAGCAACGCACGGCCTGCGCACCGACGAGGAGGACCACCCGCGGCTGACCACCCCGAACGCGCGGCTGACCACCCCGAACGACAGCATCGAGTCCCCGGTGTCATGGACGCCCTGACGCTGCCCCTGCCCGGTGGACCGCCCCGCAGCCGCTGAACGGCACCCGCTGCCCGGTCGCCCCCTGCCCCTTCACCGGGAGCGACGCCCCGTCCACCGTGGTTCGACGAGCTCCCACTCCCGGTCCCACTGCTCCAGGCGGCGACGATCGAGGCGGACACGAACGCTCTTCCACGCGCCGCCCACGATCAGGGCAACGCCCGCCGCGGCGGCGAAGCCCGTTTCGACACCGGCGAGCGCCGCCTCGTCCGACGTGGGAGGCGGCGTGGTGACGTCGCCGTGGGCATCCAGCCACACGGTGACCGTGTCCCCCTTCCGCTGCCGGGCCCCTACCGGTGCCACAGCGGAGTGGGACCCGCGGGCGTCACCCCAGCGGACCGACGCGTGAGAGCCGAGCGGGCCGTCGGTGCGATCGCCGTCGTCCTGGGCATCGGACAGCAGCCGTGCCGTGACCGGGTGTCCTTCAGCCGTCTGCACTTGATGCAGTCGGCTGTCATGGTCGTAGGTCGCGCTCCCGGCGATCCACGCCGCCATCGGCACGGCCACGGCGAGCACGGCCATCAGCAGGATGCGGAGCCCGCGCTCGAAGCGGTCCGACGGTCGTTCGAGCGGGTTCCGGCCCGGTCGCCCGGCGTGCCGCCTCCGCCCCGACGGGTACGGAGGCCGGTGTCCCCGAAGACGCGGTGTCCGCATGGCACAGCCTCCTCACCTCGGCGGTGTGCGCCTCGTCTCCACCGTGGTGTGCCGGGGGCCGGACCGGTAAGGGCCGTGCAGCCCCTGCGGGTACCCGATCGGCCCACGTCCCTCTCTGACGGACGGTGCGCAACGACGGCGACGGGGCGGTCCGCGGGGTGCGGTACGGCATGCCCGGCCCGGCCGCAGACGCCGGTGGCGGCCGGTCCGCCTCCGCGCGCCGACGGCCGGAAGGTCCGTGTCCGCCGCGGCGTCCGGCAACACCTCGCGGGCTCGCACCGTCCGGTGAGGCACGCGACAGGCGCAACGCCCCTGCGACGGGGACGTTCGGCCGGATGCCGACCGGCCGCCTCCTTGGGACGCTGGAGGCAGGGGGCGAGGGTCCGCGCGCCGACGGGAGGTCTTCATGAGCGCGACACCGCACATCGTGAGCGATGTGATGACCATGGCGGTGGTGGCCGTCGGGCGTGACGCGCCGTTCAGGGAGATCGTCAGGACCCTGGAGCAGTGGAAGGTCAGCGCCCTGCCGGTCCTGGAGGGCGACGGCCGCGTCATCGGGGTGGTGTCCGAAGCCGACCTCCTGGCCAAGGAGGAGTTCCGCGCCGGTATCCCGAGCCTGTCCGAGCAGCGGGAACGCCTGTCCGCCACGGCCAGGGCCGGAGGTCTGACCGCCCGGGACCTCATGAGCACCCCTGCGATCACCGTGCACCCCGGCGTCACCTTGGCGCAGGCGGCCCGGATCATGGCCGTGAAGCACGTCAAACGGCTCCCCGTCGTGGACGACGAAGGCGTGCTGCGCGGCATCGTCAGCCGCGCCGACCTGCTGAAGGTCTTCCTCCGGTCGGATGAGGACCTCGAGGAAGAGGTCCACCGCACAGTGGTCGCGCCGCTCTTCCCGGCCCTCGCCCGCACCATCCACGTGGACGTGAAGGACGGAGTCGTCACGCTCCGCGGTCAGACCGGGGACACCTCGCTCATCTCCGTCGCCGCGCGTCTCGTCCGCGCCGTGGAAGGTGTCGTGGACGTGGAATGCCACCTCACCGACGCCCACGGTCCCGGCGCCGGGCCGCACGGCCACTGACCGGCCCCACCCCCACCAGGAAGCCGTCGCGCAGGCCGGAACGTCGTCACCCGCGGTCGGCCCCGACCCGGGTGTGCGCCTCGCCGGTGAGGGAGGCGAGGGCGGCGTCGAGTCGGCGGGCCGCACCGCCGCCGCGTACAGGAGACCGCGGCCCGCACCGGCCACGGGCTCACCCCGCGGCCCCTCAGGCCAGCGACAAGAAGAGCTTCTCCAGCCGGGAGCGCATCTGCTCGGTGTCCTCGCCGTTCTTCCGGCCGGACTCGATGTCCGCCACGCACTGCTGAAGACCGGTGGCGATGATCGCGAAACCGGCACGGTCCAGAGCCCGCGAGGCGGCGGCCAGCTGCGTGACCACTTCCTCGCAGTCCCGGCCCTCCTCGATCATCCGGATCACACCGGAGATCTGGCCCTGCGCACGCCGCAGCCGGTTCAGCACGGCCCTCAGGGACGCACCCTCAAGCTCCAGTTCCACGACCACTCCTCGGAATATACCCCTAGGGGTACTGTACGTCCCGGTTCGGGCCGGCGGCGACCATCAAGGATCACATCTGTCATCACCAGCCTCCTCATCCCCACCGCCCTCGCTACCGACCAGGCCCGCAGGCGACTCCACGAGCTCACCGTCATCGACGTGCGCACCCCGGCGCGTACGCCTCCGCCGCCTGCCCGGCGCCCGCACCATCCCTGCCCCTGGGCCGGATCCGGCGCGCACTGCCCGGGATACGGCCGGCCGCCGAACGCGGCGATGTCCTCGTGGTGTTGTGCGCCTCCGGCGTCCGCCCGGAGAACGCCTGCGGGCTCCTGGCCGGACAAGGCGTACTCGCCGCCCTCGCCGGCGGTACCGGCGCGTGGGCCGCCGCAGGACCCGACCCGCACTGCACCAGCCCGCCGTGCATCGCGGGCGGCCTCGTCCTGCGTCACGCCGTCCCCCGAATCCTGACGCGCCGCTGACGCCTTCTTAGCGTTCCACCGGCATGCAGACCCTGGTGAACACTGCCGGGAACCGGCAATGCGCGGAGCTGGTACGGCCGTGCACCATGGCCCGCGGGGAGCACTGCGGATGGTTCCGGTGCCGGGCACCGGCAGGTACCAGGCACCGGGCCCGGACGCCGGCAGTGCGCCGTCCGGGTGCGCCGTGCGCGGGAGAGGGGGTCACAGGATGCGGGTGGTCGTGGAGACCGCCACCGGTTTTCCCATGCTCCTGTTCACCGCCGCCCTCGTCGTGGTCATGTGCTTCTGGCTGCTGGTCGCCCTCGGCGTCGCGGCCGCGGACAGCTTCGACGCGGATGTCGACCTCGGCGGCTGCGGTATGGACGGTGTGCCGGTGGCGGTCGCGTTCTCCCTGCTGACGGTGCTCGCCTGGTTCCTGGGCGTCGGCGCGAGCGTGCTGTTCGCCGCGCTCGCACCCCCGGGAGCCGTGACCGGGCTGCTGCGTCCGGTGGTGTCGGCTGCCGCGTGGTTCGCCGCCTGGCGGCTGACCTGCCTGTTCGTCCGGCCGTTGCACCGGCTCTTCCCCGACGGACCCGGTTCTGCCCGCCCCATGACGGACGACCGCACTGCCTGATCCCCGGCTCGCCGGCTCGCCTGTGCCGGCCCCTCCTGTCTGCCACTTCAACCGCCCCATGCCTCAAGGACGTATGCCATGGTTGTCATCGGCGTGCTCGCTGCCGCCTGCCTGATCGTCGTTCTCCTCGCCTTGCTGGTTCTTTCGCGGTTGTTCCGCAAGGTGGAGCAGGGCAAGGCGCTGATCGTCTCCAGGACGCAGAAGGTCGATGTGACCTTCACCGGGCAGGTCGTGCTGCCCGTGCTGCACAAGGCCGAGGTGATGGACATCTCGGTGAAGGCGATCGAGATCACGCGGACCGGACGGGACGGGCTGATCTGCCGGGACAACATCCGCGCCGACATCCGGATCTCGTTCTTCGTGCGCGTCAACAAGACCGTCGAGGACGTCGTCAAGGTCGCCCAGTCCGTCGGCACGGCACGCGCGAGCGACCAGGCCACGTTGCAGGAACTGTTCCACGCGAAGTTCTCCGAGGCGCTGAAGACCGTCGGCAAACAGCTGGACTTCACCGACCTGTACACCAAGCGCGAGGAACTGCGGTACCGGATCATCGAGGTCATCGGCGTCGACCTCAACGGCTACCACCTCGAGGACGCCGCGATCGACTACCTGGAGCAGACGCCGCTGACCCAGCTCGACCCGGCCAACGTGCTGGACGCGCAGGGCATCCGGAAGATCACCGAGCTGACGGCCGTCGAGCACGTGCGCACCAACGAGGCCCAGCGCACCGAGGAGAAGGAGATCACCCGGCAGAACGTCGACGCACGCGAGGCGATCCTGGAGCTGGAGCGCCGGCAGGCCGACGCCGAGATCAAGCAGAAGCGTGAGATCGACACCCTGCGGGCCCGCGAGGAGGCCGAGACGGCGCGGGTCGTGGAGGAGGAGCGGCTGCGGGCGCAGGGCGCCTTCCTGCGCACCGAGGAGCAGCTGGGTGTGCAGCGTGAGAACCAGGCCCGTGAGGTCGCCGTCGCGGCGAAGAACCGCGAGCGGGTCATCGCCGTCGAGAACGAGCGGATCGAGAAGGACCGTCTGCTGGAGGTCATCGCCCGGGAGCGGGAGACGCAGCTGACCAGTATCGCCGCCGAGAAGGAGGTGGAGGCGGAGAAGCGGGAGATCGCCGAGGTCATCCGCGAGCGCGTCGCCGTGGACCGTACGGTCGCCGAGCAGGAGGAGTCGATCAAGAAGCTGCGCGCCGTCGAGGAGGCGGAGCGGCGGCGCCAGGCCGTGATCATCGCCGCCGAGGCCGAGGCGCAGGAGAAGCTGGTCAAGGACATCAAGGCAGCCGAGGCCGCCGAGCAGGCCGCCACGCACCGCGCGGCTGAGGAACTGACCCTGGCCGAGGCGCGGTTGAAGACGGCCGACCTCGACGCGCAGGCCAAGCTGCGGCTGGCCGAGGGGATCCAGGCGGAAGCGGCCGCCGAGGGGCTCGCGGCCGTGCAGGTCCGCGGCAAGGAGGCCGAGGTCATCGAGAAGGCCGGCCGGGCGGAGGCCGTCGCGACCGAGGCACGGATGCGCGCGGAGGCCGAGGGGGCCCAGGCCAAGGCGCTGGCGGAGGCCACCGCCATCGGCGAGAAGCTGAAGGCCGAGGCGGCGGGCCTGACGGAGAAGGCGGCGGCGATGGCCGCGCTGGACGAGGCCTCCCGGGGTCACGAGGAGTACCGGCTGCGGCTGCAGGCGGAGAAGGAGATCCGGCTCGCGGGGCTGGACGTGCAGCGGCAGGTCGCCGAGGCGCAGGCCACCGTCCTTGCCACGGGGCTCGAGAACGCGGACATCGACATCGTCGGCGGGGAGTCGGTCTTCTTCGACCGGCTCATGTCCTCCATCGCCCTCGGCAAGGGGGTGGACGGCTTCGTCGAGCACTCCGGGACCGCACAGGCGCTGGCCAAGCCATGGCTGGACGGTACGTCGAGCTTCGCCGACGACCTGAGCCGGATCCTCGGCTCGGTGTCGACGGCGGACGTGCAGAACCTCACCGTCTCCGCGCTGCTGATGAAGCTGATGGGGTCGGGCGCCACGAACGCCGGGCAGGTTCAGCAGCTCCTCGACAAGGCCGGGGAGCTGGGCCTCGCCGACACCCCTCTCATCGCCGTCAACGGTACGGCCTAGGCCTGATGACCGCGGTGCCGGAGCTGCCGCACAGGGGACGGCGGCTCCGGCACCGCACCACCTGATGGAAGGGACGCACGATCCATGGCAACCGCCCTGGAGACGGGTTCGTACGACGCCGTCGACACCGGAACGTACGAGGTGCTGCGCGACCGGCTCACCGCACGAGCGGCGGAACTCGCCCGCGGTGCCGAGTTCCTCAACGCCCGTCGCGTCGAGGAGTTCGGTGCCACGCGGCTCGACCTCACCGCGACGGGCCGGCTGCGGACCGAGCAGGCCTGCGTTGCCCGGGACGTCGTGGCGGTCGGGGAGCGCCTGCTGTTCGGGTACCACGGCACGCGTCCCGAGCCCGAGGTGGGCGAGGTCCTCGCACTGTACGACCGCGACCTGGGCCGGCTGCCCGAGGACGCGGTACCCGGACTGCTCGACGACCCGGCCTTCGTACGGGAGTTCGGGGCCCTCCACCGCTACTACCGTCAAGCCCGCCTGCTCCGGCTCCGCCGCATCGACGGCAAGCTGCTGGCCGTCTTCCAGACCGGTGAGAAGACCGACGACATCAGGGTGCTGCGCTGGGCGCTGGCCGACGACGGGCAGGTGACGTTCCTGGACGCGCGGGGCGACCGCGATCACGTGCTGCCGCCCTCCCACGACATCGCGTGGACCGAGGCGACTCGCGAGGACCACATCCTGGGCCGCCACCCGCACGTGTCCGTCCACGGCGAGGTCTTCGTCGACACCCTCGGCGGGACGCTGACGATCAAGGCGGAGAACGACACCGAGACGGACCGGGGCATCTACTCGGAGCCTGTTGACGAACCGCTGCAGTCACTGGCCGATGCGGACATCGCGCACGCGCGCGTGGGCGCGCTGAGCCTGCTGCGGGTCCGCCCCTACAAGGAGGAAGCCCACCGCTACCTGGTCTTCGACACCCTCACCAAGTCCGTGGTGCGTCTCGACGGCATCGGGCAGGCGTGCCGCCGCCTGCCCGAGGACCAGGGGATCGTGTTCCCCGGCGGCTACTGCCTGGCCGGAGGCGCCCACAAGACGTACGACCTCGACACGACCGGCCTGGAATTCGAGCGCGAGGTGCGCTCGCCCCACGGCGAGGACGTCCTGTTCGCCTTCCACGCGCGCGCCGAGGGACGCAGCCTGCTGCTGTCGTACAACACGATCCGCAAAGAGGTCGCCACCCCGCTGACCTGTCACGGCTGGGCCCGGTTCGACGACGGCACCCTGATGACGCTACGGGCCGACGGCGACGCCCCCGCCCGCACGCACCCGCTCCAGCAGTGGACCTCCCCCTACGCCGCCGACACCCACGCCGCCCGCACGGGCACCGGCCCGCTGGGCCGCGTCGGCAACGCCGACCTCGTGCGCGGCATCGCCGACTGCCTGTCCATCAGCCGCGCGGCCGCCGAGACCACGCCGACGACCGAGGTGTACGAGGCTCTGGCCGCCGCCTGCGTCCGCGCGACCGACAACCACCACTGGCTGGACGAGGAGGACCTGGGCGACCTGCGGACCGCACTGGACGCCGTGAGGGACACGGCCGAGCAGGTGCTCGCCGAGTTCCGCACCGTCCGGGCACTGACCCGCCGGGCCGCCGAGGCGCTCGAGGAAGCATCGGGCCGTCTGGCGGCGGTGGTGCGCCGGTTGCGGGGCGAGGCGCCGCGCGGTGCGGCCGCCTGGGTGAGCGGGCTGACCGAACTCCGGCACGCCCAGGGGCACCTGCTGACGCTGAGGGAGATGCGGTACGCCGACGCCGCCCGCATCGACGAACTCGCAGCCGAGGCGGAAGCGGACCTCGCCGCGTTCGGGCAGCGGGCCGTCACCTTCCTGGCCCGCGAGGACGCCTTCGCCGAGCACCACCGCGAGGTCGCACAGCTCGTCGCCGACGCCGAGTCGATCGGCAGTGTCGCCGAGGCGGCACCCGTCGCGGCCCGGCTCGACGACCTCGCCGACACATTGCGCACGGTCACCGACGTCGTGAACAGCCTCGACATCGGCGACGCCACCGTCCGCACATCCGTCCTTCAGCGCATCGCCGACGTGCTGGGCGGGGCCAACCGCGCCCGCGCCACCCTGGACGCCCGCCGCCGCACCCTCCGCGACAGCGAGGGCCGCGCCGAGTTCGCCGCCGAGTTCGCGCTGCTCGGCCAGGCGGTCACCGGCGCGCTGGCGGTGGCCGACAGCCCGGAGGCGTGCGACGAGCAGCTGGCGGGCACGCTGGTGCGGCTGGAGAACCTGGAGTCCCGTTTCGCGGAGTTCGAGGACTTCCTGAGCGAGCTCGCCGGCCGGCGCACCGAGGTCCACGAGGCGTTCTCCGCCCGCAAGCAGAGCCTCCTCGACACCCGCGCCCGCCGCGCCGAACAGCTCGCGGCCTCCGCCGCCCGCATCCTGGAGACGATCGCCCGGCGCGCGGCCACACTCGTCGACGCGGACGCGGTCGCCACCTACTTCGCCTCCGACCCGATGGTCGCCAAGGTCCGCCACACCGCCGACGAACTGCGCGGACTCGGCGACGGCGTCCGGGCGGAGGAACTGGACGGCCGCCTGAAGACCGCGCGGCAGGAGGCGGTCCGCGCCCTGCGCGACCGCACCGACCTGTACGCCGACGGCGGGCGCACCATCCGCCTGGGCAGCCACCGCTTCACGGTCACCACCCAGCCCCTCGACCTGACCCTGGTCCCGCACGGCGACGGCCTCGCCTTCGCACTCGCCGGCACCGACTACCGCTCACCGGTCACCGACCCGGACTTCGCCGCCACGCGCCCGTACTGGGAGCGCACCCTGCCGTCCGAGTCGCCGGAGGTCTACCGCGCCGAACACCTCGCCGCCCGCCTGCTCAGGGAACACGGCCCGGCCGCCCTGGCGGAGGGCGACCTGCCCGACCTCGTCCGCAGGGCGGCCCAGGAGGCGTACGACGAGGGCTACGAGCGGGGCGTCCACGACCACGACGCCACCCTGATCCTCACCGCGCTCCTGTCCGTGTACGAACAGGCCGGTCCGCTGCGCCACGAGCCCGCGGCCCGCGCCTTGGCCCAGCTCTTCTGGACGCACGGCACGACGGCCGAGGCGCGCGCGACGTGGACCCGGCGCGCGGTGTCCCTGGCCCGGGCCCGCGACACATTCGGCCCGACGCCCGCGATCGCCGAGCTCGAGGCGGAACTGGCATCGGCGATCGGCGCCTGGTCCCCGGATGCCGGGCAGCTCGCCTCCCCGGCGGCGTCGTACCTCTTCGAGGAACTGACGACCGGCCCCGACGGCTTCGTCATCAGCACCGCCACCCGCACCCTGCTCGACACATTCCGGCACACGGTGGCGGCGTCGGCCTACGAAGAGGACCTGGCCGCACTCGACGACCTCGCCGCCCGCCGCCAGCTCGCCGAGGCGTGGCTGTCGGCGTACGCGGCCTCCACCGGCACGGAGGCCACCACAGGGGACCTGGCCGAGGCGGTGGCCGCCGAGCTGTGCCCGGACCTGGTCCGCTACGACTCCGGCGTCTCGCCGGTGACCACGGCCGAGGGGCTGCTCGGCACCCACCCGCGCATCACCGGCCGCACCCTGACCCTGCGCGTCGACGAGTTCCTCGCCCGGACCAAGCGGTTCGCCGAGGTGGAGGTACCCGCGTTCCGCGGCTACCAGCGCCGGCGCACCGCCCTGATCGCCGCCGAACGCACCCGACTGCACCTGGACGACCACCGTCCGCGCTCCATGGCGGCCTTTGTGCGCAATCGCCTCATCGACGAGGTGTACCTGCCCCTCATCGGCGACAGCCTCGCCCGGCAGCTCGGCACCGCGGGGGAGACCAGGCGCACCGACACCGGCGGCCTCCTGCTGCTGGTCTCCCCACCCGGCTACGGCAAGACGACGCTGACGGAGTACGTCGCCGACCGCCTCGGCCTGATGCTCGTCAAGGTCAGCGGCCCCGCACTCGGCCACTCCGTCACCTCGCTCGACCCGGCCGAAGCCCCGAACGCCACAGCCCGCCGGGAGATCGAGAAGATCAACTTCGCGCTCGCGGCGGGCAACAACACGCTCCTGTACCTCGACGACATCCAGCACACCTCACCGCAGCTGCTGCAGAAGTTCATCCCCCTGTGCGACGCCACCCGTCGCATCGACGGCGTGTGGGACGGCGAGCCGCGCACGTACGACCTGCGCGGCAAGCGCTTCGCGGTCTGCATGACCGGCAACCCCTACACGGAGTCCGGCGCTCGCTTCCACGTCCCCGACATGCTCGCCAACCGCGCCGACGTCTGGAACCTCGGCGACGTCCTCACCGGCAAGGACGACGTCTTCGCGCACAGCTTCCTGGAGAACGCGCTCACCTCCAACCCGGTGCTCGCCCCGCTCGCCGGACGCGACCGCCGCGACCTCGATCTGTTCGTCCGGCTCGCCGCCGACGATCCCGCCGCCCGCGCCGACCGGCTCACGTCCCCCTATGCTCCCGCCGAGGTCGAGCAGATCGTGGCCGTGCTGCGCCACCTGCTCACCGTGCGGAGGACGGTCCTCGCGGTCAATGCCGCCTACATCGCCTCCGCCGCACAGTCCGACGCCGCGCGCACCGAGCCGCCCTTCCGGCTCCAGGGCTCCTACCGCACCATGAACAAGATCGCCCAACGCCTGCGGCCCGTCATGAACGACGCCGAACTCGCCGCCGTCGTCGACGACCACTTCACCGCGGAGGCCCAGACCCTCACCACGGGCGCGGAGGCCAACCTGCTGAAACTCGCCGAACTGCGCCACACGCTGACCACCGGGGAAGCGGCACGCTGGGCCGAGGTGAAGGCCGCCTACGTCCGCACGCAGGTCCTCGGCGGTCCCGCCGAGGACCCCGTCACCCTCCCGCGAGCCCTCGGCGTCGCTCGTGCGGGGGAGCCCGTCGTGGCCGCCCTCGGCCTCCTCGCCGACCGGGTGGCCGCGGTCGAGTCCGCCATCACACGCGCCACCGACCCGCGCATCCCGTCCACCGACCGCCGTGCCCGGGAGGCGGCCGGGTCCAAGGAGCAGTGAGGCGACTCGGCGAAGGGTGCTGCAACGCCTCCCGGCTCCGGGGTGCGGTCCAGCTGACCGGTTCCCCGCTGCTGCTCGCCGCCGCCCACTCCTCCCTTCCGGGCCGGACCGGGCCTGGAAAGGGCGCGGTCCGGCACGGCCGACCGGCCGGGTGCGCTGCCGCCGGTGCCGGGCCGGGCCAACCGTCACCACACCCCGTACCGGCCGGTCGTTCGCGGTGTACCCGGCGGCCGCCGCTGTGATCGTCGCGGCGGCGGCGGCGGACCAGGAGCAGGAACTGGTGCCGTTCCACGCGGTCGCGGTGTTCGCCGGTCTCCCGGTCTGCGGCCGCGGCGTTCACCCTTGTGGTGAACCTGCTGCGAGGCCGGCCGATCCGGTCGAGGGTGGCCACACCCCTGATCGCGGGCGGCCGGTACGTCCGGTGGAACCGTGCCGGCCGGCCCACCGGCATCGAGGACATCGAGGCGCGCGCCGAAGCGGACCGACACCCGTCGCGGGCCATGCCCCGACGTCACGGGCGGGCGCTGCCCATCTCCGCGGTGAAGGCCACCGGGTCGCTGTCGAATCCGCGGATCATCTCGCGGAACCGCCATGCTCCGGTCCCGTCCCGGGTGAACTCCGCCACCGTCGCGGCGGTCGAGTCGGTGACCCGTCCGAAGTCGTCCTTCAGCAGCTCCGTGTACCTCTGGGCGACGAGGACCCCGGCGTTCGACATGTCGCCGAAGGTACGGGGCCCGCCGTTCTGGTGGATCACCACCCCGACCACCACCCTCCCGTAGACCTCCGACAGCCGGTCGAACTCGAGGACCATCACCTCGACGAAGCCGAAGCCCATGCCGGTGCGGCTGTGCCGGCTCATGTTGATGGTGCCGTCCGGCGACCGGCTGTCCCAGTGGACGACGTACACCGGCCGCCCGTGGGGTGCGTCGACGGAGTAGGTCGCGGCGATGATGTCGAGATGACGAGGCGGCTCCCCCAGCGGGCTCGGGTCCCACTTGAGCCTGACCTCGACCTTCCCCAGCCCCTTGCCGTCACCGCTCACATCGCCTCCCCGCATCAGGCCGTCACGGGGCGCCCCCGCATGGTCAAGTATGGCCGCCCACCAGCCTCTTGACGCTCCCTTGGCGCAACGGTGCGAAGGCGTTCGATCTTCGACTCGGGTGGCCGGCACAGGCAGCCGCCGCGGGCGACCGCCCGACGATGCGGCAGCCATGGGCTCCGACCACCTGGGCCGAAGTCCGAGGAATGGTCTTCCACCTCAACCACGGGCCCGACGACGGCCGCGTACTGATCGCCGGCGACGCCGCCCACCGCCACCCGCCCACCTCCACGGCACCGCCTCGAACCAGGCCCCGCCGACCGGGGCCGGCGACCAGCGATCACGGGCAGCACTCGACGTCCCGCCTCAGGGGGGCGCCGCGAGCCGTACCGGCCGCGACAGGACACGACGCGGAGCGCGCGAACGGTCAAAACAGGCGTAAAAAGGCCGTATGGGTGCACGAGGGATATCGGAAGACCCCGTCCTGGAGCAGCGCGCGGAGCGCGGGCTGCTGGTGATCGCGCTCGCACTGATCGTGGCCATCACGGTGACGGACATCGGCATCGGCACCAGTGTCCATCTGGGCCCGTTGCTGGTCATCGCGCCGACTCTGACCGCCTCCTTCGCCGGTCCGCGGCTGACCGCCCTGGTCGGGGCTCTGGCGCAGGCGGCCCTGGTGATCATCTCGATATTCCACGGGGGGCTGACCACGACCAACCACGTGGCGCAGCTCATCGCGCTGGCCGTGTTGTCGGCTCTGGTGGTCTTCATCACCTACGTGCGCGAGCGGCGTACCCGTGAGCTGAGCCGGGTGCGGTCGGTGGCCGAGACGGCACAGCGGATTCTGCTGCGGCCTCCACCCCGCCGGATCGGACCCCTGCGGGTGGCCTGGCTGTATCTGGCCGCCGAGGACGAGGCCCAGATCGGGGGCGACCTGTTGGCGGTCGCCCGCACCGATCAACCCTGCACCCGGGTCCTCATCGGCGACGTACGAGGCCACGGACTGGCCTCCATCGGCGAGGCATCGGTGGTGATGGGCGCGTTCCGTGAGGGCGCTCACCGGTACGCCTCCCTGCCCGAGCTCGTCACCGCCGTCGAAGAGAGCGTCTGCCGGAACCTGGAGGAGGTCGCCGACACCGCGCACGACGCCGGCGAGCACTTCATCACCGCTGTCATGATCGACATCCACGACCAGGGCCCGCAGGCCGAGATGCTCAACTGCGGCCATCCGCCACCCCTGCTGATCCGTGGAGACCAGGTGACCGTCCTGAACTCCCGACGACCCGCGCCCCCGTTGGGCCTGTGCGCCCTCTGTACACGGAACGACCGCACCGACCCGTTCACCTTGGAACCGGGCGACATGCTGCTGCTCTACACCGACGGCGTGATCGAAGCCCGCTCACCGACCGGAGCCTTCTACCCGCTCGCCGAACGGGTCGCCTCCTGCCCCGCCTCAAGCCCCGACGCCCTGCTGCACCACCTTCACCGCGACCTGCTCGACCACACCGGCGAGCAGCTCACCGACGACGCCGCTTTCCTGATCATCGAACGCACCCCCTCGCGCCATCTGCACCGGCCGCACCTCATGTCCCATGCCGGCGGATCTCTCCCGCCCACGACCGGTTGACCGTCACCACCGTCCCCGCCAGGTGGCGCACCGGTGGCCACGACGGCACCCGCACGGGGAGGAGGGGCTTTGAACAGCCCGGCCGTGCCGGGGACCGGCTGGAGCGCGTGCGCCGAGCCGCGGCGGCGTGTCCGGTCCAGGCCGTCCTCCGGTTCCAGACCCGGCGGCTCAGGACCTCCTGCCGGAACCGCCACGCGTCCGGGGTGTTCCGTTGCTGTTCCGTATGGTTCCGTTCGACGGCCTGGCGCGCGGGCAGGACGCGTACGACGCTGGGACCTGGGACGTCGAGGAAAGACGAGGAGCCGACCGTGCGCGCACGTGACCTGGCGGTGGAATACGAGTCGGTGAGCGTCGACAGCGACGCCCTGGAGGCGGCACGGCTGATGGCCGAGCACAAGCTGCCCGGGCTGCTCGTGCTGGACGAGCGCGGCGAGCCGAAGGCGATCCTGCCGGCTTCCCAGATGGTCAAGGTGCTGGTTCCCGCCTATGTGATCGAGGATCCCACGCTGGCCGCGGTCGTCGACGAGCAGCACGCCGACCGGCTGTGCCAGGCGCTGGCCGGGCGCCGCGTCGGCGAGTGTCTGTCCAGCACGGCGGCGCCACCGCCGATCGCTGATCCGGACGACACGGCGCTGGAGGTGGCCGCGCTGATGGCGCGGGTGCGCAGTCCGCTGGTGGCGGTCGCGGAGAAGGGCAAGGGCGGCACACGTCTGCTCGGAGTCGTCACCGCCTCGCACCTGCTGCATGAGCTCCTGGGGAAGACGGGCATGTTGGACACTCCCGGCTCTTGATCACACGAGCGGTCCCCCGGTCGGCGACCAAGCGAGTCTGCGGGGGCGGGCACGATCCGCGCTTCGACGGCGGTGCTGCGCCGCCGCAGCGGACCACGCCGCCGGCGCCACAGCACCGCCGTTCGACGTGGTCCGACCACCGCCGACGCCCCCTCACAAGAGGACGGCGGCCTCCGCGTTCGGTGTGCCACCGCTGGTCGTCAGGCATCACCGACAGTGCGTCAGGCCAGTACGAAGTAGCGCAGCCACAGGTACAGAGCGCTGATCGCGACGGTGGTGAGGGTGACGACGAGGCCGTACTTCGTGAACTGCCAGAAGGAGATGGGCTGTCGGTTGCGTTCGGCGATGCCCAGGACGACGACGTTGGCGCTGGCACCGATGGCGGTGGCGTTGCCGCCCAGGTCGGCACCGAGAGCCAGGGCCCACCACAGCACGTGGTGACCGTCAGCCGCGCCGCCCAGGTCCTTGACCAGGTCGGCCGTGATGGGCGCCATGGTCGCCACGTACGGGATGTTGTCCACGATGCCGGACAGCAGTGCCGAGCCGCCCAGCAGGATGAGTACGGCACCGAGTTCGCGGCCGCCGGTGGCGCTGGCCAACACGCGGGAGAGCTCGCCGATGACGCCGGTCTCGATCAGCGCTCCGACCATGACGAACAGGCCGGCGAAGAAGGCGAGGGTGGGCCACTCCACCTCGCTCAGGACCTGCCGCGTATCCGGCCTGGACACGGCGACGAGCAGGCCGGCGCCGAGCAGGGCGACCACGCTCGGCGCGTAGTGCAGTACCGGGTGGAGGACGAAGCCTGCCACGACGAGGGCGAGGACGGCCAGACCCTGCCACAGCAGTCGCGGGTCGCGGATGGCCTCGCGCTCGGTCAGCGCCATGACCTGCCCGGCGCGCTCCTCGTCGTGGACGAACACCTTGCGGAACATCACCCGGCACAGCCCCAGCAGCACCGCCGTCAGGACGGCTGCCACCGGGGCCAGGTGGACGAGGAAGTCGTTGAAGGTCAGTCCGGCCCGGCTGGCGATGATGATGTTGGGCGGGTCGCCGACCAGCGTCGCGGTTCCGCCGATGTTGGAGGCGAACACCTCTGCGATCAGGAAGGGCGCGGAGGCCAGACCGAGGCGTTCGCAGACGAGCAACGTGACCGGGGCGATCAGCAGCACGGTGGTGACGTTGTCCAGCAGCGCGGAGGCGACGGCGGTGATGACGACCAGCATGGCCATCACCCGGAAGGGACTGCCGCGGGCCCGCTTCACCGACCAGATCGCCAGGTACTCGAACAGGCCGGTCTGGCGCAGTATGCCGACGATCGCCATCATCCCGAGCAGCAGGAAGACGACGTTCCAGTCGATGCCGGTGTGCTCGGAGTAGAACGCCGCCCTGTCGTCGGTGGCGCTGATCGCAAGCATGGCCCCGGCGCCGCCGAGGGCCGCGGCCGTGCGGTGGACGCGTTCACTGATGATCAGTCCGTACGCGCCGACGAACACGGTCACGGCCGCCCAGCTGTGCCAATCGCTCATACGGCGGTCTTCCCCTCCTGTCCGGCCTCGAGGCCGTCCTGGCCGCTCTCGTCCTCGGGGATGCCGACCAGGTCCTCGACGTCGAACATGCGGGCGAGGGGTACGTCGGTACTGGAGTGCGCCACGATCGAGAAGGCGATGCACACCGCGATCAGCGTGTACGCCTGCTCCGCCCGCGGGATGCCCGACTGCAGCACAAGCAGCCCGTACACCACCGAAGCGAAGCCCTTCGGCCCGAACCAGGCCGCGGTCAGCCTCTCGCGCCGCTCGAACCGGGTACCGGCCAGCGAGATCAGCAGCGAGGCCGGGCGGATCAGGACGATCGCCAGAACCACCGCGACGTATCCCTGCCACGACAGGTCCCCGAACAGACGCGGCGTGAGCAGCGCCCCGAACACCAGCAGCGCGGCGAACTTCGCCAGTTCCGCCAACGCCTCGCCCAGCGGCTCGAACGCCTCCTTCGCCTCCGGCGACACGGCCGTGAACACCGCCCCCGCGGAGAAGGCGGCCAGGTAGGGGTTGGCGTGGGTGAGGTGGCACAGCCCGTACAGGATGACTCCGGTCGCCAGCGGCAGCAGCGGCTGCAGCTTCGGCTCGGCCCCCAGCAGAGGGAAGCGCACGAGCCCGTTGACGAGCAGCGGCAGCAGCACGCCGAAGGCCAGGCCCAGGGCCAGTTCCAGCGCGATCCGGCCGATCGACGCCTCGTCCGCGTGCCCGGCGGCGGGACCGGCGGCGGCGATCAGGAACAGGACGACCGGCAGGGCCAGGCCGTCGTTGACGCCGCTTTCCACGTTGAGCAGTTCACGCAGCTTGGCCGGGACCTCCTTGCGGCCCACGATCGCCGAGGCGAACACCGGGTCGGTCGGCGCCAGCACCGCGCCCACCAGGAACGAGGTGGTCCAGTCCAGGCCGACCAGGAAGTGCGTGATCAGCGCCATGAACACGAACGCCAGCGGCATGCCCAACCCCAGCGCGCGGGCCGGGTTGCGCCAGTTGGCGCGCAGTTTGGCGAAGGAGACGTGCTGGCCGTCGGTGAACAGCACCGCGAACAGCGCCAGGTCGGCGGTGACCGACACGATCCCGCTGTCCGGTGTGATGTGGATCAGCCCGAGGAAACCGTCGCTGACCAGCGCGCCACCGACGAGGAAGAGGAGGGAGGTGGACAGCACGGTGCGGGCGGCGAGCCCGGACAGCAGCACCGCGATCAGCAGCGCCACCCCGAAGACAGCAACGAGTACCACCGGCAACGTCCCCGATCGGAAGAGAGACCACATCCCCTGCTCGCCGACCAGACTTCCCGGCACACCGTTGGGAACCTTACCTGCTCTTGATGCGTCTTTGACAGATTGCCGGCCTGCACTTCCCGGGAGGATGGCTTGCCGGGACCCGGCAATGTCCGGCCTCCGCACGCGACGGGGTCCGGGGCGCGGCGGTCACCGGAGTCCCGGCTTCGGCAGACGCGTGGCCGGGGCTGCCGGGAGGTGGGGGAGGACCATGGTGAGGCCGCCGCCGGGGCTGTCCTCGGGTCAGGGTGCCGCCGATGGCCTCGGCGAAGCCGCGGGCGACGGCGAGGCCGAGACCGACGCCGTTGCCGCGTGGAGCGTCGCCGTAGCGCCGGAAGGGCGACGTCCGCGTCCTCGGGGCGTGCGGACGGGGTTCCCAGCGGGGCCCAGCTGAGCAGGCATGACGCCGATCGCGGGATCTTAACGCACCTTTGATGGCCTTCTGGCGTCCGGTGCTGCCTGGCGTGTCCACCGCACACCTAGCATCGCCAGATGTGAGACCGCTGCCGAAGCACCTGCTCGTCGGCCGCCCCATGCGGACGGCCCAGCTCTCCGACACCCTGCTGCCCAAGCGGCTGGCCATCCCGGTCTTCTGCAGCGACCCGCTCTCCTCCGTCGCGTACGCCACCGAGGAGATCCTGCTGATTCTCGCCTACGGCGGCACCCAGCTGCTCCATCTCACCTGGTACATCGCCGCCGCGATCATCCTGCTGCTGGTGGTGGTGATCTCCTCCTACCGGCAGACCTGCTACGCCTACCCCAACGGCGGCGGCGCCTACGCGGTCAGCACCGACAACCTCGGCCGCACCGCCGCCCTGACGGCGGCCAGCGCCCTGCTCGTGGACTACGTACTGACCGTGGCCGTCTCCGTGGTCGCCGGCATCGCGGCCATCACCTCCGCCGCGCCGTCCCTGTCGAAGTACGCGGTCGAGCTGTCGGTGGCCGCCGTGGGGCTGCTGACGCTGATGAACCTGCGCGGTGTGAAGGAGTCCGGGCGGGCCTTCGCCGTACCGACCTACGGCTTCGTGCTCGGCATCTACGCGATGTTCGCGTTCGCCGCCGTACGCCTGGCCGCCGGGGAAACCGTCCGCGCCGAGTCGGCCCACCTGACCATCCACGCCACCGGCACCTTCACCGGCCTGGCCCTGGTCTTCCTCGGCATGCGCGCCTTCGCGTCCGGCTGCACCGCGCTGACCGGCGTGGAGGCGATCAGCAACGGCGTGCCCGCCTTCCGGAAGCCGAAGAGCCGCAACGCCGCGATGTCCCTGGTCATCATGGGCGCGATGTCGATCACCATGTTCGCCGGCATCACCGTCCTGGCGCTGCTCTACCGCGTGCACGTCGCGGACAGCCCGACCGAGCTGGGCCTGCCCGCAGGCACCTCGACGCCCACCGCGCTCGCCCAGATCGCCAAGGCGTCCTTCGGCAACGCGACGTTCCTCTTCTACTACGTGCAGGCCTTCACCGCCGGGATCCTGATCCTCGCCGCCAACACCGCGTTCAACGGCTTCCCGCTGCTCGCCTCGCTGCTCGCCCAGCACCGCTTCCTGCCCCGCCAGCTGCACAACCGCGGCGACCGGCTGGTCTTCTCCAACGGCATCATCCTGCTGGCGCTCGCCGCGATCGGCCTGATCATCGCCTTCGACGCGGACGTCTCCTCGATCATCCAGCTGTACATCGTCGGCGTCTTCGTCTCCTTCACCCTCTCCCAGGCGGGCATGGTGAAGCACTGGAGCAAGGAGCTCGCCCACACCACCGGCCCGTCCGCCCGGCGCCGTATCCGCCGCTCGCAGGCCATCAACGCCACCGGAGCCTTCTTCACCGGCGTGGTACTGGTGATCGTGCTGGCGACGAAGTTCCTGCACGGCGCGTGGATCGTCACCATCGCCATGCCCCTGCTGTTCTTCGCCATGCAGGGCATCCGACGCCACTACGACCGCGTCGCCAGGGAACTCTCCGTCCCGGCGACCGCCCCCTCCCAGCCGCCGTCCCGCAACCACGCGATCGTTCTCGTCTCCCAGATCCACGCCCCCGCCCTGCGGGCCCTCGGCTACGCCCGCTCCATCCGCCCCCACCAGATCGAGGCCCTCAACGTCTCCGTCGAGCCGCACGAGAGCGACGAGCTCAAGCGGCAGTGGGACGAGCACAACCTCGACGTACCCCTGGTCGTGCTCGACTCCCCCTACCGGGAGGTGACCCGCCCGGTCCTCGACTACGTCCGCCGCATCCGCCGCGACAGCCCCCGTGACGTCGTCACCGTGATCATCCCCGAGTACGTGCTGGGCCGCTGGTGGGAGCAACTCCTGCACAACCAGAGCGCCCTGCGGCTCAAGACCCGGCTGCTGTTCATGCCCGGCGTGATGGTCACCAGCGTCCCCTACCAGTTGGACGCCGCCGCCCACCAGCCAGAGGCCGCCGGCGGCAGCTGACCCGCCGACCCGGCGGACCCACGGTGTACGGAACACGTCAACGTGCCGTTCGAGCTGCGACACGGGAGCTCACGGCCGCCGCCGGCAACGGCGCCGCCGGGCCGAGGGCTCCTCACTGCGGCTGCCCGGGCGACCAGCGGCCGGGGCCTCGTCCTGCCGAACCAGACGGGCTGACCGCAGTCCGTCAGACAGGTCCCGGGAGCGAACCGAGCTGCTCGACGACACGCTCGCGCAGAAGGAGGTACTCCTCCCAGCGGCGGGGCAAAGGGCCCGGCGGGCGCTCGATGACACGAGCGGCCGTGACAGTCTGTCCATGCCGGAACTGCTCGCGCGTCAGGTCGAGTTCCACGCCACTGGGCAACCGGTTCCACCAGTGGAAGCCATGCTGGGTCCCGTCAAGGTGCACCTCACCGACCACGAGATCGCCGCCGAAGACGTCGTTGGCGATCAAGGCCGTGATGTCGCAGTGCCCCCAGGCCGGGTTGCCGGGCTCCCAGTCGGCCCGATCGTCGGGCGAGCAGGTGTCGGCGGCCCAGCTGACACGCAGGGCCTTGTCGAGGTCGAGCAGGTTCCAAGGGGTCATGCCGCCAGCATCACAGCGGCCACTGACACCGGACACGGCGCAGCCGCCACAGACGACCCGGCCGTCCCGAGCACGCACAAGCCGGAACAGGGGCGAACGGTCCTACCGGACAGGGAGATCAACTCGGACAGCCCGGAGGTCCGCAACAGGTGAACAGTGGGGGGCACCGAGGTGAAGACACCCCGCCCGTGACCCAGTTTTTACAGCCGTGTAGTAGGTTCCGCCTGATCCGGCATTCGGCCCGAAGGCCGACCAGTGTCACCCACCTGCCGCCCGCATCGAGCAAGGGTCGCCCATGTCCGTTCTCACCTATCCGGAAGCCGTGGGCGTCGGCCTGCTGCAAGGCGTCACCGAACTGTTCCCCGTGTCCAGCCTCGGGCACAGCATCCTGATACCCGCGCTGCTGGGCGGGCACTGGAAGCGCGATCTGGACGTTTCCGCGAGCGGCTCGCTCTACTTGAACGAACTGGTCGGCCTCCATCTGGCCACGGCCCTCGCGCTGGTGGTCTACTTCTGGCGGGACTGGCTCCGGGTGATCCGCGGGCTGTCCACGTCCATCACCCAGCGACGCATCCAGACCGTGGACCAGCGGCTGGCCTGGCTGATCATCATGGCCTGCATCCCGGTGGGCGTCGCCGGCGTCGCGCTCGACAAGGTGTTCCGCACGACACTCGGGCGCCCCGTCCCGACGGCGGTCTTCCTGGCCCTCAACGGCATCGTCCTTTTCGTCACCGAGCAGTTGCGCCGCGGCGGAACAGGGCGGCGGCGGGCAGGAGTCCAGCCGGCGGCGGGAGACACGGACCTGGCACCGGACGAACTGTCCGATCAGCGCATCACCCAAATGACCATCCCTCAGGCCATGGCGATCGGCGCGGCACAGATCCTCGCCCTGTTCCCCGGCATCAGCCGCTCCGGCTCGACCATCAGCGCGGGAATCTTCCGCGGCCTGAGCCACGAGGACTCCGCCCGGTTCGCCTTCCTGCTCGCCACACCGGTGATCGGCGGAGCAGCCGTGCTCAAGCTGCCCCCGCTCCTCGGAGCGGAAGGCAGCGGTCTGCGCGGCCCGTTGCTGATGGGCAGCATCGCCGCCTTCGTGGCGGCCTACCTCGCCACCCGGTACCTGGTCCGGTACTTCGAGAACCGGACCCTCATCCCGTTCGCCCTCTACTGCACGGTGGCGGGCCTCGGCAGCCTGGCCTACTTCACCCTCGGCTGACCCCGCCACCCACCGCACCGTCCGCCGAGCCGCACGGGCATCCCGGGCGAAAGGCCGGCTGGCCCGCGCCCTGGTGGACTCGCCGGCGCCTGTCAGCCCGCCGCGCCGTCGGACGGCAGCCCGGCGAGGTGTCACCGGCCCGTCCTCGAAGTCGTCCCACCGGCCCGCAGCGCTCGGGCCGCTCCGTCGTGCCGGGGAGGGAGAGCGCGCTTCCGGCATGTGCGGCCGGCTCCCCGGGGCCGGGGCCACGGCCACGCGAAGCGCCAGGGCATACGGATACTCAGCGCACCAAAGGAGGCCTGCGGACGTGTGCCCGGTCGCCGGTCACCGCTCCGGCGCGCCGTCGGCCGGCTCGCCGAGGTGTTCGGCCAGCCGGAACAGGGCGGGCAGCGCGTTGGTGATGGCCGCTCGGGAGCTGTCGTCGAGGGCGGCGAGTGCGGCGTCGATGCGGCGTTCGTGGGCGGTGGTCCAGGCGGCGAGCTTCTCGCGTCCGGCGTCGGTGAGGGTGACGACGGAGGCGCGGCGGTCGGCGGCGTCGACGTCGCGCGCGACGAGGCCGGAGGTGATCATCTGGCCGATCAGCCCGCTGACCGTGCTCTGGGCCAGCCGCCGGCGGGCGGCAAGGTCGCTGATCCGGGCGGGAGAGTGCTCGCCGAGTACCTGCAGCAGCTCGACCTGTGCCATGGGGAGGGTCTCCCACGGGTAGTCGGTGCGGATCGAGGAGCGCAGCGCCCGGCGCAGCCGGGTGACGGCCTCGGTGAGCAGACGGGCCTCCGGTGCCTCTCCGGCAGGGCCGGGAGAGGGCGAGGTGACCTCGGTGTGGGGCTGCGCGGACATGGGGCCAGGGTAGCTGGGCGGCACACGGGTACGGTCCCGCCGTCCGCAGCTCGGACGGACCCGGCGCCCGAGCCGACGGCCCGCGAAGGTTCGGTGACCGCCCACCGCAGCGGCGACGACGCCCCCTGCCCGCCCGGCGACAACGGACAGCACGTGCCGACCGCGATCGTGAGCGGCACGCCCGGCCGGGAGCGGGTGTGACAGCGGCACCTGATGCCACGCGGGCGGCCGTCGGCGGGAGCTTGGCGGCCATGCTCGGCGAACTGCCCCACGACCGCCCCCGCGCAGCCGACCTGAACGCAGCACTCGCCGCACCGCGCGACCGCTGAGCCCTGCGCGGCCGGCCGCGGTCACCTCCGCGATCCTTCCGCGCCGCTGCTCACAGCGTCGCCTGCGACACTCCCGGGTCTCCGCTCCGACTCAGCCACGCCGATGCGACCGTCACCACCGAGGCCGCCACCAGAACGGCCGCCGCCCACCGAGCCCCTGCCTGTATCCCGCCACCGTTCCCCAGGTGCAGGGCCAGAGTGACCAGGGCGACGCCGAGTGCTGTGCCCAGACCGCGGGTCATGTTGACCAGCCCTCCTCCCGTGCCCGAGGAACGGGCCGGGATGGACCCCATGATCATGGCGTTGTTGGCCGGGGTGAACGTCCCCAGCCCCACGCCGGTCAGGGCCAGGACGGGCGCCAGCCAGCCGATGGTCAGGGGGACGACCAGCAGCGCGGCCACGGCCGGAGTGAAGACGCCGGCCCCCGCCAGGCACCGCCACCGGTCCGTCACAGAGTGCGGCAGCAGACGGTCGCCGCCGGTCGCCGCCAGCGCGAACCCGGTCGGAAGCGCCGTGAGTACCAGCCCGGCGGTCAGGTCCGAGGAGCCGCGCGCGGTGAGGACGACCGGCACCAGCACCAACGGCCCGAACAGCACCAGGTATCCGCTCAGCGCCCCGACCAATCCGAACACCACCGTCCGCTCCCGCAGCAGAGCCAGGTCCAGCAGCGGAGCGGCGGCCCGCTGCTGCCGTCGCACGAAGCCCCAGCCCGTCCAGGCCGCCGCGACGAACAGCAGGGCCACTCCCCATCCGGGCACGGCCAGCCCGGAGGTTGCCGACACGCCCATCAGGGCGCTGGTGGTCGCCACGGCAAGCAGTCCCAGTCCGGCCCAGTCGAAGCGCGCCACCGTCGTCCGGGCCCGGGTGCGCGGCAGCAGATAGTGCCCGCCCACCAGCGCGACCAGCCCGACCGGTACGTTCACCCAGAACACCCACCGCCAGCCCAGCGTCGACACCAGCGCCCCGCCCACCGTCGGCCCGAGTGCCAGCCCGAGCGCCTGAGCGGCGGCCTGGACGCCCAGCGCGCTGCGCATCCGCTCACGCGGGGCACTGGTGGTCACCAGCGCCACGCTGTTGGCCTGCATCATGGCCGCCCCGGCCGCCTGGACCACGCGGAACGCGACAAGCGCCATCAGTGACGGGGCGAGCCCGCAGGCGGCCGAGGCGAGGGTGAAGACGGCGAACCCGTACAGGTACAGCAGCTTGCGGCCGTGCGCGTCGGCCAGCCGACCGGCGGGCACCAGCAGCGCCACGAGGGTCAGCAGATACGCCAGCGACACCCACTCCACCGCCGCCAGCGAAGCACGGAACTCGGTACCCAGGCTCCCATAGGTCAGCGTCACGATGCTGGCATCCAGCTGTCCCATGAACGCGCCGAAACACACCGTGCCCACGGCCAGCCACCAGGCATTCGGCCGCGACCGTATGCCCTCGGGACGGGGCCGCTCCGCGGTGAGCAGCGCGGACCAGCGCCTCCGGGGAGGGTGAGGACTCATGTGGGTGGCCATGCCCCAAGGTTACATCGGTCACCGAAATGTTTTGCCATCGTTCTATCTCGGGTCGGTGTCAGCGGCGCCCCTCCGCCGGGACGACCGCACGGACGGAAGAACCCTGACGTCGGAGGGAACCATGTCGACTCGACCTGGACGAGGAGGCCCCGTCCACCCGTCATCGAGCAGCTCAACACCTCCTACGGCGACCGCCACAGACCGTATGGACAGCGGTGACCTGCCGATCGGTCTTGCCCGGATCGGCCGCGGAGTCCCGGATCGGCCGCGGAGTCACGGCGAACGTCCTGACCGAGGCCGGCCGTCCGCCCTCGACGCCATGATGGCGGGCACTCACCACGGCGGTCGAACACCGATACGCAGACGTCCGGGTGCCGGCCTCGGGTGGGCACGTGACGGGACTCACCCTTCGGCGAGGAAGTGCGCCAGCAAGCGGTCGAAGTCGCTGTGACCGAGCTCGGCCCCCCTGGGCACCACTGCCTCGGTTTCCTGCAGGAACGCCTTGAATTCCTGCGCCGGGGCCTTGAGCAGGGCCGTACCGGACGGCGGGTTGAGAAGGATGTACAAGTCGCGGCAGCCCTCCTCGCCGGAGGGCCATATGCGAACGTCTCCCTCGCCGGCGGGGCCCTGCAGGCCGTCGATCAGCAGATCGCGGCCGATGATCCATTCCACCAGCTCGTCGCTGTCGACATCGGTGGTGAATGCGGCACGGACGACATAGGGATCGCTCGGCTCGTACCGCAGCTTCATGATCAAGGGCAGGGACGTCGCGTGCGCGCCGACAAGCTTCACAGGTAGCCCCTGGACCACACTTCTCAATGACTTCATTGGGTCTTACTCCTGGTGCTTCGAGTCATCCGGGGAGGGACATCGGAAGGTCTGCCGTCGGATTCAAGGGGGCTGAACAGAGAAGCGGTGGCTGCGAGGACCGGTGACGGTCGGATTCTTGGTGCCGGAAAGCCGTGGGCGCCGGTGCTCCCTCACGCACCGGCGCCCACTCACCCCTGCCCAGGGTGGCTTGGTGTCCTGCTGACGGGCGTCAGGGGACGAGGATGAGGCGGATCGGGTCGCCGATCTTGTTCTCCAGACGGTTGACCGCGTCGGCCGCGTCGAGGAGGGGGAGGTGGTCTGTGATGGAGGGGGCCAGGTCGAGGCGGCCGGCTGCGCTCAGCCGCACCAGCTCGGAGACGGACTCGGGGAAGCCGCCGTAGTGACCGCGCACCTGCTTTTGCATGTAGTTGAAGGTCAGGCCCTCGGTGATGGTCAGCGGCCTGGGGGTGATGCCCACCAGGATCAGGGAGCCGCCCAGGCCGAGTACGGAGGCGGCCTGTTCGCGGACGGCGGGTACGCCGGCGCAGTCGAAGGCGAAGTCCAGGCCTCGTCCTTCGGTGGCCTTGCGTACCTGGTCGGCGAAGTCGGGGGCGGCGGGGTCCAGGGCCAGGTCCGCGCCGAAGGCGAGGGCGCGCTCGCGGGCGCTGGGCAGCGGGTCGACGGCGATGATCGGGGCGGCGCCGACCAGCCGGGCCAGGCGCACGTTGTGCGCGCCGACTCCGCCGACGCCCCAGACGCCGACGGACTGGGCGGGACGGACACCGGCGGTGGCGACGACCGCGGCGTAGGGGGTGGAGACCGCGTCGGGGATGATCGCGGCCTGGTCGAAGGGGAGGCTGTCGGGGATGGGGATGAGGGTGTCCTCGCGGGCGATCATGTACTCGGCCCAGCCGCCGTCGTAGTCGATGCCTGCGGTGCGCATCTGCATGCAGGGGCGGTGGCGCGCGCAGTCGGCGCACTGTCCGCAGGTCTTGCCGGCCTCGAGGGTGACGCGGGTGCCGATGGTCAGGTTGCGCTTGAGGTCGGGGCCGAGGGTGTGGATGACGCCGGAGACCTCGTGGCCGACGGTGACCGTGTCGGAGGTGGCGAACATCGGGACGAGGGAGCCGTCGAGGAGGTGGACGTCGGAGAGGCAGACGCCGGCGGCCTTGACCTCGATGAGGACCTCGCCCGGACCGGGCACGGGGATCGGGACTTCCTCCACGGCGAACTTCTTGCTGTCCAGGTGGAAGCGTCCGGCGAGCATGGTGTCCATGGTGATCTGCTTTCTGTGAGCGGCACCGCGCGGCGGTTCGGGCCGGCGGGTGCCTGTGGTGTCTGAGTGGCTGGTGGGGCCGGGAGGTGTGCGGGGAAGGCAGGACGTCCGCACGCCTCCCGGCGGCTGAGGGGCGCACGCCTTGACGGCGTGCGGCGGTCAGGCGAAGACGTCCTGCTGGTAGCGCTCGTCCGCCTCGAGCTGGGCGAGCCACTGCTGGGCGGTCTCGTCGTCGGCGCCGGTCTTGTCGCGGTGGATGGCGGCGAGGGCCTCGCGGACGGCGGGGGCCATACGGCGGCCGTCACCGCAGACGTAGATGTACGCGCCGTCTTCGATGGCCTGCCACACCGTGTCGGCCGCACTGGCGATGGCGTTCTGCACGAACCGGGCCGGGTGGCCGGTCACCGCGGAGAAGGCGGTGTGCACCCGGGCGATCCCGGACTGCTCCCAGTCCTGCATCTCCTGGCGGTAGAAGTAGTCGTGCTCCGGGTGGCGGCAGCCGACGAACACCTGCGACAGGCCCACCTGGGTGCCGCCCGCGTGCTGTGTCGCCCGCTCCTCCAGGAAGCCGCGCAGCGGCGCGATGCCGGTGCCGGGGCCGATGAGGATCAGCGGCGTGGCGGGGTCGGCGGGCGGGGCGAACGTCGGGGAGGGCACGCGGACGTAGCCGTAGACGACGTCACCGGGCTCCAGGCCCGCGATGTAGGAGGAGCAGGTGCCGCGGTACTGGCCGTCGCCGGACAGGGCCGGGCCCTCCAGCAGCCCGACGGTCAGCCGGACGTGGCGCGGGTTGGCCGACGGGGCGGAGGAGATGGAGTAGAAGCGCGGCCGGATCGGGCCCATCATCTCCAGGAACACCGCCAGCGGCAGCTCGATGGCCTCGAAGCGCTCCAGCAGGCCCAGCACCGAGATGCGCTTGCCGAGGATCTCCTGCTGGTAGCGCTCCTCGGCCTCCTGCGTGTCGGCCGTGTAGGCCTGGAGCTGCGGCCGGGTCCACGGGCACTCGGTGTACTCGGCGAGCGTGTGGATCTGGGAGCGGGTGGCCACGTCCTGCAGTTCCAGGAACTCGGTGAGCAGGATGCCGGCGGTGACCGGGGTGCCGACCGGCAGGTGGGTGCGGCCACCGTCCGGCTGGTCGAGCCGGAGCACCTGGTCGTAGTCGACGCCGAGCCGCCTCAGGGCGCGCTCCACCAGGGAAAGCTCGTTCTTGGCGAAGACGGCCAGGTGGTTGCCGGTGTCGTAGGTGACACCGTCGGGCAGCTCGAAGGTGATGGACTTCGCCGACGGGCGCGGCGGCTCGATGCTGAAGTCCCACAGACCGGTCGCGTCGGCCACGAGCTCCTCGTTGGCCACCACGGTGAGCGGGTAGGCCTGCTCGGAGACGATCGCGGGGCGCACGTCGGACTCGCTGAGCAGCTGGACCTGGTAGCGCGGGCCGCTGGCCTGGGAGGTGTCGGCGGCGTACTCCTCGGCCAGGGTGGCCCACAGGGTGTCCATCCACCGCGTGGCCATGCCGTCGAAGTCACCGGCGGCGTCCGCGATGCCGCGCTCCACGATCGGGGTGGCGCCGGCGGCCAGCAGACCTTCCTCGATCCGCTTGGGGAATGCCTGGTAGGTGGCCACCCACTGGGTGTTGCCGGCGCCCAGCAGCGCGAACCGCACATTCGACAGGGAGCCCTCCGGCAGTCCGACGGCCAGCAGGTCGTCGAAGCGCTGGGCGTTGTCGGGGGCCTTGCCGTTGTAGCTGGCGGCGACCACGGTGAGCAGGCCCTCGGTGGGCAGGTTGTCGCCCAGCTCGTCCAGGCTCACCAGCGTGGTGCCGAACCCGGAGCGCTCACCGCGGTCGGCGATGGTGCGCGCCAGGTCCTCGCAGGAGCCCAGGCTGGAGCCGTAGGCGACGGTCAGGTTCACCCCGACACCGCTGACCGCTGCCCGCGCCTGCGTGTCGCCGGTCTGCACATCCGCGACGCCGAACACGGTCCGCTCGTGCTCCTGCCGGCGGCGCACGACCAGCTCGAAGTTGCCGGGCTTGCGCGTCAGCGCCTCCCGGGGGTCCATCTTGTAGTCGCTGGTGTCGGCGAACTTGAACTTCTGCAGCACCAGCGCCAGGGCCAGGCGGGCCTCGACGAGCGCGAACTGGCGGCCGATGCAGGCACGTATGCCGTTGCCGAACGGCTTGTAGGCGTGCGGGTGCTGCGTGACCCGGTTCTCCGGCAGCCACCGGTCGATGTCGAACTCCTCGGGCCGCTCCCACGCCTTGGGGTGGGTGTGCAGCGGGCCCTCGAGGATGAGGACCTTCGTGTCCTTCTTCAGCTCGTACCGGCCGCCGATGACGGTGTCCTCCCGCGCCGTCTTGCCGAACGACGGGATGGGAGCCCACAGGCGCAGCGTCTCGTCCAGGATCCGCGGGATGACGTCCATCTGCATGATCGTGTCGTAGTCCGGAACGGTGTCGCCCGGCAGCAGGCGGTCCACCTCGGCATACGCCTGGGCCAGCACGGACGGGTTGCGCATCAGCGAGTACGTGGCGAACGACAGCAGACCACTGGTGGTCTCGTGACCGGCGATCAGGAACGTCAGCACCTGGTCGCGGACGTTGTCGATGTCCAGCTTCTTGCCGGTCTCCGGGTCGGTGGCCTCCAGCATCAGACCCAGCAGGTCGTCCTCACCGCTGGACTGCCCCTCGCGGCGCTCCTTGATCACACTCTCGACCAGCTCCTGCATCATCTGGATGTTCGCGCCGTACCTCTTGGCATCGGCCTTGCGGAGCTTGGTCATCATCGGCAGCTCCTGCGAGCGCCGCAGCGACTCGATCAGCGCCTCCAGCAGCGCCTTGAGGAAGGGGTGCAGCTCCTCCTTCTCGAAGGAGTCGAACCGGTAGCCGAACCCCGACAGGGCGATGGTGTCCAAGGTGAGCCGGGTGTAGTCGTCGGTGATGTTGACCGGCTGGCCCTCCCGGCGCTCCCACTTGCCCGCCAGGTTCTGGGCGATCTCCAGCATCTGCCCGAAGTAATTCCTCATGGCGCGCTGGCTGAAGGCCGGCAGGAGGATCCGGTGCGCCATGCCCCATTCCTCTTCGTGCTGGTGGGCCGTGAACAGGCCCGCGCCGGCGAAGTCCCGGACGTGCTGCAGCGGCGTCCTCTCGATCTGCTTGAAGAACCGCGTCTCGTCGGAGACCTCGGCCACCAGGTCCGGGTCGTAGACGAACACCTGCTCGATGCCGGCGATGTCCATGCCGTAGATGCCCTCGGGGAACTGCTTGGACAGCTCGGCGAAGTACTCCACCGGATTGGTGTCGGGGATCTGCGGCGTGTGGCCGAGCAGGGGGATCCCCCGCGGGGACCGGATGGGGCGAAGGTCGTTCGCGGAGTGCGTGGTCATGTTCTTGCTCCTTTGCGTGGAGAAGGGGGAAGGGCAAGGGCGCCGGTCGATGCCGCGGTACACGACAGAACCATACGTCGTACGGAATCGAAACCATACGCAGTACGGAAACCGGAGCGCAACCCCGGACGCGCAAGCGACCGCCGTGATGAAGGTCATTTCCATACGACGTATGGCACTGATACCGTACGTGGTATGGAAAAAGCGAGGCGTCCCCCGCGGGGAACCAGGAAGAGGGACGTGCCCCTGACCGAGGCCGGGATCTATGCCGCCGCCCTGCGGCTCATCGACGCGGACGGGGTCGAGGCGCTCACCATGCGCAAGCTCGCGACCGTGCTCGATGCGAACCCGATGTCGCTGTACCACCACGTGTCGAACAAGGAAGCCGTGCTGCGCGGCGTGACGAGAAGGGTCGGCGCCCGGTTCCGCACCGTGACGCTGGAGGACGCCCCCTGGCAGGAGCGCATCCGCCTGCTCGCCACGGACTTCCGGGCCCTGGCGCACCGTCATCCCGAGCTGGTGGCCTACTCCTTCAGCCACCAGCCGGACTTCATCCAGCCCGACGACCCGTTCTGGACAGCCCTCACCGCGATCGTGGCCGCTGCCGGGGTGCCGCGGTCAAAGGTCCCGGAGATCGCCGCGCTGATGGTCGCCGTCGTCATCGGCGTTCTCACCGCCGAACTCAACGGCTCGCTCCACCAGTGGTCGAACCTCACGCCCCCCGGCCCTGACGCCGAAGGAAACGGGGCCGCGGACGCAGCGTCCGGCTCCCCGGACGCAGCCCCGGAAGGCCCTGATCAGGACCACATGTTCCGCCTCGTGATGGACACACTGATCACGGGCCTGGAAAGCCGGCTCACCGGTGATCGGCACGGCCGGGGCGCCGACCTCTGAGCCGGTCGTCCTCAGGCGCTGCGCACCAGGCGCTGGACGCCTGGGGTGCGCGCCCGCAGTCGGACGAGCTCGGCCTGCGACACACGGGAGCCACCCCCGTCCCATGGGTAAGCCCGTCCGGCGGGGTGGTTCCCCAGTCCGTACGCGGCAGCCGTCCGCCGACGCCAACCGCGAAATGCGCGTGCGGGGACCTCTTCATGGCCCCCTCCCGAAACGGGGAGCCATCGGCCTCGTCGAGCTGCATCACCCGCGCCATCCGTTTACCGAGGCGGCCATGCCGCCGAGGGCTCCCGCCCGTGAGCGTGAAGGGCGGCCCGTACCGGATGAACCGCACCTGATATCCCCAATCCCCCCATCCGCTGTCCGGAGGGCTGTCCTCATGTCCCAGAACGCCACCGCCGCTGCTCGCGGCGCCGAGATCGCACCTGAGCATGTGCCCGACCTGTCGCATCAGCGTCGCTGGTGGACTCTGTTGGTCATTTCCCTGTCCATGCTGATGGGTGTCCTCGACGGCACCATCGTGAACATCGCCCTGCCGTCCGCCCAGCACGACCTGGGCTTCTCGGACGCCTCTCGGCAGTGGGTGGTCACCGCCTATGCCCTCGCCTTCGGCAGCCTGCTGCTGCTCGGCGGCAGGATCGCGGACCTGGTCGGGCAGAAGGTGACGTTCCTGGTGGGTCTGGCCGGCTTCGCGGCCGCTTCCATGGTGGCAGGCGCGGCGAACGGTTTCGCCATGCTCGTCGTCGCCCGGGCTGTCCAGGGCCTGTTCGCCGCCCTGCTGTCCCCCTCGGCCCTGTCGATCCTGATGACCACCTTCACCGATCCGCGCGAGCGGGCGAGAGCCTTCACCGTGGCGGGCTCGGTCGCCGGTGCCGGCGGAGCCGTCGGCCTGATTCTCGGCGGCGTGCTGACCCAGTACCTGGACTGGCGCTGGACCATGTACGTCAACGTGATCTTCGCGGTGGTGGCGTTCGTCGGTGGGGCAGCCCTGCTGCACCGCACCCCGCGTGATACGACCTCCAAGCTCGACGTCCCCGGCACCCTGCTGGCCTCCATTGGCCTGTTCTGCCTGGTCTACGGCTTCTCGAACGCCGAAACGCACGGCTGGGGCTCGCCCGCGACCTGGTGCATGCTGGCGGCCGGCGCCGTACTGGTGGCCCTCTTCACCTGGTGGCAGACCAGGACGGCGTATCCGCTGATGCCCCTGCGGGTGCTGCTGGACCGGAACCGCGGCGGCTCCTTCGCCGCCCTCTTCGTCACCGGAGCCGGCATGTTCGGCGTGTTCCTGTTCCTGACCTACTACCTGCAGCAGAGCCTCGGCTACAGCGCTCTGCACACCGGCTTCGCCTTCCTGCCCTTGATCGTGGCCTCGTCGTGCGCCTCCGCCGTGGCGAACAACGTCCTGGTGGCGCACATGGGACCGAAGCCGGTGGTCCCGCTGGGCATGGCCATTGCCGCCGCCGGGCTGATCTGGATGACCACGCTGGACCTGAACAGCGGATACGCGACGCAGGTACTGCCCCAGCTGGTACTCGTCGGCATCGGGCTGGGCACGGTCATCGCGCCCGCCATGAGCCTGGCGACCTCCGGCGTGGCGGCCGCCGATGCCGGCGTGGCTTCGGCCGCTGTCAACACCCTCCAGCAGGTGGGCGGTTCCATCGGGATCGCCCTGCTCAGCACGATGGCCTCCGACGCCGCGACCGGCTACCTCTCCGGCCGCAACCCCAAGGACCCCGCCGTCCTGGCCCAGGCCGGCATCGAGGGCTATTCCACGGCCTACTGGTGGTCGGCGGCCGTCTTCGCCATCGGCCTCGTCGTCACCGCCCTGCTCTACCGCCGGGGTGTGCCCCAGCAGGACGAGAACGCTGCACCTGTCGTGCACATGTAGCAGGACAGGTGGTCACCTGAGGGGTCCACCCCTCATCCCCTCACCCCCTCACCCACGGGTCGGACGAACGTCCCACCCGCCGGCATCCAGCCCGGCGGAGCACGCTCTCCACGGCATCGCCCGGAACCTTTTCCCCGGACCCGGGCTGGTGACCAGCGGTAATGGCCGAGTACTCGTCTCTGCGCCCACATGAAACACCGAGAGCCGTACAGACCTCGACAGGAACTGACGCGGGGGCATGTACGGCTGAAGAGGGCGTGGAAAGGGTGGTGTGCGAGACGGGGGCGCACAACGGCAGCCGGCGGGGTCTTGACACTACTGCTGGACGCCCCTTGACGCGGTGCTCGCTCAGGTCACCTCCATCGACTCCGCGGTGCAGCCGTCCGCCACCGTCACCTGGCGGGACCTCTCCACCCGCAATGCCCGCCGCTTGTTCGACACCGACGCACGGTGACCGCCCGACCTGAAGGAACGGTCGTGAGCAAGTGGGTCTGACGACCGCGGTCGTCACAGCAGCACCACGGTCCGGGGTGCTGGGGCGGCTCTCCTTGCAGCTCCTCACGAAGTTGCGCGCGAGGCCGCTCGAATCGGCCCTCTGGGCGAAGTCGTCGTCACATTCTTCCTCGCAGCCGGTTGCGCCTTCCCCAGGAATCGCAGTGTCCGGCAGTGACCGGGACCCTGGGCGCCGGCGTTCGGCTCGCTCGAACCGCGGACCACGGCGCCCCGCCCAGGCTCCGGCCTGCCGAGGGCGCAGACGCGGCAGCAGCCGAAGCGGGCCCTGCCCGGAGCAGACCGCACCGCCACTGGCTGCTGAACCGGCGTCACGTTCGCATGCGGAGCGCCCTGCTGTGCGGTGGGGGACCCGCCATCCACTGCCGACCTCACCGACTTCGTCCGTGTCTGCTGCCGACTGCGGGGCGCCTTGGCCGAGTTGCGCGAAGCGACCGGGGTTGCCCCCGGCGCGTGGTGGCAGCGTTTGCTGCCCGAAGAGCGCAGCGCTGCCGCTGAACGTGAGAGCCGCAGGTCGTGGCCGTTTCTGGTTGGCTCACTTGTGCGGATCACAACCTGAGAGGCTCGGGCCCCGTCATCGCAAGGGTGAGTCGGCGGTGGGCTTCAGCACGGTCTCGGCGACGTCGACGATCTGGCCGATGTCGAAGCCCTCCATGTCGGCGCGGAATTCGGGGCTGGACAGGTACGCCGTCAGCCGCTCCTGCACGTCGTCGGCATCCCTGTAGGACACGAGGGCGTACAGCTGGCGCGCCTCGCTGTCGGCAGGCGCGGGCACCGTCCAGACCCCATGTGTGGTGATCCGGTGCTTGGCCATGCCTGGAATGTGCTTGGACCAGATGTTCTCGTAGGCGGCGAGCGCCTCAGGGCTGCACAGGGTGTAGACGCGAAGCTGGTACTGGGACATGAACACTCGTTCCTTTTCTTCTCAGTATGTATGTCGGTGGTCGCGATGCTTCCATACGTTGTACGGAAGCATCTCACCAGAATTACCATACGCCGTATGGAAATGTCGAGGGGTCTGTGATGTGGTGCTCCGCTACGCCGTTGCGGCATGACGTGCCGGCCTGGGTGCGACTGCGGCTGCGGCACCGAGGGCACGTGACGCTCCGGCGCAGACCGGGCCGTGAAGGACAACAGGCCGCGCGCTGCTCGTCGAGCTTGCGGACGAAGCTCCGCGTGACGACGCGCCTCTGCTGTCGGCGCGCACCGGTGCGGAGGACTTGCTCCTCACCACCGAGCTGGTCATCAGCGAACGCACAGGGAATCCCCTGCCGGGAATCCGGCGGACTCCTTCTCGCTCGGTTCGGCCCAGACCGTCTTGCCTTGCCGGACGCGGCGCGTTCCCCGGTGCTCGGCAAACTGACGGCAACAACACGGCATTACCCGCAGGAGAACCCTTGGCCCCGCCCGTGATATAGCTCACGGGCGGGGCCAGGGGCGTCGATCTCCGGCTGTGCGATCCCTCACAACGCGGACACAACGAGAAACGGGCCCCTGCCGTGACTTCCGTCACCGGCAGAGACCCGTTTCGTCGGTTTCTCTCTGTGCGCGAGGGGGGAGTTGAACCCCCACGCCCTTGCGGGCACTGGAACCTGAATCCAGCGCGTCTGCCTATTCCGCCACCCGCGCATTGGGTGTGTCCTCCGGTCCCGGCCCTCTCGGCCCGGCGCCTTCCGACACCCAGAACATTAGCACGCTGAAGAGGGTGGGTTCACATCCCTTTCCCCCGGGGCCCCTGGGCCCCGCCCCGCGAACCGGCTCCCGACCAGCGACTACCCCGAACTCCCGGTGCCTGCCCCGACCACCACCGGGCGCCGGCCCGCACCACCCCGCACCCACAGCCCGGCCGCACGCACCCACCCCGCCACCGCCTCGCCGCCCCGACCCTCCCACCGCCCGGCCCCGCGCCCCGCGCCCCCCGCCGCCCCGCCGACGTCTCAGAGTGTGTCTGTTCACGTATCAACCTCGTACCGGTCCCGTTCATCTCCCCAGGAGGCGGCGGGGTCTACAGCCGGGTGCGGGACACTGGTCTGCAGCCGCCTCTACGATCCATGCCGGGAGTACCACCGCGGAGCGCTCCGAGGAGTACGACAAGGAGTACGCCCGGGAGGTGTTCGAAGGGGCCGTCCGCAGGGAAGTCCGGAGGCGTCGACACCCGTCGACAGGGACGACGGGGGGAACCAGCCGATTTTCCGGCGCGTGGATACGATCAGTAAGCAGTACCAGGTAAGCAGTACACAGAACGGCAACGACGGAGGAGGTGCCCCATGGGAGTCCTGAAGAAGTTCGAGCAACGTCTCGAAGGTCTGGTCAACGGCACCTTCGCCAAGGTCTTCAAGTCCGAGGTCCAGCCCGTGGAGATCGCCGGCGCGCTCCAGCGGGAGTGCGACAACAACGCGACCATCTGGAACCGCGACCGCACCGTCGTCCCGAACGACTTCATCGTGGAGCTGAGCGCACCGGACTACGAACGCCTCAGCCCCTACTCCGGTCAGCTCGGCGACGAGCTCGCCGGCATGGTGCGCGACTACGCCAAGCAGCAGCGCTACACCTTCATGGGCACCATCAAGGTCCACCTGGAGAAGGCCGACGACCTCGACACCGGCCTGTACCGCGTGCGCAGCCGCACGCTCGCCTCCTCCACCGACCAGCAGGCTCCCGCACAGGGCGGCGGCCCCTCCCCCCGCCCCGGCGGCTACGGCTACCCGCCCTCCGCCGCTCCCGCGGGCGCTCCGCCCATGCCGTCCGCGCCGCCGCCCGGCACCCGCCCCGGCGGATACGGCTACCCGCAGCCCGCCGGCCAGCGTCCCGGCGGTTCCCCGGCGTCCGGCGGACGGACCCGCTACTGGGTCGAGATCAACGGCACCCGCCATCAGATCTCCCGCCCGACGCTGGTGCTGGGCCGCAGCACCGAAGCCGACGTGCGGATCGACGACCCCGGCGTCTCCCGCCGGCACTGTGAGATCCGGACCGGAACGCCCTCGACGATCCAGGATCTCGGGTCCACCAACGGCATCGTGGTGGACGGGCAGCACACCACCCGCGCTACGCTCCGCGACGGCTCGCGGATCGTCGTGGGCAGCACCACCGTTATCTATAGGCAAGCCGAAGGGTGAAGCGGGGGCAATGTCAGAGCTGACCCTCACGGTCATGCGGCTGGGTTTCCTGGCCGTACTGTGGCTGTTCGTGATCGTGGCCGTGCAGGTCATCCGGAGCGACCTGTTCGGTACGCGGGTCACCCAGCGCGGCTCGCGCCGGGACGCCGCGCGGCCGCAGCCCGGCGCCCGCCAGGCCGCGCCCCCGCCGCAGCGCCAGCAGCCGAGCGGCGGCCGCCAGCGCCGCGGGGCACCCACCAAGCTGGTCGTCTCCGAGGGTTCACTGACCGGGACCACGGTCGCACTGCAGGGCCAGACCATCACGCTCGGCCGCGCCCATGACAGCACCATCGTGCTGGACGACGACTACGCCTCCAGCCGGCACGCCAGGATCTACCCCGACCGCGACGGCCAGTGGATCGTCGAGGACCTCGGGTCCACCAACGGCACGTACCTCGACCGGACCCGGCTGACGTCCCCCACACCGATTCCGCTGGGCGCGCCGATCCGCATCGGCAAGACCGTCATCGAGCTGCGGAAGTAGTACGACAATGAGCGAGCGGAGCGAGCACGCAGCGGCGGCCCCCACCCAGGGCCCCGGCGCGCTCCCGACCGGAGGGTGGGCACCGTGCGGATGTACCCGGAGCCGACGGGCGAGGTGCGCATGAGTCTGTCACTGCGCTTCGCCGCCGGATCGCACAAAGGAATGATCCGCGAGGGCAACGAGGACTCCGGTTACGCCGGTCCGCGCCTGCTCGCGATCGCCGACGGGATGGGCGGCCAGGCCGCCGGCGAGGTCGCCTCCTCCGAGGTGATCTCCACCATCGTCGCGCTCGACGACGACATCCCCGGCTCCGACGTCCTCACCTCGCTCGGCACCGCGGTCCAGCGCGCCAACGACCAGTTGCGCGCCATGGTCGAGGAGGACCCCCAGCTCGAAGGCATGGGCACCACGCTCACCGCGCTGCTGTGGACCGGTCAGCGGCTCGGCCTCGTCCACGTCGGCGACTCCCGCGCGTACCTGCTGCGGGACGGCGTCCTCACCCAGATCACCCAGGACCACACCTGGGTGCAGCGGCTCGTCGACGAGGGCCGCATCACCGAGGAGGAGGCCACCACCCACCCCCAGCGGTCCCTGCTGATGCGCGCGCTGGGCAGCGGCGACCACGTCGAGCCCGACCTGTCCATCCGCGAGGTGCGCGCCGGCGACCGGTACCTGATCTGCTCCGACGGGCTGTCCGGGGTGGTCTCCCACCAGACGCTGGAGGAGACCCTCGCCAGCTACCACGGGCCCGAGGAGACCGTGCAGGCGCTGATCGAGCTGGCGCTGCGCGGCGGCGGCCCCGACAACATCACCGTCATCGTGGCCGACGTGCTGGACCTGGACACCGGGGACACCCTCGCCGGGCACCTGTCGGACACCCCGGTCGTGGTGGGCGCGGTCGCCGAGAACCAGCACCACCTGCACGACAACGGCATCATGCAGACCCCCGCGGGCCGCGCCGCCGGACTCGGCCGCCACAGGTCCGTGCAGGGCGGCGGGGGCGAGTTCGGCCCGCCCGGCAGCGGCGACACCACCGGGTACCTCCCGGCGGGCAGCTTCGGCGACTACACCGACGAGGACTTCGTCAAGCCGAGGAAGAGCCGCAGGTGGCTGAAGAGATCCTTCTACACGGCCCTCGCGCTCGCCGTCGTCGGCGGCGGCTGCTACGGCGCCTACCGGTGGACACAGACGCAGTACTACGTCGGCGCCAACGGCGAGCACGTCGCGCTGTACCAGGGCATCAGCCAGGACCTGGCCTGGGTCTCGCTGTCCAAGGTGGAGAAGGACCACCCGGAGATCGAACTGAAGTACCTGCCGCCCTACCAGCAGAAGCAGGTCAAGGCGACCATCGCCGAGGGCGGCCTCCAGGCGGCCCAGTCGAAGATCTCCGAGCTGGCCGTGCAGGCGTCGGCGTGCAGGAAGGACGCCGAACGCCGCACCACGGAGTCCAAGAACACCCCCAAGCCCGGCAGCACCACGGGAACCGCGAGCAGCTCCCCGACGTCCAAGGCCACACCGACACCGAACCCGTCGGCGTCCAAGACCCAGACCGCACCCACTCCCACACCCGGCCCCAGCCTCTCGGAGGAAGAGCAGAAGGTCGTCTCACTGTGCGGTAAGCAGTAAGCAGCCGTGAGGGGCCCTGTCACACCATGAGCAGCAGTACGAACACGTCGACGCACCACACGTCCACGATCGGCGCGATCGGCACACCGAGCCGCCGCAACACCGAGCTTGCGCTGCTGGTGTTCGCCGTCGTCATCCCGGTGTTCGCCTACGCCAACGTGGGCCTCGCCATCAACAACAAGGTGCCGCCCGGCCTGCTGAGCTACGGCATCGGCCTCGGTCTGCTGGCCGGCGTCGGCCATCTCGTCGTACGGAAGTTCGCCCCGTACGCGGACCCGTTGCTGCTGCCGCTGGCGACCCTGCTCAACGGCCTCGGCCTGGTGGTCATCTGGCGGCTCGACCAGTCCAAGCTGCTGCAGCACATCCACCAGGCCGGCAACGCGGCGCCCCGCCAGCTGTTGTACACGGCGCTGGGGATCGCGCTGTTCGTCGCCGTACTGGTCTTCCTCAAGGACCACCGCGTCCTGCAGCGCTACACCTACATCTCCATGGTCGCCGCGCTGATCCTGCTGCTCCTGCCGCTCGTCCCGGGCCTGGGCGCCAACATCTACGGCGCGAAGATCTGGATTCATGTCGGCAGCTTCTCCATCCAGCCCGGCGAGTTCGCGAAGATCGTGCTGGCGATCTTCTTCGCCGGCTACCTGATGGTGAAGCGCGACGCGCTCGCCCTGGCCAGCCGCCGCTTCATGGGCCTGTACCTGCCGCGCGGCCGCGACCTCGGGCCGATCCTCGTCGTCTGGGCGATCTCGATCCTCATCCTGGTCTTCGAGACCGACCTCGGTACGTCGCTGCTGTTCTTCGGAATGTTCGTCATCATGCTGTACGTCGCCACCGAGCGGACCAGCTGGATCGTCTTCGGTCTGCTGATGTCCGCGGCCGGCGCCGTCGGTGTGGCCGGCGTCGAGCGCCACGTGAAGATGCGCGTCCAGGCCTGGCTCGACCCGATGAAGGAGTACACGCTCAGCCGGCAGGGTGTCGGCGGCCACTCCGAGCAGCTGCAGCAGGCCCTGTGGGCCTTCGGCTCCGGCGGCACCCTCGGCACCGGACTCGGCCAGGGCCACTCCGAACTGATCCGGTTCGCCGCCAACTCCGACTTCATCCTCGCGACCTTCGGCGAGGAGCTGGGCCTGGCCGGCATCATGGCGCTCCTGCTGATCTACGGCCTGATCGTGGAGCGCGGAGTGCGCACCGCCCTCGCCGCCCGCGACCCGTTCGGCAAGCTGCTCGCCGTCGGCATGTCCGGCGCCTTCGCGCTCCAGGTCTTCGTGGTGGCGGGCGGTGTGATGGGGCTCATCCCGCTGACCGGTATGACGATGCCCTTCCTGGCCTACGGCGGTTCCTCCGTCATCGCCAACTGGGCCCTGATCGGCATCCTGCTGCGCATCAGCGACACCGCGCGCCGCCCGGCCCCCACCCCCGCTCCGAACCCCGACGCCGAGATGACCCAGGTGGTCCGACCGTGAACAAGCCCCTGCGCCGGATCGCGATCTTCTGTGGACTGCTCGTCCTCGCGCTGCTCGTCCGCGACAACTGGCTCCAGTACGTGCAGGCCGACAGCCTGCGCACCGACCCGGACAACCGCCGGGTGCTGATCGCCCGGTACTCCACACCGCGCGGCGACATCATCGTCGACGGCAACCCCATCACCGGGTCCAAGGAGACGCCCACCAACAGCCTCAACGACTTCAAGTACAAGCGCACCTACAGGGACGGCGCGATGTGGGCGCCGGTCACCGGCTACGCCTCCCAGGCCTTCGGCGCCACGCAGCTGGAGTCCATCGAGGACGGCATCCTCACCGGCACCGACGACCGGCTGTTCTTCCGCAACACCCTCAACATGCTGACGGGCAAGCAGCAGCAGGGCGGCAACGTCGTCACCACGCTCAACGCGGCCGCGCAGAAGGCGGCCTACGACGGTCTGAAGAAGGTCGGCGGCAAGGGCGCGGCCGTGGCACTCGACCCGCAGACCGGGGCGATCCTGGCGCTGGCCTCCTACCCGTCGTACGACCCGTCGACGTTCGCGGGCAACTCCCTGTCCACGGACTCCAAGGCCTGGCAGCAGCTGCAGAAGAAGAACGACCCCAGCGACCCGATGCTCAACCGGGCCCTGCGCGAGACCTACCCGCCGGGCTCCACCTTCAAGGTGGTCACCGCGGCGGCGGCACTGGAGAACGGGCTGTACACCGGCGCGGACGAGCCGACCAAGTCCCCGCTGCCCTATACCCTCCCGGACACCAGGACGGAGCTGAAGAACGAGGGGAACATCCCCTGCGAGAACGCGAACATGCGGACCGCGCTGCAGTTCTCCTGCAACACCGTCTTCGGCAAGATCGGCGCCGACCTCGGCCGGGACAAGATGCTCGAGGAGGCGAAGAAGTTCGGCTTCGACTCCGAGCAGTTCACGCCGGTGCGCTCGGTCGCCTCCAACTTCCCGGAGAAGATGGACCGTCCGCAGACCGCGCTCAGCTCCATCGGCCAGTTCGAGACCGCCGCGACGCCGCTGCAGATGGCCATGGTCGCCTCCGCCGTCGCCGACGACGGCAAGCTGATGAAGCCGTACATGGTGGACAAGCTGCAGACGCCCGGCCTGGACGTGCTCACCCAGACCCAGCCGGAGGAGCTGAGCCGGCCGCTGTCGGAGAAGAACGCCCAGATCCTGCAGTCGATGATGCAGACCGTCGTCGAGAAGGGCACCGGCACCAACGCGCAGATCCCGAACGTCACCGTGGGCGGCAAGACCGGTACCGCCCAGCACGGCCTGAACAACAGCGAGAAGCCGTACGCCTGGTTCATCTCGTTCGCCAAGCTCAAGGACGGCAGCTCGCCTGTCGCCGTGGCCGTGGTGGTCGAGGACGACAAGGCCAACCGTGACGACATCTCCGGTGGCGGCCTCGCCGCCCCCATCGCGAAGAACGTCATGGAGGCGGTCATCAACAGCAAGAAGTGACCCCGGTCACGTCGCCTTCACATCGGTGCACGTTGCGATACCGGTCCTGTATCGGGTGGCGGATGTGGCCAGGTCACGCAGAGCGAGCCGGGTACCGTATGCCCGGACAGCACACCGCCGGACCACACGCGGGTGTGGTCGGGACCGACGGAGAGGGCTGGTAGGAAGCTATGGAAGAGCCGCGTCGCCTCGGCGGCCGGTACGAGCTGGGCCAGGTGCTCGGCCGTGGTGGCATGGCCGAGGTCTACCTCGCGCACGACACCCGCCTCGGCCGCACCGTGGCGGTGAAGACGCTGCGCGCCGACCTGGCGCGCGATCCTTCCTTCCAGGCCCGGTTCCGCCGGGAGGCCCAGTCGGCCGCCTCGCTCAACCATCCCGCGATCGTCGCGGTCTACGACACGGGCGAGGACTACATCGACGGGGTCTCGATCCCGTACATCGTCATGGAGTACGTCGACGGCTCCACACTCCGTGAGCTTCTTCACAGCGGCCGCAAGCTGCTGCCGGAGCGCGCCATGGAGATGACCATCGGCATCCTCCAGGGCCTGGAGTACGCGCACCGCAACGGCATCGTCCACCGCGACATCAAGCCCGCGAACGTCATGCTGACGCGCAACGGGCAGGTCAAGGTGATGGACTTCGGCATCGCCCGCGCCATGGGCGACGCCGGCATGACGATGACGCAGACCGCGGCGGTCATCGGCACCGCCCAGTACCTCTCGCCGGAGCAGGCGAAGGGTGAGCAGGTCGACTCGCGTTCGGACCTGTACTCGACGGGTTGCCTCCTCTACGAGCTGCTGACCGTCCGCCCGCCCTTCGTGGGCGACTCCCCGGTCGCGGTGGCCTACCAGCACGTCCGCGAAGAGCCCCAGCCGCCGAGCGTCTTCGACCCGGAGATCACGCCCGAGATGGACGCGATCGTGCTGAAGGCGCTGGTCAAGGACCCGGACTACCGCTACCAGAGCGCCGACGAGATGCGCGCCGACATCGAGGCGTGCCTCGACGGCCAGCCGGTCGCGGCGACGGCCGCGCTGGGCTCGGTCGGCTACGGCGGCTACCCCGACGACCAGCCGACGACGGCCCTGCGCTCCGACCCGGGCGCCGGCGCGACGACGATGATGCCGCCGATGAACCCGGACGACGGGGGCTACGGCTACGACGACCGCCCGGACCGCCGCCGCCAGCCCAAGAAGTCCAACACCTCCACGATCCTGCTGGTCGTCGCGGGCGTCCTGGTCCTGGTCGGCGCGATCCTCATCGGCAAGTGGATCTTCAGCAACCACGGCATCGGCAACGACACCGTGCCGACGCCGAACTTCGTCGGCCAGTCCCAGAAGGACGCGCAGACACTCGCGAACAACTCGGACCTCAAGCTGTCCATCTCCAGAAAGCCCTGCGACACCCAGCAGAAGGGCAACGTCTGCACCCAGAACCCCACGGCGAACACCGAGGTCAAGAAGGGCAGCATCATCGACCTGGTGGTGTCCACGGGTGCCCCGAAGGTGGCGGTGCCGGACGTGAGCGGGCTGCAGTTCGACGATGCGAAGTCACAGCTCGAGGGCAAGGGTTTCGTCGTCGACCAGAAGACGGAGGAGTCCGACCGGACTCCGGGCGTCGTCATCCGCCAGAACCCTGCCGGCGGCACGGAGAAGGAGAAGGGCTCGACCATAACCCTCACGGTCGCCGCGGCCCCGCAGAAGGTGGCCGTGCCGGACGTGAGCAACCAGAGCTGTGACGCCGCCAAGCAGCAGATGCAGGCCAGCGGTCTGACGGGCAACTGCACCGAAGTCCCCACCAACGACCCGAACCAGGACGGCAAGGTCATACAGACCGTGCCCGCCATCGGCCAGCAGGTCACGAAGGGTTCCACGGTCCAGATCCAGATAGGCAAGGCCCAGAACACCCAGGTCCCGGTCCCGAACATCCAGAACCAGAAGCTGAAGGACGCCCGGAAGATGCTCGAGCAGGCGGGCCTTCAGGTCGGCAACATCAACGGCTCCTCGGACGACAACGCCATCGTCGTGGGCTCCAACCCGGGTCAGGGCCAGCAGGTCAACAAGGGCACCTCGGTCGACCTGTTCACCGCCGGCGGCAACGGCGGCAACAACGGCGGCTTCTTCGGCGGACTGACCGGCGGCTGAGGCCGACCGGCTGCCACCGGCCCGCACCACGACTGAGCCCCGGCCCCCCTCGCGGAGGGCCGGGGCTCAGTCGTGCACCAGGAGAGGCCTCAGCCCAGTTCCTTCGGCGGCGTCCGCTCGCTGTCCACCTTGTCGACCCGCACCAGTTCACCCCACACGATGTACCGGTACTCCGACGTGTAGACGGGCGTGCACGTCGTCAGGGTGATGTAGTGGCCCGGCTTCTTCACGCCTGCCTCCTTCGGGATCGCCGTCAGCACCTTCACGTTGTACTTCGACGTCTCCGGGAGGATGGCGAAGACCTTGTAGACGTACCAGTTGTCCTTCGTCTCGAAGACGATCGGGTCGCCCTTCTTCAGCTTGTCGATGTTGTGGAACTTCGCCCCGTGCCCGTCCCGGTGCGCGGCCAGGGCGAAGTTGCCCGTCCTGCCCGTCATCGGCAGCGTCGCCTTGACCGGGTCCGTGTAGTAGCCGGCCACGCCGTCGTTGAGGACGTCCGTCGACGTGCCCTTCTCGACCAGCACCTCGCCGTTCTTCATCGCCGGCACGTGCAGGAAGCCGATGCCGTCCTTGGTGTCCAGGGCGCCCGGGCCACTGTCCTTCTCGGCCGCCCAGTGGTGGCGCACCGTGTCGCCCCGCTGGTCGGCCTTGCGGTCCGCTATCACGTTCGTCCACCACAGGGAGTAGACGACGAACAGGCCCAGCACCAGCCCCGCGGTGATGAGCAGTTCCCCGAAGACGCTGACGGCCAGCGCGAACCGGCCGCGCCCACGCCGCCGAGCCGACGGGGAGGCGGCGGTCCGCTCGTCCTGGTCGGTGGTCACTCCCACTGCATCTGCCCCGTCTGTTCCACGTGCCCGTGCGTCCACGTGCCCTGCGCCTACGAAATCAGAGCGTCCGGCTTGCCCTTGCTGCGCGGCCGTTCCTCCACCATCTTGCCCCACACGATCAGCCGGTACTTGCTGGTGAACTCCGGCGTGCACGTGGTCAGCGTGATGTAGCGGCCAGGTGCGGTGAAGCCCGAACCCCTCGGGATCGGGTCCAGGACACTCGTGTTCGCCGGGGACGTCACCGGCAGCATCGACGTCATCCTGTAGACGTAGTACGCGTCCTGTGTCTCCACCACGATCGCGTCACCCGGTTGGAGACGGTTGATGTACCGGAACGGCTCTCCGTGCGTGTTCCGGTGCCCCGCGAGCCCGAAGTTGCCCGTCTTGTCGCCGGGCATCGCCGTCTTCAGGGTGCCCTCGCCGTAGTGCCCGACCATCCCCTTGTCGAGCACCTGCGTCTTGCTGGTGCCCTCCGCGATCGGCGCCACCACGTCCAGCTTCGGGATGTGCAGGATGGCGAAGCCCTGCCCCGGCGCGAACACCCCCGGCTCCCGCTTGCCGCTCGCCCAGTCCTGCTGGAGGTGCTGCGCGGCGCTGCCCGCCTCCTGGTGCGCCCGCACGTTCGACCACCACAGCTGGTACGTCACGAAGAGCAGCATCACCACACCCGTGGTGATGAACAGCTCCCCCACCAGCCGGCTCACCACGACCGCCGCACCGGGCTTCTGAGCCCGCGCCGCCCTCCGGGCCTCCAGCCGGGAGCGCGGCGCCTCCGAAGCCCCTCCAGCGGGCTTCCCGGCCGTCGGCGGACCTCCAGGGCCTCCACCGTGCCGCCCGTGCCTCCGGGCCGCCTTGCGCCGCGCGGCACGGCCACCGGGCGCCGGTGCGGGCTCGGCGGCGCGCCCCGCGGCCCGCCGCGCCTTCGCCACGTCCAAGGTGCGCAGCGCGACGGTCTCGTCGTCCACCGGCAGGGGCCCCTCGTGCGCCGGAGCCGGGGCCGGCCGCGGTTCCTCGTACGACGGGAGCACCGCCGTCGCGTCGTATCCCTGCTGCGGCTCGTACCCCGGCTGCGGTGCCTGCGGCCCGTACCCCCCGGCCCCCTCCCACTGAGGGCCCGGCTCCTGCCCCTGCCACACGCCGAAGTCCCCGTACGGCTGCTGCTCGTACGAGGACCCTTGCTCCGCGGCGTCCCCGTAGGTGGCGCCGGTCTCGCGCTCGGGGCGCAGCGCGGTCACGCCGTGGCCCTGCCCACCACCGGGGCGAGCCCCGCCGACCTGGCCACGGCCTCCCGGTCACCGCACTGCACGAGCCAGTTGGCCAGCATCCGGTGCCCGTGCTCGGTCAGCACCGACTCGGGATGGAACTGCACACCCTCCACCGGCAGCTCCCGGTGCCTGAGCCCCATGATGATCCCGTCGTGCGTGCGCGCCGTGACCTCCAGCTCGGCCGGGACGGTCGCCGGTTCCGCGGCCAGGGAGTGGTAGCGGGTCGCCGTGAAGGGGGACGGCAGGCCCGCGAAGACGCCCTTGCCCTCGTGTTCCACCAGCGAGGTCTTGCCGTGCAGCAGCTCCGGCGCCCGGTCGACGACACCGCCGTACGCCACCTGCATCGACTGCATGCCCAGGCAGACCCCGAAGACCGGGACACCGGTGGCGGCACAGTGGCGGACCATGTCGACGCAGACGCCCGCCTCCTCGGGGGTGCCCGGTCCGGGGGACAGCAGGACGCCGTCGAAGCCGTCCTGGGCGTGCGCCGTCGACACCTCGTCGTTGCGCAGCACCTCGCACTCGGCGCCCAGTTGGTAGAGGTACTGCACCAGGTTGAAGACGAAGCTGTCGTAGTTGTCGACGACGAGGATGCGCGCGCTCACTGGTTGTCCACCGTCACATCGTTGAAGGGCAACAGCGGTTCGGCCCACGGGAAGACGTACTGGAACAGGACGTACACCACGGCCAGGACCAGCACGACGGAAATCAATGCCTTCATCCACGCGTTCCCCGGCAGATGCCGCCAGATCCAGCCGTACATGCCGTCCCTTCCCTCTCACCACGGCACCAGACTCACGCCGTACGGCACCAGACTACTGGCGCAGAGCCACCGGTTTCCCTGCCTCCACAGGCTGTGTGGAATCCAAATGCGCCCAGACGATCAGCCGATGACTGTGCCCCCACTCGGGATCGCACGTGGTCAGCGTCAGATAACGACCCGGACGCGTGTACCCGGACGTACGTGGCACAGGGTCGATCACTTCAACGTCGGAGGGCACCGTTTTGTAAGGGCCTTTGTCGATCCGATACGTGAACCACGTGGTGCCGTCGGTGAGGACCACCGCGTCGCCGGGCCGCAGCAGAGGGAAGTGCTCGAAGGGGTCGCCGTACGTGCGCCGGTGGCCGGCGACCGCGAAGTTGCCCACCTGGCCGAGCCGCGCGGTGCCCGCGTAGTGGCCCAGCCCCTTCTTCAGGGTGTCCACGGCAGTGTCCTCGAGCACGGGCTTGTTCCACGTGAAACCGAACCGCGGGATGTACATGACGGCGAACGGCCGGCCCGCGGCATACGGGCCCGGGCTCCCGGGACCCGCGGCGCTCGTCGGCGCGGCGGTCGCGTGCACCCTCTCCTTCGCCCACTGCTTCTGCAACCGGCCGATCTGCTCGTCCATGGCGCCGTCCGCCTTCACCCCGGTCCAGAACAGCACGTAGACCACGAACAGCACGATGAGCGCACCCACGGTGACGCACAGTTCGCTGACGGTCCTGACGATCACGCGCACCGGCACGGAACCCCCCAGCGGCAGCGGGCCCCTACTCCACGGGCTTGGCGTAGTGGAGGTCCACTGTGCCCGAGTAGCCCGGAAGAGTCACCGTCCCGTCCTCGGTGACTTTCCAGCCGAGGCCGTAGACGTTGACGTACACCATGTAGTTCTGGATCGCGGGCGAGTCCGCGAGCGCCTTCTGCAGCTTGTCCGGGTTCCCGACCGCGGTGATCTTGTAGGGGGGCGAGTAGACCCGGCCCTGGAGGATCAGGGTGTTGCCGACGCAGCGCACCGCGCTGGTGGAGATCAGCCGCTGGTCCATGACCCTGATGCCCTGGGCACCGCCCTGCCACAGCGCGTTCACCACGGCCTGGAGGTCCTGCTGGTGGATCACCAGGTAGTCGGGCTGTGGCTCCGGGTATCCGGGAAGCTTGGCGGTGGCGTTCGGCGGGGCGTCGTTGAGCGTGACCGTGACGGCCCGGCCGGTGAGCTTCTGCGTGCCCGCGTTCTTCTCCAGGGCCGCCAGCCGGTCCTGCTCGGCCCTGCTCGTGGTGCCGCCGGTGCGCTTGGCCAGGCCCTCCACGGCGGCACGCAGTGCCGCGTTGGAGTCGTCGAGCCGGGCGTTCTTGTGACTGCGCTCATGGATGAGGTCGGACAGCTTCAGCAGCGAGGAGTCCCTCCGGAGGTTGGTGCCCTTGGCCGTGTTGAAGCTCGTCATGAACAGCAGACCGGCGAGAGCGAAGACGCCCACGGTGAGGACCCGCACGGGCCGCAAGCGGCGCGTACGGACGGACGGGGGCCCCGCATCCGGGGAACCGGAACCCGTCCGGGGGGAGTCGGCCGTATCGCTCACGTACCCTTATCTCCTTCGGCGCCGCGGAAGCACTACGCTAACGGACGCCCGGGGGAGAGCTCATGTCCCCTTGTACGCCGCCCCCGAGCCAGCCCCAGTTCCCTGCGCGGCGACGCAGCGCATCGACAGGAGAGACCCTCGTGCCGAAGTCACGTATCCGCAAGAAGGCCGACTACTCACCACCGCCGACCAAGCAGGCCCAGGTCGTCAAGCTGGAGAACCGCGGCTGGGTCGCGCCGGTCATGCTGGCCATGTTCCTCATCGGGCTGGCCTGGATCGTCGTCTTCTATGTGACCGACGGGTCACTGCCGATCCACGCGCTGCGCAACTGGAACATCGTGGTGGGCTTCGGGTTCATCGCCGCCGGGTTCGGCGTCTCCACCCAGTGGAAGTAGGCGCCCCACCCGTCCGCGGCCCAGCTCTGCCCACAGCTGCACCCCGAGTTATCCACAGTTCTGTCCACAACCCCTGCGGCCAGTGGAAAAAGAACGACGATCTGTGGATAACCCGTCGGACGTTGACGCCGGTATGACGGAATCACCGGCCTCCGCAAACATGTTCGCCCCCTGTCTCACCTGGGAAAACTCCGGTCGGTGACAGGGGGCACATACGTTCCCGGCGGCATGCACAAGATCCTGCGGCGAGCTGTGGACAACTCTGGGTACAACCCCGGGCTACGGCCTGTGCACATCCGCCACTCAGGTGAGCTGGGCCGTTCTCACCAGTGTCATGACGACCACCGCGGCCAGTACCAGCGCGCACACCCCGTACTGCACGAGGGCCCGCCGCTCACGCGGGGCGTGGACCATGGCGTAGCCGACCACGACTCCGCCGACGAGTCCCCCGATGTGGGCCTGCCATGCGATGTTGAATCCCGGGCTGAAGGTGAAGATCAGGTTGATCACCAGCAGCGCGATGACGGGCCGCATGTCGTAGCGCAGCCGGCGCATGAGCACGGCGGTGGCACCGAAGAGGCCGAAGATGGCGCCGGAGGCACCGAGCGAGGGCTGGTTGGGGGCGGCGAGCAGATAGGTGAGGGCGCTTCCGGCGAGCCCGGAGACGAAGTAGAGCGCGAGGTAGCGGGCGCGGCCGAGGGCCGCCTCCAGCGGGCCGCCGATCCACCACAGGCTGAGCATGTTGAACAGGATGTGGATGTAGCTGCCGTGCAGGAACATCGCGGTCAGCAGTCGGTACCACTGGCCCTGCGCGATTCCCTGGGCGGAGCCGAGGAGCGGGACGTAGGCCTGGCCGAGGAGATCGAACCGCTCGGTGAAGCGGTCGCCGACGGAGAGCTGGACGAGGAAGAGGGCGAGGTTGAGCCCGATCAGCACCTTGGTGAGCAGGCGCGGGTCGGCGGTGACCGCCCCGCCCGCGAGCGTGCGCGGCCGGGAGGCGGCCGGGGCGTGGCCCGTGCCGGAACCGGTGCGGACGCACTCGGGGCACTGGAAGCCCACCGAGGCGTTGACCATGCACTCCGGGCAGATGGGGCGCTCGCAGCGGGTGCAGCGGATGCCGGTCTCGCGGTCCGGGTGCCGGTAGCAGACCGGTAGCTGCCCGGCCTCGGGCGGCCCCTGGTTCTGCGGGCCCTGTGGGCTGCCTGGCGCCTGGTCCATGGGTCCCTCACTTCTCCGTACGACGGGGTGCCCCGCCCCTCCTTGTACGGATGGGCGGGGCGCTTTTGTTCCCTCGTGCGGGGTGCCCTGTGGGTCAGCCCTCGCGCGTCCCGACGACGACCGACTCGATGACGACGTCGTTGACCGGGCGGTCGGTGCGCGGGTTGGTCTGGGTGGCGGCGATGGAGTCCACGACCTTCTGGCTGGCCGCGTCGGTGACCTCGCCGAAGATCGTGTGCTTGCGGTTCAGCCAGGCCGTCGGGGCGACCGTGATGAAGAACTGCGAACCGTTGGTGCCCGGGCCCGCGTTGGCCATGGCCAGCAGGTAGGGCTTGTCGAAGCGGAGGTCCGGGTGGAACTCGTCCTCGAACTGGTAGCCGGGACCGCCGGTGCCGTTGCCCAGCGGGTCACCGCCCTGGATCATGAAGCCGCTGATCACCCGGTGGAAGACCGTGCCGTCGTAGAGCTTCCTGGCGGACTTCTCGCCGGTGGCGGGGTGGGTCCACTCACGCTCGCCCTCGGCGAGTTCGACGAAGTTCTTGACCGTCTTGGGGGCGTGGTCCGGGAAGAGCCGGACCTGGATGTCGCCGTGGTTGGTCTTCAGGGTGGCGTAGAGCTGCTCAGCCACGATCTGCCTTCCGTTGTCCTTTGTGACTCCCCGATCCTCGCACGCTACGCCCTCCGCGTCGTCCGACGGCCACATCCGGGCGGCCATGCGCCGGTGATGTCCGTGATGCGGCTGCGGCGGAGGTCGGGACAGCGGGTGGCGCGGGGTGCCGTGGCGGCTGCGGGCGTGTGGAAAACCGGCCGACTCGTCCCGTCTCCAGGGCGCGGCGGGACGATCCGTGGCATTGTCGGGGACAAGCCCCTGTTACTCCGTATTCATCCGCTCTTGCACGTGATCGGCCGATGCGCGTGATCGTCTCTCGTCGTCCGCCCGGGTGCGGACCGCGGCGGCCCGCTTGGGACCGCATGACCCGGATGCCCTTCCTCGCATGCCCGGGTGCTGTTCGACAGGCATGATCCGTAAAAGGCTGGAAAGTCGAATTACCGTACGCCACCGAGGAGGAGGAACCCCGTGACCCGCATCGACAGCGTGCGCGCCGCGACCGGTTCGGCGAAGGACAGCGTGCTGCATGCCGCGGAAGTGGTGGCGCCCTACGCCGACACGGCCAAGGACAAGGCAGCGCACTACGCACATGAGGCGCGTGTCCGTCTCGCGCCCAAGGTGTCGCAGGCCGCCGAGCAGGCCCGCGTCCAGTACGACGCCCATCTCGCCCCGCGCCTGGAACAGGCCCGCGCGCATGTGCCGCCGGCCGTGGACCAGGCGGCGGTCCGCACACGCAAGGCGGCCCGTCAGGCGGCCGACTACTCCCGTCCGAAGATCGAGCAGGCGGTCGCCGCGGCCGGTCCGGTACGGGAGGAGGCGGCGGCCCGTGGGACGGCCGCGCTGGCCGCGCTGCGCGGTCAGATCTCAGCGCGGCAGATCGAGAAGCTGGTGCGCCGGCAGCGGCGGCGGGCCAGGGCCGGCCGTCTGATGAAGGGACTGGCCCTGCTGGGCGTCGCGGCAGGTGGTGCCTTTGCCGCCTGGAAGTGGTGGGACAAGCAGGCGAACCCCGACTGGCTGGTCGAGCCGCCTGCGGCGACCGAGGTCCCGCAGAGCGAGCGGCTGTCGTCGGTGGACGGCAGTGGTCCGAGCGCGCTGGACCCGGAGGTCGAGGCGAAGCAGGCGGAGGAGGAGGCGAAGCAGGCGGAGGAGGACTCCACGGACGGCGACGACCGCCGCTGAGTCCGCCCGTCGGCTGGGCTGCCCATCGCGCGCCGTGGGGCAGGGGAAGGTGAGGGTTCCCCTGCCCCACGGCGCTGTTTCACGTGGAACGAGGGCGGGCGTGCGGGGGGGAGGCCGGGCGTTCACCCCTCGCCTCCGTGATGACGTTTGCAACGCCTCTCGTGTGCAAGTTCCATGGAGACTTCGCTCACCGAGCGTGCGTGCGCGGTTGCACAGACCGGGTCCACCAGGCCGTACATGGACCGCTCGTCCGCCCCGGCGCAGGGACCGAGCCCGCCGGGCCCTCGCGGGGAGAGCTCGAGGAGCCCGGCCTGCACCGGACGTTCCCGCTGCGGATTGCAACGACTGCAAATCCCGCGTGTGACCGGAGTCACGGCGCACGCAAAAACCGGTCGATCGCCGCGGAGCGGCGTCCGACCGGTTTCGAGGGTGGAGCCTAGGGGAGTCGAACCCCTGACATCTGCCATGCAAAGACAGCGCTCTACCAACTGAGCTAAGGCCCCGAGGAGAGGCGTCCGGCCGGTGGAACACCAACCGGCGGGCGCTGCGGACCAGAGTACCGGGTCCTGGCCGGTATCTCACAAAAAGATGGGGGTCCCCGTGGACGACCACTCTCCGTAAGATGCTCGTCGTGGTTCGCTACAGCGAACCGCGGTTTTTGGGGAAGCGATGGGGAGACGCAATGGACGCCGCACAGCAGGAAGCCACCGCAAGAGCGCGGGAGCTGCAGCGGAACTGGTACGGGGAGCCGTTGGGGGCGCTCTTCCGTAAGCTCATCGAGGATCTCGGCCTCAACCAGGCCCGTCTCGCGGGGGTTCTCGGACTGTCCGCTCCGATGCTGTCGCAGCTGATGAGCGGTCAGCGGGCCAAGATCGGCAATCCGGCGGTGGTCCAGCGGGTGCAGCTGCTCCAGGAGTTGTCGGCGCAGGTGGCGGACGGCAGTGTCAGCGCGGCCGAGGCGACCGAGCGCATGGAGGAGATCAAGAAGTCCCAGGGGGGCTCGGTGCTGAGCAACACCGCGCAGACGACGACCAGTTCGGGGGCGCCCACGGTGAAGCGTGTGGTCCGCGAGATCCAGTCGCTGCTGCGCTCGGTAGCGGCGGCCGGGGACATCATCGAGGCGGCGGACACCCTCGCCCCGAGCCACCCGGAACTGGCAGAGTTCCTCCGGGTGTACGGCGCCGGCCGCACCTCCGACGCGGTCGCCCACTACCAGTCCCACCAGAACTGAGCCGACGCCTTTGCCGCCGGGGACTCCCGCGCCGGGGGGTGCGCGAGGGTCCTCGTCGCCGTCCGGGAGGGGGAGCGACGTACGACCATGGGTGAGGTCTTCGCCGGGCGGTACGAGCTGGTCGACCCCATCGGGCGCGGGGGAGTCGGTGCTGTCTGGCGCGCCTGGGACCACCGGCGGCGCCGTTACGTGGCCGCGAAGGTGCTGCAGCAGAGGGACGCCCACTCCTTGCTCCGCTTCGTCCGCGAGCAGGCGCTGCGCATCGACCACCCCCATGTGCTGGCACCCGCGAGTTGGGCCGCGGACGACGACAAGGTGCTGTTCACCATGGACCTGGTCGCCGGTGGCTCGCTCGTCCACCTCGTCGGGGACTACGGGCCGCTGCCGCCGCTGTTCGTCTGCACCCTGCTGGACCAGCTGCTGTCCGGGCTGGCGGCCGTGCACGCGGAGGGGGTGGTGCACCGGGACATCAAGCCCGCCAACATCCTTCTGGAGGCCACCGGCACGGCCCGGCCCCGGCTGCGGCTGTCGGACTTCGGCATCGCCATGCGGCTGGGAGAGCCCCGGCTGACGGAGACCGACTACGTGGTGGGCACGCCCGGTTATCTCGCGCCGGAGCAACTGCTCGGCGCGGAGCCGGACTTCCCGGCCGACCTGTTCGCCGTGGGCCTGGTCGCCCTGTATCTGCTGCAGGGTGCCAAGCCCGACGCCAGGGCGCTGGTCGAGTACTTCGCGGCCAACGGGACACCGGGGGCGCCGCAGGGCGTCCCGGGACCGCTCTGGGAGGTGGTCGCGAGTCTGGTCCAGCCGGATCCGGCCGCGCGGTTCCGTACGGCGACCGGGGCGCGCAAGGCGCTTGCCGCGGCCGTGGAGCTGCTGCCGGAGCCGGGGCCGGACGAGGAGCAGGTGGAGATCTTCGACCAACTCGGGCCGCTTCCGGCCGGGTTCGGCCCCGAGGGACCGGTGCGTGCGGGGGTGGGTGCCGCTACCGGTGGGATGTCGGCGGGCGGGGTGTCGGCGTCCTGGCCGGCGACCGGTTCCCTACCGCCGCGCCCGGCCACGGCGCCCCCGGCGACCGCTGCGGGTGCGGCCGGGGCTTCGCGCACCGCGACGCCCGGGCCGCCTCCCCCTCCCGGGCGGCCCATGGCCGCTCCCGTCGTCGTACCACCCAGGCCCGCGGCGGATCCCTCACCGCCGGCCGCCCCGACGCCCGACCCCGGCCCGACGCCCGACCCCACCCCGACGCCCGGTCCGACGCCGACGGCCGGGCCCACCCCGACGGCCGCCCCGACGCCGACGGCCGGGCCCGCCCCGACGTCCGCCCGCACGTGGACGCCCGGGGCCGCACCGGCCACCGGACCCGGCCCCACACCGGCCACCGGCCCCGGCCCGACAGCCGCCCCGACGCCCGACCCCACCCCGACGTCCGGTCCGGTGCCGCCTCCGGAGCCGTTCGCCCTGTCGGACACGGGAGGTTTCCATCTGCCGCCGCCGCTGCGGCGCGAGGGGGTCCCCGGGGTGCCGTGCCCGCCCGCCCGGCCGCCGTCGCCGCCCCCCGGGGCGGCCGTGGCCACGGACCATGCCCCCCACCACGGCCCACCCCACGACCCCGCCCGGATGCCCTCCGCCACCGTGCCCGCCCCGGCCCCGGGACCCGCGGGGCGCCCACCGATCCAGGCCCGGGTCGTGCCGTCCCCGCACGCCCCCACACGGCCGCAGCGGGTGGCGCGGCACGGCAGGCGTGCGGCCGCCCGGCGCGCCGGCCCGCCCGCGAAGGTCGCCGTGCCGGTGCTGCTCCTCGCGCTGCTGTGCTACGCGGTCGGGTTCTGGGCGCTGACGCGGATCTGAGCGGCGGTCACCCGGCCCATCGGCTCCGCGCCCGCCGCCGGGCGGTCGCCGTCCACACCGCGAGCACGAGGACCAGGGCTGTCCCGGTGCCGATTCCGCCCACCGCGACCAGCGTCATCGTGCGGGAGTCCCCGTCCTCACCGGCCGCGGCCGTGCCCTCTCCCCCGCCACCTCCGCGGGTCCCCACCGCGGCTTCCTGGCGGTCGGCCACCGTCACCTGGAACACGTCGCGCGGCGCGGACCATCCCGCGTACGCCGGAGGGGACGTCGCCGTCCCGCTCACCCGCACGCGCAGCGTCAGCCCGAACGGGCCGTTCCCGAACCGCTGTGCCACGGGTGCGCCGAGGTGCACGGTCAGGTAGTACCAGCCCGCGAACCGCATTCCGCTGGTGCGGTCACCGGCGGCACGGCGGTTGGCGTAGGCGACGGGCGGCAGGGGGGTGAGGGCCGCGGAGGTCTGTGCGCCGCTGTACCCGGTGGTGGCGTCGTCGACGTGCGCGCGGACGGGGTTGTACAGCGCCATCGCCAGGGCGGTGCCGACGTAGCCGCCGGCAGGGCCGCCGGGGGAGCCGCCCAGCTCGGCGGTGGCGGAGAGCTGCTGGCCCCAGTCGACGGGCACCTTGTAGAAGAGGGTCTGCCCCGGCCTGATGGCGTCCTGCCAGACACCCTGGCCGAGGGCGCTCGCCGTGGCGAAGCCGGCCCCGCCCGCGCGCCGGGCGGGTTCGCCCGGCAGGGCGTCGGGGGTCGCGGGGTTCCACGCGTCGGGCGGGGTGGTGGCCGCGGCGTCCGGCTGCCGCAGGGAGGGTTCGGAGACGTAGTCCAGTTCCAGGTCCCAGGTGCCGGTGGCGGAGCCGGACAGGTCGCGCCGTTCGACGACCGCGTAGTACACCCCGGCGTCCTTGCACCCGTAGCTGCCGGGTCCGGTCTCGCGGGCGGCCCACGCGGCGACGGGGTGCGGGCTCTGGGTGGGGCCGAAGTGTGCGGTGCCGGAGGAGCAGGTGGTGCCGTCGGCGTCCTGGACGGAGATCCGCAGGCCGTCGGAGGCGGAGACCTGGGCATCGGCCGAGGGCACGGCGGTCGCCGATACGTAGGCGTTGGTGGAGGCGTCGAGGTCCAGACGGTAGTAGACCCTGCCGGCCGCGGGCAGAGCACTCCGGTAGGTGTGTCCGGGGTCGAGTCGTGCGGCGCCCGTGGTACCGGCGGAGCCCTGGACCGTCCCGGCGCCGGGCGCGAAGGCGTACGGCGCGGGCGTACCGTCGGCGGCCGAGGCGGCGCGGGCGGCGCCGGTGGCGGGAACGGCTCGCGCGGGGAGCGTCAGAGGGACGGTGAGCGCCACCGTCGCGCACAGAGCCATCACCACGCGCGCCCGCGTGAGCCCCTGCCTCCGCGCTCCACGCCGCGCTTCCGTGCGCCACCACATTCCGCGCCCCCTCTGGCCGTACACCCGCCCCGCCCGGGCCGCCGCCCATCCTGCCCCGTCGGCCACAGAGGCACCATCACGCCGGAGCGGCCGAAATGCCCACCCGGGAAACGGCACGTGCGGCGAACAACACAAAACCCCGACCGCGCCGGCGGCCGGGGTCTGCTCTGAACTGCTGTCTGTCGGAACTCACGAACCCGTGGGCACGGAGTCGGTCGCCTCCGTCCACAGATCCTGCTCGGCGCGATCCGCCTGGATCTGGCGGTACACGAGGAGCCCGCCGATGGCGGCCAGTGCGACCAGGAGAAGCTTCTTCACCGCGCGACCTCGTCTTTCCTTGACGTAGGGGACCTCTGGCGCCCGACTATACACACCGATCGATATCGATCGGTGACCTGAGCCGATGCCCAACTCCGGCCCGGCACAGCGCAGTACGTCCGGACCTCACCGCTGACGATCCGCGGGTGAATCGGACCTCACGGTGTGTGATGTTCACCGCCCTCCAGCGTCGTTTTCCGGCCTTTTCCCGTCCTGTGTGAGCCCGTGCGCCCATCCGGGTGGTGTTCATCCGAAGATCGACGCGGCACGGGCGTCGGTCCACCACTTCGCAGCCCCCATACACATCATGAGGAAAGTACGCAAATCGCCCAACCCGAAAGTGAGGGGTCATGGCCCGGAACAAGGTCATGAAGCTGTGGACCGCCGTAGTCTCCGCCTTCCTGGCACTGTGCGCCGCGCTCGGATTCGCCACCACGACCGCCGGCACGGCCGCCGCCGCGCCGGTACCACAGCCGCAGTCGGCGGGCACCTCGGGCGCCTCGGGGACGCAGGTGACACTGCCGGGACCGGCGTACGGGCACTGGCCGCGCGGACAGGCCCTGCCCCCCACGATGAAGCAACGCATCAGGGCAGAGGCCCACGGCTCCTCCCCGTCCTGCCGCCGCCCGTCCACGGCCCGCGCCGCGACCACGCCCCTCATCCGACACGCCCTCCGCACCCGCGACGCACCACGAACCTCCCACGAGCCGATCGTGCGGCTGCGCAGCTGACGGATCCACGGACCCTCAGGACCATCCAAGACCATCCAGGACCATCCGGATCAGTCCACATCCGTCCAGGTCCATCGAGATCCATCCAGATCTCCCAAGGTCCGTCCAGAGCAGTCCAGAACACCCCCAGACTCACCAAGGCGACTTGCGTACGCGCCGACGGCGGACGACCCGGCACCTGCTCCCAGGTGCCGGGCCGTCCGTCGTGCGGTCGGCCGCGATGCCCGCTTCCGTACCTGTTCCCGCTCCCGCTCGCGCTCCCGAGTCGTCAGGACCCGTTGAGCAGTTCTACGCTGGCCTGGACGGCCCCCGACGGATCGGTGAGAGCACCAGTGCCCGAGGCGTACCAGCTGATCGCCGACGACCCGCGACGTCCGCGGACGCGCGTGGTGCGCCACAACCGGCGGCACCAGTGGGAGAAGGACCGCGCCCGGCAGCCCCTTGCCACACGCGCGCGGACCGGGGCGACGGAGCACGACACCGGGCTCACGTCCCACCACCTCGTGTTCGACGCGACGTACCGCGAGACGAAGGCGCCCAAGGACCTCGCGGACGCGTTCGGCGTCCCGGAAGGCACGGTCCTGCTGGAGCGCACGTACCGGACGCGCGGCGCGGCCGAGACCGCCCCGTTCGGCCTCGTGACCTCCTACCTCGTCCGCGACGTGGTCGCGGCGAACCCGGACCTGCTGGACGACTCCAACGAGCCCTGGCCGGGCGGCACGCACCACCAACTCCACACGGTCGGCATCGAGGTGGACCGCGTCGAGGAGCGTGTCACCGTCCGTCCGCCCACGCCGGAAGAGGCGCAGGAGCTGGAGCTCCCGCCCGGCACGCCGGTGATCCTTCTGCACAAGACCTCGTACGACACCGGCGACCGCGTCGTGGACATCACCGACGTCACCCTGCCCGGCGACCGCACCGAACTGGTCTTCGTCACTCCCCTGGAAAGGTGGTGAGCGCTGCCGTGAGCCGGCGCGTCGTCGTCGTCACCGCTGTCCACGCCCCGTCGGCCCGGTTCCTGCCGGAGGCGTACAAGTCCCTGTGCGAACAGCGGCTTCCGGAGGGCTGGGAGTGGCACTGGGTGATCCAGGAGGACGGGGAGACGGACGAGGTCCGTCCGTACGTCCCGGACGACGAGCGGGTGACCTTTCGCCAGGGCCGGCCCGGCGGTCCCGGCGTCGCCCGCACGATCGCCCTGGCGCACACGGACGGCGCGTATGTGAAGGTGCTGGACGCCGACGACCAGCTCCCGCCCGGCACCCTGGCCCGCGACCTGGCCGTCCTCGAAGCGGAACCGGCTCTCGGCTGGACGACCTCCCGCGCGCTGGACCTCCTGCCCGACGGCTCGACGACCGGTTTCCCCGGCGATCCAGCGGACGGGCCGGTCGAGCTCGGCGCGGTCCTCGACTTCTGGAAGGCGAACGGATTCCGCGCCCAGGTCCATCCGGCGACACTCTGCGTCCGGCGTGACCTGCTGCTGGCGCTGGGGGGCTGGATGGCGCTGCCGGCATCCGAGGACACGGGCCTGCTGCTCGCGTTGAACGCCGTGAGCCGGGGCTGGTTCTCCCGGGAGGTGGGACTGCTGTACCGGAAGTGGCCCGGGCAGGTCACGGGCCAGGCCTCGCATGCCGATCCCGCCGAGCGGGAGCGGCGTATGGCGGTGGTGGAGGCGCGGGCCGGGGCTCTCGCGTCCTGCGGCTGGCGGTACCCGGGCGTCGGAAGCAGCACGCCCTGACCGCGGGCCCGGCCTACCGCGCCGGGTCGTGGCAGCATGTGTCGTCGACGTCACCCGGCGTCGCGTCAGGGCAGGATCTCGGCGTCCACCCGCGAGAAGACCAGGTCGCTCTCCTCGACGACGGGGCCCCGCAGCCGTACCGCCACGCCGGGCGTCCCGCTCAGCGCTCGGGGGTAGCTTCCGGGCGCGTAGTCGTTGGCCAGCCGGTAGGCGTGGAAGCCGGCGTCGGCCATGGTGCCCATCAGGTCCTCGGCACGGTCGCCGAGTCGCGCCATGCGCTCGGGAGTCACCTCCACGGTGATCTCCGCGTCCGGCCGGAGCCTGTCCAGCACGGGCGCCAGGCCGCGGACGACGCCGCCCTCCGCCCCCTCGACATCTATCTTGATCACACGCGCGTTCGCGAGCTCCTGGGGATCGAGCAGCTCCGGCAGCGGCAGGGCGTCGATCTCGAAGGTGGACTCGGCCGGACCGTCGTACGGGACGATGCTGTTGGCGCCCATGTTGCGCGAGCTGGCGAGCACGAAGGTCAGCGTGGTGGGGGCATCGGAGACGGCGGCGTTCACGGCGCGGATGTTCCGGCAGTCGTTCAGCCGGGCCTGCTGCAGCAGGCGGTGGTGGAACGCCGGGGACGCCTCGATGGCGACGACCCGTCCCTGGTCGCCGACGAGGTGTGAGGCGAGCACGCTGAAGACGCCGATGTTGGCCCCGACGTCGACGAAGCCGTCGCCCGGCCTCAGCCGGCGCTGGATCCAGCGGGTCATGTGCGGCTCCCACACCCCGAAGAGATACAGATACCGCTGGATCAGGTCCTGGGTGTCGACCGCGAACCGTGCGCCGAAGCGGGTCTCGACGACCCGTCGGCGGGGGTGGTCCCGCAGACGCGGGTTCAGGAAGCGGGCGGCCAGGAGTGCCTTGCCGAGCGAGCCCGGAGCGTCCCGTACGTACCGGCGGCCCAGGGTCACCAGGGCCTCCGCGACGGTACTGCTCATCCGGTCCGCCTCTCTCCGTCCGCACAGGGGCAACCGTAGCGGTCCGCGCGCGTGCGGTGACGGTCCGGGGGCGGTCCGCGCGCGTGCGGTGACGGTCCGGGGGCGGGGTCCGCGGCGTCCGGCCTTCCGCCGGGCGCCGAGGGCCCGGCGGGGATCGTCAGACAAGCGCTCCCCGGCCGCCGGCCGCGGCGAGCCAGTGGGCCACGCGGCGCACCGTGGGCTCGTCGAGCCGCTCCACCAGCTCCTGAAGGGCCGCCGCGTCCTCCCGTGTGAGGTCGTACAGCCCCGCCTTGTTCAGGCCGGCCATCAGGACCTGGTGGCGGCGGTCGGCCATGCGTTCGGCGAGTTTGCCCGGCCCGCCGACGGGCTCCGAAGGCCGCTCGGCAAGCGATGCCGTCGCGGCCTTGTCCGCCGGCGGCTCGAACAGGTGCCAGACGCCGTTCCGCGGACCCCACAGCGCGACCGTCGCCTCGCCTCCGCGTGCCCGCACGGTCTGGGACATCTCACCGACCGCGTACAGCACGGCCGAACGGTGGGGCGACTGAGCCGCCACCCGCCAGGAGGCCGTGGACGGCTGGTGGTACATCGCGACCCACCGCGGTGTGCCCGGCGGCCGAGGACTCTGGGGATGTGTCTGCACGGCACCCACCCTTTCGCGAACGGCACGGCAGGGCAGACCATAACTGACAGACCGTCAGCTATCCAGGGGTACGGCGACGGGGCGCCCCCGACGTGACCGGGGCGCTCTCGGTGCCCCACCCTTCGGCACCGGTCCCTCCCCTCGTGGAGACCGGTGCCGAACCGGGTGGTGACGTCGAGCCGAGCCCTACCGGCGCGGTCGGGGAAAGGCCGGGCGCGTCGCGGACATACGGTGTCGCACATCGTCTCGCCGAGCGCCGATCCGGTGGCCTGTCCGGGCGCCGCGCGGTCGGTTCGGTCTCGCCCTGTGATCCTGCCAGTTGATGTCCTCAGGGAGGAGATTCCGGTACCGTCCGGGGGAATTAACCGCAGGTCAGCTGTATAAGGTGAGTTTTCCGGTCCGGACGTCCAGGTGCGGGGGAAGTAAGGGGTGGGGACCTTGAGTTCCGACTCAGGAGCACGCACGGCCTTCGCGGAACGTCTCGCCCTGCTGTACCGGGAGGCCGGCAACCCTCCCCTCAAACGCGTGGCGGAGGCGGTCGTCCGGCTCCAGCGGGTCGACGAACGCGGACGCCCCGTGCGGGTGTCCGCGCAGCGGATCAGCGACTGGCGTCGGGCCAGGAACGTCCCCGCCCAGTTCGCCGCCCTCGCGGCGGTGCTGCACGTGCTGATTCCCGAAGCCCGGCGCTCCCGGCCGGCACCGGTGTCCACCGGACTGTACGACCTGGCCCAGTGGCAGCTGCTGTGGGAACGCGCGGTGGCCGACCCGGTCGGTGACCGTCCCCCGGAGTCCGCGGGGGAGCCGGACGAGGAGCAGCGGCGGTCCTCCGGCACCCCGGCCGTCCCCGGAGGCGTGTGCCCGTACCGGGGACTGGCTCCCTACCGCCAGGAGGACGCCCGCTGGTTCTTCGGCAGGGAGCGGGGCACGGCCGCCCTCGTCGCCCAGCTCGAAGCGGCGGAGAGCACCGGCGGGCTGGTGATGCTCGTGGGCGCCTCGGGCGCGGGGAAGTCGTCCCTGCTGAACGCCGGCCTGGTGCCCGCCCTGCGCGGCGGCCCGGGAAGGGACGTGCTGCAACTCGTGCCGGGCGGCGACCCCCTCGCGGAGCTGACCCGCCGGATCCCCGAGCTCGCCCCCGTCGTGTCCGCCGCGAAGCAGACGGAGGCGTCCGAGCCCGGCAGTGCGCGCTTCACGCACGCGGTGCGGGAGGCCGTCACCACCTGGGCGCGCCGCGAGACGTCCTGCGCGGCCCGTCCGGTCGTCATAGTGGACCAGTTCGAGGAGACGTTCACTCTCTGCCCCGGCGAGGCCGACCGCCGCACGTTCGTCCAGCTCCTGAACGCCGCCTGCTCGCCCGCCGCTCCCGGTGACCCCGCACCCGTGCTCGTGATCCTCGGCATACGTGCCGACTTCTACGAGCAGTGCCTCGGGTATCCCGAGCTGGCCGACGCGCTGCAGCACCGGCACATGGTGCTCGGGCCGCTGACCACCGCGGAACTGCGCGAGGCGGTGTCCGGCCCGGCCAAGGCCGTGGGGCTCGAACTCGAACCGGGGCTGGCGGAGCTGATCGTGCGGGAGGTGAGCGTCGACGGCCCCCGCGGGGCGCACGACGCGGGCGTGCTGCCCCTGCTCTCGCACGCCCTGCTCGCCACCTGGCAGCGGCGGAAGGCGGGGAAGCTCACGCTGGCCGGCTACCGCGCGTCGGGCGGCATCCAGGGGGCGGTGGCGGCGACCGCCGAGCGGGCCTGGTCGGGGCTCGATCCGGCAGCACGCACGGCCGCGCGCCTGCTCCTGCTCAGGCTGGTCCGGCTGGGCGAGGACACCCAGGCCACGCGCAGGCGGGGGACCCGGCGGCAACTGGCGGAGGAGTCGGCGGACCCCGACAAGACGGAGGAGTCGCTCGAAGCGCTCGTCCGGGCCCGGTTGGTGACGCTCGACGCGGAAACCGTCGAGATCACCCATGAAGCGCTGCTCCACGCCTGGCCGCGGCTGCGCGACTGGATCGACGACGACAGGAACGGCAACCTGCTGCGCCAGCGGCTGGAGGAGGACGGCCGGGCCTGGGAGGAGTCGCACCGCGACAACTCGCTGCTGTACCGGGGCTCCCGCCTGGAACAGGCGCACACCTGGGCGAGGTCCGCGGGCGACACCGTTCTGACCCGGAGCGCGGTGGAGTTCCTGGCCGCTTCGGTCAGACTGCGCAAGCGCACCGTCCGGCTGCTCAGGGGCGCGGTGGCGGCTCTGGTCGTCCTCGCCCTGCTGGCCGTCGGTTCGTCGGTGATCGCGTGGCAGCAGCGGGACGACGCGGTGTTCGAGCAGGTGGTCGCCGAAGCGGACCGTGTGCAGTCCACGGATCCGTCGCTGTCCGCCCAGATCGACCTGGTCGCCCACCACCTGCGGCCGGACGACGAGGGCACCAACAGCCGGTTGATCTCCATCGTGAACGCGCCGCTGGCCACGCCGCTGCTCGGCCACAGCGGCGCGGTCTACCTGACCTCGTTCAGCCCGGACGGGCGGACCCTGGCCACCGCCAGCTACGACCGGACCGTCCGGCTGTGGGACGTCACCGACCCGACGCGCCCCCGGCCCCTGGGCAAGCCGCTCACCGGTCACACGAGCTGGGTGAGCAGCGCGGTCTTCAGCCCGGACGGGCACACACTGGCCACGGCGGGAGACGACGGCACCGTACGACTGTGGAACGTCGCCGACCCCCGGCACCCGAGCTCCCTCGGCGCACCCGTCACCGGCCACGACGGCACGATCTTCCTGGTCGCCTTCAGCCCGGACGGGCACACGCTGGCCACCGCCGACGAAGATCACACCGTACGGCTGTGGAACGTCACCGACCCCCGGAATCCGGTCTCGCTCACCACGCTCACCGGCCACACCAACTCCGTACGGTCCATCGCGTTCAGCCCCGACGGCAGGACGCTGGCGTCCAGCGGGGACGACACGACGATCCGGCTGTGGAACGTCGCCGACCCGCGCCACCCGCACTCCCTGGGTGAGCCGCTGACCGGCCACACCCACACCGTGCACTCCGTGGCCTTCAGCCCGGACGGCACAACCCTGGCCAGCGGCAGCTCGGACGACACCGTACGGCTGTGGAACGTCACCGACCCACGGCACCCGAGCCCCCTCGGCGAACCGCTGATCGGGCACACCGGCCCCGTGTGGTCCGTGGCCTTCAGCCCGGACGGGTCCCTGCTCGCCGCAGGCAGCGCGGACAGCACGGCGAGCCTGTGGAACGTCAGCAACCCGGCCTACCCCTCGCAGGTCGGCGAACCCCTCGCCGGCAGCAGCGGCGAGATGTACGCCCTCGGCTTCCGCCCCGACGGGCACACCCTCGCCACCGGCAGCGGCGACGGCAAGGTCCGGCTGTGGTCGATACCGGGATCGGACATGATCGGACGGATCGGGGCGTTCAGCCCGGACGGGAAGGTCCTCGCGACGGCCGCGGGCGACAGCAGGATCCGGCTGTGGAACGTGACGGATCCCCTGCGGCCCGTGGCACTGGGCAAGCCCTTCACGACCGGGGAGCGCGACCTGCGGTCGATGCTGTTCTCGCCGGACGGCCGCACTCTCGTCGTCCTGACGGGAACCAGGAACACGGTCCAGCTGTGGAACGTCGCCGATCCCGCCCACCCCGTCGCCCACGGCCCCTCGTTCCCGCTGCTCACCCGGTACGCGGGCGCCGACGCGCTGGCGCTCGCCCCCGACGGACGCACCCTGGCCGTCGACTACGACGACCGGACCGTACAGCTTCTGGACATCACCGACCCCGCCCGCCCCCACCGCCTGGGCAAGCCCCTCACCGGTCACACCGGCTACGTCAACGCCCTCGCCTACAGCCCGGACGGCCACACGCTGGCCAGCGGCAGCGCCGACGGCACCGTACGGCTGTGGGACGTCACCGACCGCCTGCACCCGCGCTCTCTCGGCGCGCCGCTCACCGGGCATCTGGGCCCGGTCAACACGCTCGCCTACAGCCCGGACGGCCACACGCTGGCCAGCGGCAGCGACGACGACACGGTCCGGCTGTGGAACGTCACCGACCCGCTCCACGCCACCCGGCTGGGTGCCGCCCTCACCGGCCACACCGAGGCGGTCGTCTCCCTCACGGTGAGCCCGGACGGCCGCACCCTGGCCAGCGGTGGCAACGACAACACCGTGCGGCTGTGGAACATCACCGACCCGGCCAAGGCGTCCCCCATCGGCCAGTCCATGAGCCCCAACGCCAAGACCGGCAACTTCCTCTCCTTCAGCCCCCTGAACCATCTGCTCGGGGTGTCGAGCGGTGCGGACACCGTCCGGCTGTGGAACCTGGACGTCGACGACGCCATCCGCCGCATCTGCTCGAGCACGCGGGGCGTGCTGACGCCCGCGAAATGGCACGAGTACCTGCCGCGCCTCTCCTACGACCCACCATGCGGTCGGCAGTGATCCGGATCACAACCTGCGTCCGGGGTCGGGCAGTCGGCCCCCGCCGCGCAGGTGACCTTGTTACCCTTGGCCATAGCCCGATCGCCGGTGCATCCCCCGTCGCCGGCGGTCGGGCCTTTCCATGCCCTGCCGCCGCCCCGCCCGAGGCGCGATCGGCGGTGCCGGCCGCAGCAGCGCCGTCCGCGGCGGTCCCTCCCCCTGTCACCCGTCTGCCCCGTAGGGGACGACGGCGAGCAGTCGTGCGCCGAAGCTGGACCTGACACAGGACCGGCGCGCAGGCGCTGCCGAAGCAGGGAGAAGGCACCTCGGATGTCACACCACACCACGCCGGTGTCGGGAACCGCCTGGGTGGCCAGATGGGCCGGAGCTCTGCTGGCCCTCGCCGTGGCAGCCATCCACGTGGTGGACCAAGGCGGCATCACGGTGACGAGGGACCCCTACTACGTCGGCATCGCCTACCACGTCCTGGAGATCGCGGCCGTGGTCACCGCCGTGCTGCTCCTCGCGGGCTTCGTCCGACCGGGATGGCTGCTGGCCATCGGTGTCGCCGTCGGCCCCCTGCTGGGCTACATCCTCTCCAGGGGGCCGGGACTGCCCGACTACGGCGACGACATCGGCAATTGGACCGAACCGCTCGGACTGCTCAGCCTGGCCGTCGAAGGAACCCTGCTCCTGCTGTCGGTACCGCTCTTCACCGGAAGCCTGCACTCCAGGCCGTCGGCGACAAAAGACCCCCGGCCCTAGTGGACCGGGGGTCTTCTCGCTGGTGGGGCTAACAGGATTTGAACCTGTGGCCTCATCCTTATCAGGGATGCGCTCTAACCAACTGAGCTATAGCCCCGCCGCGCTCTGCGGTATGTCTCCCGCGCGCTGACCCCTGAAGATTAGCGCACCAGGTGGGAAGTCCCAAAATCGATACCCGGGGGTGGGCTGCCCGGCCTCCGCGGGAGGCCGCGGAGCGGTGTCTACTCGTCCTCCGCCAGGGTCAGTTCGATGCCGCCCGCGAAGCCTGCCGACAGGTTGTAGATGAAGGCGCCGAGCGTCGCGAGGGCCGTCGCCAGGATCACGTCGATGACCGCGATGATCGTGGTGAACATCAGGACGTTCGGCAGGGACAGGAAGGACTGCAGGTCGAAGCCGTTCGACTCGTTCGAGCCGGTGGCCTCGGAGATCGTGCTGCCGACCGTGGAGAAGACACCCATCGCGTCCATGACCATCCACAGCACCGCCGCGGCCACGATCGTGCAGATGCCGAGCGCGATGGACAACAGGAAGCTGACCTTCATCACCGACCACGGGTCGGCCTTGGCCACGCGCAGGCGTGCCTTGCGGGTGCGGGGCATCGTGGTGGCCCCGGTGCGGGGACGGCGTACGGCGGCGCCCGGGGCCTGCGGCTGGTAGGCCTGCGGCGGGTGGTAGGGGACCGAGGCCTGCTGCTGGCGGCGTTCCGAGGGCAGGGGGGACGTGGCCGGCTGTGCGTCCGGCGCCGGGTGCGCGGCGCCGGAGACGGCCGAGCCGCCGGACCTCTGCTGCGGGTCGGGCGAGACCGCGTCGGTCGCGGGCGGCTTGATCGCTTTCAGATTCGTCGTGTGCGGATCTGTCGCTTCCGCGGCGGAGCCACGGCCGCCGCCGTCCGTGTCCGTACCGGTCGATCCGGCGCCCGTGGCTCCGCTCACGCTGACTCACTCCTCATGCCTACTCGGCCGAGGGCGCCTCGCCCTCGTCCGTGCCGGTGGTCGCGGCACCCTCCGCGGTCTCGTCCACGGCCACGTCGCCGTCGACTTCCTCCGCCTCGCGTCCCGCCTCGGCGTTACGTGCGATACCGACCACGGCATCGCGCTTGCCCAGGTTGATCAGTTGGACGCCCATGGTGTCACGGCCCGTCTCCCTGATCTCATTGACCCGGGTACGAATCACTCCGCCCGACAGCGTGATGGCGAGGATCTCGTCGGTCTCCTCGACCACCAGCGCGCCGACGAGCTCACCGCGATCCTCGACGGTCTTGGCGGCCTTGATACCGAGGCCGCCGCGACCCTGGACGCGGTACTCGTCGACACGGGTCCGCTTCGCGTACCCGCCATCGGTGGCAGTGAACACGAACGTACCGGGTCGAACAACATTCATCGAGAGGAGTTCGTCTCCCTCACGGAAACTCATGCCCTTCACACCCGAGGTGGCGCGGCCCATCGGGCGCAGGGAATCGTCGGTCGCCGTGAACCGGATCGACTGTGCCTTCTTGCTGATCAGAAGCAGATCGTCGTCGGGCGAGACCAGCTCGGCCCCGATCAGTTCGTCGTCAGAACCGTCCACCGTCTCGCGGAGATTGATCGCGATGACACCGCCGGAGCGGGGCGAATCGTAATCCTTCAGAGGCGTCTTCTTGACCAGGCCGGACTTGGTGGCCAGCACCAGGTACGGCGCGGTCTCGTAGTCGCGGATCGCGAGGATCTCGGCGATGGCCTCGTCCGGCTGGAAGGCCAGCAGGTTCGCCACGTGCTGGCCGCGCGCGTCCCGGCCCGCCTCGGGCAGCTCGTACGCCTTCGCCCGGTACACCCGGCCCTTGTTGGTGAAGAACAGCAGCCAGTGGTGCGTGGTGGACACGAAGAAGTGGTCGACGATGTCGTCTTCCTTGAGCTTCGTGCCCCGCACGCCCTTGCCGCCGCGCTTCTGGGCCCGGTAGTCGTCCGTCTTCGTCCGCTTGACGTAGCCGCCGCGCGTGACGGTGACGACGATGTCCTCCTCGGCGATCAGGTCCTCGATGGACATGTCGCCCTCGTACGGGATCAACTTGGTCTGGCGGTCGTCGCCGTACTTCTCGACGATCGCGGCCAGCTCCTCGCTGACGATCCCCCGCTGGCGGACCGGCGAGGCGAGGATCTCGTTGTACTGGTTGATCTTCGCCTGGAGTTCGTCGTGCTCCTGGACGATCTTCTGGCGTTCCAGGGCGGCCAGACGCCGCAGCTGCATCTCGAGGATCGCGTTGGCCTGGATCTCGTCGATCTCCAGCAGCTCCATCAGGCCGCCGCGCGCGATCTCGACGGTCTCACTGCGCCGGATCAGCGCGATGACCTCGTCGATGGCGTCCAGCGCCTTCAGCAGACCGCGCAGGATGTGCGCGCGCTCCTCCGCCTTGCGCAGGCGGAAGCGCGTACGGCGGACGACGACCTCGATCTGGTGCGTCACCCAGTGCCGGATGAACGCGTCCAGGGACAGCGTGCGCGGCACGCCGTCCACCAGCGCCAGCATGTTGGCGCCGAAGTTCGTCTGCAGGTCGGTGTGCTTGTACAGGTTGTTCAGCACGACCTTGGCGACCGCGTCCCGCTTCAGGACGATGACGAGGCGCTGGCCCGTGCGGGACGACGTCTCGTCGCGCACGTCCGCGATGCCGCCGATCTTGCCGTCCTTCACCAGGTCGGCGATCTTCTGCGCCAGGTTGTCGGGGTTGACCTGGTACGGCAGCTCGGTCACCACCAGGCACTGGCGGCCCTGGATCTCCTCGACCTCGACCACCGCGCGCATCGTGATGGAGCCGCGGCCGGTGCGGTACGCCTCCTCGATGCCCTTGCGGCCGACGACGAGCGCCCCGGTCGGGAAGTCGGGGCCCTTGATGCGCTCCATGAGCGCGTCCAGCAGCTCCTCGTGCGAGACCTCGGGGTTCTCCAGGTACCACTGGGCGCCGGCCGCCACCTCGCGCAGGTTGTGCGGCGGGATGTTGGTCGCCATGCCGACCGCGATACCGGCCGAGCCGTTGATCAGGAGGTTCGGGAAGCGGGCGGGCAGGACGGTCGGCTCCTGGGAGCGGCCGTCGTAGTTGTCCGTGAAGTCGACGGTCTCCTCGTCGATGTCACGGACCATCTCCATCGACAGCGGCGCCATCTTGCACTCGGTGTAGCGCATCGCCGCCGCCGGGTCGTTGCCCGGGGAGCCGAAGTTGCCGTTGGAGTCGACCAGCGGCATCCGCATCGACCACGGCTGGGCGAGGCGCACCAGGGCGTCGTAGATCGAACTGTCGCCGTGGGGGTGGTAGTTGCCCATGACGTCGCCGACGACACGGGCGCACTTGTAGAAGCCGCGCTCGGGGCGGTAGCCGCCGTCGTACATCGCGTACAGCACACGGCGGTGGACGGGCTTGAGACCGTCACGGACGTCGGGCAGCGCGCGGGACACGATGACGGACATCGCGTAGTCCAGGTACGAACGCTGCATCTCCGTCTCGAGCCCGACGGGCTCGACGCGCATCGCGAGTTCGCCGCCCTCTTGCGGGGTGACGGGGGTGTTCTCGTCGGCCATTGCTGGTGAAGATCCTTCCTGGTGCGGTCAGCTGAGACCGACTCAGATGTCGAGGAAGCGGACGTCCTTGGCGTTGCGCTGGATGAACGCGCGTCGGGCCTCGACGTCCTCGCCCATGAGGACCGAGAACAGGTCGTCGGCCTGGGCGGCGTCGTCGAGGGTGACCTGGCCGAGGACCCGGTGCTCCTGGTCCATGGTGGTCACGCGCAGCTCCTCGGCGTTCATCTCGCCGAGGCCCTTGAAGCGCTGGATCGAGTCCTCGCGGACGCGCTTGCCGCGCTGGCGGCCCATCTCGATCAGCGCGTCGCGCTCGCGGTCCGAGTAGGCGTACTCCACGTCGTCCCGGCCCCACTTGATCTTGTACAGCGGAGGACGGGACAGGTACACGTGCCCGGCCTCGACCAGGGGCCGCATGAAGCGGAACAGGAAGGTCAGCAGCAGGGTGCTGATGTGCTGGCCGTCGACGTCGGCGTCCGCCATCAGGATGATCTTGTGGTACCGGAGCTTCTCGATGTCGAAGTCCTCGTGCACGCCCGTGCCGAAGGCGGAGATCAGCGCCTGGATCTCCTGGTTCTGCAGGATCTTGTCGATCCTCGCCTTCTCCACGTTCAGGATCTTGCCGCGGATGGGGAGGATCGCCTGGTACTGCGGGTTGCGGCCGGACTTGGCCGAGCCGCCGGCGGAGTCACCCTCGACGATGAAGATCTCGCACTTGGTCGGGTCGTTCGACTGGCAGTCGGCCAGCTTGCCCGGCAGGGACGCCGTCTCCAGCAGGCCCTTGCGGCGGGTCAGGTCACGGGCCTTGCGGGCCGCCACGCGTGCGGTGGCCGCCTGGATGGCCTTGCGGACGATGTCCGCCGCCTCGTTCGGGTTGCGGTCCAGCCAGTCGTTGAGGTGCTCGTAGACCGCCTTCTGCACGAAGGTCTTGGCCTCCGTGTTGCCCAGCTTGGTCTTGGTCTGGCCCTCGAACTGCGGCTCGCTCAGCTTGACCGAGATGATCGCGGTCAGGCCCTCACGGATGTCGTCACCGGTGAGGTTGTCGTCCTTCTCGCGCAGCAGCTTCTTGTCGCGCGCGTACTTGTTGATCAGGGAGGTCAGCGCGGCGCGGAAACCCTCTTCGTGCGTACCGCCCTCGTGGGTGTGGATGATGTTCGCGAAGGAGTACACGCCCTCGCTGTAGCCGCTGTTCCACTGCATCGCGACCTCGAGGGACAGGCTCTTGTCCTTGTCCTCGGCGTCGAGGTCGATGATCGTGGGGTGCACCACTTCTCCCTTGCGGGAGTTGAGGTACTTCACGAAGTCGACGATGCCGCCCTCGTAGTGGTACGTGACCGACTTGACCTCGGCCTTTTCGTCCGCGCCCGCCTCGTCCGCGCCGCTGGTGGCCTTCGCCGACTCGCGCTCGTCGGTGAGCCTGATCGTCAGGCCCTTGTTGAGGAACGCCATCTCCTGGAAGCGCCGGGACAGCGTCTCGAAGGAGTACTCGGTGGTCTCGAAGATCTCCGGGTCGGCCCAGAAGGTCACCGACGTGCCGGTCTCCTCGGTCGCCTCGTGCTTGGCCAGCGGGGCCGTCGGGACGCCCATCTTGTAGTCCTGCGTCCACCGGTGGCCGTCGGTCCTCACCTCCACGGTGACCTTCATGGACAGCGCGTTCACAACGGACACACCGACACCGTGCAGACCACCGGAGACGGCGTAACCGCCGCCGCCGAACTTGCCGCCCGCGTGCAGCACGGTCAGCACGACCTCGACGGCCGGCTTGCCCTCCGAGGGCACGATGCCCACGGGGATGCCACGGCCGTTGTCGACGACCCGGACGCCGCCGTCGGCGAGGATCGTCACGTCGATGGTGTCCGCGTAGCCGGCCAGCGCCTCGTCGACGGAGTTGTCGACCACCTCGTACACGAGGTGGTGCAGTCCTCGCTCACCGGTCGAACCGATGTACATGCCGGGTCGCTTGCGGACCGCGTCCAGACCCTCGAGGACGGTGATGGCGCTGGCGTCGTACGACGCGGTGACCTCGCCGTTGGAGGCGGCCTCCGCGGGGTTCACGACGGCGTCGGTGGACGGGATGTTCTCGTTGGGGTTGCCGGAATCGGCCACGAAGCGCCCTTTCTGGCACAGCACGAGCCGGGCTCCTGGGGGAGCCCCCCTTGGGGGAGGGTTGCCGGAGCGGCTGCGGCATGTTGCGTTGGTAAGCCCTGATCAGCGTTGCTCAGCTTTTCCCGGACGGTCCCCACGGTCGGGGCGGGATTGTCCTCCAGTCTACCGGTAGCGCCGACAGTGATGGGGGTTTGCGGGTACCTGAGTCCGCATGTGCCGCCCTCAACCGGTCTCGGCCGACTCCCCATATTCGGAGCGGGGCTCCAAGAGGCTCTGGGAGGCACTCAGCGCTTCCGGCTGTCAACCCTTGGCTACGTGGGAGTCGGGCCGGTGTTCGCGACCGCGGCCGGGTGCGCCGAAAGGGCCGTCGACCCCTGCTCGCGACGGCTTTCTGTGATGTCTGTCACCCGTAGGTGTCTCCCGGCCCGGTGCTTCCCGGGGCGCGCAAGGGGCCGAAGCGGCGGGCGGGACCGCCGGGCCCCTGCACCTTGATCAGCCGGACCGTGCCGTGGCCCAGGTCCTCGTTGAGCCGCGCCACCAGTTGCGGGGCCAGCAGCCGCAACTGCGTCGCCCACGCCGTGGAGTCGCACCGTACGACCAGCACCCGCTCCTCCTCGTCGTACGTCTGCGGAACGCAGTGCCGGGCGAGGTCCTCGCCGACGATCTGCGGCCAGCGCCCCATCACGCCGCCCACCGCGGCCGGGGTCTCCCAGCCGCGCTCGGTGATCAGCCGGTTGATCGCCGCACCGAGCGGCATGGGGTCGCGCCGGTCGCCGCGCGCGCCGGAGCGCAGACCGCCGCTGCGCGCCTGCCTCTTCTGTTGCGCCGCCTCCCCCCGCGCGCGCGCCTGTTCCTTCGCGGCCCTCAGCGCCACGCGCGCGAGGTCCACGCCGGACAGCTCCGGCGTCTTCTTCGGGGCGGGTTCGTCGGTGCTCATACGCGCTCCACGGTGCCGTCGGACACGGAGTACCGCGCCCCGGCCAGTACGTCCGGTACGTCGTCGTCGACCGCGGCGGTCACCAGGACCTGCTCCCCGGGCGCCACCAGCTCCGCCAGCCGCTCACGCCGACGGCTGTCCAGCTCGGCGAAGACGTCGTCGAGGACCAGCACCGGCTCGTTGCCCTCCGCACGCAGCAGGTCGTACGACGCCAGGCGCAGTGCCAGCGCGTACGACCAGGACTCGCCGTGGGACGCGTACCCCTTCGCCGGCAGCCGACCGAGCTTGAGCAGCAGATCGTCCCGGTGCGGTCCGACCAGGGTGACGCCGCGCTCGATCTCCTGTTTGCGGGCGTCGGCGAGCGCCGCCATCAGCTGCTGGTACAAGGTCTCGCGTGTGTGGGCCTCGCCGGGCGCGGACGGTCTGTACTCCAGGGCGAGGGGGCCGCCGCCGGGTGCGAGCTGCTCGTACGCCTTGTCGGCGAGCGGCTGGATCGCCGCGACCAGATCGAGCCGCTGGGCGAGCAGCTCGGCGCCCGCGCGCGCGAGGTGCTGGTCCCAGACGTCGAGGGTGGACAGGTCCATCGAGCGGCCGCCGTGGCGGCGGGCCAGCGCGGCCGTCTTCAGCAGGGTGTTGCGCTGTTTGAGGACCCGGTCGTAGTCGGAGCGGACCCCGGCCATGCGCGGGGAGCGCGCGGTGATCAGTTCGTCCAGGAAGCGGCGCCGCTCACCGGGGTCGCCCTTGACCAGGGCGAGGTCCTCGGGCGCGAAGAGCACCGTCCGTACGATGCCGAGCACGTCCCGTGGCCTGACCTGCGAGGACCGGTTGATGCGGGCGCGGTTGGCCTTGCCGGGGTTCAGCTCCAGCTCGATCAGCTGCTGCCTGTCGCCCTGACGGACGGCGGCCCGGATGATCGCGCGCTCGGCGCCCATGCGGACGAGGGGCGCGTCGGAGGAGACGCGGTGGCTGCCGAGGGTGGCGAGATAGCCGACCGCCTCGACGAGATTCGTCTTGCCCTGCCCGTTCGGGCCGACGAAGGCCGTGACGCCCGGGTCGAGCGGGACTTCGACCCGGGTGTACGAGCGGAAGTCGGCCAGCGACAGATGCGTGACGTGCATGGTCGTTCGCCGATCTCCAGGGTTGTGGACCGCCACGCGGTCCTGTGGACTACTTCTTCTCCACGGCGTGGCCGCCGAACTGGTTGCGCAGCGCGGCGATCATCTTCATCTGCGGGGAGTCGTCCTGCCGCGAGGCGAACCGGGCGAAGAGGGACGCCGTGATGGCGGGCAGCGGCACCGCGTTGTCGATGGCGGCCTCGACGGTCCAGCGGCCCTCGCCGGAGTCCTCGGCGTAACCGCGCAGCTTGTCCAGGTGCTCGTCGTCGTCGAGCGCGTTGACCGCCAGGTCGAGCAGCCAGGAGCGGATGACGGTGCCCTCCTGCCAGGAGCGGAAGACCTCGCGGACGTTCTCCACCGACTTGACCTTCTCCAGCAGTTCCCAGCCCTCGGCGTAGGCCTGCATCATGGCGTACTCGATGCCGTTGTGGACCATCTTCGAGAAGTGCCCGGCGCCGACCCTGCCCGCGTGCACCGAGCCGTACGGCCCTTCCGGCTTGAGCGCGTCGAAGATCGGCTGCACCTTGGCGACGTTCTCGGGGTCGCCCCCGTACATCAGCGCGTAGCCGTTCTCCAGGCCCCACACGCCGCCGGAGACACCGCAGTCGACGAAGCCGATGCCCTTGGCGCCGAGTTCGGCGGCGTGCTTCTCGTCGTCCGTCCAGCGGGAGTTGCCGCCGTCCACCACGACGTCGCCGGGCTCCAGCAGCTCGGCCAGCTCGTCGATCGTCGACTGGGTGGGGGCACCGGCCGGGACCATCACCCAGACCACACGCGGGCCCTCCAGCTTGCCCACAAGCTCTTCGAGGCTGTGGACATCGGCGAGGTCCGGGTTGCGGTCGTATCCGATGACGGTGTGGCCTGCGCGGCGTATCCGCTCGCGCATGTTGCCGCCCATCTTGCCGAGGCCGACGAGACCGAGCTCCATCAGTTGTTCCTTAGGTCGCTGTGTGGCGTGTGGGGCACGTTCGTACCCGTGTCCGAGCCTAAACCCGGACGGTCGCGCACAGCTGTGGGCATACGCGCTCATACGTGGTCCCACCTGCGGCTTCACCCTGGGGACCCGTCGTCCACCGGCCCCCAGGGACTGTGGACGACCGTCAGCCGCTGAGGCGCACCGGCATGATCAGGTACTTGTAGGCCTCGTCCGCCTCGGCGTCCAGGGCAGGCTTGCCGCCCAGCAGCGCGGGCTTCGTGGACGTCGTGAACGACAGCTGGGCCACGGGAGAGTCGATCGCGCTCAGACCGTCCAGCAGGAAGGTCGGGTTGAAGGCGATCGAGATGTCGTCGCCCTCCAGGTGGGCGTCCACCCTTTCCACAGCCTGTGCGTCGTCGCTGGAGCCGGCCTCCAGGATCAGCACGCCCTGTTCGAAGCTCAGCCGTACCGGGGTGTTGCGCTCGGCGACCAGCGCCACACGCTTGACGGCCTCCACGAAGGGCGCGGTCTCGAGAGTGGCGACCGAGTTGAACTCCGTCGGGAACAGCGTGCGGTACTTCGGCAGATCGCCCTCCAGGAGGCGGGTCGTCGTCCGCCGTCCGGCACCCTCGAAACCGATCAGGCCCTCGCCCGCGCCCGAGCCGGACAGCGCCAGGGTCACGCTGTCGCCGCCGGTCAGCGACTTGGCGGTGTCCAGGAGCGTCTTGGCGGGCACCAGGGCGACCGCGGACGCCTCCGGGTTCTCCGGCTTCCACAGGAACTCGCGGACCGCGAAGCGGTAGCGGTCGGTGGAGGCCAGTGTGACCGTGTCGCCCTCGATCTCGATGCGCACACCGGTGAGCACGGGCAGCGTGTCGTCACGGCCGGCCGCGATGGCGACCTGCTGCACGGCCGAGGCGAAGACCTCGCCGGGGACCGTGCCGGTCGCGCTCGGCATCTGCGGCAGCGCCGGGTACTCCTCCACAGGCAGTGTGTGCAGGGTGAACCGCGAGGAGCCGCAGACCACCGTCGCCCGTACACCGTCTGTGGAAATCTCCACCGGACGGTTGGGGAGGGCGCGGGAGATGTCGGCGAGCAGGCGGCCGGAGACGAGGACCGTGCCCTCCTCCTCGACCTCCGCCTCCACGGACACGCGCGCGGAGACCTCGTAGTCGAAGCTGGACAGGCTCAGCTGGCCGTCCTCCGCCCTCAGCAGCAGGCCCGCGAGGACCGGCGCCGGCGGACGGGCCGGGAGGCTGCGCGCCGCCCAGGCCACTGCCTCCGCGAGTACGTCGCGTTCCACCCGGATCTTCACCGTAAGCCGCCTCCTGCTGTTGCCGGCGCTCTCGCCCTGCTTGGACTTCGTCGTCTGACTCGGTGTCGTGGGTCCCGGCGAGGGGAAGGACACCGGGGACCAGTCTGACGCACCCCACTGACAGTAGGTGCCTCTCGGGGTCAAGTCGTCACGAGGGGCAGTCGGGAGCCGGAGGGCGAGTTGTGCACAGACCCCGCTTCCAAGCGAATTCCCCGGTCTCTCTAGTTGGGAGTAGTAGTAGGGGCTGTGGAAACCGTGGATAACCGCGTCGTCCCAGGTGGGAGGCGGATTTTTGTCCACGGGGCCTGTGGGCGCAGCCGGTGGACAACCAGGGGTCTCTGTGGAGAACGGAAAGTTCTGCACACCCCGTGCACAGCCTCGGGGCACTTCTCCCCAGTGGCGTCCCCAGTTTTACCCGTCTTTCCCACAGGGCAACCCAGCACCTTGATGTGACGCCTTTCACTCCCGTCGGTGAGGAGGCGCGCCGCGTTGCCGAACAGTGGACAGGGATGTGGAGAAGCTGGGGATCGCTGGGGACAACCGGCTCCGGCCTGTGGGTTGCCGGTGGACAACTCGGTGCACAGGCTGTGGATCTTTTTGTCGTCCACAGACTGTGGAGATCCTCCGTCCACGAATCCACAAGCGGTTGAGCTGGCCGGATGGCTCTCCCCCGGCGCGACCTGTGGACGGGGTCTGGACAACTCCGCGGTCCCCAGGATGTGGACGGAAGAAAGTCACCGGATCTGTGGAGAGTGGCCGTAACCCGCCAGGTAATCGAACAGCGGGTGCCGGGGGGCGTCCGGTGGACCCGGGACGCGGGCACCCGGAGGCGCGGGTACACGGAGGCGCGGGCACGATCGGGGCACACGATCGGGGCACAAAAGGCGCCCTGGGGCCTTGCCCCAGGGCGTCCGCGGTGGCGCAGGACCGTGTGTGCCGTTCTGTGCGCTGTGGCCCGCGCCGACCGCGTGCGCTATGGCCCGCGCCGACCGCGTCAGCCGTTCTTGATGCGGTTCGTCAGTTCCGTCACCTGGTTGTAGATGGAGCGCCGCTCGGCCATCAGCGCGCGGATCTTGCGGTCGGCGTGCATCACCGTCGTGTGGTCGCGGCCCCCGAACTGTGCGCCGATCTTCGGCAGCGACAGATCGGTCAGCTCACGGCACAGGTACATCGCGATCTGCCGGGCGGTCACCAGGGCGCGGCCGCGTGAGGTGCCGCACAGGTCCTCCACCGTCAGTCCGAAGTAGTCGGCGGTGGCCGCCATGATGGCCGTCGCGGTGATCTCGGGGGCCGTGTCCTCGCCGCCCGGGATCAGGTCCTTCAGCACGATCTCCGTCAGGCCCAGGTCCACGGGCTGCCGGTTGAGCGACGCGAAGGCCGTCACCCGGATCAGCGCGCCCTCCAGCTCGCGGATGTTGCGCGAGATCCGGGAGGCGATGAACTCCAGCACCTCCGGCGGCGCGTTCAGCTGCTCCTGCACCGCCTTCTTGCGCAGGATCGCGATGCGCGTCTCCAGCTCGGGTGGCTGGACGTCGGTGATCAGTCCCCACTCGAAGCGGTTGCGCAGCCGGTCCTCCAGGGTGACCAGCTGCTTGGGCGGCCGGTCCGACGACAGCACGATCTGCTTGTTGGCGTTGTGGAGGGTGTTGAAGGTGTGGAAGAACTCCTCCTGCGTCGACTCCTTCTGCGCCAGGAACTGGATGTCGTCGACGAGCAGGATGTCCATGTCGCGGTAACGCTTGCGGAACGCGTCCGCCTTGCCGTCGCGGATGGAGTTGATGAACTCGTTGGTGAACTCCTCGGAGCTCACGTACCGCACGCGGGTGCCGGGGTACAGGCTGCGCGCGTAGTGTCCGATCGCGTGCAGCAGGTGGGTCTTGCCGAGCCCCGACTCACCGTAGATGAAAAGGGGGTTGTACGCCTTGGCCGGTGCCTCGGCGACGGCGACGGCGGCGGCGTGCGCGAAGCGGTTCGAGGCACCGATGACGAACGTGTCGAAGAGGTACTTCGGGTTCAGGCGCGCGGTGGGCTCGCCCGGCCCGGTCGCCGGCGCGGGCTGAGCGGCCAGCGGGCCCGGGGCTCCGGTCGTGGGAAGGTTCGGCCCGACCGGGCCGCCTCTGTGCACATGGCCGTTGCCGGGGGGCGGCTCCGGCAACTCACGGCGGTCGGGCCGCTGCTGCTCGTAGTCCGGGCGCGCACTTTCGTAGTCCGGGCGTCCACCGTCGTAGTCCGGGCGCCCGCCGTCGTAATCGGATCGCCCGCCGTCGTAGTCCGGGCGCGGCTGCTCGTACGGCGACCGGTCCAGCGACTGTGTGCGGTAGTCCGGTGTCGCGTACGGGTCACGCTCGGGGAAGCCGAGCCGCTGCTGCTGCCAGCCGTAGTCGTCCTGGCTGGGGCGCGGCCAGGCGCCGGGCTCCGGGCGCTGGTACTCGCCGGGGTACGCGGGCCGGGCGGCCGGGAGCTGGTCGCCGGGACGCGGATCGGGGCGGCCGGCGCGGTGGTCGCGCCGGTCGTCGGCGCGGTGGCGGCCGTACCCCTCGTAGCCGCCGCCGTCGTAGGCGTCGCGGCCCTGCGGGGAGGGCAGCTCGGGTTCCTCGTAGCGCGACTGGGCGGGTGGGGCCGGGGGCTCCCCTGCGGAGTCGTCGACGGTGATGGCGATACGGATCGGGCGGCCGCACTCACGGCTCAGCGTTTCGCTGACGATCGGCGCCAGCCGGCCCTCCAGGACACCCTTCGCGAACTCGTTCGGAACGGCGAGCAGAGCGGTGTCCGCCACCAGCGCCAACGGCTGGCAGCGCCTGATCCAGTGTTCGTCCTTCGCCTCGACACCCGGCCCGCGGCCCTCCCCGAGGAGCTGCTCGAGTACTCGCGGCCACACTGCGGCAAGATCGGCGGGTACGTCAGCCACAGGGCACGCTCTCTCACAGGTCCCACGAACGTGTGGTTGCGGGACGGGTCGGGATGTGAATCGCTTCGGTCGGGTCGGGAGCAGAACTGCTCGGTCAGGGACAAGGGAACGAATCGGAGTTCAGTCACGGTAGTCAGGGCGGCCCGTGCGGTTCAAGTTGTTGTCCCCAGCCTGTGGACAAGTGTCTCCGACGGGTCATCGGTTTGACCGAATGGCGCAGGCCCGCGTACCGTAACCAGGTCGAGTTGTCGATGGCTGCTGCCGCCTGCCTCCGATGGGCACAGATCACGAACCAGTGTGCCGACCCATGGCACATGTCGGTGATCGGGAAGCGGTGCACTCGGGCGTAATGCGAGCTACTCGTGGGCGCACGGTGACAGCCAGGCGACACCCCGCCACCCACCGAATCATTACTGGAGCCCCCGAGTGAGCAAGCGCACCTTCCAGCCGAACAACCGTCGTCGCGCGAAGACCCACGGCTTCCGGCTGCGTATGCGCACCCGTGCCGGCCGCGCCATCCTGGCGTCCCGCCGCAGCAAGGGTCGCGCCCGCCTGTCCGCCTGATCGCGTACAGGTCATGACGTGCTGCCTACCGAGCATCGGCTGAGGCGGCGCGAGGACTTCGCGACCGCGGTACGCCGAGGACGCCGGGCCGGGCGCCCGCTTCTCGTCGTCCACCTTCGCAGCGGTGCCACGGACCCGCACGCGCCTGGGGAGAGCGCTCCCCCGACGCGTGCGGGTTTCGTCGTGAGCAAAGCCGTGGGCGGAGCGGTCGTCCGCAACAAGGTGAAGCGCAGGCTTCGCCACCTGATGCGTGACCGAGTGGCTCTGCTGCCCCCCGGTAGCCTGGTAGTCGTACGAGCGCTGCCCGGTGCGGGTGACGCCGACCATGCACAGCTGGCCCGAGACCTGGATGCCGCTCTCCGGCGGCTGGGAGGAGAGGGCACGCGATGAAGTACCCGCTGCTGGCCCTGATCAAGCTCTATCAGTGGACGATCAGTCCGCTGCTCGGGCCCGTGTGCAAGTACTACCCGTCGTGTTCCCACTACGGCTACACGGCCATCGACCGGCACGGTGCGATCAAGGGGACGGCACTGACCGCCTGGCGCATCCTGCGGTGCAATCCGTGGTCGCTCGGCGGTGTGGACCATGTCCCGCCGCGCAAGCGTCCGCGGTGGCACGAAATGCTGCGTGACGCCTGGCGTGCACGCAAGGGCGGGCCCTCCGCCGCCGAACCGGCCACCGAGGGGATGCTCCCTTCGAGCCCGGCCGCGAAGACCTCGTCCCATGCCCAAGGAGCATGATTAGTGGACACGATTGCCAGCCTCTTCAGTTTCATCACCACACCCGTTTCCTGGGTCATCGTCCAGTTCCACAAGGTGTACGGCGCGATCTTCGGCGCTGACACCGGCTGGGCCTGGGGCCTCTCCATCGTGTCCCTGGTGATCCTGATCCGTATCTGCCTGATCCCGCTCTTCGTGAAGCAGATCAAGGCGACCCGGGCCATGCAGACGCTCCAGCCCGAGATGAAGAAGATCCAGGAGCGCTACAAGAACGACAAGCAGCGTCAGTCCGAAGAGATGATGAAGCTGTACAAGGACGCGGGGACCAACCCGCTCTCCTCGTGCCTTCCCATCCTGGCGCAGTCCCCGTTCTTCTTCGCGCTCTACCACGTGCTCAACGGCATCGCGTCGGGCAAGACCATCGGTGTCATCAACCAGCAGCTGCTCGCCAGCGCGCAGAAGGCGCACATCTTCGGCGCCCCGCTGGCCGCGAAGTTCCTGGACGGTGCCGACACGGCGCATAAGCTCGGTGCCTCGCTGACCGACGTCCGTGTCGTCACCGCGATCATGATCGTCCTGATGTCGGCGTCGCAGTTCTACACGCAGCGCCAGCTGATGACGAAGAACGTCGACACCACGGTGAAGACACCGTTCATGCAGCAGCAGAAGATGCTGATGTACGTCTTCCCGATCATGTTCGCCTTCTTCGGCATCCGGTTCCCCGTCGGTGTCCTCATCTACTGGCTGACCACCAACGTGTGGACCATGGGCCAGCAGATGTACGTGATCCACAACAATCCGACCCCGGGTTCCAAGGCTCAGGCCGCTTACCTGGAGCGCCTGTACAAGCACGTCACGCACCACGGCAAGATCCGCCGGCGGAGCGAGAAGGCCATCATCAAGGCGATCGTCGCCAAGGGCCGCGACCGCAATGAGTTCGAGCGCAAGTTCATCAACGGTCTGACCAAGGCGGGCCTCGCGGCCCAACCCGACGGCACTGTGGTGAAGAGCGAGGCCACGGCTGTCGCCACCGCCGAGGACGCTACGACGGTCGCCGGTGCCGCCGGACCGAAGCGGCAGCAGCCCAGGCGGCAGAGCAAGGCGCAGCGCCAGTCCGGTGGCGCCAAGCCGGCCGGGGGCTCCGAGCCGACGTCCTCCTCGCCGTCGCTGGACAAGGCCGACGCACCGCAGGACGCCAAGCCGGCCGACGCGGCCGACAAGGCGACACCGCAGCCCGGCAGTGGTACCCGCAGCCGAGCCCAGTCCGGTCAGCGCAAGGGTCCGCAGCGGCCCAAGTCCTCGTCCAAGAAGTAAGAAGGAGTCCATCCCGTGACGGAAGGCACCACCTCCGCCGCTGCCGAGGGTGCAGACACCCTGACTCGCCTGGAGCAGGAGGGTGAGATCGCGGCGGACTACCTCGAGGGTCTGCTGGACATCGCCGATCTCGACGGCGACATCGACATGGACGTCGAAGGCGACCGCGCGTCCGTCTCGATCATCAGCGACACGGGCAGCCGTGACCTGCAGAAGCTGGTCGGCCGTGACGGCGAGGTGCTGGAGGCGCTCCAGGAGCTCACGCGCCTGGCCGTGCACCGGGAGACCGGCGACCGCAGCCGGCTGATGCTCGACATCGGGGGCTTCCGCGCCAAGAAGCGTGCGGAGCTCTCCGAGCTCGGTGCCAAGGCGGCGGCCGAGGTCAAGAGCACCGGGGAGCCCGTGAAGCTCAAGCCGATGACGCCGTTCGAGCGCAAGGTGGTGCACGACGCGGTGAAGTCCGCGGGCCTGCGCAGTGAGTCCGAGGGCGAGGAGCCGGAGCGCTTCGTCGTCGTGCTTCCCGCCTGAATCGGTCCGTACATCTCTCCGGCCCCGTCTGTAGCGCAGGCGGGGCCGAACTTTGTCAGCCTGGTAGTTCTGGTGATCGGCGCTGGTGGCGCTGATGCGGTACGGAAGGACGGTCCCCGTGACGGAGGCAGCGGAGCTCCCCCCTGCGCCCGAGCAGGCACGTGACGTATTCGGTGATCGCTTCGCGGATGCGGTCCGGTACGCCGAGTTGCTGGCCGAGGCGGGTGTTCAGCGAGGGCTGATCGGTCCGCGTGAGGTTCCCCGCCTCTGGGAGAGGCATCTGCTGAACTGCGCGGTGCTCTCCGAGGTCGTCCCCGAGGGGGTGACGGTGTGCGATGTCGGCTCGGGTGCCGGCCTGCCCGGCATTCCCCTGGCGCTCGTCCGGGAAGACCTGAAGATCACGCTGCTCGAGCCACTGCTGCGGCGCACCAACTTCCTCACCGAGGTCGTCGAACTGCTCGGCCTCGACCATGTGACCGTCGTTCGTGGTCGCGCCGAGGAGGTCATGGGCAAGATTCCGCCGGTCCATGTCGTGACCGCGCGGGCGGTGGCTCCGCTGGATCGTCTGGCCACCTGGGGTATTCCGCTGCTGCGCCCCTACGGGGAGATGCTGGCCCTCAAGGGCGACACGGCGGAGGAGGAACTCAAGAGCGCGGCCACTGCTCTGGCCAAGCTCGGTGCGGTCGAGACGTCCATCCTCCATGTCGGGGACGGCATTGTGGACCCACCGTCGACCGTGGTGCGGGTAGAGGTCGGGGAGAGTCCCGGTGGGGTGCGGTTCGCGGCCAAACGGGCGAAGGCGGCCCGGACGGGGCGGGCACGTCGGCGTCGTTGATCCGGCGATTGTCCGATCTGGTCTGAGTGTGGACGGTACGCCACACAAGCTGCCAAACCTATGCATCTCGGAGTGTCGCTGAGTCTCGACCGCGGCTGCTGTGCATCGTGTTTCACGTGAAACGTCGCTCACTGCTGCACGGCATCATCAGTCGCGGCCGGGCTGCGGCCGAACCCCGCGACCGTAAGCCCCTTGGATCTCTCGGAGAGTCGTCCCCCCGTAGCGCGGTATCCCCCGTGGAGGGTACGGAGTTGTCCACAGAGGTGGATTTCTCCACAGAAGGCCAGACCTCACTGGTTCCCAACCCCGCAGGCATGGGAGGCTCTGTTCATTGCGAGCCTGATGTCGAGGAGAGTGAATCCTTGCGGTCCGACGCCAACATCGCGGGACCGATGACCGATCCGGTCCCCGGTCCCCGTACCGAGTCGATGGGGGAGGATGTTTCACGTGAAACACCGCCTCCGATGGACGACACTCCCATCGGTCGTGCTGCCCAACTTGCGGTGGAGGCACTGGGTCGCGCCGGTGAGGGCCTGCCACGGCCCGAGCGAACCCGGGTCATCGTGGTCGCCAACCAGAAGGGTGGCGTGGGCAAGACCACGACGACCGTCAATCTCGCCGCTTCCCTCGCCTTGCATGGCGCCCGCGTCCTGGTGGTCGACTTGGACCCGCAGGGCAATGCGTCCACCGCACTGGGGATCGACCACCACGCAGAGGTCCCATCCATCTACGATGTGTTGGTCGAGAGCAAGCCGCTCGCGGAGGTCGTCCAGCCGGTCCCTGACGTGGAAGGTCTCTTCTGCGCTCCCGCCACGATCGACCTCGCCGGTGCGGAGATCGAGCTGGTGTCCTTGGTGGCGCGGGAGAGCCGACTGCAGCGGGCGATCCAGGCCTATGAGCAGCCGTTGGACTACATCCTCATCGACTGCCCGCCCTCCCTCGGCCTGTTGACGGTCAACGCCCTGGTCGCCGGACAGGAGGTGCTCATTCCGATCCAGTGCGAGTACTACGCACTGGAGGGGCTGGGGCAGCTGTTGCGCAATGTCGACCTGGTGCGAGGGCACCTCAACCCCACCCTGCATGTGTCGACCATCCTGCTCACCATGTACGACGGCCGGACGCGCCTGGCGTCGCAAGTCGCGGAAGAGGTGCGCAACCACTTCGGCGACGAGGTGCTGAGGACGAGCATTCCTCGCTCGGTCCGTATTTCCGAGGCACCGAGCTATGGACAGACGGTGCTGACTTACGATCCAGGTTCGAGCGGTGCTCTCTCGTATCTTGAGGCCGCACGTGAAATTGCGCTGAAGGGCGTGGGCGTCCACTACGACGCACAGCACGCCCATCTCGGTGCCCGGACGGAACAAAGCATGGTGGAGGGGATCCAGTGAGCGAGCGACGGAGGGGGTTGGGCCGTGGTCTCGGCGCACTGATCCCTGCTGCACCGACAGGGGACAAGACGGCGGCTCAGGCCACGGGGGGCGGCGGAACATCCGTCGCACCTGCGGCGGTGCCCGTGCTGACGACGGACCGAGGAGTGGCGGCTGCGAAGGTGGCCACACTGCCGACTGTTTCACGTGAAACCGAGGAGACGGCCGCGCAGGGAGCGGTGGAGAGGCCTGCGCCGCCGATCGGTGCTTACTTCGCCGAGCTGCCCCTCGACGCCATCACCCCGAATCCGCGGCAGCCCCGTGAGGTGTTCGACGAGGACGCGCTCGCCGAGCTCGTCACCTCCATCAAGGAGGTCGGCCTTCTCCAGCCGATCGTGGTGCGTCAGGTGGGTCCGGCGCGCTATGAGCTGATCATGGGTGAGCGGCGCTGGCGGGCCAGCCGTGAAGCCGGCCTGGAGGTCATCCCGGCGATCGTGCGAGCCACGGACGACGAGAAGCTGCTCCTGGACGCACTCCTGGAGAACCTGCACCGGGCCCAGCTGAACCCGCTGGAAGAGGCAGCCGCCTACGACCAGCTCCTCAAGGACTTCAACTGCACTCACGACCAGCTCGCCGACAGGATCGGCCGGTCGCGTCCTCAGGTGTCCAACACCTTGCGACTGCTGAAGTTGTCCCCGGCGGTGCAGCGCCGGGTGGCGGCCGGGGTGCTGTCCGCTGGACACGCCCGGGCGCTGCTGTCCGTCGATGATTCGGAGGAGCAGGACCGGCTGGCGCACCGCATCGTGGCCGAGGGGCTGTCCGTGCGCGCCGTCGAGGAGATCGTCACCCTTATGGGGTCTCGGCCGCGCAGCGCCCCGCGTTCCAAGGGGCCACGCGCAGGCGCCCGGGTTTCGCCGGCGCTCAGCGACCTGGCGACCCGGCTCTCGGACCGCTTCGAGACCCGGGTGAAGGTCGACCTCGGACAGAAGAAGGGCAAGATCACCGTCGAGTTCGCGTCGATGGAGGACCTGGAGCGGATCCTCAGCACGTTTGCTCCGGGCGAGGGGCCTGTCCTGCACAAGAGCCTTCAGGACGGCGACTCCGAGGAGCCGGAGGACTGAGGGCTCTGGGCGGAGCCCCGGCACGAGCGGTGACGCTCCGGGCGGGCCGTGTCCGGTGTGTACCGGAACGCGGTCCGCTCTTTTCTTTCAGGCGGTATCGATCGAATCACCATCATGGATACGATGCGTTCGGGTATGGCGCATCCACCTGGCGGCACCTTGATCGGGGAGGCGAGGGCCATGCGAACCATGAGCCGGACCGGACTGGTGACCGCAGGCCTGAGTGTGGGAGCGGTCGGCGGGTTCGTCGGCAGCCTGCTCAGGGAGCGGAGCGCTCTGACAGCCGCCCGCAGTGCTGCGGGCGAAGGAAGCGAGGAACTGCTTTCATGGGGCGTCGGCTCGTACCGCTCACGCTGGACAACCTTCCGGACCTTCCCAAGCGCTGTCGCGGGTGTGTCTTCTGGGAACTGGACCCCGTCAGCGGAGAAGCCGCAGTAAAGGCCGGCACGTCCGCGCTCGAGAAGGAGTCGTGGATCTCGGCCGTTCTGCTGGACTGGGGCTCCTGCGGCCGGGTGGTCTATGTGGACGACGTACCGGTGGGCTTCGTGCTGTACGCACCGCCCGCCTATGTTCCGCGTTCCACGGCCTTCCCCACGAGCCCGGTGTCATCGGACGCGGTCCAGTTGATGACCGCCTTCATCATGCCCGGCTACCAGGGCCAGGGACTTGGCCGGGTGATGGTCCAGACGGTTGCCAAAGATCTGCTGCGTCGGGGCTTCAAGGCGATCGAGGCGTTTGGCGACGCACGCTGGAAGGAGCCGGCGTGTTTGCTGCCCGCCGACCATCTGCTGGCGGTGGGATTCAAGACGGTACGGTCGCACCCGACGTACCCACGGCTCAGACTGGAACTGCGCTCGACCCTCTCCTGGAAGGAAGACGTCGAGCTGGCACTGGACCGCCTGTTGGGAGCCGTGCAGAAGGAGCCGGCACTGCGGCCTCTGTAACCGGGGCACACGCGTTGGGGCCGACCCTCAGGGGTCGGCCCCAACGCGTTTCACGTGAAACATCAGCCGCCTCACTCGGCGGCCCGCCGTTCACTCGGCGATGAAGTCCTCGAGGTCGCGGACGATCGCGGCCTTCGGCTTGGCACCGACGATGGTCTTCGCGACCTCGCCCCCCTGGTAGACGTTCAGGGTCGGGATCGACATGACGCCGTACTTGGCGGCCGTCGCCGGGTTCTCGTCGATGTTGAGCTTGACGACCTCGATCTTGTCGCCGTACTCGGCGGCGATCGCCTCGAGCGACGGGGCGATCTGGCGGCAGGGGCCGCACCAGGCAGCCCAGAAGTCCACCAGGACGGGCTTGTCGCTCTTGAGGACCTCCTCCTCGAAGGAGGCGTCGGTCACGTTCTTCAGGGTGCCTGCCACGGCGGGCTCCTTACCTCGGTGATGCGATTGGGCGAATCGGGGGTCAGACGGTGGTCTTCTCGGGCTCGGCCTGCTGCTCGCTGTCCGCGAGGGCGGCGAGGTAGCGCTCGGCGTCCAGGGCGGCGGAGCAGCCGGTACCGGCGGCGGTGATCGCCTGGCGGTAGGTGTGGTCGACGACATCGCCCGCGCCGAAGACGCCGGCCAGGTTGGTGCGGGTCGAGGGGGCTTCGACCTTGAGGTAGCCCTCCTCGTCCAGGTTGAGCTGGCCCTTGAACAGTTCGGTGCGCGGGTCGTGCCCGATTGCGATGAACAGGCCGGTCACCGGCAGCTCGCTCAGTTCGCCGGTCTTCAGGTTCCGCAACGTCAGGCCCTCAAGCTTGGGGTCGCCCTTGATCTCCGCCACCTCGCTGTCCCAGACGAACTTGATCTTCGGGTCGGCGAAAGCGCGGTCCTGCATCGCCTTCGAGGCCCGAAGGGTGTCACGGCGGTGGACGATGGTGACGGACTTGGCGAAGCGCGAAAGGAAGGTGGCCTCCTCCATCGCGGTGTCACCGCCGCCGATCACGGCGATGTCCTGGTCCTTGAAGAAGAAGCCGTCACAGGTGGCGCACCAGGAGACTCCGCGGCCGGAGAGGGCGTCCTCGTTCGGCAGGCCCAGCTTGCGGTGCTGGGAGCCGGTGGCGACGATGACCGCCTTCGCCTTGTGCACCGTGCCCGCGGTGTCCGTGACGGTCTTGATCTCACCGGCGAGGTCTACGGAGACGACGTCGTCCGGAAGCAGCTCGGCACCGAAGCGCTCGGCCTGCGCTCGCATGTTGTCCATGAGCTCGGGGCCCATGATGCCGTCCTGGAAGCCGGGGAAGTTCTCGACCTCGGTGGTGTTCATGAGCGCGCCACCCGCGGTGACGGCGCCCTCGAACACCAGTGGCTTCAGCGACGCGCGCGCGGTGTAGAGCGCCGCCGTGTAACCGGCGGGCCCGGAGCCGATGATGATCACGTTACGGACGTCGCTCACGGCTTGATTCCTCGTCTCTGGAGACTGCTGCTACCTACTGCCGGGGGGAGCCTTGCTCGGCGCTCTCACCCCACCCAACGGATCCTAAGGGGCCCGCATTCCCGGTGTGTCCGGGCACACGGAGACACGGCACCGCACACAGTTCCCAATGACACCCGGGTAGGAACCGTCCGGGACGGGAAACCTCAGGAGCGGGCGTACGACTGCGTCAGCAGGACCTTGCCGGGGGACCCCGAGGCCTGCTTCACGCACGTCGCGTCGACGATGTAGGCCGTGACCTTCGTGCTGTCGGAGGCGTCGGGGGTGACGAGGAGATAGACGAGGCTTCCCCGGTACACGCCCTTGTCGGCGGCGAGGATGCTCTCGTTGGTGGTGATGGCCCGCTGTATGCAGCTGGGCACGTTGACGGTGGTGTCCTGGAACGTCTTGTTCGGCCGCATGCCGGAGGACCCGGTTGTACTGGGCTCGGACTGGACGCCCCAGGGCTTGCCGCTGCTGGAGCGGCCCTGGTCCGTCTTCCCCGCGAGCAGGCTCGTGACCTGGCTCTGCAGCGTGCCCTCGGAGTAGGTGTGCGCGGCGTCGGTGTGCTGTGGAGCGGCAATCGACGGCTTCTCCGTGTGGCCACCGTGCGTCCGCATGAGCAGAGTGCTCAGGCTCACGGCCGCAGCCGTGAAGACGGCAGCAAGGACCACGGTCCTGAGGCGGCCGCGACGGGTGCGCTGGGCGCGGCCCGGCCCGGTGGCCGCGCGGGCGCGGCCCGACGGGCGGCCGGCGGGGGAAGGGGGCGCTGTTTCACGTGAAACATGCGCGGCGACGAGCTTGCGAGAGTCGGCAGCGGCGGTGTCGGGCGCGGTTGCTGCTGCCGTGGGGTTCAGCGCCTCCGCGGCGAGAGCGGCGTCGATACGGCTCACCACGTCGTCGGGCATGCGCGGTGGGCCGGGAAGCGTGCCGAGGAGCCCGCGGATCTCCCCCAGGGAGTCGTACACGTCCGCGCACAAGTCGCAGTCGTCCAGATGCCGCCGCACGTCCGTGGTCCGGGGCGGCGGCAGAAGTCCTTCGCTGAGGTCGGAGAGCTCCTCGACGTCCGGGTGCCCGGCCCTATCGGTCGTGGATGTCACGCTCGCCCACCTCCGCCCTTCACAGCAGCTGAATCGCTCGGCCCTGCATCCTGTGGTCCTGCTGCGGGTGGGACGGATGTCCCCTGCGCCCGGTTCCGTCCGCCGCCCGGCTTCCTGACATCCGCGCCGTCGCTCTCCACACGCAGATGGGCGAGCAACGGCACCAGTCTTGCTCTGCCTCGGGCGCACCGGCTCTTTACTGTGCCGGTCGGTACATCGAGAATGCGGGCGGCCTCCGCGACCGGGTAGCCCTGCATGTCCACGAGGACGAGAGCGGCGCGCTGGTCCGGAGGCAGGGTGCCGAGGGCTTCCAGCAGCTGGCGATGCAGATCGTTCCGCTCGGCCGGCGCCGAGGCCGACTCATGCGGCTCCAGGAGCTGCTCCAGCCGTTCCGTGTCGTCCACGGGTGAGGTCTTCCGGGAGGCCGCCTTACGGGCGCGGTCCAGGCATGCGTTCACCGTGATCCGGTGCAGCCAGGTCGTGACGGCGGACTGGCCCCGAAACGTATGGGCGGCCCGGTAGGCGGACACAAGAGCGTCCTGAACGGCGTCGGCCGCCTCCTCACGGTCCCCCAGCGTCCGCAGCGCCACGGCCCACAGCCGGTCACGGTGCCGACGCACGACCTCTCCGAAGGCGTCGGGGTCGCCGGCTGTATGACGGGAGATCAGATCCTGATCGCTTGCTTCGCCGTACCCGACGCCCTCTGCCATCGGCCCCTCCTTCAGGGCAACCTTACGGGACCGGTCTTCCCCCGTGGGTCCGTACACGACATCGGGGCCTGCCAAGTCGTCGGCAGGCCCTGCCGGTCTTCTTCCCGGGCTGGATGCACGTGCGCCCTGGTCGGCTGGTGCCTGACGCCGACCGCTGTGTGACCGTGGGCTTCCACCATCGGCGAGCAGAATCAGTGGGTGACTCTGACGTCCGCCACTCGGCCACGATAGGTGCCTTCCTCCGTCTGCGGCAGACTCGTGAGCCACACCAGGAGATACCTGGTCTCGAGGGACTGGTGCGGCCTGAGCGTCACGGTCGTGCCCGAGCCTTCGGCGACCTTCTTGTAGCCGCTGAAGGACGTCGGCTGGGCGTCAGTGGTCCCATTCGCTGCGCGGAGTTCCACCGAAGTGTCCCCTACGAAGGAAACCGTCACTCTTCCGACCTGCTGGACCTTGCCGAGGTCCAGAATGATGCCCACGCCCGGCTTCAGCCGACCGAAGTCGGCGCTCTTGTAGTAGTCCGTCTGCCAATAGGTGCTCAGGCTGCTGTCGTAGGCCTTCTGTATGTCGGACGGCTTCTCGGATCCGTCACCGAACGGGTCGAAGTCCTGAGCCCTGCTGATGGCGATCGGTTCACCGCTCTTCGGCTTGGGCGTGACGCCGCCGTTCTTTTCGTTGCCGTCCGTCGTATGCGTCTGGTTCGTGTTGTCCGACTTCTTGGCCTGGTCCATCAGGGCCTCGGCCAGCTGCCAGCTGCCCAGGCCCAGCGCGGCGATCAGCAGTGCGGACACCGCCCACTTGAGGGCCTTGCCGGTGCGGCTCTGCAGTGGGGGCGGCGGCGTGGGTACGGGTTGGGTGACGCCCGGGTGGGTCACGGGGCGCCCGTACGTGCCCTGCTGGTACGTGGTGCGCTGGTAGTCGGGCGGTGCGGTGAACGAGGGCTCCGGCGGGCGGATGCGGGGCATCTCACCGATCGCCTTGACCAGTTCCTCCGGCGTGGTGCACGGAGCCTCGTGACGGGAGGCGGTGGCACCGTCGTTGGCCAGCGCGCGCATGGCCAGTTCGGACAGTCCGCGGTGCACACCGGCCCGTACCTGGTCGGGCGCGATCAGGCCGACGCCCTTGGGCAGGCCGGACAGACCGTAGGCGTCGTTCTCGTAGGGCCAGCGCTGGGTCAGGGCGGCGTACAGGAGCGCGCCGATGGCCTCCGTGTCGGTGCGCTGCGGAGTGTCGGACCCGATGCCGCGCAGGGCGGCGTTCACCGCGAGGCCGCGGATGCGCCACTGCCCGGAGGAACTGCGCAGAACGGTGCTGGGGTTCAGACGGAGATGGGAGAGGCCTTCGCGGTGGGCGGCGGCCATGGCCTGGGCCACTTGGGTGACCATCTGGTAGGCGTCGTGGGCTTCCAGCGGCCCGGTGGCGAGCAGCGTGGTCAGTTCGACGGCGTCGGGCAGCCATTCGTGCACGACATAGACCAGGTCGTTCTCCTCGACCGCGTCCAGGACCTGCACGAATCGCGGGTCGCCGAGCAACGCGGAGGAGCGGGCCGCGGCCAGTACGGAACGCGCCCGCGTGTGGTCCGAGGGAAGGACATGGATGCCGACGGCGCGGCGGAGCTTCTCGTCCACCGCACGCCAGCTGCTGAATCCGTCCAGACGGGTGACGCACTCCTCGAGACGGTAGCGTCTGGCGAGCTTGTGGCCGCTGTGCAGTTCAGGTGGTGAGGTCTTTCCGGGACGCTCGGTCCCGCCGCTCCCCTGCGGCTCGTCGCTGTCCGTGTCCCGCTCCCGGTCCTGGGCCACCCCGTCGGACGTGGACTGGTCCGCCTTGGCGGCCAGCGGCTCGTCACCGCTGTTGTCTGCCACGTCGACGGCAGCCGTGCTCCGTTCCGCCACCGTCGTACCTGCCTCCCCATCCGTTGCGCGCTGTCCGACGCAGAAACCAATTGTGCCCACAGTCCGCCGCTATGCACGACACGCGACGGCGGACGATGGTTGTGCGCCTACCCCCGCCTCAGCGCCCCAGGCGCCCTCGGACCATGCCGACCATTGAGTTGAGTTCCTCGATGCGCATCTTGCGTGCTGCCACGTAGAAGACACCGAGAAGCAGGACGCCACCGCCGACCAGGGCTGCCAGTGAGCCGACCGCACCCTGTCCCAGCGTCTGGCCGATCTCGTAGCAGGTCGCTCCGCTCAGCAGGGCGGCCGGCACCGAGGCGATGCCGAGCCGTGCGTACGTCCGCAGCACCCGGGCACCGTCCAGGTCGCCGCCCAGCCGCTTGCGCAGCCGGGACCAGGCGACGCCGACGCCGATCGCGTAGGCGAGGCCGTAGGAGGCCGCCATGCCGATCACGGCCCAGCGGGCCGGAAGCATGAAGTAGCAGACGGTCGAGGCGCCCGCGTTCACGGCGGCGACGATGACCGTGTTGTAGAAGGGGGTGCGGGTGTCCTCGTACGCGTAGAAGGCGCGGAGCACGACGTACTGCACGGAGTAGGGGATGAGGCCGAGGCCGAAGGCCATCAGCATGTAGCCCATGTTGGTGGAGGCGCCGGTGCCGGACGAGCCGAAGATCAGGGTGCACATCGGGATGCCGAGCGCGACGAACCCGAATGCGATCGGCACGATCGCGACGGCCGTGGTGCGCAGGCCCTGGGAGATGTCGTCGCGGACGGCTCCGCCGTCGCCCTCGGCGGCCGAGCGCGAGATGCGCGGCAGCAGGGCGGCCATCAGGGAGACGGTGATGATCGCCTGCGGGAGTCCCCAGATCAGCTGGGCGTTGGCATAGGCGGCGAAGCCGGTGCCGACGACCGGGGAGTGCTTGCCCGCCGAGGTGGACAACTGGGAGACGACGAGTGCGCCCGCCTGGTTGGCGAGGACGAACAGGACGGTCCACTTGGCGAGCGTCGCGGCCTTGCCGAGGCCGTGGCCCCTCCAGTCGAAGCGCGGCCGCAGCCGGAAACCGGTCTCGCGCAGGTACGGGATCATCGCCAGGGCCTGGACGACCATGCCGAGCAGGACGCCGACTCCGAGCAGCCGCTGCCCCTCCGGCGGGATGTTCGTCACCTTCATCCCGGAGTGGGCCGCGCTGCCGTACACCCAGATGAACGCGCTGAGCGTCACGATGATGACGACGTTGTTCAGGACCGGGGTCCACATCATCGCGCCGAACTTTCCCCGCGCGTTGAGGACCTGCCCCATCACCACGTGGATGCCCATGAAGAAGATCGACGGCAGGAAGTAACGGACGAAGGTGACGCCGACCTCGTTGGCCGCCGGGTCGCTGGCGACCGAGTCGGACAGCAGACGGATCAGGAAGGGCGCCCCCAGGATCGCGACCACCGTGAGGCCGCCGAGCGCCACCATGACCAGGGTCAGCAGCCGGTTGGCGTACGCCTCGCCGCCGTCCTCGTCCTCCTTCATGGCGCGCACGAGCTGCGGCACGAAGACGGAGTTGAGGCCACCGCCCACGGTGAGGATGTAGATCATCGTCGGCAGCTGGTAGGCGACCTGGAAGGTGTCGCCGAGGAGGCCGACGCCGAGCGCCGAGACGATCAGCGCCGAGCGGATGAACCCGGTGAGCCGGGAGACCATCGTGCCCGCCGCCATCACGGCGCTGGACTTCAGAAGGTTGGAGGCCCGCCCGCCCTTCTTCTCCTCCGGCGCGAGGGCCGCGGGGGGCTCGACGGTCGCCGCGGGCGCTGACACCGGTGCTGCGGCCGCGGTCGGGGCCGGGGTGGCGTACGCCCGCTCCTGCGGGGACACCTGGGCGTAGGCAGGTGCCGGGTGGGGCCCGACCGGGCCCTGAGCCTGTGCCGGGCCAGGTACGGACGGCTGCTGCACATACGGCTGTCCGCCGCCCTGCTGGTCCCTGAACAGGTGCGCGAAGGCGTCCGGCTCGTGGCGCTCCTCACCGGTCCGGGTGACGAGGTCGTCGACGCCCACGAACTGGGTGGTGCGGGGATCGTCGCCGTACGGCAGGTGCTGCGACGGCCCTTCCGGCTCGGGCGCCGGCGGCTGGGCCCACACATGGGGATCGGGGGCGTACTGCGGCGTCGGCGGCCGCCCGTACAGGGGCTGCTGCGGCTGGTACGGGCCGGGGGGCGGCGGGGGGTGCGCGGCGCGGTCGTAGAGCGCCTCGGTCACCGGGTCCTGAGCGGAGAGGTCATGCCCCTGGTAGGGGTCCTGGTGGTAGGCGTCCTCAAGGTACATGTCGGCCGGCGGCTGCGGCGGTACCTGACCGGGCTGGTGCGGTGGCGGGCCCTCGGGGTGGCCCGAGCTGTCCACGGCGCCCTGCTCGCGGTCACCGTCGTACGGCGCGTTCATTTACCCCACCTCGTTGTCCCCGGGCCCTTGGCCACGACATCGCTCAACGGTCCACTCTCTCACCCGTCCCGGACGGGTCGGTGCTTTCCGGTGCGGTGTCCGGCCCCGGGTCACTCGGGTGCTCCGGGTCGTCTGCCCCGGTCCCCGCGTCCGACCCCTGTGCAGGTGCCTTCGCGGATCCAGCGGTGTCCCCAGTGTCTACGGTGCCTTCGGCGGCCGTGTTCAGAACCCCGTCCTCCGCGTTCCGCGGGCTGTCGTTCTGCTCCTCCTCGGCCTGCCGTGCGGCCAGGCGCTTGCGCTGGGTGTACATGCGGAACCCGGCGAGCACCAGCAGCAGGACGCCGCCGGCGATGACGAGCATCACTGTGGGGGTGATCTCGGTGACGTTCACGTCGAAGCTGATCGGAGGGCCGTAGGGATGACCGTCCTCGGTGAAGAGCTGGGCGATCAGCGTGGCCCGCCCGTTGGCGTTGGCGGTGGTGGTGAACTTCACGGACTGGCTGTGCCCGCCCGAGACGGAGATGGGCTGCTCGGAGTAGGGGCCGCTGCCGATCTTCAGACGTGTCGGCTGCTGGGACGTGAGGCGCAGGACCAGGTGGTCGACTCCCTGCATGAGGTTGTTCTGCACCGTCACGGGGATCGTCGCGCTGCGGCCGGAGAGCTTCGTCTCGGACTTGTCGATCAGCCGGACCTGGCCGGTGAGCCCGTCCAGATAGGACTCCACGCCTTGGCGGAAGGCCGACCCCTGGACGGCGTGCCCGCGCCAGGAGGTCGACATGGCGCGGTCTATGGCCCGCCCGAAGGGTGTGACGACGCGGGCGGGGTCGTTGAGGATCACCTGGAAGCTGTCGAGCTTGTCCTGCGTGTTCTCGATCTGGTCGAACGCCGCATGCGGCAGCTCCTTCCGGCGGAGCGGGGAGGGGTAGCGGGACGGAGCGGGCACCCTTGTCGTGGCATCCGGGTCCGGCTCGGCCTTGGCGGCAGCGGACAGATCGGCCGACTGCGACCAGTGGCTGCCCTGCAGGGCCGTCAGCGCCTCCGCCATCGACTGGGCCTGGCTCGCGGACGGCATCCGCTGGGGAGCGACCACGATGCTGCGCTGCTTGCCCGGCTCCTCCAGGTTGATCATCAGGCTCTGAGCCAGGAAATCCTGCACGGCGAGGGTGGAGTTCGCGGCCGTGGTCATGTCGCCGTCGAACGCGGTCGACAGGCCCTTGTCCGCGACCACCGCCGTGGTGCCGCCCCCGATGGGGCGCGCGGCGGTGGGTGTGTAGGACAGGCCGCCGGTCTCCCGCAGGCTGTCGCTGCGGGCGATCACCTTGTCGGCGCCGGCCGAGGTGGCGACCTTGATGATGGACGGGTCGATCGCGCCGTCCACGGGCCAGGCGAAGTCCGTGTCCGGTTTCACGTGGAGGATGGTCTCCACGGTGCTCCCGGCGACGTCCGTGGCGTCCTTGAGGTGGCTGAGGGAGCCGGTGACGTTCTTCCCGTTGTGGGCGAGCGAGGCCAGGTCGGGGTCGCCGAAGGGGAGGGCGACGACCTCCTTGTTCTGCACCGCCTGCTCGAGGTCGGCGAGCCACTGCTTGGCGACCGCCTGGTTCTTGCCCGCCGTGACCCTGCCGCCGTCGCCCTTGATGCTGTAGCTGCCCGTCATCGCGTCCACGGAGGCGAGCAGGTCGGGGTCGACCACCCAGGTGACGTCGAGGTCCTTGCCCTGTGACAGGAGCTGCGAGAGGCGGCCGCCCGGAGAGATCTCCTTGGCCAGGTCGTCGTTCTGGAAGACGGGTGTCTGCTGTTGGTCGGGGAGCGTCTCCGCGGTCATGTGGACATCGGAGACCAGCGGCCACAGGAACGTCGTCTGCGTCTTGGCGGCGGCGTCGTCGGGCTGCCAGGGCAGGAACGTCCGCTGGATGCCGAGCACCTGCTCGTAGGGCTGCGCGGCGGTCCGGCCGGAGAGCGAGACGCCGAGCGGATAGACCCCGTCGGAGCCGAGGTCCAGCTCCTTGACGGGCACGGAGATGCTGAATTCCTGGGTGGCGCCCGCCGGGAGCCGGGCGAACTTCTCGACGTACTTGCCGCCGACCTCGGTGCCGTCGACGTTCGGCAGATAGCCGGTGCGTCGTGCGGCGTAGTCCATGGACGCGCGGTTGGTCAGCTCCTGGCCGACGCGTAGACCCACGTGGGCGTCCGTGACGGCCTGCTTGCCATTGTTGGTGACGGTACCGGAGACGGTGAGGGTGTCGCTGTCCGTCGGCACGCTGGGGCTGAGGGAGCTGAGGGAGACACTGACCGCGGGGGAGCTGCCGGCCTCCACCGCGGCGCTTCTCCCGGCGGCGTGCGCAGCCGGGCCGGCGGGCAGCTGCAGCAGGCCGGCCAGCAGGGGTGCGCCCGCGAGCAGGGCTCCGGTACGCCGGAGCCACCGGCGGGCAGGTGAGGAACTCATCCCCTGGAAGTCTGCCGCCTCGGCCACGCGCTCGCCCGTCCCTCGTCGTCGTCAGTGGTCGTCGGAATGTGCGTCCACGCATGGTAACGATGTGCGCGGAAGGGAAGTGCCGCGGTCCGGACCACAAGATCGGAACGGAGCGGGACTGCCCGGTGAAGGCGGGCACGGCACGCCCTGTCGCCACGGAGCGTCGGGGTGCGCTTACGGAAAGCTCGTGCAGGTTTAATGCGGGCGCCCACCCGCGTCCGGGACACGTACCCTTTTCTGTTGTGCCGAACGCCAACGAAGACAATCCCCGTGCCCTGAGTCAGGTACAGCAGCGCGCTGTGAGCGAACTGCTGCGGGTCTCCCCTGTCGCCGACGATCTCGCCCGCCGCTTCAAGGAAGCGGGCTTCTCGCTCGCTCTGGTCGGCGGCTCGGTACGGGACGCCCTCCTCGGCCGGCTCGGCAACGATCTGGACTTCACCACGGACGCCCGCCCGGAGGAGATCCTCAAGATCGTGCGGCCGTGGGCGGACGCCACATGGGACGTGGGGATCGCCTTCGGCACGGTCGGGGCCCAGAAAGAAGCCCGCGTCGGAGACGCTGTTCAGCGCTTCCAGATCGAGGTGACGACGTACCGGTCGGAGGCCTACGACCGGAGCTCGCGTAAGCCCGAGGTGTCGTACGGCGACTCCATCGAGGAGGATTTGGTCCGGCGTGACTTCACGGTCAACGCCATGGCCGTCGCGCTGCCCGAGAAGGAGTTCATCGATCCGCACCGGGGGCTCGACGATCTCGCCGGCCGGGTGCTGCGCACTCCGGGGACCCCGGAGGAGTCGTTCTCGGACGATCCACTGCGGATGATGCGGGCCGCGCGCTTCGCGGCCCAGCTGGACTTCGAGGTGGCTCCCGAGGTCGTCACGGCGATGAAGGAGATGGCCGGGCGTCTCGAGATCGTCTCCGCCGAACGTGTACGGGAGGAGCTGAACAAGCTGATCCTGTCCGCCATCCCACGCAAGGGGCTCACGCTCCTGGTCGAGACAGGGCTCGCCGATCATGTTCTGCCGGAGCTGCCCGCTCTGCGGCTGGAGCGTGACGAGCACCACCGGCACAAGGACGTCTACGACCACACGCTGATCGTCCTTGAGCAAGCGATGGGGCTGGAGCAGGACGGCCCCGACCTGACACTGCGACTCGCCGCGCTGCTGCATGACATCGGAAAGCCGAAGACGCGCCGCTTCGAGAAGGACGGCCGGGTCTCCTTCCACCATCACGAGGTGGTCGGTGCCAAGATGACCAAGAAGCGGATGACGGCGCTGAAGTACCCCAACGACCTGGTGAAGGACGTCTCACGTCTGGTCGAACTCCACCTGCGGTTCCACGGTTACGGCACGGGAGAGTGGACGGATTCCGCGGTGCGCCGCTACGTCCGTGACGCGGGCCCGCTCCTTGAACGTCTCCACAAGCTGACCCGGTCGGACTGCACGACCCGCAACAAGCGCAAGGCGGCCGCGCTCTCCCGAGCGTACGACGGCCTGGAGGAGCGCATCGCTCAGCTCAAGGAGCAGGAGGAGCTGGACGCGATCCGACCCGACCTGGACGGTAACCAGATCATGGAGATCCTGGGGGTCCGCCCCGGCCCGGTCGTCGGCCAGGCGTACAAGTTCCTCCTGGAACTGCGCCTGGAGAACGGTCCGATGGGGTACGACGCCGCGGCGGGGGCGCTCAAGGAGTGGTGGGCCGAGCAGGGCGAGAGTTGAGAAACGGGGTCATGTTTCACGTGAAACATGACCCCGGAACAAGCGCGGCGGCACACGCGAAGGGCGATGTTTCACGTGAAACATCGCCCTTCGCGTGTACGGACCGAACTACTTCTTGAGCTCGATCAGGCAGAGCACCACATCGTGGCCGCCGCCGTACTGAACGTAGGAGAGCGTCGCCTCCTTGACGTCCTGACACTTGTTCTGGTTGCTGCTGCCGTCAAACTTCTGGACGACCTTGTACTGGGCGTCGCTGGAAGAGCAGCCGACCTCGTTGAGCTTGGGGTTGGAGTATGTGCCGTCGTTGTGCATGCAGGAACCCGCCGACGTGGTCTCCGCGTCGTCGCGGGTCGGGAACCAGCCCGCCCCGAACTTGATGGCGGCGACGATGACGGCGATGACGATGGCGCCCATGATGGCGCCCACGATCTGTATCCCCTTCTTGCCGGCGCGCTTGCCCGGACCCGCCTGCGGCGGTAGTGGCGCCGGAGCGCCCTGCTGCTGGGGGAAGGGAGGGTACGGCAGCTGCTGGTATCCCGTTTGCTGCTGGTACCCCGGCTGCTGCGGGTATCCCTGCGGCGGATACGGCGGCTGCGGTGTGTACGGCTGCTGGGCGACTCCCGGCTGGCCGGGCTGCTGCCCCATGGGCACGGTGGACTGCTGGGCGTACGGATTCGTGCCCTGGGGCGGCGGAGTGGTCACTTTCGGGGTCCCCCTCGAACGCGGGTGCGTATTGGTGCGAAGTAAGACGCCCGTAAGCTACAGGTATGTACTGACAACTCTGAAGTCCCATAGGGCACCGTGGCCCTGATGTGACACTTACCGGCGCTCAAAGCGGGACATGAACAAGGCAACGGCCGCGTAGACAACAGCGACCATGACCACCAGAGCGACTGATTGGCCGTCGGGAGGCAGCATGGCGGCGGCGACCGCGGCCGCACCGACGAAGGCCACGTTGAAGAGCACGTCGTAGACCGAGAAGATCCGGCCGCGGAAGCCGTCGTCGACCGAGGACTGAACGATCGTGTCGGTGGAGATCTTCGCGCCCTGTGTGGTCAGCCCCAGGACGAACGCGGCCACCAGCATGGGCCCCGCGGCGAACGGGAGGCCGAGTGAGGGCTCCAGCACGGCGGCGGACCCCGCGCACACCGCGATCCAACGGCCGGGACCGAGCCGCCCCGCCGCCCACGGTGTCACCACGGCTGCGGCGAAGAACCCGGCCCCGGACACGCCCAGCGCCAGCCCCAGCAGGGCCAGCCCCTGGCGCGGGGTCCCGGACAGGGCGTAGCGGCACAGCATGAGCAGCAGAACGAGCAGCGCGCCGTAGCAGAATCGCATCAGGGTCATCGCGGTGAGTGCCCAGGCGGCCTCCCGGCGCGGGGGTGCCGCGAGATGCCGTACACCGGCCACCAGATCACGCGTGGTGCCGAGCAGCACGGCGCCGAGGTGCGGCGGCACCGCATCCCTGTCCGGGCCAAGGGCCCCCGGGGCGAGACTCAGCGATGCCAGGGCCGATCCCAGATACAGCAGCGCAGCCAGCAGCACCACCGCGGCATCGGAGTCGGCGATCACCAGCCGTACGGCGAAGGCGAGTCCGCCGCCCGCGGTCGCGGCGAGCGTGCCGGCCGTCGGGGAGAGCGAGTTGGCCATCACCAGGCGTTCGGTGTCGACCACCCGGGGCAGCGCCGCGGACAGGCCCGCGAGGATGAAACGGTTGACCGCGGTGACACACAGCGCGGAGACGTAGAAGAGCCAGTCCGGGACATGGCTCACCATCAGGGCGGCGGTGGCGCAGGCCAGCAGGGCGCGCAGCAGGTTGCCGTGGAGGAAGACCTGGCGGCGCCGCCAGCGGTCCAGCAGGACGCCCGCGAAGGGGCCGACGAGGGAGTACGGCAGGAGCAGCACCGCCATGGCGGAGGCGATGGCCGTGGCCGAGGTCTGTCTCGCGGGGGAGAAGACCACGTACGTGGCGAGTGCGATCTGGTAGACGCCGTCGGCCCCCTGGGACAGCAGCCGTACGGCGAGCAGGCGCCTGAAACGGCTGAAGCGCAGGAGGACCCGCAGATCGCGCACGACGGACATGGGGCACAGCCTCACACACGTGCCGGGGTCCCCGGGCAGATGCCCCGGGGACCCCGGCACGGGCACGGGAGCGACGTCAGCGCTCGACCTCGCCCCTGATGAACTTCTCGACGTTCTCGCGGGCCTCGTCGTCGAAGTACTGGACCGGCGGAGACTTCATGAAGTACGAGGACGCGGACAGGATCGGTCCGCCGATGCCGCGGTCCTTGGCGATCTTCGCGGCGCGCACGGCGTCGATGATGACACCCGCGGAGTTCGGGGAGTCCCAGACCTCGAGCTTGTATTCCAGGTTCAGCGGGACGTCGCCGAACGCACGGCCCTCGAGGCGGACGTAGGCCCACTTGCGGTCGTCGAGCCAGGCCACGTAGTCGGACGGGCCGATGTGGACGTTCTTCTCACCGAGGTCCCGGTCGGGGATCTGGGAGGTGACGGCCTGCGTCTTGGAGATCTTCTTGGACTCCAGGCGCTCGCGCTCGAGCATGTTCTTGAAGTCCATGTTGCCGCCGACGTTCAGCTGCATCGTGCGGTCCAGGATCACGCCCCGGTCCTCGAACAGCTTCGCCATGACGCGGTGCGTGATGGTGGCACCGACCTGCGACTTGATGTCGTCACCGACGATCGGGACGCCGGCCTCGGTGAACTTGTCGGCCCACTCCTTGGTGCCGGCGATGAAGACCGGAAGGGCGTTGACGAAGGCGACCTCGGCGTCGATCGCGCACTGGGCGTAGTACTTCGCCGCGTCCTCGGAGCCGACGGGCAGGTAGCAGACGAGGACGTCGACCTGCTTGTCCCTGAGGACCTGGACGACGTCGACCGGCTCATCGGCGGACTCCTCGATGGTGGCGCGGTAGTACTTGCCGAGACCGTCGAGGGTGTGGCCGCGCTGGACCGTCACGCCGGTGGACGGGACGTCGCAGATCTTGATGGTGTTGTTCTCCGAGGCGCCGATGGCGTCCGCCAGGTCGAGGCCGACCTTCTTGGAGTCCACGTCGAACGCGGCGACGAACTCGATGTCACGCACGTGGTAGTCGCCGAACTGGACGTGCATCAGACCCGGCACCTTGGACGCCGGGTCGGCGTCCTTGTAGTACTCGACTCCCTGCACCAGCGATGCGGCGCAGTTACCCACGCCGACGATGGCTACGCGAACCGAACCCATTCCGGTTGCTCCCTGTGTGTACGTGTGAGGCCCCGACCGGGCCTCACGGGGTGGTGTCGTCGGACGGATCCGGCCGGGTGCTGTCCCGGTGCCGGGGCAGGCCGCCCGTTGCTCCAGATGTGCTGCCAGGAGCGGAGCCGTCGGCAGGGGAACCTCTGAGGTCCCGTCCGGCCCGCTCGCTCTCGATGAGCTCGTTCAGCCAGCGCACTTCGCGCTCCACGGACTCCATTCCGTGGCGCTGGAGCTCGAGGGTGTAGTCGTCGAGGCGCTCCCGGGTGCGCGCCAGCGAGGCACGCATCTTCTCCAGGCGCTCCTCCAGTCGGCTGCGGCGGCCCTCCAGGACGCGCATGCGCACGTCACGGGACGTCTGTCCGAAGAAGGCGAAACGAGCGGCGAAGTGCTCGTCCTCGTACGCGTCGGGACCCGTCTGGGAGAGCAGCTCCTCGAAGTGCTCCTTGCCCTCGGGTGTCAGCCGATAGACGATCTTTGCGCGTCGCCCGGCGAGCGGGGCGGCGCCCGCGTCGTCGGAGACGCTCCCCGGCTCCTCGGTCAACCAGCCGTTGGCGACCAGAGTCTTGAGACACGGATAGAGCGTCCCGTAGCTGAACGCGCGGAATACACCCAGTGACGTATTGAGTCGTTTACGCAGCTCATAGCCGTGCATCGGGGACTCGCGGAGCAGGCCGAGGACGGCGAACTCGAGGATCCCGGAACGCCGGCTCATGCGCGCCTCCCTCCTTTCGCAGTCCCGTCCGCACGGTCTTTATGCCGTGCTGATGTATCGACTCGATACATCAGCACGATAGAACGCCCCTCCGGATGCGACAAGAGGGGGCACGGTGAACGGGATCACATCACCGATTCGTAGGACGCAAGTTGCCTGGTTTGGGGTGAAGTTCGGGGCTCGGCAGGATTTGCCGGTGCGTAGTCTGTGCGCCATGCACACCACCGGGAACCGAGTGACCTATGGGGGACGTCCTCGTCCTTGGTGCAGTACGGGTGAATGCCGAAACGACCGCATCCGTACTTCGGGGGGACCGGAAACCAGCCGCCGTTTCCAGGCGCGCAAGGGTGCGCCTGCCCTAGGAGTAGTCGTTCGATGAGCGAGCACCGTCGCAAACCGCCGCAGCCGCAGGGAGGCGGACGTGCCGCGGCCCGACGCGGCCAGTCGGCGTCCCCCGGCCGCCGCGCGGCACCGCGAGGCGCCACCGGGTCTCCGTCCGCCCCGTATGGAGCGGGAGGTGAGGAGCGCCCGTACGGTGGCCGAGCCGAGGCCCGCCGGGCGGCTCAGAGAAACACGGGCGGCCGACGCAGAGCGGCCGACGGCGCGGGCCGTGGCAGGGAGGCCGCTGCCGCCAGGAAACGCCTCATCGACTACCCGCGCGCGGGCAGGTATGGCGTCGCGCGTTGGGTGCCCTCCTGGAAGCTGGTCACGGGGCTGTTCATCGGTTTCATGGGGAGCCTGGTGGCGGTGGCGGGCGTCGGGTACGCGATGGTGAGCGTGCCGGATGTCGCCAAGACCGCGCAGTCCCAGAACAATGTCTACTACTGGGCCGACGGCAGCCAGATGGTCGCCACGGGTGGCGAGACCAACCGGCAGATCGTCAACCTCTCGCAGATCCCTCCGGCGATGCGGTGGGCGGTCATCTCCCAGGAGAACAAGACCTTCTACACCGACAGCGGTGTGGACCCGACGGGCATCGCCCGGGCCGTCTTCAACATGGCCACGGGTGGTCAGACCCAGGGTGGCTCCACCATCACCCAGCAGTACGTGAAGAACGCGAGGCTGGACGACCAGTCACAGACGATCTCCAGAAAGTTCAAGGAGATCTTCATCGCCATCAAGGTGGGCGCCACCGTCAAGAAGGACGACATCCTGGCCGGCTACCTCAACTCCGCGTACTACGGGCGGAACGCCTACGGTATCGAGGCCGCCGCGCACGCGTACTTCAACAAGCCCGCCCTCAAGCTGGACCCCGGTGAGTGCGCCTTCCTGGCGGCGATGCTCAAGGGCGCCACGTACTACGACCCCGCGGGCGCCACGTCCATCGACCCGAAGAACGCCACTCCCCAGGCCAACCAGAGGCGCGCGACCCTGCAGATGCAGGACACCCTCAACAAGATGGTCAAGTACGGGCATCTGAGCGCCACGGAGCGCGCCAAGTACACGGCCCTTCCCAAGGTCCAGAACCCGCGGTCGAACACCCGGCTGAGCGGCCAGATCGGTTATCTCGTCGACCTGGCCAACAGCTACCTGGTCACTCACAGCGACACAACCCACATCACCCAGGAAAAGCTGCAGCAGGGCGGGCTCCAGATCTATACGACCTTCGACAAGAAGAAGGTCGAGCAGCTCGAGACCGCGGTCAAGAACGTTCGGAAGGCCAATATCAAGCCCAACTTGCGCCCGAACACGGACAAATTCGTACAGTTCGGTGGGGCTTCCGTGGACCCGGGCACCGGGGCCATCAAGGCCATCTACGGTGGCGAGGACGCCACCAAGCACTTCACCAACAACGCCGACGCGACCGGTGCCCAGGTGGGATCGACGTTCAAGCCGTTGGTGCTGGCGGCGGCGATGAAGTGGGGCGTCCGCAATCCGGACCTCGGGCCGGAGCAGGCGCAGGACGAGCGCACCGTCGCCTCGCCGAAGAGTCTCTACAGCGGCAAGAACAGGCTGAAGATCAAGGAGTACAACGGAACCGTCTGGAAGAACGAGAAGGGCGAGGAGTGGCTGCAGACGAACGACGGCGATGAGTCGGTGGGCGACCCGCCGGACTACAAGATCGACCTGCGCGAGGCGATGCAGTTCTCGGTGAACTCCGCCTATGTTCAGCTGGGCATGGACGTCGGCCTGGACAAGGTGAAGCAGAGCGCCCTGGACGCGGGCATCCTGGAGGGCAGCCTGGCCAGCGCCAGGTATCCCTCGTTCTCCATCGGTACCTCCTCCCCGAGCGCGATCCGCATGGCCGGTGCCTACGCCACCTTCGCGGCCAGCGGCAAGCAGAACGATCCGTACTCGGTCGACAAGGTCAGCAGCAAGGACGGGGTGGTCTTCCAGCACACCAAGCAGGCGAAGGACGCGTTCACCTCAAAGGTCGCCGACAACGTCACCGACGTCCTGAAGACCGTGGTCGACAAGGGCACCGGTACCGCGGCGAGGCTGCCCGGCCGCGACGTGGCGGGCAAGACGGGTACGACCGACGAGAACAAGTCCGCCTGGTTCGTCGGGTACACCCCGCAGCTGTCCACCGCGATCAGCATGTTCCGCATGGACGACAACGAGGCCAACAAGAACCGTACGTTCCTGAAGATGTACGGAACCGGCGGCCAGAAGAAGATCCACGGCGCCTCTTTCCCGGCCGAGATCTGGCACGACTACATGGCAGAGGCGCTCAAGGACGAACCCGTGGTGCCGTTCCCGACGCCGGAGCCCATCGGCACGGTCGTCAACGACACCCCGAGCCCCAGCGTGACGCCCACGCCCACACAGAGCGTCACGCAGAGCCCGACTCCGAGCGTGAAGCCGAGCCCGTCGCTGACCCCGCCTGCTCCCTCGCCGAGCGACACCTGCGGGTTCTGGGGCAACAGCAGCTGCAACGGAGGAGGCAACGGAAACGGTGGAACCGGCCCTGGCGGCACCGACGCAGGCGGCACGGGTGGCGTGAGTACATCGCCGACGGAGACGACCGGCGGAAACAACCGGGGCAACGGCAACGGAGGCATCTTCGCGGGACCGAACGGGTAGTCGTGACCGACCGTGTTTCACGTGAAACACTCCGTTTCGCGTGACATCGCCCGAAGAGGGGCCGTCTCATCAGCCAGGTGGGGCGGCCCTCGGCTTTTTCCTGGCTCGATACGGCAGGATGAACCTCATGCCCAGTGCAGAGACGACGCGCGCGAGCGTGCACGAGCCGGATGTGGTACGGCTGACCAGGGAGGACGAGGTCGCCGCGGCCGGCAGTGAGCTGATCGGCGGACCCGTCGGGCGACGCGCCCTGCTCGGCACGTCCTGGTGGACGCCCGTGCGGATCGTGGCGCTCGTCGCGATCGGCATGTTCGCCCTCGGCATGGTCCAGAAGCTGCCCTGCTATGACAGCGGCTGGTTCTTCGGTGCCGGCTCGCAGTACACGCACGCCTGCTACTCGGACATCCCGCACCTCTACCAGGGGCGCGGCTTCGCCGACGGGCTTGTGCCCTACTTCGACAGGCTCCCGGGCGACATGGACTACCTCGAGTACCCGGTGCTCACCGGTGTGTTCATGGAGGTGGCTTCCTGGCTGACTCCGGGCAGTGGCGGCATCCAGGCCCGTGAGCAGACCTACTGGATGGTCAACGCCGGAATGCTCCTGGTATGCGCCGCGGTCATCGCCGTGTGCACCGCCCGGATCCACCGCAGGCGCCCCTGGGACGGCCTTCTCGTCGCCCTGGCGCCGGCCTTCGCCCTGACCGCGACCATCAACTGGGACCTGCTTGCCGTGGCCCTGCTGGCCGCCGCGATGCTGATGTGGTCACGTGGCCGCAGCCTCGCCTTCGGCGTCCTCGTGGGGCTCGCCACAGCCGCCAAGTTCTACCCGTTCCTGGTGCTGGGACCGCTCCTCTTGCTGTGCTGGCGAGCGGGCAGGTGGCGGGAGTACGGGATCGCCGTCGGGGGCGCCGTCGGCGCGTGGCTCGTGGTCAACCTGCCGGTGATGTGGCTGGCCCCCGAGGGCTGGTCCAAGTTCTACCGCTTCAGCCAGGAGCGGGGAGTGGACTTCGGGTCCGTCTTCCTGTTCGTCTCGCGCTGGTTCAACATCGACATCACGGCGGACACCGCCAACACCTACGCGATGATCATGATGGTGCTCATCTGCACGGGCATCACCGTGATGACGCTGACCGCTCCGCGCCGCCCGCGCTTCGCCCAACTCGCCTTCCTGATCGTCGCCGCGTTCATCCTGACCAACAAGGTCTACTCACCGCAGTACGTGCTGTGGCTGGTTCCCCTCGCCGCGCTCGCCCGGCCGCGCTGGCGGGACTTCCTCATCTGGCAGGCCTGCGAGGTCGCGTACTTCCTGGGGATCTGGATGTACCTCGCCTACACGACCAGCGGAGACGCTCACAAAGGCCTCCCGACGGACGGGTACCAGCTCGCCATCGCCGTCCACCTGCTGGGGACGCTCTACCTGTGCGCCGTCGTCGTGCGCGACGTCTTCCTGCCGGAACGGGACATGGTGCGCCGGGCTGGTGACGACGACCCGTCCGGCGGCGTACTGGATGGCGCACCGGACGTCTTCGCGTTCGGAGCCGCCGCACATCCGCCGCGGCACGCCGCGCGTTTCGAGGGTCCCCCGGTGGACTGGGGCAGCCGTGGCGGGGAGCCGGCTGACGACGGTTCCCCCTGACGAGCCGGGCGCCGAGTCGTCAGGGACAAGGCCGTACACGGACTGCGTGTACGGCCTTCGTCGTGCTTCCGGCTCGGTGGGTCAGCGGTCGACGAGCCGGTCGAACTGCGTGGTGGTGTGGCGCAGATGAGCCACCAGTTCGTCGCCCACCTTCGGCTCGGTGGCGTCCGCCGGGATGAAGAGGATCGAGACCTGCATGTGCGGGGGTTCGGCGAACCAGCGCTGCTTGCCCGCCCAGACGAACGGCGACAGATTCCGGTTCACCGTCGCGAGGCCGGCCCGGGCCACGCCCTTGGCGCGCGGCATCACGCCGTGCATCGCCTTGGGGGCCTCCAGGCCCACCCCGTGCGACGTCCCGCCCGCCACGACGACCAGGAAGCCGTCGGAGGCCGCCTTCTGCTGCCGGTAGCCGAAACGGTCGCCCTTGGCCACCCGCGTCACGTCCAGGACGGCCCCGCGGTACTCGGTGGCCTCGTGGTCCCCGAGCCACAGCCGGGTGCCGATGCGGGCGCGGAAGCGGGTCTGCGGGAACTGCTGCTGGAGCCGGGTCAGCTCATCGGCCTTGAGGTGGCTGACGAACATGGTGTGCAGCGGGAGCCGGGCCGCGCGCAGCCGGTCCATCCAGCCGATGACCTCCTCGACGGCGTCGGAGCCGTCGGTACGGTCCAGCGGCAGGTGGATGGCGAAGCCTTCCAGCCGTACGTTCTCTATGGCCGCGTGCAGCTGAGGCAGGTCCTGCTCGCTGACACCATGGCGCTTCATCGAGGACATCACCTCGATGACCACCCGGGCACCCACGAGCCCGTACACGCCGTCCACGGACGACACCGAGCGGATGACGCGGTCCGGCAGCGGGACGGGCTCCTCGCCCCGCCGGAACGGCGTCAGCACCAGCAGATCGCCGCCGAACCAGTCCTTGATCCGGGCCGCCTCGTACGTCGTGCCCACCGCGAGCATGTCCGAGCCCAGACGGGTGGCCTCCTCCGCCAGCCGCTCATGGCCGAACCCGTAGCCGTTGCCCTTGCAGACGGGGACGAGCCCCGGGAACTGCTCCTGCACATGCTTGTGGTGTGCCCGCCAGCGCGCGGTGTCGACGTAGAGCGTGAGCGCCATGGCCGGTCCCGGAACCTTTCTCGTGGCTGCCGTGTGTCAGAGGTCTGAGAGGGATTGTGACGGATCCGCCGGACCGGCGGGGCTCGCCGGTCCGCTCGGGCGGTCCGGCGCGGGTCTTTGTCCTCAGCGGCGCGACATGTAGATGTCGAGCGCCTTGTGGAGCAGCTTGTTGAGCGGGAAGTCCCACTCGCCGAGGTACTCGGCTGCCTGCCCGCCGGTACCCACCTTGAACTGGATCAGGCCGAAGAGGTGGTCCGTCTCGTCCAGAGAGTCGGAGATGCCGCGCAGGTCGTAGACGGTGGCGCCGAGCGCGTAGGCGTCGCGCAGCATCCGCCACTGCATCGCGTTCGACGGCCGTACCTCACGGCCGATGTTGTCGGAGGCTCCGTAGGAGTACCAGACGTGGCCGCCGACGATCAGCATCGTCGCCGCCGACAGGTTCACACCGTTGTGCCGCGCGAAGTACAGCCGCATACGGTTGGGGTCCTCGCTGTTGAGGGCCGTCCACATGCGCTGGAAGTACGACAGCGGGCGCGGCCGGAAGTGGTCGCGCACCGCGGTGATCTCGTACAGGCGCTGCCACTCCTCGAGGTCGTGGTAGCCGCCCTGGACCACCTCGACGCCCGCCTTCTCGGCCTTCTTGATGTTGCGGCGCCACAGCTGGTTGAAGTTCTTGTGGACCTCTTCCAGGGACCGGTTGGCGAGCGGCACCTGGAAGACGTACCGCGGCTGCACGTCGCCGAAGCCGGCCCCGCCGTCCTCGCCCTGCTGCCAGCCCATCCGACGCAGCTTGTCGGACACTTCGAACGCGCGCGGCTCGATGAAGTCGGCCTCCAGGTCACGCAGCCGCTTGACGTCCGGGTCCTGGATGCCCTTCTTGATGGTCTCCGCGTTCCACCGGCGGATGATCACCGGCGGGCCCATCTTCACGGAGAAGGCGCCCTGCTGCTTCAGGTGCGCGAGCATCGGCTGGATCCAGTCCTCCAGGTTCGGCGCGAACCAGTTGATGACCGGGCCCTCGGGGAGATACGCGAGATAGCGCTTGATCTTGGGCAGCTGCCGGTACAACACCAGACCGACGCCCACCAGTTCGCCGTTCTTGTCGAACCAGCCGAGGTTCTCGGACCGCCACTCCGCCTTGACGTCTGCCCATGCCGGGACCTGCATGTGGCTCGCCGCCGGCAGGCTCTGGATGTACGCCAGATGCTGCTCGCGACTGATCGTCCTCAGGGTCAGGCTCATTCGGGGCGCTCCTCGGGCTGGTGTGTCCCCATGGGTACAGGGGCTCCGGCTCTCGCGCCGAAGCCTACTGCGCCCCGCGAGCGCCCCGACTGGCCCTGCGCAACCTGTGCGTCCGGCGGGTCGCCCACGGCACCGCCGACCGCACCGAGGTCCGACGGTCAGTGGCCGACGACTCCGCCGAAGAGACCACCGTGGGCCATGCCCAGGAAAAAGCCGATGGCTGAGGCACCGAGCCCCAGGATCAGGCCGAAGCGCTCTCGGGTCGTCACGGAGATGTACTGCCCGTAGGCGCCGGTGAAGATCCCCACCAGGCCGGTCCAGGAGCTGATCAGATGCAGATCCTTGGAAACCAGTGCCGTCACGAAGGCCGTGACGCCCAGCACCAGGGTCACCACGAGGAAGGTGTCCTGGACTGGGTGGGCCTTGCCGTCCGTGGCGAAGAGGGAACCGGTGGTGTTGGGTCGCAATACCTGTGCCATGGGGCACCTCCTGCGGAAGGCGGCGCATCGTAGCGCCATACACACCCGATGCGTACAGATTGACGGCCACGAGGCCCGGATTTCAACCGGAAGCACGTGTGCGGGTAGTCTGTACCGTCTGCACCGGTGTCTGCCCAGGCACAGCCGGGTCAACCGTCGACCGGCCTCCGATTGTCAGTGGCGGCTGATTTACTACAGGCACCGTTGCGTACGCATCGCAACCCTCCTGCCACGGAACGACCGTGGCCGCTGAGTCCGAAGGAGGTGGGTTCCACATGCGTCACTACGAGGTGATGGTCATCCTCGACCCCGATCTCGAGGAGCGCGCTGTCTCCCCGCTGATCGAGAACTTCCTTTCCGTCGTCCGTGACGGTGGCGGAAAGGTCGAGAAGGTCGACACCTGGGGTCGTCGTCGTCTCGCCTACGAGATCAAGAAGAAGCCCGAGGGCATCTACTCGGTCATCGACCTGCAGGCCGAGCCTGCGGTCGTCAAGGAGCTCGACCGCCAGATGAACCTGAACGAGTCGGTCCTCCGGACCAAGGTCCTCCGCCCCGAGACCCACTGAGCTCTCCGGCTCGGTTGAACCCGGGATTCGAGTAGCACCAAGCAGCCAGCAGCAAACCCGCCGAGAGGTTCCCCCATGGCAGGCGAGACCGTCATCACGGTCGTCGGCAACCTTGTCGATGACCCCGAGCTGCGCTTCACCCCGTCCGGTGCGGCGGTCGCGAAGTTCCGCATCGCGTCCACTCCCCGCACCTTCGACCGTCAGACCAACGAGTGGAAGGACGGCGAGAGCCTCTTCCTGACCTGCTCGGTCTGGCGCCAGGCGGCGGAGAACGTCGCCGAGTCGCTCCAGCGAGGCATGCGCGTCATCGTGCAGGGCCGGCTGAAGCAGCGGTCCTACGAGGACCGTGAGGGCGTCAAGCGCACGGTCTACGAGCTCGACGTCGACGAGGTCGGCGCCAGCCTGCGCAACGCCACGGCCAAGGTCACCAAGACCGCCGGCCGCGGTGGCCAGGGTGGTTACGGCGGCGGTGGCGGCCAGGGTGGCGGCGGCTGGGGCGGTGGCCCCGGCGGCGGTCAGCAGGGCGGCGGCGCACCTGCCGACGACCCGTGGGCGACCGGCGCTCCCGCCGGCGGCCAGCAGGGTGGCGGCGGCTGGGGCGGTGGCTCCGGCGGCGGTGGCGGCGGTGGCGGCTACTCGGACGAGCCCCCCTTCTAGGCCCTCGGGCCAAGGGCGGGTCGTACCCAAACTTCTTGATCACACAGGAGAAACACCATGGCGAAGCCGCCTGTGCGCAAGCCGAAGAAGAAGGTCTGCGCATTCTGCAAGGACAAGGTCACGTACGTGGACTACAAGGACACGAACATGCTGCGGAAGTTCATTTCCGACCGCGGCAAGATCCGTGCCCGTCGCGTGACCGGCAACTGCACGCAGCATCAGCGTGACGTCGCCACGGCCGTCAAGAACAGCCGTGAGATGGCGCTGCTGCCCTACACCTCCACCGCGCGCTAAGGGAAGGGTGACCCACTCATGAAGATCATCCTCACCCACGAGGTCTCCGGCCTCGGCGCCGCGGGCGATGTCGTCGACGTCAAGGACGGATACGCCCGCAACTACCTGATCCCGCGGAAGTTCGCGATCCGCTGGACCAAGGGGGGCGAGAAGGACGTCGAGCAGATCCGTCGCGCCCGCAAGATCCACGAGATCCAGACCATCGAGCAGGCCAACCAGGTCAAGGCCCAGCTCGAGGGCGTGAAGGTCCGCCTGGCCGTCCGCTCCGGCGACTCCGGCCGTCTCTTCGGTTCCGTCACCCCGGCCGACATCGCCTCGGCGATCAAGGCCTCCGGTGGTCCCGAGGTGGACAAGCGGCGCATCGAGCTCGGTGCGCCGATCAAGACGCTGGGCGCCCACGAGACGTCCGTGCGTCTGCACCCCGAGGTGGCCGCCAAGGTCAGCATCGAGGTTGTCGCGGCCTGACGCCGCGCTCGACCGGCGAGCAGTTGGAAGAAGGGTCGTACCCGAGCGGTACGGCCCTTCTTCGTCGCTGGATACTGGTTACTCCCCTCGTTTCACGTGAAACACCGCGACTCCGGGCGGTCGACGCCGTCAGCGCGTCGCACCGGTCACAATCCAGCGGCCCGAGCGAGAACGCAGCCACAGAGTGACCATCCGCACGGTCATCATGAGTGTCATCGCCGCCCACAGGGCGGTGAGCCCGGCCCCGACGACCGGAACAAGCAGCGCGGCAGGAGCGAAGACCGCCAGAGTCAAGAGCATCGCCCAGGCCAGATACGGTCCGTCGCCCGCTCCCATCAGCACCCCGTCCAGGACGAAGACGACACCGCAGACGGGTTGTGAGAGGGCCACCAGCACGAGAGCGGACAGAGCCGCCCGGTGAACGGCCGGATCGCTGGTGAACAGAGGGAGGAACAGCGGCCGTGCCGCCAGCACCAGCAGTCCGAGCGCGAGGCCGACCGTGATGCCCCACTGCACCATGCGGCGGCACGCTGCGCGGGCACCCCACGGGTCGTCCGCACCGAGATAGCGTCCGATGATGGCCTGTCCCGCGATGGCGATCGCGTCCAGCGCGAACGCGAGCAGGCTCCACAAGGACAGGACGATCTGGTGCGCGGCGATGTCGGCGTCCCCGAGCCGCGCGGCGACGGCTGTGGCGATCATCAGGATCGCCCGCAGTGACAGCGTACGGATCAACAGTGGTGCCCCCGCCTGTGCGCAGGCACGTATACCGGCAGCATCCGGCCGCAGCGAGGCACCGTGCCGGCGGGCACCGCGGACGACGACGTACAAGTACGCGGTCGCCATCCCGCACTGAGCGACGACGGTGCCCCAGGCGGATCCGGCGATGCCGAGTCCGACGCCGTAGACGAGCCCCGCGTTGAGGGCGGCGTTCGCCAGGAAACCCGCGATCGCCACGTACAGCGGTGTCCTCGTGTCCTGCAGCCCGCGAAGCACGCCGGTGGAGGCCAGCACCACCAGCATCGCAGGGATGCCGAGTGCCGAGATCCGCAGATACGTCGTCGCATAGGGGGCCGCGGTCGGCGAGGCGCCGAAGAGGGCCACGATGCCGGGTGCCGTGGGGAGGACGACGGCGATGACGGCTGTTCCCAGCAGCACCGCCAGCCAGATACCGTCCATGCCCTGGCGGATGGCCGAGCGTAGGTCTCCAGAGCCGACGCGGCGCGCGACAGCGGCTGTGGTGGCGTAGGCGAGAAAGACGAAGATGCTCACGGCGGTGGTGAGAAGCGCCGAGGCGATACCGAGTCCGGCAAGTTGCGAGGTGCCGAGATGACCGACGATCGCGCTGTCGGCCATGACGAAGAGGGGCTCCGCGATGAGTGCGCCGAAGGCCGGAACGGCCAGTGCGACGATCTCCCGGTCGTGCCGGCGTCCAAGGACGCGGGGTGTCGCGTGAGCCTGTGTCATGACCACCGATCCAATCGTCCACAGGTAATAGCTGTAACGCGAGTGTGTCCCTTACTGTAGACGCTCTGTCCCCCTGTACTGTCCACGGCTGTTGATGATCTTGATCCGACCGGGGAAGTTTTTGTTCTGCACAAGCGGTGGACGGCAAAGCCCCAGGTCGTATGGGGTCCCACTCAAGGGTTGAGGGCTTGTTCACAGAGCTGTCCACCGTGTCGTGCACAGGTTTCGCGGAGTTGTCCACAGCGTTGGGCGTCTCGTCCACATGGCCTGTGGATAACCAGATTGGCTGACGGTGCCCAGGGGCCTAACGTGGTCCGGCGCCCGCTCCCTCTCCGTCCTCGGACAACGCGCTCGACCGACGCGTCTGAACCGGAGCTGGGCTTCTGGCTTTGTCAGTGTCGTGCCCTAGAAATGGGGGTGCACGGCGAGGTCCGCGCGGCGGACGGGAGGAGGCGGCCCGGTGAGCATTTCCGAGCCCTTGGACGATCAGTGGGCCGACAGCGGTCCCGGCGATCGTGTCCCCGCCTCCCGCCGGCGCCGCGAGGGCGGCAAGGGGCGTGACGAGCAGCATGAGAGGGGGCCGGACAGTGGTGCCTGGGACGGTGGGGGCTCCGCCTTCGAGCGGGTGCCGCCACAGGACCTGGACGCCGAACAGTCCGTCCTCGGCGGCATGCTCCTGTCCAAGGACGCGATCGCGGACGTCGTGGAGATCCTCAAGGGCCACGACTTCTACCGGCCGGCGCACGAAACGATCTACCAGGCGATCCTCGACCTGTACGCGAAGGGTGAGCCGGCCGACCCCATCACGGTCGCGGCGGAGCTGACCAAGCGCGGTGAGATCACCAAGGTCGGCGGGGCCTCGTATCTGCACACCCTGGTGCAGACGGTGCCGACCGCGGCGAATGCCGAGTACTACGCCCAGATCGTGCACGAGCGTGCGGTGCTGCGGCGCCTGGTGGAGGCCGGTACGCGCATCACACAGATGGGGTACGCGGCCGACGGCGACATCGACGAGATCGTCAACAGCGCTCAGGCCGAGATCTTCGCGGTGACCGAGCAGCGCACGGCGGAGGACTATCTGCCGTTGAGCGAGATCATGGAGGGGGCGCTCGACGAGATCGAGGCGATCGGCTCACGGTCGGGGGAGATGACCGGTGTGCCGACCGGCTTCACCGATCTGGACCAGCTCACCAACGGCCTTCATCCGGGCCAGATGATCATCATCGCCGCGCGTCCCGCGATGGGTAAGTCGACGCTGGCTCTCGACTTCGCCCGAGCGGCTGCGATCAAGCACAACCTGCCGAGCGTGATCTTCTCGCTGGAGATGGGGCGCAACGAGATCGCCATGCGTCTGCTGTCCGCGGAGGCGCGGGTGGCACTGCACCACATGCGGTCGGGCACGATGACGGACGAGGACTGGACCAGGCTGGCCCGCCGCATGCCGGACGTGTCGGCCGCACCCCTGTACATCGACGACTCGCCGAACCTGTCCATGATGGAGATCCGGGCGAAGTGCCGTCGTCTGAAGCAGCGCAATGATCTGAAACTGGTCGTCATCGACTACCTGCAGCTGATGCAGTCCGGTTCCAAGCGGTCCGAGAGCCGGCAGCAGGAGGTCTCCGAGATGTCACGGAACCTGAAGCTGCTGGCCAAGGAGCTGGAGCTGCCGGTGATCGCGCTGTCGCAGCTGAACCGTGGTCCGGAGCAGCGCACGGACAAGAAGCCGATGGTGTCCGATCTGCGCGAGTCGGGTTCGATCGAGCAGGACGCCGACATGGTGATCCTGCTGCACCGTGAGGATGCCTACGAGAAGGAGTCGCCGCGGGCGGGTGAGGCGGACATCATCGTCGGCAAGCACCGCAACGGCCCGACGGCGACGATCACGGTCGCCTTCCAGGGCCACTACTCCCGGTTCGTGGACATGGCACAGACCTGATTTGCCGTTGTCGGGTCTCAGACTTCGCTGCACAGTCTCACGCTCCAGCTTCATATCGGCCTGCACTTATGAAGCGGCCGTGAGACAGGCAGGTCGGCGCGTTCACTCTTCAGGCTTCCTGACCTGAGGGGTCGTGATCGCGCCGACTGGACGACCGGTTTCCTGGTCGTATGTGGTTGTCTTCAGCCGGGTTGGAAGAACCCGAGCATGTCCCGGGCGGCGTCCGGCGACGCCAGCAATGCGTGCATGTCCGCTGACATCCGGGCGGCAGCGCTGGTGCGTTCGAACATCTCGCGTTCGTATTCTTTGACGGCGGCGGGAAAGTCGTCCGGGTGCGCGGTCAGCGCGAGACCGAGCAGGGCGCCGTCGAGCAGCGCCATGTTGGCGCCCTCTCCCACCGGCGGCATCAGGTGCGCGGTATCGCCGATCAGTGTGACGCCCGGCGCCGACGGCCAGGTCAGGCCGACCGGGAGTGCGGTGATCGATCGCGGCACGACCGTGTCGTCGCAGGCCGCGATCAGCACGGTGAATCGTGGGTCCCAGCCGGGAAGCAGATCTTCGTCGGGTGAGGGGGCACCAGGCAAACGCGCTCGACGCGGGATGCCGCAGCGGGTGGACTGGGGCCATGACGACATCTGAGGAAGAGCTGCTTCCCGCAACGCGCCGGGCGCTGCTGCACCGCATCGCCGTGGCCCAGGCCGAGGGGCGGGCGCCGTCGCTGGTGGCGGCCGTCGTCCGGGGTGGGCGGACGGTGTGGCATGGTGCGCGATCCTGTGTGGACGGCCATGCTCCGGACGAGAACGTCCAGTTCAGGATCGGGTCCATCACCAAGACGTTCACCGCGGTTCTCGTGCTGCGGCTGCGTGACGAGGGCGTTCTGGATCTCGGCGATCCGCTGGAGAAGCATCTGCCGGGCACCGGGGTGGGGGAGGCGACCATCGCCGATCTGCTCGCCCATACCGGGGGCCTGGCGGCGGAGTCGCCCGGTCCGTGGTGGGAACGGACGCCGGGCACCTTGCGGCCCGAGCTGGCGGACGTGCTGGGCGCGCATCCGCTGCGGCACCCGGTCGGGCGCACGTTCCACTACTCCAATCCCGGCTACACGCTTCTGGGCGCGTTGGTCGAGGAAGTGCGCGGTGCACCTTGGGAGGACGTTCTGCGGCGGGAGGTGCTGGAGCCGCTGGGGCTGCACCGGACCGGCGGCCGGCCGCAGGCACCGCATGCGGGCGGGTGGGCAGTTCATCCGTGGGCGGATGTGATGCTGCCGGAACCTGCCGAGGATCTCGGGCGGATGGCTCCCGCCGGTCAACTGTGGTCCACCACGGGTGACCTGGCCCGTTTCGCTGCCTTTCTGGCGCAGGGTGACGAGCGGGTGCTGGGTGCGGAGTCCGTACGGGAGATGCGGACGGCGGCCGCACCCCCCGAGGTGTCAGAGGTGGTGGCGGGCTCCGCGTACGGTCTGGGACTGCGGCTTCAGCGCCGGGACGGCCGTCTTCTGGTGGGGCATTCCGGTTCTCTGCCCGGGTTCCTTGCCGATCTCACGCTCAGCGTGGCGGATGACGTGGCGGCCGTCGTACTGGCCAACTGCACCTCGGGGCCGGCGGTCTCCTCCGTTGCCGCCGATCTCGTGGCGATCGTGGCGGAGTCGGAGCCGAGGATCCCCGAACCGTGGCGGCCGCTGCCCGATGTGGACCGGTCGGTGCTGGAACTGGTGGGGCAGTGGTACTGGGGCACGCAGGGTTTCGTGCTGCGGCTGACGGCCGACGGCAGCGTTTCCCTGGAACCGTTGTCCGGTGTCGGTCGGCGTGGGCGCCTACGGCCCAGCGGGGACGGCACCTGGACGGGGCTGGACGGCTATTACGCGGGGGAGGTTCTGAAGGCCGTACGGCGGCCGGACGGATCGGTGAGCCATCTCGACCTCGGGTCGTTCGTGTTTACGCGGCAGCCGTACGAGGAGGGGGCTCCGGTGCCCGGCGGTGTCGACCAGGACGGGTGGAGAGGGATCCGGTAGGCCCCCGCCGAGCGGCACGAAGAGGCTTGTTTCACGTGAAACGGGCCCCTTCACCGACGAGTCCTCAGAGCTGCCGCTTGAAGCCCACGTGCGACGCTTCGAAGCCGAGACGTTGGTAGAAACGGTGGGCGTCGGTGCGGGTTGCGTCCGACGTCAGCTGGATCAACTGGCAGTTGAGGCGCCTGGATTCGTCCACCGCCCATTCGATGAGTTGTGTTCCCAGGCCGCCGCCGCGTTCGTCGGCGTGGATACGGACGGCCTCGATGAGCGAGCGGGTGGCCCCCTTGCGGGACAGTCCGGGAATGAGGGTGAGCTGGAGCGTGCCGACGACCCTGCCGTCGCGTACGGCGACCACGAGGCGCTGGTTCGGGTCGCTGCTCACCCGGTCCAGGGCATTCATGTAGGGCGTCAGATCGTCCGGTGATTCGCGCTGGGCGCCGAGGGGGTCGTCGGCGAGCATGGCGACGATCGCGGGCACGTCGTCGGCGACGGCGGGCCGTATGTCGAGTTCTCCCATGCCCCGAACCCTAGGCCCCTTCGAGTGTCCTGGACGTGGGTGCCGCTAGGCCGGCACGTCCAGGGACTCGACGACGCGGACCAGTGGGGCCAGTTCCGGCGCGTGTCTCGCCGTGCGCCTCCGATCAGCCCGCCGCGACGGTCAGCGGGGCGAAACGCCGGGTCCAGTCGCCGGGCAGGTCCGGAATGCCGTAGGTCATGACCGCGTTGACGCCCGCCGAGGCAAGACCCCGCTCCTTCAACCAGGTCAGCAGGGACTCGTGCCGTACGTCGACATCCGTGCGCAGGGGACGGTCGGTGTGTGCGGCCAGGGAGGCGACGAGGGCCTTCGCGGTCTCCGTGTCGCGGGCGATGAGGGGCCCCACGACATGGGTGTCCATGTTGGGCCAGGCAGCCGCGTAACCGATGATCTGCCCGCTCTCCTCGGCGACTCGCAGCTGGTCGACGAAGGCGGGCAAGCGGGTGATCATGTGCGTACGGTCGGCGCCGAACACCTCCTCGTCCAGCCGGACGAGGGTGGCGAGGTCCTCCCCGGTGGCCGGACGGGTCCTGACGGCGGAGGGCGGTCCGTCGGCCGTGAAGTGCCCGCGCACCATCTCGGAGCTGCCGATGACCTTGAAGCCCAGCTCTTCGTACAGGGGACGTCCGTAAGGGGTCGCGTACAGCGTCAGCGGGGCGGTGCCCGCCTCGGCGACCACATGCCGCATCAGCCGACGGCCGACGCCTTGGTGGGCGTGCCGCTCGGCGACGAGCACCATGCCGATGGCACAGAGGTCGGGGCGGTGGCTGGGCCCGTACTCGGTGACGACACACGCGGTGACGAGTCCGCCTTGGGGATCGTCGATGCCGTATGCCTTCCCGGCGGCGAGAAGCAGGCCCCACTTGTGTTCCTCGCGGGGCCAGCCCCGGTCCTCGGACAGGTCCGCGCAGGCGTGGAGGTCGCGGAGGGTCAGACGGCGGATGGGCAGAGCGGCGAGGGCAGGTGTCGACACGCTGGTCAGGCTGTCCGACAGGGGCCACCGGCGTCCACCGGTTTGAGGTGCAACACACATGCTTTTGGCCATGCCCCACCCCGCAGCACGGTACAGGGACGGACGTTTCACGTGAAACGTCGGCCGGGTCCTCAGCCCAGGTCGGGCGCGTGCATGGCCCGTACGCCCTCGATGTTTCCGTCCAGGTAGTGCCGCAGTGACAGCGGGACGAGATGAACCGAGGCGATTCCCACGCGGGTGAAGGGCACCCGCACGATTTCGTACTCCCCGGCCGGCTCCTCGATCTCGGGGCCATGCCGAAGGCGTTCGTCCATGGACTCCAGACGGCAGACGAAGAAGTGCTGAACCTTCACGCCGGTCGAGCCGCCCTCGCCGATGTGCTCCACCGTGTCCACGAAGCAGGGCACCACATCGGTGATCTTGGCACCGAGTTCTTCGTCGACCTCCCGGTGCAGCGCGTCGATGACGGTGGCATCGGAGGGCTCGACCCCGCCACCCGGAGTGACCCAGTACGGATCCATGCCGGGCTTGGTTCGCTTGATCAGGATCAGATCGTCGCCATCGAGCAGGATGGCGCGGGCGGTGCGCTTGACCACGGGGCGAACGGTCATGGGAGAAATGTGGCCCAGCACGTGCCACGTGAAACATCGCCTGCACCTGCATCGCACACGGTCATCGCTCAGCCCCAGTCGGCCGCCGCCCGCTGCAGGCACTCCTGGGCCCGTGCGATGTGTGGCATGGCAAGCGTTCCGGTCCGCACCACGAGGAAGTAGGTCCGTAGCGGGGGAACAGCGGGTTCGTGCAGGACCACCACCTCGCCCCGCTCCAGCGCGGAGGCGCACAGATAGCGCGGCAGCACGGCGAGTCCGGCGCCGGTGGTGGTGCAGCCGAGCACGGCCCGCAGATCGGGGACGACGACGGTGCCGGAGGCGGCCGGGCGGGAGTCGAAGACGGAGGCCCAGTAGCGGCAGACGAAGGGCAGTGATTCGTGCACCTCGACCACCGGAAGGCTCTCCAGCGCATCGGCGCCCTCCCGGCGCAGCGTGCCGGGATCGATGCGGGACGCCCAGCGCGGCGCCGCCACCAGGACATGCTCCTCGTCGCACAACGGAGTCGCCGTGAGCAGAGCACCGCGTGGCCTGGCGGTGGTGATGGCCAGGTCGTGATGCCCGGCGGCGAGCCCTTCGAGCGTCTCGTCCATGGTCCCGAAGGAAACACGCAGGGCGAACCCCTGTCCGTCGTCGCCGGTCAGTTCCGCGAGCGCGGGCAGGGCGCGCACGGCGGTGAACTCCGGCGGCCCGGCGAGATGCAGGGTGCGCAGCGACACCTGCTCGTCGAGCCCGGTCTCGGCGATCTCCACCAGGGCGTCGAGATGGGGCGCGGCCTTGTGCGCGAGTTCGTCGCCTATGGTCGTCGGTGTCACCCCGCGGGCCCGCCGCAGGAACAGGGGGCGGCCCAGTTGACGTTCGAGCGTGCGGATCTGGGAGGTGACCGCCGGCTGCGAGAGGCCGAGCAGCGCCGCGGCACGGGTGAAGGAGCCGGCTCGGTGCACGGTCACAAAGGTGCGCAGCAGGGCCAGATCCATGGTGCTCTCTCCCCTCCCCACACCCTCGGACGCGCCCAACTATAAATAAGTCGATAGGTCTCTGTCGCTACCGTGATTGGACTCTGACGCGGAGTCAATTAGCCTAGATCGCGCGGTTCTTGGCGCGCGGAACCGGGACGGTCCGAGCCACGAGGGGGGAGGCTCGGACCGTCCGTCGTACGTAGAACGGCGGCCCTGGCCGGCGGACGGACACCCCCGAGGTGCGTAGCCGAGGCGGTCACCGGCGGTCGACACCTGTCAGTGCACCGACTCGTCCAGCGCACGGAGCACATCGGCCACCAGGTCCTCGGGATCCTCGGCGCCGACCGACAACCGGATGAAGCCTTCCGGTACCGCGTCCCCGCCCCAGCGCCCACGTCGCTCGGCGGTGGACCGAACCCCTCCGAAGCTCGTCGCGTCGTCGACGAGGCGCAGTGCGTCGAGAAAGCGCTCGGCACGCGCGCGTGTGGGCAACACGAACGACACCACACACCCGAAGCGCCGCATCTGCTGCGCGGCGATCTTGTGGGACGGGTCGTCGGGCAGGCCGGGGTACCGCAGCCCGGTCACCTCCGGGCGGCCGCGCAGCGCCTCGGCGACGGCGAGCGCGTTGGCGGTCTGCCGATCTGCGCGCAGCGGGAGGGTGGCGAGCGACCGGTGCGCCAGCCAGGCCTCCATGGGACCCGGGATCGCACCGACGATCTTGCGCCAGCGCCGTACCGACGCCATCAGCCCGGTGTTGCGGGACGCCACGTATCCGAGCAGCAGATCTCCGTGCCCGGTGAGCATCTTGGTGCCGCTGGCCACGGAGAAGTCGGCGCCCAGTTCCAGGGGCCGCTGGCCGAGCGGGGTCGCCAGGGTGTTGTCCACGGCGACGAGGGTGCCCTGAGCATGGGCCGCATCGACGAGTCGTCGCACGTCGCAGACGTCGAGTCCCGGGTTGGAGGGGGTCTCGATCCACAGCAGCCTCGCGCCGTTGAGGACCCCGAGCTGGGCGTCGCCGGCGGTCGGCGCGGTGCGCACCTCGATGCCGTACGCCGTGAGCTGCTCACGCACCAGCGGCAGCGCCTGGTACCCGTCCTCGGGCAGCACCACCGCGTCGCCCGTGCGCAGCTGGGAGAACAGGACCGCCGAGATCGCGGCCATGCCGGAGGCGAAGGTGAGCGTCTCCACGTCGTCCTCACCGGGCGCCTCCAGCTCACCGATGGCGCGCTCCAGGTGGTTCCAGGTGGGATTCTCGTCGCGCCCGTAGGTGTACGGACCGGTCACCTCGCCGGGCAGGTGGTAGTGCGCGGCGAAGACGGGACCCGGCAGGGTCGGCTCGTGCTTGACCGGCTCGGGCAGCCCCGCGCGGACCGCGCGCGTGCCGTCGCCGTACCCCGCGCCGGTCGTGCCGGTGTCCCCTGAACTCATGCTGCCCGTCCCTCCACCTTCTCGCGTACCGCGGCGAGCAGGCCGGCGCTCGCCGCCTCCACCATCTCAAGGCACTCCTCGAAGCCGTCCATCCCCCCGTAGTAGGGGTCCGGCACGTCGAGATCGCCGTCGGCGGCCGGGTCGTAGGAACGCAGGAGCCGCACCTTCGCCGCGTCCTCGGGAGTGGGCGCTAGGCGGCGCAGGGCCTTCAGGTGCCCCGAGTCCAGGGCGAGCACCAGATCCAGGCGGGAGAACCAGGAGGGCTGGAACTGCCGTGCGACATGATCGCTGACGTAGCCGTTCTCCTCGAGGACGGCCACGGTGCGCGGATCGGCGCCGTCGCCCTCGTGCCAGCCGCCCGTGCCGGCGCTGTCGACCTCGACCCGGTCGTCGAGCCCCGTCTCCTCGACGCGGGCGCGGAAGACGGACTCGGCCATCGGGGAACGGCAGATGTTGCCGGTGCAGACGAAACAGACGCGGTAGGTCATGCGGCTCACTCAGTCCTCGTCGGGCAGCACGACGTGCAGGGCCCAGGAGACGATCGAGATGATCAGGCCGCCCAGGACGGCGGTCCAGAAGCTCTCGACATGGAAGCTCAGGTCCAGCTTGCCCGCCAGCCACGAGGTGAGGAGCAGCATCAGCGCGTTGACGACCAGGGTGATCAGGCCGAGCGTCAGGATGAACAGCGGAAAGGTCAGCACCTTCACGATCGGCTTGACCAGGAAGTTCACCAGGCCGAACAGCAACGCGACGACGATCAGCGTGCCTATCTTTCTGCCGGTGCTTGAACCCGTGAGGGTGATCTTGTCGAGCAGCCACACGGCGACGGCGAGGGCCCCGGCGTTGGCGATCGTCTTGACTACGAAATTCTTCATGTGTCTGATCGTGGCAGACCGGATCACGGGTGAGTACCGAGCAAGGGCGGACAAGGGCGATGAAGGCATTCCGGCTGGACGAACTGGAGGCGGAGCGCGCCGCGAACGAGGGCGCGTATCTGCAGTTCCTGCGGGAGCGGAACATGTCGGTCGGCCTGTACGCGCTCGAAGCGGGCGACCTGGACCCGCAGAAGCCGCACCGGCAGGACGAGGTGTACTTCGTCGTCAGCGGACGCGCCTCGATCACCGTCGGCATGGAGACGACCCAGGTCGGGCGCGGCAGCGTCGTCTACGTGCCGGCCGGAGTCCCCCACAAGTTCCACCACATCACCGAGGACCTGAGGGTGCTGGTGGTGTTCTCTCCGCCCGAAAGCTGAGGCGCCTCTCGGGGTTCCCTCAGGGGAGGAATCAGGGGAGGACAAGGGATCGAGGACGCCCGCCGCCCCCTGCGGCGGCCCTAGCATCGAGGGCAGGACATCGAAGGACCGCGAGCGCCGCCCCGGACGGGACGCGGGGCGCGGGCCCAAGAGGCACACAGACGCCGAGAGACAAGGACAAGGGCGATGCGAGAGATCTTCGCGGGTTTGCCGTGGTGGGTGAAGTGGATCGCGGTGCCGGTCATCGCCCTGGTCGTCTTCGGCGGCATGATCGCGTCCGTCGTCGGCTTCGTGATCGGGCTGCTCTTCAAGATGCTGCTCTTCGTCGCGCTGGTCGGCGGACTCATCTACGTCGTACGGAAGTTCATGTCGAACTCCACCTCACGCGGAGACTGGTGAGCCGTCCGGAGCGCGCCGAGACGAAGAAGCGTGTCACGGGGCTGCGGTCCGCGGGGGCGGAGGGCAAGGGGCGGCGGTAACACGGAACAGGACGTTCCCTCGGGGGAGGGAAGTTTTCCCGGCGACACCGTCGGACCGCGGTGACGGGCCGTTAGAGTCCGGAACTCGCGCGCGGTAGCCCCGCGCGGCGCATCCCCTCCTGTGTCCCCGCACGGGAGGCCGCCCTCGCGCTCCGGGAGTGATCCTTGGCCACGGTTGGTACCGCATCCGCAGACTCAACCGCCCCGCCCGCACAGCGACGGACCTCACCCGGGGAGGAGCGCCCCCCTCTTCCGCCCGCGCAACCGCCCTCCACCACCCTCATCGGATCCGTACAGCGCGCGATGCGCCTCCTCGAAGCCGTCGCCGGACGTCCGTACGGGGCCACCGCCAAACAACTGGCGCGCGAGGTCTGCCTGGCACTGCCCACGACCTACCACCTGTTGCGCACCCTGACGCACGAGGGCTATCTGCGCCGCGAGAAGGGCCTGTTCTTCCTCGGCGAGGCGGCCGAGCGGCTGGGCGCCGACGCAGCCCAGCAGAAACGTCGCAGCACGGTGGAGGACGCGCTCGCACAATGGCGTGATTCCATCGGTTCTCCGGTGTACTACGCGGTCTACCGCGAGGGCGAGATCGAGGTCCTGGGCGTCGCCGGCAGCCCGGCGGTCGAGGAGTGGGCCGACTTCCGTGAGACCGGGCACGCCCACGCGGTCGGCCAGTGCCTGCTGTCCCAGCTCGACGAGGAGGCCCGCCGGGACCACCTCGACCGCTACCCCGTTCGGGCGATCACGCCGTACACCGTCCATGACGAGCGCGCGTTCCTCCGTCGGCTGGAGCGTCTCAAGCGCACAGAACCCGTGATCGAGCGCCAGGAGTATGCGCTCGGGGCGGTCTGTGCCGCGATTCCCCTGACCGTGGGGCCGATGGCCGCGGCGATGGCGATCTCGCTGCCGGCGGGTGAGGCCGACCGGCTGCTGCCGCTGGCACGCCGACTGCAGGAGGAGATCGCACGGATGCTCGGGTCACTCGCCCTCTCTATCAGCATCTGAAAACTCACTCCTTGTGATCTGCCATGCACGTTCAGCAAACTTCCAGCAGGTGTCAGGGGATGCTTCCTGGCCAGTCCACGGCTACTGACGGGGTAGACGATGCGCGAGTCGGTACAGGCAGAGGTGATGATGAGCTTTCTCGTCTCGGAGGAGCTCTCGTTCCGCATTCCGGTGGAACTGTGTTACGAGACCTGTGATCCCTATGCCGTGAGGTTGACCTTCCACTTGCCCGGGGACGCCCCCGTCACCTGGGCATTCGGGCGCGAGTTGCTGGTGGACGGCGTGGGCAGGCCGTGCGGCGACGGAGATGTGCACATTGCGCCCGCCGAGCCGGACACCTTCGGCGATGTGCTGATCCGGCTCCAGGTGGGCGCCGACCGGGCCCTGTTCCGGTCCGGGGCGGTGCCGCTGGTCGCGTTCCTGGACCGTACGGACAAGCTGGTGCCGCTCGGTCAGGAGGGCTCCCTCGCCGACTTCGACGCCCATCTGGACGAGGCGCTGGACCGGATCCTGGCCGAGGAGCAGAGCGCGGGCTGACGCCGTACGTCCGTGCTGTAACGGTTCCTCGCGGAGGTGCGGGGGGCGCGGTGGGTGCCGTAACGCTTCTGCGGTGCGGTCTCCAGGGCTCGGGCACCCTCAGTGCCTGCGGCGCCGCCCCCGCCCACCACGGGCCGGCACGGCGGCCGGAGCGGCGGACCGGTCCGAACGGTCGGCGGAGACCACGAGGGCGGCCAGCGCCGTGGTCACGGGCACCGAGGCGACCAGACCGATCGAACCCACGAGCGTGCGCACGATCTCCTCCGCGACCAGCTCGCTGTTGGCAACGGTGGCCACGCTGCTCTGCGCGATCGAGAACAGCAGCAACAGAGGCAGAGCGGCACCCGCGTACGCCAGGACGAGTGTGTTGACGACCGACGCGATGTGGTCGCGGCCGATGCGGATGCCCGCACGGTACAGACCACGCCAGCCCATCGACGGGTTCGCTTCGTGGAGCTCCCAGACCGCCGACGTCTGCGTCACCGTCACATCGTCGAGGACACCGAGCGAGCCGATGATGACGCCGGCCAGCAGCAGGCCGCTCATGTCGATTCCCGGGTAGAGGCCGTGGATCAGGCCGGTGTTGTCGTCGGTGTTGCCGGTCAGCGCGGCCCAGCCGATGAACAGGGAACCCAGTACACCGATCAGGGAGAGTGAGATGAGCGTGCCGAGCACCGCCACCGAGGTGCGCGCCGAGAGCCCGTGGCACATGTAGAGGGCGATCAGCATGATGGCGCTGGATCCGACCACGGCCACGAGCAGGGGGTTCAAACCCTGCAGGATCGCTGGCAGGATGAACAGGCTCAGCACCAGGAAGCTGACGGCCAGCGCGATGAGCGCCATCACACCGCGCATCCGGCCCACCACCACCACGGCGACGGCGAAGACACCGGCCAGCAGCGCCATGGGGAGCTTGCGGCTCACATCGGCCACCGAGTACTGCAGATCCCTTGGAGCGGACGGTTCGTACGCGACCACGACCTTCTCGCCCTGATGCAACTGCCGTGACTGGTCCGGCTGGACGATCTCCGTGAACGTCCGGCCCTGGTCCTTGCCCGTGTCGACGCGGACCGTCGCCTTTTTGCAGGTGCCGGTCGACTGCTGCCGCGCCGAGGAGCCCTCGGCCGTGGAGGTGTCGCCGGTCGGGGTGTCACCCGAGGCGTTCACCGACTTGCAGTCCACCTCGATCACCCGGGTGACCGTGGCCTGCTGGGTCTGCCGGTCGAATCCGACACCGGTGCGTTTGTGCGACGGCACGCCGCCGGGCCACAGCACGACGAGACCGATCACCACGGCCGCCGTGAAGGAGATGAGGATCGCGGCGATGACCCTGCGCAGGTGCCGCGACACGGGGGCTGCCGGGCCATGGCTGTGGGAGTGGCCGTGCCCACCACTCGGCGCATGCCGGTGGCCGGCACTCGGTCCATGACCATGTGCGCCGCCCTGATGGTGGCCGTGGGGCGGGTCGGGCGGCGGGTACGGGGGCGGATGCTGTGTCGTGGTCACCGAGGCATCATCGCAAGAGGACGTGAGGCCCACTGTTCAGCTCACGCAAAGAGACGCTAGCGTGAGAGGACCTTTGCACACGCGGGAGCTCGGAGCACCGGGCTGAGAGGGCGCTGACTCCGCAGACGCGATGTTTCACGTGGAACATCGGCGGGCGGAAGCCGCTGCGTCGACCGCTGAACCTGTTACCGGGTAATGCCGGCGTAGGGAGTAGGTCACATGACCAACAAGGACGTACGCACGCCTGCCTCTGTTCAGGGCGAACAGCCCCAGGAGGCCGGACAGTCCATCGGCTGGCACAAGGCGTACATCGAGGGCTCACGCCCCGATCTGCGCGTGCCGGTTCGTCGAGTGCACCTCACCAACGGGCAGTCGGTCACGTTGTACGACACCTCCGGCCCGTACACCGATCCGCTCCTCGAGACAGACGTCCGCAGGGGCCTGGCCCCCCTGCGGGAGAACTGGATCACCGCCCGCGGCGACACCGAGGAGTACGCGGGTCGTCCCGTCCGCCCGGAGGACGACGGGATCAAGCACACCTCGCCGCGGGGCGGACTGCGCAACCTCGACGCGGTGTTCCCGGGGCGGCCGCGTCAGCCGCGGCGCAGCCGCGACGGCAAGGCGGTGACGCAGCTGGCGTACGCACGACGCGGCGAGATCACGCCCGAGATGGAGTTCGTCGCCATCCGGGAGAACGTCTCCCCGGAGGTGGTACGCGAGGAGATCGCGGCGGGCCGCGCGGTCCTTCCGGCCAACATCAACCACCCCGAGATCGAGCCGATGATCATCGGCAAGCGATTCCTGGTGAAGGTCAACGCCAACATCGGCAACTCCGCGGTGACCTCCTCCATCGAGGAGGAGGTCGAGAAGATGACCTGGGCGACCCGCTGGGGCGCCGACACGGTCATGGATCTGTCCACCGGCCGCAACATCCACACCACGCGCGAGTGGGTCCTGCGCAACTCCCCCGTGCCGATCGGCACGGTGCCGCTCTACCAGGCCCTTGAGAAGGTCGACGGGAAGGCGGAGGAGCTGACCTGGGAGATCTACAAGGACACGGTCATCGAGCAGGCCGAGCAGGGCGTCGACTACATGACGGTGCACGCGGGTGTGCGCCTGTCGTACGTACCGCTGACCGCGAACCGCAAGACCGGCATCGTCTCCCGTGGCGGCTCGATCATGGCGGCCTGGTGCCTGGCGCACCACAAGGAGTCGTTCCTCTACGAGCATTTCGAGGAGCTGTGCGAGATCCTCGCCGCCTACGACGTCACGTACTCGCTGGGCGACGGCCTCAGGCCCGGCTCGATCGCGGACGCCAACGACGAGGCGCAGTTCGCGGAACTGCGCACGCTCGGGGAACTCGGCCGGATCGCCAGGCGTTTCGGCGTACAGACCATGATCGAGGGCCCGGGACATGTCCCGATGCACAAGATCAAGGAGAACATCGACCTCCAGCAGGAGATCTGCGATGAGGCTCCGTTCTATACGCTCGGCCCGCTGACGACGGACATCGCGCCGGCGTACGACCACATCACCTCCGGCATCGGCGCTGCGATGATCGCCTGGTGGGGCACGGCGATGCTCTGCTACGTCACCCCCAAGGAGCACCTGGGTCTGCCCAACCGTGACGACGTCAAGACCGGCGTCATCACCTACAAGATCGCCGCGCATGCGGCCGACCTGGCCAAGGGGCACCCGGGCGCGCAGGCGTGGGACGACGCGCTGTCCGACGCACGCTTCGAGTTCCGCTGGGAGGACCAGTTCAACCTGGCCCTCGACCCGGACACGGCCCGCGACTTCCACGATGAGACCCTCCCGGCGGAGCCGGCCAAGACCGCACACTTCTGCTCGATGTGCGGGCCGAAGTTCTGCTCGATGAAGATCTCCCAGGACATCCGCCGCGAACACGGGGCCAATCGGGAGGAGATCGAGGAGGGCATGGCACAGAAGTCGAGGGAGTTCGCCGCAGCGGGGAACCGCGTCTATCTGCCCATCGCCGACTGACCTGGCAGCGCCTCCGGGCGTTCCGTCATCCGGTTGCTCCGGCCTGCGTGGTCGCTGCGCAGGCCGGAGGAACCGGCTCCCCCTCGCTGGTAGGCGGATCGTGGTATCGGAAACGGCACGACGCCGCTTGTCCAAGGCATCGCATGTCCACAGCCGTGCGCTCGTCGAACGAACAGAGGCGCGGATCGCCCGTCGTCTGTGGAGGGTAGGCCGCCGAAGGCGGGATCCGAAATCCTTTTTCGGACGGCGGCCGGTCGCCGTCCGGGGCCTGTCACTCCGGCTTGTGTTCCGGCCCCCCGAAGTCCGGGCTCGTGAAGTCAGGGCTGCTGAAGCTGGGGCGTGTACCGGCGGCCGGGCCGCTGTCGGGGCTGCTGAACCCGGGGCGGTCGTAGCCGAGGTGCGGAATGCGGCCGGCGGCGGCCTCCGGTGCCTTACGGGTCATGGCGGCCGTACCCGGGTCGCTGAGCGCTTCACGGAGGAACGGCAGGATGCCGCGCTCCAGCAGCGCCTCGTGCCAGGCATCCCTGGCCTGAGCCACCTCTGTGGTCAACGTGCCCGACGCGTCCGCCTCTCGTGCCGAGGCGCTGTTGCGCAGGGCGGTGAGCAGCAGGCCGATCGCGGCGACCAGGATTGACGCCGCGGTCACCGCGCCGAAGACCCACCCAGTGGTCAGGAGCGTCCGGGCGAACGCCTGACCGGGACTGACCATCTTGAGGGTGTACCCCACAAGCAGGAAGATCGCCGCGGCGGCTCCCGCGAGGAAGGGGGCGAGGACCGCGATGACGGCACCGGTCCCGGCGCTCGCCGCGGCCTCTCCCACGGCGGCGGCGAGTCCCAGAGCGTCCAGGTCCGGCTCCGGGGAACCGGAGGTGGTGTCCTGGATGATCGGGGCGGACGGCGCAGGCCGGCGCAGTTCCTCGCGGACGCTCACATAGTGCTGGTACTCGGTGGCCGCCGCCGCGGTGATGAGGGCGGTGGCGTTCAGTGCCATGGTGCGCAACTGTTCGGAGTTCAGCCGCTGACCCACAGCGGCCAGATCCGGGCGGTGTGGTGCGGAGCGCAGCGCCTCATCGAGGATCCGCTCGTAGTCCTGGCGGTCCTCGCTCAGCAGGTGCTGCGGAACGCTGTTCATGTGCATCCCCCGATGCTCCGTAGGGCTTGGGGCTCGGCATGCTGACGAGCCGTCGGGCAGAAACGGAGGGGAGCCTGCTACGGATAAGCCGATGGTAGAGCGGTGACGGCGCGTGGTGACAGGGGGTTTCCGGAAATTGGCCCCTGGCCTGCGGTCTTCGCAGTCCTGTCGGGAGGCGTCTGACGGGTGAACGCTCAGACGCCCAGCGGAAGTTGCTGGACGAGCAGCTTTCCGGCCATGGTCACCCCGCCGTCCATTGCGATCGCCAGCCCGTCCGCATAGAGGTGCGGCCCCTCGACCACCGGACCCGTCGTGTCCTCGCCGTCCTCCGAGCCGACCTCGCCGAGGAGGTAGGGAATGGGGCTGTGACCATGGACGATGCGGCTGCCACCGTAGGTGTCCAGCAGGGAGCGTACGGCGTCGGCGCCGCCCTCGTCGCGGAAGGAGAAGCGTTTGGTGAACTTGCGGAAGAGGTCCCAGACCTCGTCCGCGTCGTTGCGGGTGAGCGTCTCGCGGATGGTGTCGTTGACCGCCTCGATGGAGTCTCCGTAGTCGAGGTAGGCGGTGGTGTCCGAGTGGACCAGCAGGTGCCCGTCCACCTCCTCGACCGCGTCGAGGCGGGCCATCCATTGCAGGTGGTGGTCCTGCAGCCGGTCCATGTCGGTCTTCTGGCCGCCGTTGAGCAGCCAGGCGGCCTGGAAGGTGGCGGTGCCCGCGCCGGAGTTGACCGGGGTGTCGCCGAACCGCTTGGCGCCGAGCAGCAGCAGTTCGTGGTTGCCCATGAGCGCCTTGCAGTAGCCGCCGGCCGCGGCCGCCTCCGCGGACAGCCGCATCACCAGGTCGATGACGCCGATGCCGTCGGGCCCCCGGTCGGTGAAGTCGCCGAGGAACCAGAGCCTCGCCGTGCCCGCACACCAACGTGCCTGGGCGTCGATGAGGCCCTTCTCCTGGAGCGCCGCCACAAGCTGCTCGAGATAGCCGTGCACGTCTCCGACGACGAACAGCGGACCGGGCCCCTCAGCGGGCTGCGGGACGGGTGCGGACGCGGGAGTGACGCCCGCCTGGAGCGTGTCACCGCGGTTGACGACCGGGAGGTCACGTTCGGTGGGCGTGTACGCGTCGGAGTACGCGGGGGGGTAGGCCTCCGGGGCGGCGACGGGGCCGGTGACCTGGTCGGGGTGCGTGCTCTGCGGGTACGGAGCGGCCTCGTGGACGTACGCGGGTACCCGGAAGTCGCGCAACGTCGCCGTCCGTTCCACCTCGGGTCCCTGACCGGCCCCCTGAGTCATCGACCCCTCCACCATCGCGCCGCATCTGCACCGCATCGGACTGCCTGGTCGCAGCGGCCCGCGGTGTCGTGGGCCCATCATAGGAATGCGGATCGCGCCATGTGATGACCCAGGGGTGGTGAATCGGGGAAGCCCTCCAGTTCCCTGCGGCTTTCGCCCTAAATGGGCGGGGCTCTCCCGCCGGGGTCCGGCCCTCGGCGGCCCGCGGGCAACGGGTGCGTCACCCGCGGGTGCTCTGGGAGCTACCCCTGTTCGGGCGACCGGGGCGGGCTGACCGTGGTGCGCGGCGGGCGTCGCTCGGACGACGTACGCACGATCAGTTCCGTCGGTATCACCTGCTGGACCGGCTGCTCCGGCTGGACACCCTCGATGGCGTCGATGAGGAGCTGGACCACCGCGGTGCCGATCCGGCGCGGTTTGAGGGAGAGCGTGGTGACGGGAGGCTCGGTGTTGGCGTACACGGCGGACTCGCTGCAGCACACGAGCAGCAGGTCCTCGGGGACGCGCAGGCCGTAGCGGCGGGCCGCGGCGAGCAGGTCGGTGCCGTTCGGGTCGAAGAGTCCGTACACCGCGTCCGGGCGGTCCGGGCGGGCCAGCAGCCGGTCGGCGGCTACGGCGCCCGCGCACGGGTCGTGGGCCGGGTAGGCCTCGTAGACCGGGTCCTGTCCGACGCGCTCGCACCAGTTGAGGTACGCGGTCGTGGACAGATGTGTGTACGTGTCCGTCGTGGTGCCGGTCAGCAGCCCGATACGGCGGGCGCCGGCTTCCGCCAGGTGGTCGAGGATGCCGAGGACGGCGGCCTCGTGGTCGTTGTCGACCCAGGCGGTGACCGGGAGCGAGCCGGCCGGGCGGCCGTCGGAGACGACCGGTAACCCCTGCCGGACCAGCTCGGTGACCACCGGGTCCTGGTCGGAGGGGTCGATGACGACCGTGCCGTCCAGGGCGACGTTCGACCACACGTCGTGGCGCGAGGTCGCGGGCAGGATGACCAGGGCGTATCCCCGGGCGAGGGCGGCGGAGGTGGCGGCTCTGGCCATCTCCGCGAAGTACGCGAACTCGGTGAAGGTGAAAGGTTCATCCCCGTACGTCGTCACGGTCAGGCCGATGAGGCCCGACTTGCCGGTACGGAGGGTGCGGGCCGCGGCCGAGGGGCGATAGCCCAGCCGGTCGGCGACCTCGCGGACGTGGCGTCGGGTGGCGTCCGGCAGCCGGCCCTTGCCGTTGAGGGCGTCGGAGACGGTCGTGATGGAGACCCCGGCGGCGGCGGCCACGTCTCTGATGCCCGCCCGGCCCGGCCGACTGCCTCGGCGGGATGTCTCCGCCCGGCTCACCTGGTGCTTCCCTGCTGCTGTCATGGCGAGCCGATAGTAGGGCTCATGCGGTGGGGTAGTGCGGACGCATATGCATCCGTTGACAGGCACGTTTCTGCATGATCAAAAATAGTCAAGTGCCTTGGAATGCAAGGGGCTTGAACGATCCAAGGTCAATAGATGGCGTGAGGGCATGCGCGGACCTGTCACGGTGGCCATATTGCGAAGAGGTCTCAACTCACCTGCACGGGGGATGCGCGCCACGGCGTGAGCCACCGGCGCGTGCGACAGGGGACGACGCGCCCCTGGCTGCACGCGCCTTCGTGTCATGATCCACACGGAGGGAGCGGTTGATCCACACAGGACGGAGCGGTTGCCCACAGCCCATTCGCAGGGGCGCGGAATCCTCATAAGGTGAGAAGCATTGGAGCCGGCGGCGGTTGCGAGCCGGTGGTGTGCGCGAGGAGGACTGCGGTGAGCGAGACGAGCCCGAGGCTGCGTGCCGAGCTGGAGGACATCCCCACCTACAAGCCCGGCAGGCCTGCTGCGGCGGGCGGCCCGGTGGCCTACAAGCTGTCCTCGAACGAGAACCCCTATCCGCCGCTGTCGGGCGTGCTGGAGACGGTGACCGCGGCGGCCGCGTCCTTCAACCGCTACCCGGACATGGCGTGCACGGGCCTGATGAGCGAGCTGTCGGAGCGCTTCGGGGTGCCCCAGTCGCACCTCGCCACCGGGACGGGGTCGGTCGGGGTGGCCCAGCAGCTGCTGCAGGCCACGAGCGGCCCCGGCGACGAGGTGATCTACGCCTGGCGGTCCTTCGAGGCGTATCCGATCATCACCCGGGTCAGCGGTGCCACAGCGGTGCAGGTGCCGCTGACCGACGGCGAGGTGCACGACCTTGACGCGATGGCCGACGCGATCACCGACCGCACCCGGCTGATCTTCGTCTGCAATCCCAACAACCCGACGGGCACGGTCGTGCGCCGGGCGGAGCTGGAGCGCTTCCTGGACCGCGTGCCGGGCGATGTGCTGGTGGTGATCGACGAGGCGTACCGCGAGTTCATCCGCGACGTTCAGGTGCCGGACGGCATCGAGCTGTACCGCAAGCGGCCGAACGTGTGTGTGCTGCGCACCTTCTCCAAGGCGTACGGCCTCGCCGGGTTGCGCGTCGGCTTCGCGGTCGCGCATGAGCCGGTGGCCGCCGCGCTGCGCAAGACGGCGGTGCCGTTCGGTGTCAGCCAGCTGGCACAGGAGGCGGCGATCGCCTCGCTGCGCGCGGAGGACGAACTGCTCGGCCGGGTCGGCTCGCTGGTGTGCGAGCGCACGCGCGTGGTGGACGCGCTGCGCGCCCAGGGCTGGACGGTGCCCGAGACCCAGGCGAACTTCGTGTGGCTGCGGCTGGGGGAGCGCACGGTGGACTTCGCGGCGGCCTGCGAGCAGGCCGGCGTGGTCGTGCGGCCCTTCCCGGGTGAAGGAGTGCGCGTGACGATCGGCGAGGCCGAGGCGAACGACGTCTTCATGAAGGTGGCGGAGGGCTTCCACAGGGATCTGTAGTCCTGCCCTGGCAGGAGCCGAGCACCGCCCTGTCCTCCCGGGGTCCCGCGTGAGCAGGGCCCCGGGAGGACAGGGCCCCGGGGATGAAATCGCGCCAGAGGTCGAACGGTCCCGCTTAGGGACCCCCCACCCCTCCGGCTCGCCGGCGCCATACGTCATAATTGCTTGTGAATGTGAACGCGTTCACAAGCAGGCCCTGATTGCCCCCGTGATGTGCGGGACGAGCAGGGCAAAACGCCGCGTGACCACGGCGACGTAAGGAGAAGGACGACGTGGACATAGCTTTGGCGCCGGAGACCCTGGCGCGATGGCAGTTCGGCATCACGACCGTCTACCACTTCCTGTTCGTCCCGCTGACGATCTCGCTCGCCGCGCTGACGGCCGGCCTGCAGACCGCGTGGGTACGGACGGAGAAGGAGAGGTACCTCAGGGCGACGAAGTTCTGGGGCAAGCTCTTCCTGATCAACATCGCGATGGGTGTCGTCACCGGCATCGTCCAGGAGTTCCAGTTCGGCATGAACTGGTCCGCCTACTCCCGCTTCGTCGGCGACGTCTTCGGTGCCCCACTCGCTTTCGAGGCCCTCATCGCCTTCTTCTTCGAGTCCACCTTCATCGGGCTGTGGATCTTCGGCTGGGACAAGCTGCCGAAGAAGATCCACCTGGCCTGCATCTGGATGGTGTCCATCGGAACGATCCTGTCGGCGTACTTCATCCTCGCGGCCAACTCCTGGATGCAGCACCCCGTCGGCTACCGGATCAACAAGGCGAAGGGGCGCGCCGAACTCACCGACTTCTGGCACGTCCTCACCCAGAACACCGCGCTGGCCCAGGTCTTCCACACTCTGTCCGCGTCCTTCCTCACCGGCGGCGCGTTCATGGTCGGTATCGCCGCCTACCACCTGCTCCGCAAGAAGCACGTCCCCGTGATGAAGAGCTCACTGCGGCTCGGACTGGTCACCGTCGTCATCGCCGGCCTGCTCACCGCGGTCAGCGGTGACGTCCTCGGCAAGGTCATGTTCAAGCAGCAGCCGATGAAGATGGCCGCCGCCGAGGCGCTGTGGGACGGCCAGAACTCGGCGCCGTTCTCGATCTTCGCCTACGGCGACGTCAGCAAGGGCCACAACTCCGTCGAACTGTCCGTCCCCGGCCTGCTGTCGTTCCTGGCCGACGACGACTTCACCTCCTACGTCCCCGGCATCAACGACACCAACAAGGCCGAACAGCAGAAATTCGGCCCCGGCGACTACCGCCCCATCATTCCCGTCACCTTCTGGGGCTTCCGGTGGATGATCGGCTTCGGTATGGCTTCCTTCGCCATCGGTCTGGCCGGGCTCTGGCTGACCCGCAAGAAGTTCCTGCTGCCGCAGCATCTGCGGGTCGGCGAGGACGAGGTACCGCATCTGGTCCTGTTCCGGAACAAGGCGCTCGGCCCGACGCTGACCACCTGGTACTGGCGCATCGCGATCTGGACCCTGGCCTTCCCGCTCATCGCCAACTCCTGGGGATGGATCTTCACCGAGATGGGCCGTCAGCCCTGGGTCGTCTACGGCGTGCTGCGCACCCGTGACGCCGTCTCCCCCGGTGTCTCCCAGGGCGAGGTCATCACGTCGATGACTGTGTTCACCGTGCTCTACGCGATCCTCGCCGTCATCGAGGTGAAGCTGCTGACGAAGTACGTCAAGGCCGGACCGCCCGAGCTCACCGAGTCCGATCTCAACCCGCCTACCAGGCTCGGCGGCGACTCCCGGGACGCCGACAAGCCGATGGCCTTCTCGTACTAGGCCGAGGGAGCGCTCACACCATGCAACTTCACGACGTCTGGTTCGTCCTGATCGCGGTCCTCTGGATCGGCTACTTCTTCCTGGAGGGCTTCGACTTCGGGGTCGGCATCCTCACCAAGCTCCTGGCCCGCAACCGCCCCGAGCGGCGGGTGCTGATCAACACGATCGGCCCGGTCTGGGACGGCAACGAGGTATGGCTGCTCAGCGCGGGCGGCGCCACGTTCGCCGCCTTCCCTGAGTGGTATGCCACGCTCTTCTCCGGTTTCTACCTGCCGCTGCTGGTCATCCTCGTCTGTCTGATCGTGCGCGGAGTCGCCTTCGAGTACCGGGCCAAGCGGCCCGAGGAGAACTGGCAGCGCAACTGGGAGAACGCGATCTTCTGGACCTCGCTGATCCCGGCGTTCCTGTGGGGGGTGGCCTTCGCCAACATCGTGCGGGGCGTGAAGATCGACCAGCACCTGGAGTACGTGGGCGACGTCTGGGACCTGCTCAACCCGTTCGCGCTCCTCGGCGGCCTGGTCACGCTGGCCCTGTTCACCTTCCACGGGGCGGTGTTCACGGCGCTGAAGACCGTCGGGGACATCCGGCAGCGGGCGCGGAAGCTGGCCCTGGGGGTCGGGCTGGTGACCGCGGGGCTGGCGCTTCTCTTCCTCACCTGGGTGCAGATCGACCAGGGAGACAGCAAGAGCCTGGTCGCCATGGCCGTGGCGGTGGCTGCGCTCGTCGCTGGGCTCGTCGCCAATCAGGCAGGCCGTGAGGGATGGTCGTTCGCGTTCTCCGGGATCACCATCGTGGCCGCGGTCGCCATGCTGTTCCTGACGCTCTTCCCGAACGTCATGCCGTCCACGCTCAACGCGGACTGGAGCCTGACGGTGAGCAACGCCTCGTCGAGCCCCTACACGCTGAAGATCATGACGTGGTGCGCCGGGATCGCCACGCCGATCGTCCTGCTCTATCAGGGCTGGACCTACTGGGTGTTCCGCAAGCGCATCGGCACTCAGCACATCGCCGCCGACGCTTCCGCCGGTGCCGTGCACTGAATCTGGTGGGGCGGGGTGTTTCACGTGAAACACCCCGCCCGGACCGAAGGGCATATTTCACGTGAAACCGATCGATCCACGACTCCTCCGCTACGCCCGGGCGACGCGCTTCTTCCTCGGGGCGGTCATCGGCCTGGGTGCCCTCGGCGCGGCTCTGGTCATCGCCCAGGCGATGCTGATCGCGGATGTGGTGGTCGGTGCCTTCCAGCACCATCAGTCGGTCGTCGAACTGCGCACGCCCCTGCTGCTCCTGGTGGCCGTGGCGGTCGGACGCGCCCTGGTGTCCTGGCTCACCGAACTCTCCGCCCACCGCGCGAGCGCGGCGGTGAAGTCGGAGTTGCGGGGGAGGCTGCTGGAGCGAGCCGGGAGCCTCGGTCCGGGATGGCTCAGCGGACAACGGACCGGTTCGCTGGTCGCTCTGGCCACACGGGGGGTCGATGCCCTCGACGACTACTTCTCGCGCTATCTGCCGCAGCTGGGGCTCGCTGTGGTGGTGCCGGTGGCGGTACTGGTGCGGATCGTCACCGAGGACTGGGTGTCCGCGGCGATCATCGCCGGCACGCTGCCCTTGATCCCCCTCTTCATGATGTTGATCGGCTGGGCGACACAGTCCCAGATGGACCGTCAGTGGCGGCTGCTGTCCCGGCTGTCCGGGCACTTCCTCGACGTGGTCGCCGGACTGCCGACGCTCAAGGTCTTCGGCCGGGCCAAGGCCCAGGCCGAGTCGATCAAGCGGATCACCGGCGAGTACCGGCAGGCGACCATGCGGACCCTGCGCCTCGCCTTTCTGTCGTCCTTCGCACTGGAGCTCCTGGCCACCATCTCGGTCGCGCTCGTCGCCGTCGAGATCGGCATGCGGCTGGTCCACGGCGACATGGACCTGTACATCGGGCTGGTGATCCTGGTGCTGGCCCCGGAGGCATACCTGCCGTTGCGGCAGGTGGGAACGCAGTACCACGCGGCGGCGGAGGGCCTCTCCGCAGCCGGGGAGATCTTCGCAGTGCTGGAGACCCCGCTACCGGCCTGCGGTGAGCAGCAGGTTCCGGACGGGCCGATCGCCTTCGAGGGCGTGACGGTCCGCTATCCCGGACGGTCGTCCGCCGCGGTGTCCGATGTGTCGCTCACAGTGGCGTCCGGTGAGACCGTGGCCCTCGTAGGACCGAGCGGAGCGGGCAAGTCGACCCTGCTGAGCGTCCTGCTCGGGTTCGTGCCGCCCACCGAAGGGCGCGTACGGGTCGGGGGCGTCGACCTCGCCTCGGCCGATCTGGCGGAGTGGCGTTCACGTATCGCATGGGTGCCGCAGCGACCCCACCTCTCCGCGGGCACGATCGCCGACAACGTACGGCTGGCGCGGCCGGAGGCGGACGACGCGGCGGTGCGAAGGGCGCTTGCCGACGCAGGGGCGCTTGAGTTCGTGGACACGCTGCCCGAGGGGATCCGCACGGTGCTCGGCGAGGAGGGGGCGGGCCTGTCCGCCGGGCAGCGGCAACGGCTCGCCCTGGCCCGTGCGTTCCTCGCCGACCGTCCGGTGCTGCTGCTGGACGAGCCGACGGCTTCCCTGGACGGGGCGACCGAGCACGAGATCGTGGAAGCGGTGCGTCGGCTCGCCGTCGGCCGGACGGTCCTGCTGGTGGTGCACCGGCCGGCACTGCTGGGGCTGGCGGACCGGGTGGTACGGCTGGATGCGGAGCAGTACACCACGCCGAGCGCCCTTGCGCAGGCCGGTCCCGAGCCGTTGCCGCTCCGGGAGGCCGTGAGCGCGCCGCCCGCCCGAGGTGAGCCGGCCTCCGCCCCGCTCCCGGTGAGGCACGGTGGCGTGCTCACACGCGTCCGTGCCATGGCCGGCCCCCGTCGAGGGCGGCTCGCCCTCGCCCTGGTGCTCGGCAGTCTCGCGCTCGGCAGCGCGGTGGGGCTGATGGCCACCTCCGGGTGGCTGATCTCGCGGGCCTCCCAGCAGCCGCCGGTGCTGTATCTGATGGTCGCCGTGACGGCCACGCGGGCGTTCGGAATCGGACGGGCCGTGTTCCGGTACGCGGAGCGGCTGGTGTCCCACGATGCCGTCCTGCGCATGCTGGCCGACACCCGCGTCGCCGTCTACCGGCGCCTGGAGCGGCTGGCCCCGGCGGGACTGCGCACGACCCGGCGGGGCGACCTGCTGTCACGGCTGGTAGCCGATGTGGACGCGCTGCAGGACTACTGGCTGCGGTGGCTGCTTCCCGCGGGGGCGGCGTTCGTCGTGTCGGCCGGTTCCGTCTGCTTCACCGCCTGGCTGCTGCCCGAGGCCGGTGCCGTCCTCGCTGCCGGACTGCTCGCGGCCGGGGTGGGTGTTCCCCTGGTGACGGGGGCCGTGGCGCGCCGGGCGGAGCGGAGGCTGGCACCCGCCCGGGGTGTACTGGCGACCCGGGTGACGGATCTGCTGACAGGGACAGCCGAGTTGACGGTCGCCGGTGCGCTGCCGGAGCGGACCGCTCGGACGCGGCAGGCCGACGCCGTGCTGACCCGTATCGCCTCCCGCGCCGCCACCGCGACGGCGCTCGGTGACGGGCTCACCGCGCTGGTCACCGGGCTGACCGTCGCGGCCTCCGCACTCGTGGGCGCACAGGCCGTCGCCGGCGGACGGCTCGGCGGGGTGGTCATGGCGGTCCTGGTGCTCACGCCCCTGGCCGCGTTCGAGGCGGTCATGGGGCTGCCGCTCGCCGTGCAGCACCGCCAGCGGGTGCGCCGGAGCGCCGAGCGCGTCCATGAGGTGCTGGACGCTCCCGCGCCCGTACGGGAACCCGAACAGCCGCAGCCGGCTCCCCCGTCGCCCTTCCCGCTGGTCCTGGACGGGCTCACCGCACGGTACGACGGGCAACGGCGGGACGCGCTCAGCGGCTTCGACCTCACCCTCGAACAGGGCCGCCGGGTCGCCGTGGTCGGTGCCTCGGGTGCGGGCAAGACGACCCTCGCCCAGGTCCTGCTGCGGTTCCTGGACGCGGACGCCGGCTCCTACACGCTGGCCGGCACGGACGCCCACGCGCTCGACGGCGACGACGTGCGGCGCCTGGTCGGTCTGTGCGCACAGGACGCCCACCTCTTCGACAGCTCGGTGCGGGAGAACCTGCTGCTCGCACGGAAGGACGCCGGCGAGGCGGAACTGCGCGACGCGCTCGCGCGGGCCCGGCTCATGGACTGGGTGGAGGGGCTGCCCGACGGACTGGACAGCCTGATCGGCGAGCACGGCGCCCGGCTCTCCGGCGGCCAGCGGCAGCGCCTGGCCCTGGCCCGCGCCCTGCTGGCCGACTTCCCCGTCCTGATTCTCGACGAGCCCGCGGAACACCTCGACCTGCCGACGGCGGACGCGCTCACCACGGACCTGCTCGCCGCCACCGAGGGCCGGACCACCCTGCTGATCACCCACCGGCTGGCCGGCCTGGAGGCGGTCGACGAGGTGATCGTCCTCGCGGAGGGACGGGTGGTCCAGCGGGGCGGCTACGGCGAGCTGGCGGCGAAGGACGGGCCGTTGCGGGAGATGCTGGAGCGGGAGGCTCAGGGGGATCTGCTGGGGGCCGGCTGAGGGATACCGCTGGGCCATTCGTGGCCGTCCGTTCCGCCGGCCGTGGTAAGTCGACAGGACCGGGCCCGCGACACGGGCCACGATCGTTGACATGCATCCAATGTGTCGGCGAGTCCTGCTCGTTTCGGTCGTGCTGTCCGCGTTCACGACGGTCCCGGCCTGGTCAGCGGTGGCCGGACAGGGGAAGGGGGGCGGCGGTGCCGATTCCTCCGCCGCCCTACGGGTGGCGCGGCTGTACGAGGAAGTCGCCCTGGTGGCACGGCAGTACGAGACCGGGCGCAGGCGGGCCGAGGAACAGCGCGCCCGGGCGCGGCGTGATGAGAGGCTCCTCATACGGGAGCGCCGGCGGGCCGCGGCCTTCCCCGAGGGTCCGGGCCTGGTCGGGCGTGCCCGGTACCACCCGAACGGCGCTCCCCCGTACGTCCCGCAGACGCTCCTCCCCGACACCGTCCTGAACGTGATGCGCGGTCAGCACTCGCTCACGCGAGCCGATCGTGCGGCTGCGAACGCGGTCGTCGGTATCCACCTGGTGGCGGACCGCCTCACCGCGGACCTTGCCGAGGCGTCGGCGCAGTCACGGCGGCTGCAGAGGCGGAACGCCGAACTGGCCGACAGGAGCCGGACCCTGCGGGCGAGGCTGGAGGAGGCACGGCAGGTCCTGCAGAGGCAGGCCGACGCGGCCGCCGCCACGGGATCGTGCCGGGGCGCCGTCCATCTGGGCCGGCTGCGGCAGAGGACCACCCGCGCGTGGGGCCCGCCGGTGGAGTCGTACAGGCTGTCCGCTCCGTTCGGCAGCGGGGGCGGCCACTGGGCGCACCGGCACACCGGTCAGGACTTCGCGGTGCCCATCGGGACCCCGGTGCGGGCCGTCGGTGCCGGGAAGGTGGTGCGGGTCGCGTGCGGCGGCGCCTTCGGGATCGAGGTCGTGATCCGGCACCCGGGCGGCTACTTCACCCAGTACGCCCATCTCGCCGCCGTCACCGTCGAGCCGGGGGAGCCGGTGGCCACCGGCCAGTGGATCGCCCAGTCCGGCACGACGGGCAACTCGACGGGGCCGCATCTGCACTTCGAGGTCCGGGTCACTCCGGATTGGGGATCGGGCATCGATCCGGTGCCCTGGCTGACCGCACGGGGCGTACGACTGTGAGGGCGCTACCCGAGGGACGGTCTCCCTGCGGCCTTCGACCGCTCGGCGAGGATCCGCTCGATCACCACGGCCACACCGTCGTCGTTGTTGGCGACCGTCCGCCCCGATGCGGCGGCGATCACGTCCGGGTGGGCGTTGCCCATCGCGTAGGACCGGCCCGCCCAGGTGAGCATCTCCACGTCGTTCGGCATGTCGCCGAAGGCGACGACCTCTTCGTGGGAGATGCCGCGCTCGGCGCAGCACAGCGCGAGGGTGCTCGCCTTGGAGACGCCCGGCCCGCTGATCTCCAGCAGGGCGCTGGGGCTGGACCGGGTGATGGTGGCGCGGTCGCCGACGGCGAGTCGGGCCAGGGTGAGGAAGGCGTCCGGGTCCAGGCTCGGGTGGTGGGCGAGGATCTTCAGCACCGGCTCGTGCGCGCCGGGGGCGTCCGGTGCCAGCAGTTCCTCGGCGGGCGCGAGCAGGTCCGGGATCTCCAGATGCAGCTTCGGGTAGGCAGGCTCCTGGTAGAAGCCGTACGTCTGCTCGATGGCGTACATCGTGCCGGGTGCGGCGTCCCGCAGCAGCTGTACGGCGTCGAGTGCGTTCTCCCGGGCGAGCTCGCGGACCTTGACGAAGCGGTGGGTGCCGGGGCCGCCGTGCAGGTCCACCACGGCCGCGCCGTTGCCGCAGATCGCCAGTCCGTGACCGTGGACGTGGTCGCTGACGACGTCCATCCAGCGGGCGGGGCGGCCCGTGACGAAGAAGACCTCGATCCCGGCCTCCTCGGCGGCGGCCAGCGCGGCGACGGTCCGCTCGGAGACCGACTTGTCGTCGCGCAGCAGGGTGCCGTCGAGATCGGTCGCGATCAGCCGGGGCGGGAGGGTGGAGGCCGGGGTCTCGGGCTGTCGGGTCGCTGAGGTCACCGGCCCATTCTGGCGCATATGCCCGCACGGCCGTGCGGGCACCCGCACACCTGAGTGGTGACCCTGCTCACCAGCGCCATCACGTCCCGTCATGCTCAGCGCAGCTTCGCCGGGGCCTCCAGGGCGATCTGCTCGAAGACCTGCATGTCCGCCGCGAAGTCGGAGTCGGGGATGGGCCAGTGGATCACGATGTCGGTGAAACCCAGCTCCGCGTGCCGGCCGGCGAAGTCGACGAACGCGTCGAGGGACTGCAGCGGTCGGCCGCGGTCCGGGGTGAATCCGGTGAGCAGGACCTTGTCGAGTTCCGCCACGTCGCGGCCGACCGCGGCGCAGGCCTCGGACAGCTTGTCGGTCTGCGCGCGCAGGGCGTGCAGCGACTGTTCAGGGGTGCCGGTCTCGTACAGCTTCGGGTCGCCGGTCGTCACCCACGCCTGACCGTGGCGGGCGGCGAGCTTCAGGCCGCGCGGGCCGGTCGCGGCGATCGCGAAGGGCAGCCGGGGGCGCTGCACGCAGCCGGGGATGTTCCGCGCCTCGTGCGCGGAGTAGTGCGTCCCCCGGTAGGAGACGGAGTCCTCGGTGAGCAGCCGGTCGAGCAGCGGGACGAACTCGCCGAACCGGTCGGCGCGCTCGCGCGCGGTCCACGGCTCCTGGCCGAGCGCGGTGGCGTCGAAGCCGGTGCCGCCGGCCCCGACGCCCAGCGTGATCCGGCCGCCGGAGATGTCGTCGAGGGAGATCAGTTCCTTGGCGAGGGTGACCGGATGCCGGAAGTTCGGCGAGGTGACGAGGGTGCCGAGCCGCATCCGGCCGGTGGCGGCGGCCGCGGCGGTCAGCGTCGGCACGGCGCCGAACCACGGACCGTCCCGGAAGGACCGCCACGACAGGTGGTCGTAGGTGAAAGCGGTGTGGAATCCGAGTCGCTCCGCACGCTGCCAGGCGGAACGCCCGCCCTCGTGCCAGCGGACGTACGGCAGGATCACGGTGCTCAGACGCAGACTCATGCCTCGAGCGTAAGGGAGACGGGAAGGGGTCGTGTCCCGACGTGATCCGGAAAACCAAGGAATCCCAGACCACGGTCAGTGTTTCTCTGGGAAACGCAGGTACTGCGGGGGTACGGCCTTGGTGAGCCACACTCCGTTCGCGCTGACCTGGAACACGTGGCCGTCACGGTGCATGGCGCCGGCGTCCACGGCCAGCACCACCGGGCGGCCGCGCCGGGCTCCGACGCGGGTGGCGGTCTCACGGTCCGGGGAGAGGTGCACATCGTGCCGGGTCATCGGCCTCAGGCCCTCGGCACGGATCGGATCCAGGTTGCGCGCCACGGTTCCGTGGTAGAGGCACGCGGGCGGGGTCGCCGCAGGAAGGCCCAGGTCGACGCCGACGCTGTGGCCCTGACCGGCGCGGATGCGGATGCCCTCGATCACGAACCGCTTCTTGTCGTTGGTGGCGACCACCCGGTCCAGTTCCTCGCGGGTGATCCTGAAGCCGTGGGCGGCCGCCGCGGCGAGCAGCGTGTCGATCTCGACCCAGCCGCCGTCGTCCAGAGTGATCCCGATTCGCTCCGGCTGATGCCGCAGGTGTTTCGAGAGGTACTTCGACACCTTCACGGTGCGTCTGTCGTTTTTCCTTTCCGTCATCTTTCCAGCGTGCGGGAGAGACGCGGATCACGCACGTGATGTGGGTCGCGATGTTTGATCCACAACCAACCGTGGTTATCCACAGGCGAATTGATGCCTCTGTGGACAACTGGTCGCTGTAGACGCACTGTTCGTCAAGTCAAGCCACTTGGCAGCGGACTTGCCGAACCCGCCTGCAGGAAACGCTGGTTCGTCAACTCCCTTGTCGGGGAGTCACAGTGGTGGATCGATCCGGGCGATGGCGCGCAACACCCCTGGAGCGAAACGGGACAACAGCCGCGCACCGCGGACTTCCGGGGTGACGGCTACGACCGCCTGGTTGCGTACCACCGCACGCAGAGTCGCGTCCGCGACCTTTTCCGGCGCGTAACCACGCAGTCCGTACAGCCGGTTGGCCCTCTTCTGCCGTCGCCTCTCCTCCTGAGCGTCCACGCCGACGAACCGCGCCGTCGACATGATGTTCGTGTGGACGAAGCCCGGACAGATCGCCGACACCCCGATGCCGTGCTCTGCCAACTCGGCGCGCAGGCACTCGCTGAGCATGAGTACGGCCGCCTTGGACGTGCTGTAGGCCGGCAGAACCTTCGACGGCTGATAGGCGGACGCCGACGCGACGTTGACGATGTGGCCGCCCTGCCGGCGCTCGGCCATCTGCTCGCCGAACAGCCGGCAACCGTGGATCACGCCCCACAAGTTGACGTCGAGGACGGTGCGCCAGTCCTCGGCGGTGGTGTCGAAGAAGGAGCCGGACAGACCGATTCCGGCGTTGTTCACCAGGACGTCCACCACCCCGTACGCGGCGGCGACCTTCTCGGCGAGCTTCTCCACCGCCCGCTCGTCACAGACGTCGACCGTCTCCGACCATGCCTTGGGGGCACCGCAGGTACGGGCCAACTCCGCGGTGCGGGAGGCGCTTTCACCGTTCCGGTCGACCGCCACCACGCGGGCCCCGGCCTTCGCGAACGCGACCGCAGTGGCCCGCCCGATGCCGCTCCCCGCGCCCGTCACCAGCACCAGCTGTCCGCCGAACCGCTCGGCGTACCGACCGCTCGCCACAGGCAGCGTACGGCCGTTCTCCACGGCGGTCACGAACTCCGTGATCCAGCTCGCCACTTGGTCGGGACGCGTGCGCGGGATCCAGTGTCCGTCGGGAAGCGTGCGACGGATCAACCGCGGTGCCCACCGCTCGAGTTCGTCATAAAGGTGCTCCGAGAGGAACGCGTCCCGCAGCGGCGTGATCAGCTGCACGGGCGCGTGTGCGTACGCGTCGGGGCGCGGGTGGCGCAGCCTCGGCCGCACGTTGTCCCGGTACAGCCAGGCGCCGTTGGCCGCGTCCCTGGGGAGTGACGGGGCGGGGTGGTCGCCGTCGGGCAGCCGCTCGGCGCGGCGCAGGATGCCGGGCCAGTGTCTGCCGAGCGGTCCGCGCCAGGCCAGCTCCGGCAGGGCGGGAGCGTGCAGCAGGTAGACGTACCAGGACCTGGCGCACTGGCCCAGCAGCTGGCCCACGCGACGCGGGGTCGGCCGGCGGACCCGCCGTTCGATCCACTGTCCGAGGTGGTCGAGGGACGGTCCTGACATGGAGGTGAACGAGGCGACCCGGCCCTCGGTGCGCCCGGCCGTGACGAACTCCCAGCCCTGCACCGAGCCCCAGTCGTGTCCCACCAGGTGCACCGGCCGGCCGGGACTGACCGCGTCGGCGACCGCCAGGAAGTCGTCCGTCAGCTTCTCCAGGGTGAAACCGCCGCGCAGCGGTTCCGGCGCCGTCGACCGGCCGTGGCCGCGGACGTCGTGGAGCACGACATGGAAGCGGTCGGCGAGGCGGGGCGCCACTTCGGACCAGACCTCCTTGGTGTCCGGGTAACCGTGCACGAGCACCACGGTGGGCCGCTCGGGGTCGCCCAGCTCGGCCACGCACAGCTCGACCCCGCCCGTCCGCACCCGGCGCTCGCGCGCCCCCGTGAGAGCCACTCGTCCCCCTCTTCTGCCACTCGCACCTGTTCCGTCACGTCACACCGGCGAATGTGGCACTTGTTAGAGGTGGCGTCAACAGCGGTCTCGTGGTCTGTGGAAAACCCTGGTGATCTGGACTACGCGCCGCCCGCCGCCCGCCGCCCGCCGCGAGGATGCCGTAAGCAACCACTTCCTCAACATCCGCGCATGAATGGTCACAACCACACCATTAGGAACCAAGAAACGACTCATTGAGTGGTTATGACCGTAAACAACGCGTTTCGCGTCTTGCGATCAAGTCGGACGCAGTAGACCCTGGGCTGCAAGAAACTGCCGTGGCACGGCAGTTGGGGGCAAGGACCGGTTGCCGGACGCGGGGATGGGGGCCTCGCAGACACGGACGCCGAGGGGGGCGCCGCACAACCGGAAGGTCACGCAACCGTGTCGATGTGGTGAAGATGACACGGTGGCGCCGACCCGTCACTGATCCGTCCGCCAAGGTCCAGGGGGATCAAAAGCGGGCGAAAGCCAGCAAAACACACACGCACATGTGCGTGCGGGGGGATGACTCATGACGTCGACGCCGACAGGCGCCCGGCAGGACTTCGACTCGTCTGAGACCACCCGGCCCAGGGTGGTGTCGCACCGAACGGGCCACACCGGCACCATCCACCGGATCAAACGGTCACTGCCCAGATACGACTACGAGCACTACAGCCGGCTGGCGGGTCCCCTCACCGAACCGGACCCGACCAGGCCCTACAAGGTCCAGTACCGCTCGCTGCTGTCCCAGGAGCCGCACCGCATCCGCGCCGCCCTCATGCTGGGCGCGGCGCCGCTGCAGTCGCTGGTCCTGCTCGCCTGGCTGCTGCAGCCCGAACACTGGACCGAACGCGACTATCCCGCCTACGACTTCCTACCGGCCCTCGACATCGTGATGCTCGTCTCGATCGGCCTGATCGAGTTCTTCCGGTGCATGAACGTGCTGTCGAACGCGCACGCCACCCTGGTCGCCCGCGACCCGGTCCCGGTGGTGCCCGAGACCGGCACCAGAGTCGCGTTCATCACCACCTGCGTGCCCGGCAAGGAACCGCTGGCGATGGTGACGAAGACCCTGGAGGCCGCCGTCCGGCTGCGCCACCGGGGCCTTCTGCATGTGTGGCTCCTCGACGAGGGCGACGACCCGGAGGTGAAGCAGGTCTGCGAGCGCCTGGGGGTGCACCACTTCACCCGCAGGGGCGTCGAGAAGTGGAACCGGCCCGAGGGGCCGCACCGCGCCAAGACCAAGCACGGCAACTACAACGCCTGGCTCGAGGCGCACGGCGACGAGTACGACTACTTCGCCTCCGTCGACACCGACCATGTGCCGCTGCCCAACTACCTGGAGCGGATGCTCGGTTACTTCCGCGACCCGGACGTCGGCTTCGTCATCGGCCCGCAGGTCTACGGCAACTACGACACCTTCGTCACCAAGGCCGCCGAGTCCCAGCAGTTCCTCTTCCACGCGCTGATCCAGCGCGCCGGCAACCGCTACGGCGCACCCATGTTCGTCGGCACCTCCAACGCCGTACGCATCAGCGCGCTGAAGCAGATCGGCGGCCTGTACGACTCGATCACCGAGGACATGGCCACCGGGTTCGAGATGCACCGCCACCGGAACCCGGGTACCGGGAGGAGGTGGAAGTCGGTCTACACCCCGGACGTGCTCGCGGTCGGCGAGGGCCCGGCCGCCTGGACGGACTTCTTCACCCAGCAGCTGCGCTGGTCGCGGGGCACGTACGAGACGATCCTGAAGCAGTACTGGAAGGGCTTCTTCTCACTGCCGCCCGGGAGGCTCTTCAACTACACCATGATGATCATCTTCTACCCGATGTCGGCACTCAACTGGATTCTGGCGGCGCTGAGTTGCGCGCTGTTCCTGGGCCTGGGCGCATCGGGTGTGAACATCGACCCGACGGTCTGGCTGATGCTGTACGGCAACGCGTCGGCCCTCCAGATCGGCCTGTACATCTGGAACCGCCGGCACAACGTCTCCCCGCACGAGCCGGAAGGCTCCGGCGGTGTGGCCGGCATGGTGATGTCGGCGCTGTCCGCGCCGGTCTACGCCCGTTCGCTCCTGGACGCGGTGCTGCGCCGCAAGAGCGGGTTCGTGGTGACTCCCAAGGGGGATTCGGCCAGCCCGGACACGTTGTTCGGGACGTTCCGGATCCACCTGTTCTTCATCCTGGTCTTCGGCGGCTCGATCGCCGCGGGTCTCCTCCTCGGCCACTCCCACCCCGCGATGATCACCTGGGCCTCGCTCGCCCTGCTGATCACGGCCTCACCGATCGTCGCCTGGCGCTGGACCCTGCGGCAGACCGAGAGGCCGGCCGTCGCGGATCAGCCGCAGCACACCGCGGTGATACCGCACCAGCCCACCGGGACACACACACCGGGGCAGCGGCCCTCCGCGGCCGAACACGACGACCGGACCATGCGGATCACTCTTGGGGGACGCGAGAAATGAATGACCAGTCCGGCCGCCGTCGCGCTCGACGGCTGGCGATCGGCACGGCGGTGGTCCTCGCACTGGGCGGAATGAACGGACCGTGGCTGTACCGCTTCGGGACGGCGCAGTACCACGACTACGTCATCAACCAGCCGGAGTACAAGGCTAAGAACGGGCACTGGCAGATCGTCGAGTTCCCCGAGGGGTACCGCCAGGACACCATCCACGCCGTACTGCTGCACACCGGCAAGGTGCTGATGATCGCCGGGTCGGGCAACAACCAGGAGAACTTCGACAAGAAGCAGTTCGACACCCGGATCTGGGACCCGGTCAAGGGCACGATCAAGAAGGTGCCCACACCGAACGACGTGTTCTGCACGGGCCACACCCAGCTCGCCGACGGCAAGATCCTGATCGCGGGCGGCACCAAGCGGTACGAGAAGCTGAAGGGCGACGTCACCAAGGCCGGCGGCCTGATGATCGTCCACAACGAGAACCCGGACAAGCCGATCACCCTCCCCGCGGGCACCAGGTTCACGGGCAGGGAGAACGGCAAGACCTTCGTGTCCAAGGACCCCGTGCTCGTACCGCGGGCGACGAAGGTCTTCGACAGGACCGGGAAGTTCCTGCACAACGACCCCGGTCTCGGCCGCATCTACGTCGAGGCGGGCAGGAGCGGGGCCAGATACGAGACCGGCACCCAGGACAACTATCGCGTCCAGGGCCTGACCGGCGTCGACGCCCGCAACACCTATGGCATCGCGCAGAAACTGGCCCTCGACAAGAAGGACTTCCAGGGCATCCGGGACGCCTACGAGTTCGACCCGGTCGCCGAGAAGTACATCAAGGTCGACCCGATGAACGAGGCCCGCTGGTACCCGACGCTCACCACGCTGAGCGACGGGAAGATCCTCAGCGTCTCCGGGCTCGACGACATCGGTCAGCTGGTCCCCGGCAAGAACGAGGTCTTCGACCCGAAGACCAAGAAGTGGACCTACACCTCCAAGATCCGTCAGTTCCCGACCTATCCCGCGCTGTTCCTGATGCAGAACGGCAAGATCTTCTACTCGGGTTCGAACGCGGGCTACGGCCCGGACAACGTGGGCCGCGACCCCGGCGTCTGGGACGTCGACACCAACAAGTTCAGCGAGCTGCCCGGGCTCAGCGACCCGAACATGATGGAGACGTCCGGCACGGTGCTGCTGCCGCCCGCGCAGGACGAGAAGTACATGGTGATCGGCGGCGGCGGGGTCGGCGAGTCCAAGCTGTCCAGCAGGAAGACCCGGCTGATCGACCTCAAGGACAGCAGCCCGAGGTTCGTCGACGGCCCGTCCCTGGAGAAGGGGACCCGCTATCCGCAGTCCTCGGTTCTGCCCGACGACACGGTGCTCGTCTCGGGCGGCTCGGAGGACTACCGCGGCCGCAGCGACTCCAACATCCTCCAGGCGCGGCTCTATCACCCGGACCGCAACACCTTCCAGCGGGTCGCCGACCCGCTGGTGGGCCGCAACTACCACTCGGGGTCGATCCTGCTGCCCGACGGACGCGTGATGTTCTTCGGTTCGGACTCGCTGTACGGCGACAAGGCGAACACCAAGCCGGGCAGGTTCGAGCAGCGGATCGAGATCTACACACCGCCGTACCTGTACCGGGACGGCCGGCCATCGCTGTCGGGCGGGCCGCAGACCATCGCGCCGGGCGGCTCGGGGACGTTCACCTCGCAGCACGCGTCGGCGATCCGGAAGGTACGGATGATCCGGCCGAGTGCGTCGACGCACGTCACGGATGTCGACCAGCGGTCGATCGCCCTGGACTTCAAGAGGTCCGGGGACAGGATCACGGTGACCGTCCCGAAGAACCGGAGCCTTGTTCTTCCGGGCTGGTACATGCTGTTCGTGGACGACGACCAGGGGACGCCGTCGGTGGCCCGGTGGGTCAGGGTCCCGTAGCCCGCACGCACGTGGGGGCGCCCTCCGCCATGAAGGGCGCCCCCACGGTCACGGCCGGCGCTCCCCGTCGAGCGCCTTGCTGAGCTACTTGCCGGCCTCGGCGAGCTTCAGTGCGTAGCCGGACCACCACTGCCCGGCCTTCGGGCCGCCCTTGCAGGTGCCGTCCGACTCTCCGGGGCGTTTGACCCACAGATAGGCGTCCACCAGGGAGTCCGCCGTCTTCGTCGTCGGGGGATCGCCCAGGGCCCGGCCCGGCGGGTTGCACCAGCGCTGCTGCGGGTCGCCGTCCGTGTAGGGGCCGTTGCCGTTGCGGCTGGTGTCGATCACGAAGTGCTTGCCGCCGACCTTCGCCGACAGCTGCTTGCCGTACGCGATCGAGTCCTCGGTCGAGTAGAAGTTGGAGACGTTCACCGCGAAGCCGTCCGTCCGGTCGACACCCGCCTGCCGCAGCGGCTGGAAGATCTCGTCCGGGTGCTGCCAGCCCGCGTTGCCGGCGTCCAGGTAGACCCTGGTGTTCCGCAGCGCCTTCAGCTTGGCGATCGCGCTCTTGAGCAGGTCGTAGCGTTCCTCGTGGAACTGCTCCGGCGTGCATCCGTCCACCATGTGCAGCACCGCGTCGGGCTCCAGGACCACCGTCGCGTGCCGGTCCCCGATGCCCCGGGCCACGGCGTCGATCCACGCCCGGTAGGCGTTGCCGTCGGCCGCGCCGCCCTGCGAGAACTGGTCGCAGTCGCGGTGCGGGATGTCGTAGAGGACCAGGAGCGCCGTCCGGTCCGCCTGCTCGGCGGCCTCGGTGAAGCCGCGCGCCTCCGCCTCCGGGTTCTCCGGGCCGATCCACTCCCCCGTCGGCTGCTCGGCGATCTTTCTGATCTGGTCCGCCTCGGCCGGCCTCCCGGCCTTCTCGTACGCGGTGACCTGCCGTGCCGCGTTCCCGTCCGGGTTGACCCAGAAGGGGTCCGACGCCTTCGGCCGCTGGGTGACGCCGCCGCCCGAGCCGCCCCTGTCCCCGCCGCCCTTGTCCCCGCCCCCGGAAGAGGAACACCCGGCCAGCAGTAACGCGGCTCCCACCACGACCGCCGCGGCCACGCGTGCCCCCGCACCCCTCGTCCCGTACATCCAACTCCCCCCTGGCTGTACCGCTTTACCCCCCAAGCGTGACATACCCACCCGGTCACGGTGAGCCGCTCGTCAGGTACGCCGACACCACCACGTTGGCCGAGTAGGTGTCGCTCGCCCTGTCGTAGGTGCCGCCGCAGGTGATCAGCCGCAGTTCGGCCCGGCCCGGCTCGCGCTGCCCGTACGCCTTTCGGGCGTCGAAGCGGTCACGGGAGAGCGTCTCGACGTTCTCCACCGTGAACTCCGCGACCCTGCCGTCGTCGCGGACCACCCGCACCACGGCGCCCCGCCGGAGGCTGCCGATCCGGTAGAAGACGGCGGGCTTGCTCCGGGTGTCGACGTGCCCGACGAACAGCGCGGTCCCGGCGGCCCCCGGGGTCACCCCGCCCTGGTACCACGCGACCACCCCCGGCTCGTCGAACGGCGGCGGGTCGAGAGCACCTCGAGCGTCCAGGCCGCGCGCCACCACCGGTGCCTGCACGCCAAGGTCGGGGATGTCGAGGCGCAGCGGGAGGGCCTGTTTCAGCGGCCGTGCGGCGGGGGGCAGGTGCGCTGTCGGGGGGCGGCCGACGGCGGCCATGTCGCCGGTCGTCGGCGCGGAGATCCCCTGGCGTACGTCGGTGACCTCACGGCCCCACGTCCACAGCCCGAGCAGCAGTACCACCCAGGCGACCCCCATCAGCAGGCGCCCGGTACCGCAGGAACGTTCGTGCCCGGACATGGCTCACTCCGCGCCACGGCGCCGTCGGGCGCCGCGCGCGACGACCACGACGCCGGCGACGCCCACGAGGACCAGTCCGATCACCGTCTGCCGCAGTCCCGGCACGGCGACCCGGGGGTCGTCGGAGGAGGCACCCGCCGTACCACCGCCGCCCGCGTGCACCGGCGCGACCGGCGAGGAGGCGGAGGAAGGGGAGGCGGAGGCGAACGGGGAAGTCGTGGGGGCGGGGGGCGCCGTGCCGGTGGCGGCGTACAGCGTGGGGCTGTACGGGGCGACGGCGGTGGACGGCATGGGGCTGTACGGGGCGACGGCGGTGGACGGCATGGGGCTGTACGGCGCGGACGCCGTCGGGCCGGCCACGGTGAGCGTGTCGTCGATCTCCCGGCCGTCGCAGCCGACCGTCACCCGGTACCGGCCCGGTGACAGCGCCGAGCGGACCCGGGTGTCGCCGGACAGCGTGCCGTCGCTCCCGACCAGCCGTGCCCGAGCCACGAACGCGTCCGACACCGCGGTCCCGGTCCTGCCGGGGCAGCCCTGTACGGCCACCCGGACGTCGCTGCCGGGCGCGGGGGACGCGGGGGTCAGGACGACGCCCTGCGCGTCCGCCGCGTACGCCGCGGGCGTGAGGGCACCCGCGACGACGGCGCCCACACAGAGGGTGAGCCGTAGTGAGCCCATCGTGAACCTCCCGATACCAGGAGACTCCCCCGCCGGGCACCCCGGCGCATCCGGACGGGACCCCGACTACTCCGTACGAGGGTGCGCCCTGCGCCGCACGGGCCGCTCGTCGCCCCGTGCGGGCGGGGTGTCGGGCGGTCGGCGGGTCCACGGACGAGTCCGCGGCGCCGTGCCTCGCGGCCGGCGTCAGACCCGGTCGACCAGGTCCGCGATCGAGTTCACGACGTGGGACGGGCGGAACGGGTAGCGGTCGATGTCCTCGGACGCGGTGAGCCCGGTCAGCACCAGGAACGTCCGCATGCCGGCCTCCATACCGGCCAGCACGTCGGTGTCCATCCGGTCGCCGATCATCGCGCTGGTCTCGGAGTGCGCCCCGAGCGTGTTCAGCCCGGTCCGCATCATCAGCGGGTTCGGCTTGCCCGCGAAGTACGGCTTCTTGCCGGTGGCCTTGGTGATCAGCGCGGCGACCGCCCCGGTGGCGGGCAGCGGACCCTCGGCGGAGGGGCCGGTCTCGTCCGGGTTGGTGCAGATGAACCGGGCACCGTCCTTGATCAGCCGGACCGCCCTGGTCATGGCCTCGAACGAGTAGGTGCGGGTCTCGCCGAGGACCACGTAGTCGGGCTCGTGGTCGGTGAGGATGTAGCCGATGTCGTGCAGCGCCGTCGTCAGCCCGGCCTCGCCGATGACGTACGCGGTGCCGCCGGGCCGCTGGTCGTCCAGGAACTTGGCGGTGGCCAGGGCCGAGGTCCAGATGTTGTCCACCGGCACGTCCAGGCCCATGCGGCGCAGCCGGGCGTGCAGGTCGCGCGGGGTGTAGATGGAGTTGTTGGTGAGCACGAGGAACGGCTTGCCGGACTCGCGCAGCTTCTTCAGAAAGGCGTCGGCGCCGGGGATCGGAACACCTTCGTGGATGAGCACGCCGTCCATGTCGGTGAGCCATGACTCGATGGGCTTGCGCTCTGCCATGTGCGATCTCCTGCCGTACGCAAGGGGAACCGGGGACTCCGGGGACGCCGGAAGACGGGTGCGCCCGGGGCCCCAGCGTAATCAGGGCCGGTCGGCCTCCTTCCCGCCGGGCACGGAGTACCGCGCGCGGTACCGGCGGTGCCACCGGTACAGCAGCAGCGGCAGGCCCGCCGCGAGGAGGCCGCCCGCCGTCAGGAGCAGTCCTCCGGCCATCGTGCCGAGGCCGCGCGGCGCCCGGGGGCCGGTGTCGGCGAGCGCCTCGGCGGCCTGGCTGCGACGGGAGGCGGGCGACCGGGAGCCGGACCCGGTCTTCGTCCGGGCGTCGCCCTCGATCGTGAACCGGTAGTCGTTCGACTGGCCGACCCAGTCGCCGTCGTCGCCGCGCCGCCGCACGATCGCGGCCGTCGCCACGACCTCGTCCTGCGGGGTGCCGGAGGCGAGCGCGAGCCGCACCTTCACGCTGAGGGTCTGGCCCGGGGCCACGGTGAAGCCGCGGAAGCCGTCGTCGAAGGGACCGACCAGTTCCTGCTCGTCGGTGCGCTGGAAGGTGACGGGATGCGGATGGTCGCCTTCGAAGAACTCCGCCTCGGCCTGTCCGGCCGTCAGCGCGCGGCGGGTGTCGGCGAGGACGAGCACCGGGTGGATGCTGCCGCAGGGCTGCGCGGAGGTGTTCTTCAGGTCGATGTACCAGGTATGGGCGGAGCCACCGGCCACGTAGGTCCCCGGCCCGCCGCGGATGCGGGCGGTGAGGGGGAAGGTGTGCCGGTCGCGCCCGTCACAGCTGGGCCGTGGGCCGGCCGGGAGCGCGGCGGCGGGCGCCTGCGGGAGGAGGACGGCGGCGGCGAGGGCACAGGGCAGGAGGGCGAGGAGGGGAGGGAGAGCGAGGAGAGCGAGGAGGGGGAGGAGCAGGGCCGGCGGGGTGGGGAGGGCCGGCGGAGTGGGGAGGGCCGGCGCGGCCGGGTGGGGCGGCCCGGCCGGGTGGGGCGGCCCGGCCCACCACGGCGGCCACGCCCGTCTGGGCAGTCCGGCCCGCCAGGCCCACCGGGCCCGCCGGGGTCGGTGAGGCCGGCTGGGTCGGTGAGGCCGGCTGGGCATACCGGTCGGTCGAGAGTGTCGCATGAAGATATGACCGGACAGGGGGCGCCACCCCCGGGCGCGCCACGCCCTCCGAGCCGGGCCGGGCCGCCCAAGTCCCCCCGATCAGCGCAGTCACCGGGGGCCGCGGTGGGCACAGTCGCCGGGCGCGCGGAAGGGCGGGACACAGCCGCCGGGCCCGCGGGGACACAGTCACCGGGCCCGCGGTGGGCACAGTCGCCGGGTGTGCACATGGGCGGGACCGGACCGGGCTCCCGCGACAGGGCAGGACCCGGACCAGCCACCGCCACAAGGCAGGACCCGGACCGAAGACCGCGGCGGCAGGGCGGCAGCCGGTCAGGCCTCCGCGCGCCCGAACAACGGCGCGAGCAGCAGCTGGGCCGCGCCCTCCGCCACGCCGCGCGCTCCACCGGGGGCGACGGCCACCGGTACGGCAGCCGTCGAACCCTCACGCCGGGCGCGTGCGTCGAGGACGGCGCCCACCCCCCGGACGAAGGGCTCCGGGTACGCGGCGACGGTACGGCCGCCGAGCAGGACCAGGTCGATGTCGAGCAGAACGGCCAGGTTGGCGGCGCCCACTCCGAGGACGCGTGCCGCCTCCGGCAGGTCGCCGCGCGCCACGGCGGCGAGGCAGAGCGCCTCCAGGCACCCCCGGTTCCCGCACCCGCACGGCGGCCCGTCGAGCTGGACGACCTGGTGCCCGAACTCCCCCGCCCCGGTCCGCGCGCCCCGGTGCACGTCGCCGCCGATCACCAGCCCGGCGCCGAGTCCGGTCCCGAGGTGCAGATAGGCGAACGACGCGCCCGTCGTCTCGGCCGCCCCGCCGAGGGTGAGCCCGAGCGCGGCGGCGTTGGTGTCCTTGTCGACGACCACGGGCATCGCCAGCCGCCGGGCCAGTGCCTCCCGCAGGGGGAATCCGTCCCACTCGGGGAACCCGGTCACCCGGTGCAGCACACCGTGCCGGTGGTCGAGCGGCCCGGGCAGCGCGACCCCGAGGCCGAGCACGGCCACCTCACCCAGCAGTCCCTCGACCTCGCGGGCCGCCTCCTCGACCACGGTCTCCGCCCCTGCGCCCAGGTCCAACGGAACCCGCCGCTCCGCGACCACGGCTCCGGTGAGGTCGCACAGGACGGCCCGCAGCTCGTCCCGGTCCAGGTGCAGCCCCACGGCGTGCCCGGCGTCCGGCACCAGCCGCAGCACCGTGCGCGGCTTGCCTCCCGTGGAGGCACGGCGGCCCGCCTCCACCACGAGGGCGTCCGCCCGCAACCGGGCGATGATCTTACTGACGGCCTGCGGGGTGAGTCCGGTCCGCTCCGCGAGCTCCAGCCTGCTGATCCCGGGCTCCCCCGCCGAGCGCAGCAGATCCAGCACCAGCGCCGTGTTGTGGCTGCGCAGGGCGAGCAGGTTCACGCCGCTCCCCGTCCCTCCCGCATACCCGCCGCCTCCGCCCGGCCCCGCGTACGTCCTGTTCACACCCCCATTCTCCCCGCCGCTTGCACTTTGGCAACACTGTTGCGAAAGTGACCGCATGACTGGCACAGCCCCTGGCACTGACACCCCCCTCCGCGTGGGCCTGGTCGGCTACGGCCTCGCGGGCTCCGTCTTCCACGCCCCGCTGATCGCCGCGACCGAGGGCCTGGTCCTCGACACGGTCGTCACCTCGAACCCGGAGCGGCAGCGGCAGGCCCGCACCGCGTTCCCGGACGTGCGGCTCGCCGCCACCGCCGACGACCTGTGGCCGCGCACCGGCGAACTGGACCTGATCGTCGTCGCCTCGCCGAACAAGACGCATGTCCCGATCGCCACCGCGGCCCTGGAGGCCGGCCTGCCGGTCGTGGTGGACAAGCCGGTCGCGGGCACGGCGGCCGAGGCGCGCGGGCTCGCGGCGCTGGCCGAGAAGCGGGGCCTGCTGCTCTCGGTCTTCCAGAACCGCCGCTGGGACAACGACTTCCTGACCCTGCGCAAGCTGCTGACCGGGGGCGAACTGGGCGACGTCTGGCGCTTCGAGTCCCGTTTCGAGCGCTGGCGCCCGAAGCCCAAGGGCGGCTGGCGGGAGTCCGCAGACCCCGAAGAGATCGGAGGTCTGCTGTACGACCTGGGCAGCCATGTCGTCGACCAGGCACTGGTCCTCTTCGGCCCCGCCGCCTCGGTGTACGCCGAGTCGGACGTCCGCCGCCCGGGCGCGGAGGCGGACGACGACACGTTCATCGCGCTCACGCACACCAGCGGCGTCCGCTCCCACCTGTACGTCTCGGCGACGGCGGCCCAGCTCGGCCCCCGCTTCCGGGTGCTGGGCTCGCGGGCCGGATACGTCAAGTACGGCCTGGATCCACAGGAGGCGGCCCTGCGCGAGGGCCTGCGCCCCGGCCCGGAGTGGGGCCGGGAGCCCGAGTCCCGGTGGGGCCGTATCGGCTCCGGGGACTCCCCGCCGACCGGCGGCGGCGACGCCGTGCCGACCGTCCCCGGCGACTACCCGGCGTACTACGAGGCGATCGCCGCGGCGCTGCGCGAGGGCGGTCCGAACCCGGTGACGGCCCTGGAGGCGGCCGAGGCCCTGGACGTCCTGGAAGCGGCGCGCCGCTCGGCCCGCGAGGGCGTGGAGGTGAGGCTGTGACCGCCGCGGCCCCCGGAATCCCCGAACTGGAGGAGCAGGAGCGTCGCCTGACGCTCCCTCATTTCACGTACGACGACGCGTGGCGGCTGGGCACGCTGCTGGTGGAGCTGGCGCGGGCGCGTCAGGCCCCCGTGGCCGTCGACATCCGCCGCGGCGGCCGGCAGCTCTTCCACGCGGCGCTGCCCGGCTCGACCCCGGACAACGACGCCTGGATCGACCGCAAGCGCCGCGTGGTCGAACGCTACGACTGCTCGTCCCTGCTGGTCGGCTCACGCTTCCGCGCCAAGGGGACGACGTTCGAGGAGTCGTCCCGCCTGGACCCGGACGTCTACGCGGCCCACGGCGGCTCCTTCCCGATCAGGGTGGCGGGGGCCGGAGTGATCGGCACGGTGACGGTGTCGGGGTTGCCGCAGGTGGAGGACCACCGGTTGGTGGTCGAAGCGTTGGAGAGGTTCGAGGACTAGGGGCCGGGGGCACCTCCGAAGGGGGGCGGGGCTGTGTCGACATGCGGCTCCGCTGCGTCGGTGCGAGCAACCGCATGCGGCCTTTCAGTTGGCGGGCAGGCGCAGTTCCCCACCCATCAGGCGTCCTTCAGTTCCTGCCTCTGCCGCCCAAGCCCTGCAATCTCCAGCTCCACCACGTCCCCGGCCCGAAGGAAGGGCTTCGGCTCGGGCCGCCCCAGCGCGACCCCCGCCGGCGTCCCCGTGTTGATCACGTCACCCGGATACAGCGTCATGAACCGACTGACGTACCGCACGACTTCGGCGACCGGGAAGATCTGCTCGGCCGTGGTCCCGTCCTGTTTCAGCTCCCCGTTGACCCACAGCTTCAGGGAGAGGTTCTGCGGATCCGGCACCTCGTCCGCCGTCACCAGCCAGGGCCCCAGCGGATTGAAGGTCTCGCAGTTCTTGCCCTTGTCCCAGGTCCCCCCGCGCTCGATCTGGAACTCGCGCTCGGAGACGTCGTGCGCGACGGCGTACCCGGCGACATGCGCCAGCGCCTCCTCCCGGGACTCCAGACAGCGGGCCGTACGCCCGATGACGACCGCGAGTTCCACCTCCCAGTCGGTCTTGGTGGACCCGCGCGGCACGAGCACCGTGTCGCTGGGCCCGACCACCGTGTCCGGCGCCTTGAAGAAGATCACCGGCTCGGCGGGCGGCTCGGCACCGATCTCGCGGGCGTGGTCGTGGTAGTTCAGCCCGATGCAGACGATCTTGCCGATCCGGGCGAGCGGCGGCCCGATGCGCAGCCCGGTGGGGTCCACCTCCGGCAGCTCGCCGGACTCGGCGGCGGCGCGGACGCGGCCGAGCGTCGCGCCGTCGGCGAGCAGCGGCCCGTCGATGTCCGGGACGAGACCGGACAGGTCCCGCAGGGTTCCCTGGGCGTCGAGCAGCGCGGGCCGCTCCGACCCCGCCGTACCGACTCGCAGCAGCTTCATGGTCATAGTCTCCCTGGATCGCGGGCAGCCGCCGAAGGGTGCGGCCGGGCGCGGCCAGGTACGGCCGGCGCACAGCCATCGGAGGACTGGTCGATCGTCCAAGATCGGCGGTCGGTCCGCAATACTCCGTTCACTTACCGGACCGTCGACGACCGCCCCGACCCCGGTCTCCCGCTCCGGCGCGCTCAGCGGTGGAGCACCGCCCGCTCCACCGCGCTCCCACGTCGTACCGGTGACCACGTACAGCGCGGCGGCCGGCGGCACCACCGCCACGGTGACGAGGGCACGGTCGCCGTTGTGGTGCCGCGGGGGCCGGCGTGAGGAGGTCCGGCGTCACCGGGGCCGCGTGGACAGCAGCTTGCCCCACACCACCAGCCGGTACCGGGAGGTGTACTCGGGGGTGCACGTGGTGAGGGTGAGGTAGGACCCGGGGTCGCTGTAGCCGTAAGCGGGCTTGACGGCCGAGCGCGGCACGGGCCGTAGGACGCCCGAGTCCCGCGCGGAGGTCTGCGGCAGGACCTGGTCGACGGCGTACGTGTAGACGGCCGCCCCGGTCTCCACCCGCACGAGATCCCGGATCCGCAGCCGGTCGAGGTACCGGAACGGCTCGCCGTGCGTGTTCCGGTGCCCGGCCACGGCGAAGTTCCCGGTCCGGCCCGGCTGCTGGGTGCCGGGATAGTGGCCGACGTACCCCTTGTTCAGCACCTCCGCCCTGCCCACACCCTCGGCGACGGGGACGCGGAGACGCAGCCGCGGGATGACGAGGACGGCGTAGGCCTGGGACGGGGTGGGGCGCAGCTGTGGGAAGCCGCCGGCCCGCCGGCCGCCACCGCTCCCGGCCCGCGCGGGCGAGGAGGCCGGCCCCCCGGAGCCGTTCCCGCTCTCTCCGGCGTCCGCGCCCGGGACCGCCGCGCCGGGGAGCGCCACCCCGCCCGGCGTCGCCGCCGTCCCCCACTCCCGCTCCAGCGCCTCCACCTTCCGTTCAGCCCCCTGCCGGGCCTCCCGGTCGGTCCACCACACCTCGTGCACGACGAGCAGCAGAAGCACCAGACCGACGGTGACGAGGAGTTCCCCACCGACCCACAGGGCACGGCGGCGAAGGGCACGGCGCCGCCGGGTGCGGTGCACGACCACGGAAGCCCGCACCGTCCGCAGAGCCCGCATGCGTACGCCTCCTTCTCCCGGGAGCCGCCCGCACGATAGAAGGTGAGCCTCCAAGTCACCAGGCCCGTACGTCCGACACTCCCCTTCCCGTCCGCTCCCCTCCCTCTCTCCCTCCCCCTTCATCTACCGGTTTTAGAAAGGGCCGTCACAACCCTCGACAACCCGTCCGCCGCACCCGATCCTTCGTGTTGCATCCAGCGGAACCGTTCGGCGCCGGAGGGACGACCCGGCGTTCGAGCGGCACGGAGAGGCGGAGAAGCCCCATGATCCGACGCAGAACCCTGCTGGCCGCCGCGGGCGGCTCGTTCCTCGGAAGCGCGCTGGCGACCGGCACGGCGCACGCGGACGCGACCATCGGGGTCAAGCCGGGCACGACCTACGGAAGCTGGGAGGGCTGGGGTACCTCCCTGGCCTGGTGGGCGAACGTCTTCGGCGCCCGGGACGACTTCGCCGACATCTTCTTCACCACCAAGTCGGTGTCGTACGGCGGCAGGACACTCCCCGGCCTCGGCCTGAACATCGCCCGCTACAACCTCGGCGCGTGCAGCTGGAACAGCGTGGGCGGCGCGTCGATGGTCGCCTCGCCCAACATCCCGTCCTTCAAGCAGATCGAGGGCTACTGGCAGGACTGGAACAACGAGGACCCGACGTCCTCCGCCTGGAAGTGGACGGCGGACGCGACCCAGCGCGCGATGCTCGTCAAGGCCACCCAACGCGGCGCCGTCAGCGAGCTGTTCGCCAACTCCCCCATGTGGTGGATGTGCCTGAACCACAACCCCTCCGGCGCCTCCGACGGCGGCGACAACCTCCAGTCCTGGAACCACCGCCAGTACGCCTCCCACCTCGCCTCCGTCGCCCTCTACGCCAGGAACAACTGGGGCGTGAACTTCACGACGGTCGAAGCCTTCAACGAGCCGTCGTCGGGATGGTGGAAGGCGGACGGCACCCAGGAGGGCTGCCACATGGGCGCGTCCGTGCAGTCGGCCGTGCTGCCGTACCTGCGCAGCGAGCTGGACCAGCGCGGCCTGACGGGAACGAAGATCTCGGCATCGGACGAGACGGGCTACGACCTCGCCCGTACGACCTGGGGCTCCTTCAGCTCGACGACGAAGGGCTACGTCAACCGCGTCAACGTCCACGGCTACCAGGGGTCCGGCGGCCGCAGGGACCTCCTCTACACGGACGTGGTGACGACGTCGGGCAAGGGCCTGTGGAACTCGGAGACGGGCGACGGCGACGCCACCGGCCTCACCCTGGCGAGCAACCTGCTCCTCGACTTCCGCTGGCTGCACCCGACGGCGTGGGTCTACTGGCAGGTGATGGACCCGACGGCGAGCTGGGCGATGATCGCCTACGACGCGAGCACGCTCCAGCCGGGCGCGGTGCAGACGAAGTACTACGTGATGGCGCAGTTCAGCCGTCACATCCGCCCCGGCATGACGATCCTCGACACGGGTGTCGACTACGCGGTCGCGGCCCTGGACAAGTCGGCGAAACGCCTGGTGATCGTGGCGGCGAACAAGTCCACCTCCGCCCAGACCCTGACCTTCGACCTCTCCCGCTTCACGACCGTGACCGGCGGCACGGGCGGCGTGGTCCCCCGCTGGAACACGGTCACGGGCGGTGGCGGCGACCTGTACACATCCCACTCGGACAGCTACCTGAGCGGAAAGACGCTGAGCGTGCCGTTCGCGGCGGGGGCGGTGCAGACGCTGCAGGTGGACGGAGTGGTGGCCTGACCCGCGATGTGACTCCGGCGAAGTGACCACCGCGACACGACTCCCAAGGGAGACCTCCGCCACCTCTGGCCTGCGAATCTCTCTCGTTTGTCAGCCGTCGGCAGTACGGTGTCCCCCATGCGCCCCGACACGCCTGCCGAGAATGTCGACCACCCCGCCGAGGCGGCACGCCTGGAGCGGACAGCTGGCCTGTATCCGGAGGACGCGGAGCACCTGCTGCTGCAGGCCGCGGCCCACCGGGAACTGGCCGGCGACCGCCCCGGCGCGACCGCGCTGTACGACCGCCTGCTGTCCTCCGGTGAGCCACTGGAGAGCCCCCACCTGGTGCGCGCCCTGAAGGCGTCCAACCTGTGGGAGTACGACCACGAGGCGGAAGCCAGGGCGATCATCGAGGGGATCCGCACGGCCGCGCCACGGCACCCGGCCCCCTGGGTGATCGTCGCGGAGTCCCTGGAGGCGCACGACGAGCTCCAGGCGGCGGAGGAGACGTTCACGGAGGGCCTGCGCCTCCTGGTCGGCGACGCCACGGAACCCCCGCAGTCCACGCACCCCCTCCTCTACGGCCGCCACCGCGTCCGCCGCATGCTGGGCGCCGCCCACGACACGTGGGACGCCCTGGCGGACACGGTCCACTCCTCCTCCATCACCCTGGACGAGCTGCACGACCCGAAGCGGATCTGGACCCTGGGCTCGGACAACCCGGCGGAACTGAAGGCGGAGATCACCCGCCTCCGAGCGGAACTGGGCGCCTACCGGGAGGCCCTGTCCCGCCCGTTCCCGGTGGCGGTCCTGCACTGGCCGGCGGGCGAGCTGGCGGAGCTGGTGTCGATGTACCCGTCACTGGCCGCCGAGTACCCCTCGCACGAGGAGCACCTGGCGACGATAGAGGGCTCACTGCGGGAACTGGCGGTCTCGGGCACGGGGAACCTGGGGATCGTCTCGGGCACGGTGCCGTCCTACGAGGCCTTCGCGGCGTCGGAGGGCGCGTCACCGGCGGACGTCTCGCTGCTGCCGCAGTACGCGACGACGCTGGCGGCCCGGGGGCGGGCTGTGGCTTGGCCGCCGGAGCGGGGGGATGGGTGTTGGTGCGGGAAGGGGCAGGCGTACGAGGAGTGCCACGGGGGCTAGGCGCGGGGCTCCCTGATCTGGCATCACTGCGATGGGTGGTTTTCGCCACTCACGGCTCTGGCAAGGCCTGTTCGGAGTCGTGCGAGGTGGCCAAACCTGCTCCGGCACTCGCTCAGCCGCGATCGCGCGGGACGGAGCCCCCTTCGGCACGGCACCTTCGATTGTCGGTGGTTCCTGTTAGAACAGACCCCTGTCAGCGCGAGCGGTCGCGCAGACACGCCACGAGGGATCAAAGGAGCAGTCGTGGGGGAGTCGGGGGGCCTGTCGCAGCCGGTCGCGGGTGTCTACGAGCAGCTCATCACCCAAAAACTGCGGGACCGGATAGAGCGCCTGGAAGCCGAAGGCTGGAAGGCCATCGATGCCACGGTCAGCGAGGAGTCAGCACCCCACGTGCTGGCCCGGTACATCGGTGAAGCTGTGGGACGCCGATTGAGTCAGCTGCCGCAGAAGAAACAGGTGGCCGCCGCCAACCAGATCATGCAGGCGCTGGCTGCCAGCGCCCCCGACCCGGACGAGGACCAGGCCGCCAGCGCCATCGCTGATGGTCCCCGGCAGCTCTTGGCTCTGGCCGAGCAGGAGGCGCCCGGGGTCTTCGCCCTCCGCCCCCTTACACCCCTCTCCGAAACCGCGCTGATCACGAACGCCCCGGACGATCCGAGCCTCGGGGCCGAGCTGAGGGCAGAGCTCGCCACCGCGGACCGGATCGACCTGCTGTGTGCCTTCGTGAAGTGGCACGGCATACGGGTACTCGAGGACTCGCTGCGTGCGGCGAAGGAGCGCGGTGTTCCGATCCGTGTGATCACGACCACCTACATCGGCGCCACCGATCGGTACGCCCTTGACCGCCTGGTCCGCGAATTCGGTGCCGAGGTGAAGGTCAACTACGAGATCCGGTCCACGCGTCTCCACGCCAAGGCCTGGTTGTTCCGGCGCAACACCGGCTTCGACACGGCGTACGTGGGCAGCTCCAACCTGTCGAAGGCCGCGCTGCTCGATGGTCTGGAGTGGAACGTCCGGCTCTCGTCGGTGGCCACTCCCAGGGTGCTCGACAAGTTCGAGGCGACCTTCGACGCCTACTGGGCCGACGCTGCGTTCGAGGCGTACGACCCCGACCGGGACGGCGAACGGCTTGCCGAGGCGCTGGCCCGGGCCGGCGGCACCGGGTCAGCCGGAGAGCCGAAGATCAGCCTGTCCGGCCTCGAAGTACATGCGCTCCCGCACCAGAAGGACATGCTGGAGCGCCTCCGGGTCGAGCGCGAGATCCGCGACCGCCACCGGAACCTCCTCGTCGCGGCTACCGGCACCGGCAAGACGGTCATGGCCGCCCTTGACTACCGGAGCCTCCGCGACAAGCTCGGAGGAGCCCTTCCACGGCTGCTCTTCGTCGCCCACCGCAAGGAGATCCTGCGGCAGTCCCTACGGACCTACCGCGAGGTGCTCGACGACGCTTCCTTCGGCGAGCTGCTGCACAACGGACGGGAGCCAAGCGATTGGACTCATGTCTTCGCCAGCGTCCAGTCCCTGAACCTCCGGCGGCTCGAGCAGCTCGCGCCGGAGCATTTCGACGTCATCGTCATCGACGAGTTCCACCATGCGACCTCGGATACGTACCGACGGGTCATCGAGCGCTTCCAACCCACCGAACTGCTCGGTCTCACGGCTACCCCGGAGCGGATGGACGGACTCAATGTGCAGGACGAGTTCTTCGGCGGCCGTATCACCGCCGAACTGCGGCTCTGGGAGGCCCTCGAGAACGATCTGCTGTGCCCCTTCCACTACTTCGGGCTCCCGGACGGGACGGACCTGACCAACCTCGCCTGGCGATCCGGCACTTACGACCGGGAGGCGCTCGGCAACCTTTACACGGGTGACCACGCCCGGGCCCGCATCGTCATCAAGCAGGTCAGGGACAAGATCGCCAACCCGGGCGCGATGCGGGCGCTCGGCTTCTGCGTGAGCAAGAAGCACGCACACTTCATGGCCGAGTGCTTCCGCGAGGCAGGTCTCCGAGCCGAAGCCCTCGACAGCGACTCGGCTCCCGCTGTGCGAGAGCACACGCTCGAGGAACTGAAAGCCGGACGTATCCAGGTGATCTTCTCCGTCGACCTGTTCAACGAGGGTCTGGACGTACCGGACGTCGACACTCTGCTCCTCCTGAGGCCCACGAACAGCGCGACGGTCTTTCTCCAGCAGCTCGGGCGCGGGCTGCGCCGTACGCCGAGCAAGCCGGTGCTGACGGTGCTCGACTTCATCGGCCAGCACCGAGCGGAGTTCCGCTTCGAGGAGCAGTTCCGTGCCCTGACCAACCTCTCCCGCAACCGTCTGCTCGCCAACATCGAGCGTGACTTCCCGCAGTTGCCCTCGGGCTGCCAGATCATTTTGGAGGGCAAGTCCAAGGACCTCGTCCTCGACAACGTCCGTACACAGCTCAAGGCCACCATCACCACGCTGGCAAAGGAGGTCAGGGACTACAGCACGCCCAAGCTGGCCGACTACCTGCGTGAGAGCCGCCGGGAGATCAAGGAGCTCTACAAGAGCGACAACTCCTGGACCAAGGTGCTGCGCAAGGCAGGACTCATAGAAGCGGCGGCCCCACCGGGTGAAGCCGAGCTCCTCAAACGCGTTCACGCCTTCCTGCACGTCGACGACCCGGAACGGGTCCGGGCATATCTGCGCCTGCTCGAGGACGACGCTCCGGACTACGACTCCTTGTCCCCGAAGGGACAGGCGTATGCTCGCATGTTCTTCTTCAACCTGTGGGACAACGCCGGGGGCTTCACCGGTTACCACCAGGGGCTCGAGTCGCTGCGCACCCAGCATGTCGTCCGTGACGAGCTCCGGCAGGTCCTGACCCACGTCCTCGACGAAGCCGACCACTTCCCCATCCCCCTGGACGGCCCGCTCGGCCATATCCCGCTGAAGGTCCACAGTGCATACAACCGCTCCGAGATCCTCGCGGCTCTGGGCGTGGCGCAACTGGGTGGCCAGATGCCCAGGGACTTCGGACAGGGCGTGCGGTGGGTCGAGAAGATCAAGACCGACGCTCTGCTCATCACTCTGGAGAAGAGCGAGCGGGACTTCTCCCCCACGATCCGCTACAAGGACTACGCTCTCAGCCCCACCCGCTTCCACTGGGAGTCGCAGAGCACCACACCGGCTGAGTCACCAACTGGCCTGCGCTACCGGAACCATGCCGAGCAGGGCAGCCACGTCCTGCTGTTCCTGCGCCGCTACAAGCGCAACAGCATCGGGAAGTCGGAGCCGTGGATGCTTCTGGGTCCAGCCACCTACTTCGGACACACCGGCAGCAAGCCCATGGCGATCACGTGGGATCTGCAGCACGAGCTGCCCGCCGACGTGTGGTCGTACGCGGCCGCGGTCGCCAGCGGATGAGGACTCCGACACCGCTTACGTGATGCCGATTCTGTCGCTGGCGTCCGCGCAGGAGACGGCGGTCATTCCCCCTGCCGGGGCGTTGTCGCCAGCCGGGGATGTGGTGGAGGGGGGTCTGCTCGCCAACACGGCGCACGGCAACCGCCGAGCGCCGCGCCAGAACCGGACTCCTGACTGCGCATACGGCGCCACTCGCACTCACGGGGTGGCGCGGTATGCGGAGTCGAGGCGTGCACCCCGGACACCGGGGCCTCGGACGGCTGGGGGACCTGCACCTTGCAATAAAAGGACTTGGTGGAGCGGCACTTGAGTCGGTAGCTTGCGGGCAGCCGTGACACCGACCGAGGAGGTGAGACCCATGAAGGCTGTATGCGTGTGGGTGCTCCCCCTCGTCTTCACGGCCGGCGACTGACGTAGGTGTCGCCGGGAGCGCCTCGACAACAAGGCACTCCCGAAAGGCAGCAACCCATGTCTTCTCTGAAGTTCACCGCCGAGTCGTCGGCGAACGGTGTCCTCGAACGCGACTTCGCCTTGGGCGGGATCCCCGGTGTGCTCTGGTCGCCGGCGTCCGGCGCCGGTCGTGCTCCCCTGGTGCTGATGGGCCACGGTGGCGGCACGTACAAGAAGTGGCCGGCGATGACGGGCCGCGCACGCCTTCTCGTGACCGGCTGCGGCTTCCACGTCGCCTGCATCGACGCGCCCGGTCACGGCGACCGGCCGCGTACGGCGCACGACGAGCAGGAAATAGCCGAGTTGTACCGGGCGAGGGAGGCGGGCGAGCCGGAAGGTCCGATCGTCGTCCGGTACAACGCCCACCTGGCGGAGCGCGCCGTACCCGAGTGGCAGGCGACCCTGGACGCCCTCCAGGAGCTGCCGGAGATCGGCTCCGAGGGGCCGGTCGGTTACTACGGCCTGAACATGGGCACCGCGATCGGGGTGCCGTTGACGGCGATCGAACCCAGGATCAGCGCCGCGGTCTTCGGTCTGCACTGGCCCGACGCCCTGGCCGAGACGGCGAAGCAGATCACCGTCCCCGTCGAGTTCGCGCTCCAGTGGGACGACGAGCACATCCCGCGCGCGTCCGGCCTGGCGTTGTTCGACGCCTTCGCCTCGAAGGAGAAGACGTTGCACGCCAACACGGGCAGGCACAAGGAGCTGCCCAGGTTCGAGGCCGACAGCGCGGTCCGGTTCTTCGCGCGGCACCTCGGCCGGGCCGTCATCTCACCGGCCTGATCCGAGGGGTATCGGCGTCCGGCAACCGCTCGGGCGCCGGATCCCCCGGTGATCATCGAGAAGCGGCCGGGGCTACGTACAGCACGCCGAGGAAGAACACCCGCAGCAGGATGTCGCTGCGGGTGTTCCGCTGTGGTGCGGTCCCGGTCAGCCGGAGCCGCAGCTCGGCCATGCCGTGCTCGGTGAGGGCGTACTCGGGGAGGGCGTACTCGGGGAGGGCCCGGCGCGGCCGGCCGAGCAGGTCCTGGCAGAAGCGGGTGAGTTCGTGCGCGTTCGGTGCGTCGAGCGTGGTCGCGGACAGCGTGGAACGCGGTTGGGGCTTCCTACGGGGCCGGTGCCCCGTGTCCGCGACGGGAGGCCGCCAGTGGGTCCCAAGAGGAGCCTGGGCTCCGTCACTTGGGCGGTCTGAGCCGCGGTCCTGAGTATTCCTACTCAGGACCGCGGCCGCCCTTCGAAGGAGTCTGTAGGCATGGACACGCCCTACACAGAGCCCAGGCCCATCGCGCCGCGCGTATCCGGAGCGGCTGTCACCGGCGCGGTACTGGCCTGGGGTGCCTGCCGCTTCTTCTCCTGGGTCGAGCAGTACAGCAAGCAGGCATGTGAGACGACGGACGGCCTCTGCCTCACCTGGTGGGATCTCGCCGTCGTCCCCCTCACGTTCGCGACAGCGCTGATCACGCTGATCGTCGTCTACGGACTGCTGGACATCAGGCCACGGCTCGCGGTCCTCCCGCCGACGATCGTGCTGGCGCCCATCCCCCTCGCCGCCGCCCAGACGAGCGCCGGCTGGTGGGCTGCCACCGTCGTGGGCGGAGCGTGGGCGTGTTTCCTCGCGCTTGCCGCGTGGAGCCGCTACAGGGTCCTGGGCCTGTCCGTCGCAGCCGCGCTCCTCCTCGGATCGCTTGCGGTGCTGTACGGCTGACACGGCCTCACCGCGGCACCCGACAGCACCCGGGGCTCCTGACGGGATGTCACGCCGCCCACCGATCCGCCCTTCGTGAGGCGGCCGTTGCGGCCGGAGCGCGCAACGCCCGTGCGGAGGGTGAGCCCGGCTTCGCCGTGATCTGGACGACCTCCTGGTCGTCCTCCGGTACGAGGAGGACGTCGCAGTTCAGGCGCAGTCTGCCCACCGAGGGGTGGTCGACGGCTTTGGTGCGGTGGCCGGGGGCGTGGATCGGGTGGCTTTCCCGGATCCGGCGGAATTTCAGGATCCGGCGGAATTCCTCGCTGCCGGTGTGCAGTTCGGCCGGCAGGGCGGCCGGCTCGGCGTCGGGGCAGCGGTCCGCGGCGCGGCGCAGTCGTGCCACCACGGTGTGCCCGAACTGCTCGGCCCTGGTGCTCTCGTACATGCGGCCCCGGCCGAGGAAGCGGCGGCGGGCCAGGTTCGTGGTGCCGCGGCCGAGGTCGGCGCCGAGCAGCGCCTGCGCGAGCGGGTTCCAGGCGACGAGGCCGCAGGACGCGTCGGTGACGATCGCTGCGGCCTCCGGCAGCCGCTGCGGCATGCGGGCCACGTGCGGGCGCACCTGCCGCAGGGCGCTCATGCCGGGCGGTGCGCTGGTGCCGGCCGGGCGGAACAGGTGCCCTCTTCGCCGTTGAGGCGGCTGAGCAGGCCGAGCAGCGTCTCCCGGTCCGTGTCCGGCAGGGCGGCGAAGCATGTGGCGAGTACTTCCTCGGCGACCTTGCCGCCCCTCGTCAGGACCTGTTCGCCGGCGGATGTCAGGTGGTGCTCGATGCGGCGGCCGCGACCCGGGCGGCGTTCGATCAGGCCCTGGGTGGTGAGGCGGGTCGCGAGCGTGCCGAAGGCCTGTTCGGTCTGGAAGGTCGCCGTGGCCAGTTCGCGGGCCGACGCCCCGGGGGAGCGGCTGATCGCCCGGAGGGCGTCCCACTGGGCGAGCGTGGTGCCGACGGCCGCGAGGGCGCTGTCGAGGGCCCGGTGCTGCCGGTACTGGGCTTGCTTGATCGCCCTGCCGAGGGCTTGCAGGTCGCCGAGATCGCCGCGCGTGGAGTGCATGGGGCAAGTCTACCCAGTGACTGAGCTAGCTTAAATAAAGATACTTAGTTACTGTGGTCGCATGCAGACGAAGACCACAGCGGTCGTCTACGACGACCTGTCCCTCACCTTGTCGGAAGCCGGCCACGGCAGGCCGGTCCTGGTCCTGCACGGCGGCGGGGGGCCGGCCACGGTGGCCGGGCTGGCCGCGCGCCTCTCCGAGAGCGCGCACACCCTCACACCCGTGCACCCCGGATGGGACGGCACCCAGCGGCCCGCATGGCTCACCGGTGTCGACGACCTCGCCCTCGCGTACCTGGACCTTCTGCGCGGCCGCGGGTCGGCCGACGTCCTCGTCGTCGGCTCCTCGCTCGGCGGCTGGATCGCCGCCGAGATGGCCGTACGGGACACGGCCGGGATCATCAGCGGCCTCGTCCTGATCGACGCCGTCGGCGTGCACATCGAGTCGGAACCGATCACCGACTTCTTCGCCCTCGACGCCCGCGGCGTCGCCGAGCACTCCTGGCACGACCCGGACCGCCACTACGTCGACCCGGCCACGCTCCCGGCCGACCAACTCGCCGTCCGCCAGGCCAACGTGGCCACGCTGCGCGCCCTGGCCGGTGACCCCTACATGCACGACCCCAAGCTGCTGCGCCGATCGGGCCGGGTCCGGGTTCCCGCCCTCCTCCTCTGGGGCGAGAGCGACCGTATCGTCAGCCCCGCCTACGGCGCCGCGTTCGCCAGGGCCTTCGGTGACGGCCGGCTCGAGGTCGTCCCGAAGGCGGGCCATCTGCCGCACATCGAGCAGCCGGACGCCACCTTCGCGCACATCGCCGCGTACATGGAGGAGCGGGTGCCGCTCGTCACACACGAGTGACACCCGCCCCAAGCGGCCGCGACCAGGCGTCAGGCGAACACGCCCGGCCGGCAGTCGCCCGCCGGCTGCGAGCGGCACCCGCCCCTTGCCGCTCCCGCCGCGGGGGAGAACCGGGTCACACGGGGATCACCCGGCCCTCGCTCCGCGGTCAGGGGCTCGATCGTGCGTGCGGCGGCGCCGGTGTCACGCTGCCGGTGTCAGGTCCGCCTTTCCGAACAGCAGCGCGTATCCGGAGGGGAGTTGGCGGATCAGACGAGTCGTCAGGTCGTCTCCCACCAGGGCGGGCAGCGTGCCGAGGACCGCGCTGACGTCCCAGCGTGCCGTCGCCGGTGTGGCGCCCTCGATCCGGGTGGCCACCGCGTCCACGAACTCGGGCGCCGTCAGCGGCCGTGTCACCGGGATCTGCGAGGCGATCAGGCGCGCCGCCTCCTCGGGGAGGCGGTGGGCCAGTTCCACGCGCTCGTCGCCGATCACATGGCCGCCGAGGGCGGAGAGCACGATACGGATGATGCGCTCCGCCTCCTTGACGGTCGCGTACTGGCCGGATTCCTGCACCGCGTCGACCAGCCGGGACCAGCCGGGCCGGGACGTCGCCTCCGCCGTGACCGGTGCGTCCACCATGGCCGTTGCGCCCGCCCTGGCCGGTGCGCCCGCCCTGACCGGTGCGTCCAACGTGACCGGTGTCTCCACCGTGGTCGTCGTGTCGACGGGGCCCGTCGTCACCTTGCCGAGCGTGCCGGTCATCGCCGTACCCGTCGCCGCCGCGCTCGTCGTGGTCGTTCTCATCCTGCGCGTACTCCTCCAGTTTCGCTTCCCACCCGGTCGCCTCCCGGGTACCCGGTTACCGCTGCCCGTCCCATGGGCTTTCGGACACGGGACGGGCACCTTTCGGCGGTTGTCAGCTGCTGAGCTGCTTGGGCTTGTCGCCACCGGTGATCTGGATGCGGCGCGGCTTGGCCTCCTCGGCGACGGGGATGCGGAGGGTGAGGACGCCGGCGTCGTACGAGGCCTCGATGCGCTCCGTGTCCAGGGTGTCGCCCAGGAACAGCTGACGGGTGAAGGTTCCGGTGGGACGCTCGGCCACCACCATGTCGGCGCCCTCGGGGGCCGGGGAGCGGCGCTCGGCGCGGACGTTGAGGACGTGGCGTTCGACGTCGAGGTCGATCGACTCGGGGTCGATGCCGGGGAGGTCGAAGTGGACGACGAGTTCGTCACCGGAACGGTAGGCGTCCATCTGCATCGCGGAGGGGCGTGCGGTGGAGCCGAAGACCTGCTGCGTGAGCCGGTCGAGCTCGCGGAACGGATCCGTGCGCATGAGCATCACAGGTCACTCCCTTCGTCAGGCGCTGCGTGTGCGATGCCCTTTACGTCTTCTTATATAGCGCGGAGGCAGAAAGTTGACAAGCTCCGACTCAAGTTGGTGCGACTGCGGCGGCGCGCCCAGCAGCACCCTGCTCCCGGGCGCTCCCCTGCGCGGAGTTAGCCTCATCCCGCCGGAACGATGATCGGGAGGAAGACTGCGATGGCGAAGGTTCCTACGGCCCTGGTGGCCGCGAGTGGGCTCGTCGGCGGCTACGGGGTCGCCCGCTGGACCAGGAAGCGGCAGCTGGGCGGAGCCGTGCTGGCCGTCGCGGGTGCAGCGGCCGCGCAGCGGTGGCGGCGGCAGGCCGGGGGTGCGGCGGCGGGGGCGCTGACCGCCGCGTACGTCGCCGCCTTCGCCGGATCGCACCCGCTGGCCAAGAAGGTGGGGGCGTGGCCCTCGGTGTTCGGAGTGGCCGGGGCCGTGGCCCTGGCGTCCTGGGCCGTGGCCGACCGGCGCGGCTAGGACAGACGGGCCCCCTCGCGACACGGCCACCGCCGAGCGACCCTCGCGACACGGCCACCGCCAAGCGGGGCGGGCCGCTCGCGACGCGACCACCGCCGAGCGGGCCCCCCTCGCGACACGGCCGCCGTCGTCGTCATCGAGGGAGGCGAAGGCCGCTCATCTGGAACGCCGGCGGTACGGCGTACCGCCGGTGCCCGGCCTGTGCCGTTACGGCGCGCTCGCCGCCGGTGGGGCCGTGGGGCCCTCGGTGCCGGGGGTCCGGCGGGAGGGCCGGGCGCCCTGGGCGGCCGTCCTGGCCCGGCCCGCCACAGCCGTCAGCGGGCGGGCGATGTCCTCCAGCGAGCGCCGTTCGGCCCGTACCGCCAGTGCCGCCGCGACCAGGCCGGCCCCGCACATCAGGGCCGCGCCGATCGAGAAGGCCAGGACCGTGTCGCCGACCCTGCCCGTGCCGGTGAGGTGGGCGAACAGGAGCGGACCGCTGATGCCGCCGGCCGCGGTGCCGAGGGCGTAGAAGAAGGCGATGGACATCGCCCGGGTCTCCATCGGGAAGATCTCGGAGACCGTGAGGTAGGCGCTGGAGGCGCCTGCCGAGGCGAAGAACAGCACCGCGCACCAGCAGGCCGTGAGGGTGGCCGCGCCCAGCGAGCCCCGGTCGAACAGCCAGGCCGTGCCGAACAGCAGCAGGCCCGAGAGCAGGTACGTCGAGGAGATCATCACCCGGCGGCCGACCGTGTCGAACAGGTGGCCGAGCAGCAGCGGACCGCAGAAGTTGCCGACCGCGATGACGGCGAAGTAGTAGCCGGTGTGGTCGGCCGGCACGTTGAAGAACTTGGTCAGGATCGCGCCGAAGCCGAAGGTGATCGCGTTGTAGAGGAACGCCTGGCCGATGAAGAGGGAGAAGCCGAGGACGGCCCGCTTGCGGTACTGGCCGAAGACGGTGCGGGCGATCTCCGCGAAGCTCACGCTCCTGCGCTGGTGGATCTCCAGCTCGCCGCCGTCCGGCTCGGGCAGCCGCTCGCCCTTCTGCTCCTCGACCTGCCGTTCGATGGCGGAGACGATCTCCTCCGCCTCCCGGTCCCGGCCGTGGATCAGCAGCCAGCGCGGGCTTTCCGGGACGTGCCGCCGCACCAGCAGGATGACCAGGGCCAGGACGGCGCCGAGGGCGAAGGTCAGCCGCCAGCCGACGTTCGCCGCGAGGAAGGACGTGTTCAGGGCGGGGATCGACAGCAGCGCGCCGGCCACGGCACCCACCCAGAAGCTGCCGTTGATGATCAGGTCGACGCGGCCCCGGTACTTCGCCGGGATCAGTTCGTCGATCGCGGAGTTGATGGCCGCGTACTCTCCGCCGATGCCGAAGCCGGTCAGGAAGCGGAAGAGGAAGAACCACCAGGCCTGGAAGGACACCGCGGTCAGGGCGGTGGCGGCGAGATAGACCGCAAGAGTGATCATGAAGAGTTTCTTGCGGCCGAACCGGTCGGTCAGACGGCCCCAGAACAGGGCGCCGAAGCAGGCGCCCGCCACATACAGGGCGGCCGCGACACCGGTGACCTGGCCCGAACTGATCGCCAGGCCGCTGCCGGGCTCCGACAGACGGCTGGCGATGTTACCGACGACCGTGACCTCCAGGCCGTCGAGGATCCACACCGTGCCGAGGCCGATCACGATCGTCCAGTGCCAGCGTGACCAGGGCAGACGGTCGAGACGGGCGGGTATGGCGGTGGTGACCGTGCCAGGGCGTGGCGCGGTGGTCGACATGGCTCCCTCCTCAGGGGCGCCGGGTGGCGCCGCACGCGCCCCGGGTTCCCGCGCCGGCGCCGGTTACGCCCCGAGCGCCCGTGACACCGTGTAGATCAGCAGCCCGGCCAGCGAGCCCACCACCGTGCCGTTGATCCGGATGAACTGCAGGTCCCGGCCGATGTGCGCCTCGATCTTGCGGGTGGTGTGGCCGGCGTCCCAGCCCGCGACCGTGTCCGTGATCAGGGAGGTGATCTCCCTGCGGTAGGTGGTCACGACGTGCACCGCCGCCCCCTCCACCCAGGAGTTCACCTTCCCCTGCGTCCTGGGCTCGGTGGCCATGCGCGCGCCCAGCGACAGCAGCGACGCCCGCACCCGCAGCCGCAGCTCGCTGCGCTCGTCCTCCGCCGCCGAGACGATCATGGATCGTACGGCCGTCCAGGCGGACGCGATCAGGTCCTGCACCTCGCCGCGGCCCAGCACCTCGCCCTTGAGCCGCTCCACGCGGGCCCGGGTGTCGGTGTCGGACTGCAGGTCGGAGGCGAAGTCGGCGAGGAACCGGTCGAGGGCGCCGCGCGCCGGGTGCGTGGGCGCGTCCCGCATCTCGGTGACGAAGCGGAGCAGCTCCTTGTAGACCCGTTCGCCGACCTTCTTGTCCACGAAGCGGGGTGTCCAGCCGGGGGCGCCGCCCTGGACGGCGGCCATCACCTGGTCGTCGTGCAGGACGAGCCAGTCGTGGGCGCGGGCGCAGACCAGGTCGACGATCCGTTTGTGGCCGCCGTCCGCGACGACGCGTTCGAGCAGTTTGCCGAGCCCGGGGGCGATCTCCTGGGCGTCGGCGCGGCGGGTGATGGCCTCGCCCACCACCGCCTGGACGTCGGAGTCGCGCAGCACGGTCAGGGCACCGCGCAGGGCCGTCGCCAGCTCCGCCGTGACCCGGTCGGCGTGCTCCGGGTCGGCGAGCCAGGCACCGAGGCGGCTCGCGATACCGACGGCGCGCAGCCGCTGCCGTACGACCTCCTGGGACAGGAAGTTCTCCCCGACGAACTCGCCGAGGGAGACGCCCAGCTGGTCCTTCTTGTTGGGGATGATCGCCGTGTGCGGGATCGGCAGGCCGAGCGGGTGACGGAAGAGGGCCGTGACCGCGAACCAGTCGGCGAGCGCGCCGACCATGCCGGCCTCGGCGGCCGCCGCGACATAGCCCGCCCAGGGGCCCGCGCCCGAGTTCTGCGCCCATCTGGCCAACGCGTACACGACCGCGACGAGCAGCAGCAACCCGGTGGCCGTGCCCTTCATGCGGCGTACGCCCCGGCGCTTCTCCTCGTCGGCAGGGCTGAAGGAGGTCATCGCCCGGCCGGCGGCGACGTCCACGTCGGGGCGGGCCCGCTGCCGCACCGTCACCTCGTCGTCGGTCTTCGTCCGTTCCATCCACTCCACCCGTCCGCGTCCCCCGTACACATTGTCCCTTCCCGACCGACTCCTGGAACGGAACAGGAGTTCCCCACATCGGGTCCGGAGCGGGAAGATTCCGGGGCTTTCCGGAGTTACGTCAGAGGTTTCGTCCAGGAGCCGGCCCAGGGCCGCGTCGGTCACCTGCGCCCCATGACGCATCATGGGAATGATCAAAAACGGAGCCTTGGGTTCCGCTCGCCCTAGGAGACAACGCATCCGCATGACCAGGAAACACGGTTATGCCCTGCTGGCGGCTGTCCTGACGATCGTGCTGACCGTCTCGGCCGCCATATACCTCGGGGTCACGGCCGGCGACGGCAGTCGCCGCAGCACACTCGCCGTCGCCCGGCCGACCCCGCCGGACGCCGCCGCACCCGCCTCCACCGGCATCTGGGTGAGCGCCTGGGCGGCCTCGCCGTCCGGGGCCGAGCCCGGCACCCGGGCCACCGGAACGGCGGGCAGGTCCGTACGCAACGTCGTCCACGTCGGCGTCGGCGGGACGGGCGCCCGGATCACGCTGTCCAATCTCTACGGCGGGCAGCCCCTGAGCATCACGCACGCCTCGATCGCCCTCGCCGCCACGGACGGCACCGCGCGGGCGGCCGACGGCAGCATGCGCCGGCTCACCTTCGGCGGCCTGCCCTCGGTCGTCATCGCCCCCGGCGATCAGGTGATCAGCGACGCCGTACGGATCGTCGTCCCGCGCGGTGCGGACGTCCTGGTGACCACCTACTCCCCCACCCCGTCCGGCCCGGTCACCTACCACCGGTACGCCCGCCAGATCTCCTACGTCGCCCAGGGCGACCGCACCGAGGACACCAGCGGCCTGCCCTTCACCACCCCGACCCTCTCCTGGCGCTGTCTGACCGCGCTCGACCTGCTCAGCAACGAGGCGACGGGCACCGTCGTCGCGTTCGGCGACTCGATCACCGACGGCATCACCTCCACCGTGGGCGCCGACCGCCGCTGGACGGACGTGCTGTCCGAGCGGCTGCGCCAGGCGGCCGGACGGGATGACGTGCCCCGCTACACCGTGGTCAACGAGGGCATCAGCGGCAACGAGGTCCTGGCGAGCGGCGGGGGCCGGCCGGCCGACAACCCGAGCGGTCTGAGCCGCTTCGGCCGCGACGTGCTGGAGCGCACGAACGCCAAGGTCGTCGTCATCGACCTCGGCGTCAACGACATCCTCCACGACCCCGGCCACGCCGACCCCGACCGGATCACCGCGGGCCTGCGCACCCTCGTCCGCGAGGCCCACGCCCGCGGTCTGAAGGTCGTCGGCGCCACGCTGACGCCGTTCGAGGGCCACCGCCTCTACCGGGCCGACCGCGAGCAGGTGCGCCAGGCCGTCAACGCGGAGATCCGTTCGGGCACCGTGTTCGACGCGGTCGTCGACTTCGACCGGGCGCTGCGCGACCCCTACGACCCGCGCCGGCTGCGCCCCGACTACGACTCGGGCGACCACCTCCACCCCAGCGACCGGGGCTTCAGGAGGATGGCGGAGGCCGTCGGCCTGACCTCGCTCCTGGGCACCGCGCCCGCCGAGCTGTAGGGGCCGGCGCCGGACTGCAGACGCTGACCCCGTTCACCAGCCGCCGTGACGGCGCCGGTCGCGCTCCTCGCGCCGCGCCTCACGGCGCTCGCGGTACTGCTCGCGCCGCTCCTCGCGGCGTTCACGCATCCACTCGCGGTGCTCCTCGAGCGCCCTGTGGGCGTCGAGCAGGCCCTCCAGGCCCTCTCGGGGGGAGTTCTCCAGTTCCCCGCGGCCGGCTCCGCGCTCCAGCTTCTCCTGGCGCCGCTGCTCCTTCAGCCGCTGCCGCCCGGCCTTGGTCAGCTTGCGCTCGACAGCGACCCCGCCCCAGAACGCGAACCCGGTGACGACCACGCGCGGCGCGCCCGGCTCCCCCGGCACGCCCTCCTCGCGGTGGTCGAAGCCGCCCATGATGCCGATGCCGCGCACGACCACCTCGACACCGGGTGGCACGATCACGTTCATCCCGCCCATGATCGCGACGCAGTTGATCTCGACCTCGCGGTCCGCGAAGTCCGCCTCCCTGAGGTCGATCTCACCGCCGCCCCAGAAGGCGAAGCAGTTGAACCGCTTCGGCACCCGCCAGCGCCCCTTGCGCTGGAACCCGGACATCACGGCGACCGCCCACGAGGACGATCCCTCGCCACCGGTGATCCGCCCGGCCCAACCGCCGCTCGGCGCCGGTTCCTTGCTCAGGGACACGACCGGCGGTGTGACACCCGCGGCCGGCAGGTCCCGGGTGATCGGCGCCAGTTCGCGGTACGTCCGCGCCCTGTACGTCGCCTCCAGCCGCTCCTCGAACTCCTCCATGTCGAGACGGCCCTCCGCGAGGGCGTCCCTGAGGACCTCGGCGACACGTTCACGATCGGCGTCGGAGGCGCGCAGATCCGGATCCGGGAGGCGGGTGTGCGGCGCCGGCCGCTGCTCGTCGCTTCCCCCGTGAGACACAGCGTCGGTCATGGGCGTCAGCCTACGAGTTCGCGGCGCCCCCGACCACGCCCACGCCCTCCCCCGCCTTCTCCGCGTACATCTTCGCGATCACCGCCTCGATGTCCGGTTCCCGCACCGAGAGGTCCACCAGCGGATACTCCTCCGCGATCCGCGCCACCAGCGGCGCCGCCGACTGCGACGCCGGGAACGCGAGCCACTGCCGTGGTCCCTCCACCCGCACCACGCGCGCGGGCGGCGCCTGGATCGGCGGCAGCTCCCGCTCCAGGTCGACCACCAGGGTGCGTTCGCTGTCGCCGACCTCGTGCAGCCCGGCGAGCGGGCCGTCGTACATCAGCCGGCCGTGGTCGATGACCATCACCCGGGAGCACAACTGCTCGATGTCCTGCAGGTCGTGCGTGGTCAGCAGCACCGTCGTACCGCGCTCGGCGTTCACCTCCCGCAGGAACTCCCGCACCTTCGCCTTGGAGATGACGTCCAGCCCGATCGTCGGCTCGTCCAGGTACAGCACCTCCGGGTCGTGCAGCAGCGCTGCCGCGATGTCGCCGCGCATCCGCTGGCCCAGCGACAGCTGCCGTACCGGCACGTCCAACAGGGCGCCCAGCTCCAGGAGTTCGACCAGTCGGTCGAGGTTCTCGCGGTAACGGGCGTCGGGGATGCGGTACATCCGGTGCATCAGCCGGTAGGAGTCGACCAGCGGCAGGTCCCACCACAGGGTCGTACGCTGCCCGAACACCACGCCGATGCGCTGCGCCAGCCGGGTCCGCTCGCGGGAGGGGTCGATGCCGGCGACCCGCAGCCGGCCGCCGCTCGGGGTGAGGATCCCGGTCAGCATCTTGATCGTGGTGGACTTCCCGGCACCGTTCGGCCCGATGTAGCCGACCATCTCGCCGCGTGCCACGGTGAAGGAGATCGAGTCCACGGCCCTCACCTGCCGCCGCTCGCTCTTCAGGAACCCGGTCCTCTTGCGCACGTCGAAGACCTTCCCGACGCGGTCGAGTTCGATGAAGCCGCTGCTCATGATCCCCTCTCAGCTCCCCGTACTCCGGTACGAACGCAGTCCCGCCCGCCATGCCAGCCCCGCGAGCGCACAGCAGCCCACCGCGACCAGCGGCGGTGTGAAGGCGACCCAGGACGGCAGGTCGAGCGGATAGGGCCGGCCCAGCACGTACAGCGCGGGCAGCCAGTTGACGAAGGCGAGCGGCAGCACGAACGTCACCCCGCGCACCAGATCCTTCGCGAACACGGTGGGCGGGTACTGCAGCAGTGTGGTGCCGCCGTACGTGAACGCGTTCTGCGCCTCGGAGGCGTCCTGCGCGACGAACTGGAAGGCCCCGCCGGCCACGAACACCGCACAGAAGATCGCGCCACCGCTCAGCAGCGCCAGCGGCACCATCAGCACCCTCAGCGGTGTCCAGGAGACGTCCAGCACGGCGACGGCGTACCCGAGGACCAGCGCGCCCTGCGTGACCCGGCCCAGGCGCCGCAGGGCGAAGCGGTCCGCGGCGACCTGCGCGATCACCGGCGCCGGCCGCACCAGCAGGGTGTCCAGCGTGCCGTCGCGCACCCGCCGCCCCAGCCGGTCCATCGAGCCGATCGCGAGGTCGGCGAGGCCGAAGGCGGTCGTGGACAGGCCGTACAGGAAGGCCACCTCGGGCAGGCCGTAGCCGCCGAGGCGGTCGACCCGCGAGAACATCAGCATGATCGCGACAAAGTCGAGCGCGGTGCCGGCGAAATTGCCGAACGTCGTCATCAGGAAGGAGGCGCGGTAGGCCACGGTGGAGCGGATCCACATGGCGACGATCAGGAAGTAGGCACGCATTCCCTCGCGCACCGGGCCGTGGACCTGCGTGCGCACCGGGCCGTGGACCTGCGTGCGCACCGGGCCGTGCGGCTCCGTGCCCCTGAACGCGGTGTCAGCCACCCTGCACCACCACCCGCCGCGTCGCCGCCGACTGCACCAGCCGCCCCACGGCCAGCAGCACCACCGCCCAGGCGCCCTGGAAGGCGTACGTGGGCAGGGGATCCGCCGTGCCGAGCAGCACGTCCAGGGGCGCCTGGAGCAGCGACGACCAGGGCAGCACCCGGACGATGTCGCCGAGCGCCCCGGGAAAGACGTTCAGCGGCAGCAGCATGCCCGAGCAGAACATCGCCGTCAGCCAGGAGATGCTGGCCACTCCCGCGCCGTCCAGCAGCCAGAACGCGGTGAGCGCGACGACGAACCGGATCGCGAAGCTCACCACCACCCCGAAGGCGACCGCGACCAGGAAGGCCAGCCAGGTCAGCGGGCTCGCGGGCAGCGCGAGCGGGAACAGCAGCGCGCCCACCGCCAGCGGCACCACGCCCCGGCCGAGCAGATGGAACAGCGCGCGCCCCAGGTCCGCGGCCAGCCACCACAGCTGCAGGTCGGCGGGGCGGTACAGGTCGATCGCGATGTCGCCGGTGCGGATGCGTTCGATCAGCTCGTCCTCGAAGCCGCCGCCCATCACCGAGACGGTCATCAGCAGTGCCTGACCCGTCCACACGTACGTCAGCGCCTGGCCCTCGTCGTAACCCCCCAGGTGCGGCCGTTCGTGCCACAGGGCCAGGTAGGTGTATGCCAAGATCAATCCGAAGACCGTGTTGGTGAACACCCCGGCCGCGGTCGCGGTCCGGTAGGTGGCGTACCGCCGGAAACCACCGGCGGCGACAGCGGTGTACAACCGCCCTGCCCCCACGGGAGCCCTCCCTTCGACGCGTGCCGGGCGAAGCGCAGGAGCCTAGCGCGCGGACGAAGTGGCGTACCACACGTTTTTCCCGCAGGCCCGTCCCTCGTGCCGGGAACTGGAACGCAAGGTGCGACAGTCTTCATCAGGGGATGCAGATGGCGTACGAGGACGTACGGGAACGTACGACGCGAAACGGGAGTCCGGCACCACGATGAGCGACGAGCCACAGCCGCAGAAGAGCAGCCAGGGCGTGGCGTCCGGAGAACCGCCGACGGCACCTGTCGCGGTGGTCCCCGGCGACGGCCCGAGGCGGCCGGGGCGCACGGGATGGCGCCGGCTGATCCCGACCTGGAAGACGGTGCTCGGCACCCTCCTGGCGGGCCTGCTGCTCCTGATCGGACTGTTCGCACTCGGCTACTACACGGTCAAGATCCCGGCGGCCAACGCGGCGGCGACCAAGCAGAGCAACGTCTACCTGTACGCGGACGGCAGCGAGCTGGCCCGCGACGGCTCCATCAACCGGGAGAACGTCAGGCTCGCGCAGATCTCCAGGGCCGCGCAGCACGCCGCACTCGCCGCCGAGGACCGCGACTTCTACACCGAGTCCGCCGTCGACCCCCAGGCCATGGTCCGGGCGGCCTGGAACACGGCCACCGGCAAGGGCAAGCAGTCCGGCTCGACGATCACCCAGCAGTACGTCAAGAACTACTACCTCGAGCAGCAGCAGACCGTCACCCGCAAGGTGAAGGAGTTCTTCATCGCGATCAAGCTGGACCGCGAGAAGAGCAAGGACGAGATCCTCGAGGGCTACCTCAACACGAGCTACTTCGGCCGCAACGCCTACGGCATCCAGGCCGCCGCCCAGGCCTACTACGGCGTCGACGCCAAGGACCTCGACGTCGGCCAGGCCGCCTACCTCGCCGCCCTGCTCAACGCCCCCAGCGAGTACGACGTCGTCGCGCACCCCGAGAACAAGGGCGCGGCCCTGGCCCGCTGGAACTACGTCCTCGACGGCATGGTCAAGAAGGGCTGGCTGAGCGCCGCCGAGCGCCAGAAGGTGACCTTCCCCATGCCCCGCCAGCAGGTCCACGCCTCGGGAATGTCCGGGCAGCGCGGCTACCTGGTCGAGGCGATCAAGGACTACCTCACCAGCAACAAGATCATCGACGAGGACACCCTGGCCCGCGGCGGATACCGCATCACCACCACGCTGGAGAAGTCCAAGCAGGACGCGTTCGTCAAGGCCGTCGACGACCAGGTGATGAACAAGCTCGACAAGAAGAACAACAAGGTCGACCGGTACGTCCGCGCGGGCGGCGCCGCCATCGACCCGGCCACCGGCAAGGTCCTCGCGATGTACGGCGGCATCGACTACACCAAGCAGTACGTCAACAACGCCACCCGCCGCGACTACCAGGTCGGCTCCACGTTCAAGCCGTTCGTGTTGACCTCCGCCATCGAGAACGGCTCCCGCACCCAGGACGGCGTCACCATCACCCCGAACACGGTGTACGACGGCACGGACAAGCGGCCCGTGCAGGGCTGGTCCGGCGGTCCCTACGCGCCGGAGAACGAGGACAACGTCTCCTACGGCCCGATCACCGTCCGCGAGGCCACGGACAAGTCCGTGAACGCCGTGTACGCGCAGATGGCGGTGGACGTCGGCCCGTCCGGCGTCAAGCAGACCGCGGTCGGTCTGGGTGTGCCCGCGAACACGCCCGACCTGCAGCCCTACCCGTCGATCGCGCTCGGCACGGCCACCGCGAGCGTCCTGGACATGACGCAGGCGTACGCGACCCTCGCCAACCACGGCAGGCACGGCGCGTACACACTGGTCGAGAAGATCACCAACGGCACTGAGGACATCGCGCTGCCGCAGCAGTCCGTGAAGCAGGCCGTCAGCCGTGAGGCGGCCGACACCACCACGTCGGTCCTGCAGAGCGTGGTCGACAACGGCACCGCGACCGCCGCACAGGGCGCCGACCGGCCCGCCGCGGGCAAGACCGGCACCGCGGAGGAGGACCAGGCCGCCTGGTTCGCGGGCTACACCCCGCAGCTGGCCACCGTGGTCGCGGTGATGGGTCAGGACCCGGACACCGGCAAGCACAAGTCGCTCTACGGCGCGATGGGCCTGGCCCGCGTCAACGGTGGCGGCGCGCCCGCGCAGATCTGGGCGCAGTTCACGAAGGACGCGCTGCAGGGGCAGCCGGTGAAGGACTTCGACCTGCAGCTCCAGCCGGGCGCGGACCAGACGCCGGAGCCCCCGAGCGCCGGGCCGTCGGACCAGCAGCCGGGCACCACGGGCGACCAGTCGAACGGCGGCGCCACGGGCGGCCAGTCCCCCACGCCGGGCCAGAACCAGGGCCAGACCCAGGGCCAGACGACGGGCGGCACCCCCGGCACGGGCGGCACGACGACGGGCGGCACCCCGGGCAACGGCGGCACGACCACCGGCGGGCCCACCGGCACGGGAGGCACGACCGGCAACGGCGGCACCACCGGGACCGGAGGCACCACCGGGGGCGGCGGCACCACCGGGACCGGAGGCACCACGGGAGACGGCGGTACCAGCGGCACGGGAACCACCGGGGACGGCGGCACCACCGGCACCGGGGGCACGACCACCGGGGCGGGGGCGCTGAGTGCGCCGAGCCGGAGGTCTTAGCGCCAGGTCCCCGGCGCAGGGAACGGCCCGTACCGGATCGCTCCGGTGCGGGCCGTTACCGCTGGAGACGGTCAGATGCCCAGATCCTTGATGATCTTCGCCACGTGGCCCGTCGCCTTCACGTTGTACAGGGCACGCTCGACCTTGCCGTCCTCGTCCACGATCACCGTGGAGCGGATGACGCCGACGACCGTCTTGCCGTACAGCTTCTTCTCGCCGAAGGCGCCGTACGCCTCCAGCACCTTCTTGTCGGGGTCCGCGAGCAGGGTGACCTTCAGGGACTCCTTCTCACGGAACTTCCCGAGCTTCTCCGGCGTGTCCGGGGAGACGCCGATGACGTCGTAGCCTGCTCCCGCCAGCAGCTGGAGGTTGTCCGTGAAGTCGCACGCCTGCTTGGTGCAGCCCGGGGTGAGCGCCGCCGGGTAGAAGTACACGATGACCTTGCGGCCCTTGTGGTCGGCCAGGGAGACCTCGTTGCCGTCGGCGTCCGGCAGGGTGAAGGCGGGGGCGGTGTCGCCGGGCTGGAGTCGCTCGCTCATCGATACCTCACGGGGCAAGGGGCGGGTCACGTGGATCACGCGGGTTACTCGGGTTACCCGAGGAGCCTAATCTCCTTCCGGACCCCCACGGGGGTGCCGGGGAGCCCCTTCGGCGCGGAGCTGACAGACTGTCGAGCACAGAATCAGGAAAATGCGCCGGACACGTCGCACACGACCACGGAGGAAGCGCGGTGACGGACACGTCGAGCACACCGGACACCAGGACTCCGGCCGAGATCGAGGCGGACATCAAACGCCGCCGCGAGACGCTGGCCGAGACGCTCGACGAGATCGGCGTCCGGGTGCACCCGAAGACCATCGTCGGGGACGCCAAGGCCAAGGTCGTCTCCAACATCGACCACACGTTCGGCCGGGCCTATGTGGGCGTCAACCGGGTCGTCAGCGAGGTCAAGGGCCAGCTGGTCACGGAGGAGGGCGCGCCGCGGCTGGAGCGCATCGTGCCCGTGGCGCTGGTCGTGGTCGGTGTCGTGAGCCTGTTCGCGCTGGGCTCCCGGCGGCGCAGGGACTGACCCGGGCGCGCGCGAGGCGGTCGAAGGCAGGTAGGTTCAGGGCGTGAGCGAGAAGACCCACCACGACAAGTTGCCCATCCGGATGCTGCACGACCGCGTGCTGGTGCGGCAGGAGACCGGCGAGGGCGAGCGCCGCTCCGGCGGCGGCATCCTCATCCCCGCGACCGCGGCCGTGGGCCGGCGCCTCGCCTGGGCGGAGGTCGTCGCGGTCGGGCAGAACGTACGGACCGTGGAACCGGGCGACCGTGTCCTGTTCGACCCGGAGGACCGGGCCGAGGTGGAGGTGCGCGGGATCGCGTACGTCCTGATGCGCGAACGCGACCTGCACGCGGTGGCGGCGGACCGCTTCGAGGGCGCGGAGGACTCCACGGGGCTGTACCTGTAAAGGTGGCCGAGGGGCCGGCGACACACCTGTCGCCGGCCCCTCGGCGTCGCCGCCCACTGTCGGCCCCCTTGGCCCACTGCGCCCGGGCGCTCGAACTGCCGTGCCGTGACGGCGATATGGCGGGTACCGAAGGGTGGGGGGCCAGCGGGGCGAGCGGCGTCACCCGTACACTGAACGGCACCAAGCGGCACGCGAAGGTGCGACGTCCGTTTTGGGGCGGTCGTGGCGAAATCGGCATACGCGCGGGTTTTAGGTGCCCGTGGGAGAAATCCCGTGTGGGTTCGAGTCCCACCGGCCGCACATGGACATGGCATGACGAAAGGCCCGGTCCGGGCAGGGTGCTTTCCAGGGACCGGGCGTTTCACGCAATCGGCCTCAGCCGAGCAGCTCCCGCAGCGCCGGTACCAGTGCCCGGAACGCCTTGCCCCGGTGGCTGATCGCGTTCTTCTCCTCGGGGGTCAGTTCCGCGCAGGTGCGCGTCTCGCCCTCGGGCTGGAGGATCGGGTCGTAGCCGAATCCGTTCGCGCCGGTGGGCTCGTGGCGCAGGGTGCCGCACAGTCGGCCCTCGACCACCCGTTCCGTGCCGTCGGGGAGCGCGAGGGCCGCCGCGCAGGCGAAGTGGGCGGCGCGGTGGGCGTCGTCGATGTCCGAGAGCTGGGCCAGCAGCAGGTCGAGGTTGGCCTTGTCGTCGCCGTGGCGGCCCGCCCAGCGGGCGGAGAAGATGCCCGGTGCGCCGTTCAGGACGTCGACGCACAGGCCGGAGTCGTCCGCCACCGCAGGCAGGCCCGTGGCGCGAGCCAGCGCATGGGCCTTGAGCAGGGCGTTCTCGGCGAACGTCACGCCCGTTTCCCTGACGTCGGGGATGTCGGGGCAGGCGTCCGCGCCGACGAGGTCGTGCGGGAGGCCCGCTTCGGCGAGGATCGCCCTGAGTTCGGTGATCTTTCCGGCGTTGCGCGTGGCGAGGATCAGGCGGGTCATGGGACCAGTATCCGTGGGCGGTCCGCGACCGCGGCGCCCGCCTGCCGGTCTGCCGCCGGAACAGGCACTAGGAGGGCGTGCAGACCTTCGTCAGTTCGCCCGCCGCGTTCGTCACCGGGGCCACGTCGGGGGTCTTGTCACCGGTCCTGATCGCGTCCCGGACGCCGGTGACCGCCTTGTGCAGGTCGTCGACCGCCTTGTTGACGTCGACGTCGTCCGTCCTGTCGCCGATCTTGTCGAGGTTCTTCTCGATGGAGTTCAGGGCGTCGTCCGTGCGGGCCGGGTCGTTCGCCGCGTTCTCGACGGCCTGCTGGAGGTCGGTGACGCCGTCGGCTATCGCGTCTGCGGTCTGGACGCAGTCGACGGCCTTGTTCACGGCGTCACAGCCCGCACTCGCGCCCACGGCGGCGAGGACGGCGACGGCCGCGAACGCGGCGGTGGGGTTGCGTCGGCGGTGGCGCGAGGCCATGGAGCGGTTCCCTCCACGTGGGTGGTCGGAGTGGGGCGCACGGTGTCGTCCGTGCGCCCCACCCGGGTCACTCCTGAAAACGCCGCCGGGCGCTACGCGGTTGCCTCCAGCGCCGCCCGCTGCATCGCCGTGAGCTGTTCGCAGCCCGCCACGGCGAGGTCGAGGAGGGCGTTCAGTTCCGCGCGGGCGAAGGGTTCCGCCTCCGCCGTGCCCTGGACCTCGACGAAGCGGCCGTCGCCGGTGCAGACGACGTTCATGTCGGTCTCGGCGCGGACGTCCTCCTCGTAGCAGAGGTCGAGGAGCGGTACACCGGCCACGATGCCCACGGAGACGGCCGAGACGGTGCCGGTCAGCGGCTGCCGGGTGGCCTTGACCAGCTTCCTGCGCTGTGCCCAGGCGACCGCGTCGGCGAGCGCGACGTACGCGCCGGTGATCGCGGCGGTGCGGGTGCCGCCGTCGGCCTGGAGGACGTCGCAGTCGAGGACGACGGTGTTCTCGCCGAGCGACTTGGTGTCGACGACGGCGCGCAGGGAGCGGCCGATCAGGCGGCTGATCTCGTGCGTACGGCCGCCGATCCTGCCCTTGACCGACTCGCGGTCGCCGCGGGTGTTGGTGGAGCGGGGCAGCATGGCGTACTCCGCGGTGACCCAGCCCTCGCCGCTGCCCTTGCGCCAGCGCGGCACGCCCTCGGTGACGGAGGCGGTGCAGAGGACCCTGGTGTCGCCGAAGGAGACGAGGACGGAGCCCTCGGCGTGCTTGCTCCAGCCGCGCTCGATGGTGACCGGGCGGAGCTGTTCGGGGGTACGGCCGTCGATTCGAGACATGGCGCCGAGCCTATCCGTATCCGCGTCAGGGGCCTCTCCCGCGGCGGGAGAAACCCCTGGCCACCCGCGTGCGCGTACGGGTGTGCGGGACCGCGTGAGCCGGGGCTCACATCATGTCTTCGATCTCCGCGGCGATCGGGTCGGCGTCGGTGCCGATGACGACCTGGATGGCGGTGCCCATCTTGACGACGCCGTGGGCGCCGGCGGCCTTCAGAGCGGCCTCGTCGACCAGCGAGGCGTCGTGGACCTCGGTGCGGAGCCGGGTGATGCAGCCCTCGATCTCGTCGATGTTGTCGATGCCGCCGAGCCCGGCAACGATCTTCTCAGCCTTGCTGGCCATGTCCCTACTCCCTGAGCCGAACCGCTGTGTCGAAACTGGTCTACACCACCCCGGGAACGGCCGCAAAGCACCGGGCGAGAACACGGCACCCATCTACGTGGCCTTTATCACGAGTGCGGCATTTGCCCCTCGTCCTTCCGGAGCCGGAGAATTCATGGGTTCCTTATCCCGCCTTCACCGTGCTACAACAGGTCTACACCACAGGTGGTGTAGACCACACGGGGGCTGTCCACCCCGTTCACCTCCCCCTTTCCCGTTTCCCGGCAGCTCCCCGGCACATGGAGGAAGTATGAGCACCGCCACCGCGACATCGGCGGCCCCCGCGAAAAAGCGGGGCTCCGGTCTGTTTCAGGGCCTGCAGAAGGTCGGCCGCAGCCTGCAGCTCCCCATCGCCGTGCTGCCGGCGGCCGGCATCCTGCTCCGGCTGGGGCAGCCCGACGTGTTCGGCGACGACGGACTCGGCTGGCACAAGGTCGCGTCCGTCTTCGCGACCGCGGGCGGCGCCGTGTTCGACAACCTGCCCCTGCTGTTCTGCGTCGGCGTCGCGATCGGCTTCGCCAAGAAGTCGGACGGCTCCACCGCGCTCGCGGCCCTGGTCGGCTTCCTCGTCTACAGCAACGTCCTCAAGGCGTTCCCGCTGACCGAGCAGCACATCGAGAACGGCAAGATAGTCGAGGCGACGTACAACAACCCGGGCGTCCTCGGCGGCATCCTCCTGGGTCTGCTGTCCGCCGTGCTGTGGCAGCGGTTCCACCGCACCAAGCTGGTGGACTGGCTCGGCTTCTTCAACGGCCGCCGGCTCGTCCCGATCATCATGGCGTTCGTCGGTACGGTCTTCGGCGTCTTCTTCGGCCTGGTCTGGAAGCCGATCGGTGACGGCATCTCCGACATCGGCAAGTGGATCACCGGCCTGGGCGCCGTGGGCGCGGGTCTGTTCGGTCTGGTCAACCGCGCGCTGATCCCGGTCGGCATGCACCAGTTCGTGAACGCCGTGTCCTGGTTCCAGATCGGCGACTACAAGAACTCCGCGGGCGTCATGGTGCACGGTGACCTGAACCGCTTCTTCGCCGGTGACCCGACCGCCGGGCAGTTCATGTCGGGCTTCTTCCCGATCATGATGTTCGGTCTGCCGGCCGCCGCGCTCGCCATCGCGCACACCGCCCGCCCGGAGCGCCGCAAGGCCGTGATGGGTCTGATGGTCTCCGTCGCGCTGACGTCCTTCGTCACCGGTGTCACCGAGCCGATCGAGTTCTCGTTCATGTTCATCGCCCCGGTGCTGTACGGGATCCACGCGGTCCTCACCGCGCTGTCCATGGCGATCACCTGGGCGCTCGGCGTCCACGCGGGCTTCACGTTCTCGGCCGGTGCGATCGACTACCTGCTGAACTGGAACCTCGCCACCAAGCCCTGGCTGATCATCCCGATCGGCCTGGTGTTCGCGGCGATCTACTACTTCGTCTTCCGGTTCGCCATCCTCAAGTTCGACCTCACCACCCCGGGCCGCGAGCCCGAGGAGGAGGTCGAGGACCTGACGAAGGCCTAGCGCCGGCAGTCCCCCGCAGGGCCCCGGAACCAGTGGTTCCGGGGCCCTCACACATGTGCGGGGCGATTCGGGACTCCTGGGACTCCGCCCTTTCCGGGCGGGCAGTTCCTGCTCGCCCGGAAGACGAAGAGACCGCTGCCTCCCGGGGAGGCGGCGGTCACCGTCGGGGCGTTCGGAGCCCGGGGACGCCCGTCGGGGTCTGCGGACGGACGCGTCAGATCTCGTACGTCGCCCGTGGCGCCGCCAGCTCCACCGGCCCCGGATAGACCGCGCGGGCGTCGGTCAGGTTGACCTGGGGGTCCGTCCACGGCGGGATGTGCGTGAGGACGAGACGGCGGGCCCCGGCGCGAGTGGCGCTCTCGCCCGCCTCACGGCCGTTGAGGTGGAGGTTCGGAATGTCCTCCTTGCCATGGGTGAACGCGGCCTCGCACAGGAACAGGTCGGCGTCGCGCGCGAGTTCGTCCAGGGCCTCGCTCACCCCGGTGTCGCCCGAGTAGGTGAGCGACCTGCCGCCGTGCTCGATCCGGATGCCGTACGCCTCCACCGGGTGGCGTACGCGTTCCGTGTGCACGGTGAAGGGGCCGATCTCGAACGTGCCCGGCTTGACCGTGTGGAAGTCGAAGACCTCGCTCATGGAGGAGGCCGACGGGGGGTCGCCGTAGGCGGTCGTCAGACGCTGCTCGGTGCCCTCCGGGCCGTAGACCGGGATGGGCGCGCAGCGGCCGCCGTCGTGGCGGTAGTAGCGCGCGACGAAGTAGGCGAGCATGTCGATGCAGTGGTCGGCGTGCAGGTGGCTGAGGAAGATCGCGTCAAGGTCGTAGAGACCGCAGTGGCGCTGCAACTCGCCCAGGGCGCCGTTGCCCATGTCGAGCAGCAACCGGAAGCCGTCGGCCTCGACGAGGTAGCTCGAGCAGGCCGATTCCGCGGACGGAAACGACCCCGAGCAGCCGACGACGGTGAGCTTCATAGAGCTGGAACCTCCGTGGCAGGACGTGCGGAAGGCAGGGACGGTGACGGGGGTCGTGCGGTCCGTCGAGCGTAAGGCGCAAAAGGATCGGTAGCTCCTCCACCAGGGGCCGTTGTGGGGGAACTCACCTGTGGTGTCACCGGTTCGGCTGGAACAAGGGCGCGCGCGGCGCACAATACGGCGCACTTGAGTTGCGGAAGGCGGGCAATGGGGCGAACCCGCCGGTACCGTCATCCGTATGGACACGTCGTGGTGGCTCGCGCTGGCGGCGGTGGTGCTGCTCGCGCTGGTCGCGACGCTGGTGGACGGATGGGGGCGCGGGCGGCGTCACCGTGCCGCGGCCGCACGCCCACCGGGGCGTGCCCGGGCGCATCCGCGGCCGGCCGAGATCTGGTGGGCGAGCGTGCCCTACGGGGACCGGCCCGGCGGCAAGGAACGGCCGTGCCTGGTGCTGACGGTGCGCGGGGACAGCGCGACGGTCGCCCGGATCACCAGCCGGTACCACGACGAGCGGCCGGGCGTGATCCCGCTTCCGCCGGGGTCGGTCGGTGACGTCCAGGGGCGGCCCGGCTTTCTGGAGACGGACGAGCTGCGGGACGTGCCGCTGTGGGACTTCCGGCACCGGGTGGGGGTGGTGGACCCCGCGCTGTGGGACCAGGTGCGGTACCTGGCGGGGTGAGCGCGTCGACGGCGTTCATGCGGGTCTCACGGCTTGGTCACGGTGACCGTGACGGTCCACTGCTGGATGCCGAGGCACGACGTCTGGCCGGGGCGCTTCGCGCACAGCGGGCGGGTGGCCTTGAGCTGCGCGGTGCCGGGCGCGACGGCGTCGAAGGCGGCCACGGCGTCGCCCGGCTGGACGACGAAGCCGGCGTTGGTGGCCTTCAGCGCCGTGCCGGTGGCGGTGACGGGGGTCCAGGGGCGGTCCTTGGTGCCGTCCAGGGTGAGGCGGAGCTGTCCGCCGGTGGTCAGACACACGGTGCGGCCGGTGTCGGCGGCGGTGAGCTGGACGTGGGGTGCGCAGCCGGTGGGGGTGGCCGTGGGGGACGGCGCACCCGAGGAGGGCGCGGAGGTGGAGGCCGGCCCGGAAGCGGACGGGGACGCCGGAGCCGGGGTCGAGCCGGACACCGACGGGGACGGCGACACCGCGCCGCTGCCGAAGGCGCCTCCCCCACTGTGCGTGCCGCAGCCCGCGAGGAGGAGCGCCGCTGCCGCGACGGCGATGGCGGTGGTCCGCTGAGCGGTGGTACGGCGCATGAGGGCCGCCTCTCGTTACTCGTGCCCGTGTGTGCCGATGTGACGTTTCTCCAGCGCATCAGGATCCCCACGCGCCCGCAAACGGGCCCCGGCCCACACGCCCGGCCGGGGCCCCTTCGCGCACGGGTGCGGTCAGCTCGTCGTCAGGGCGGTGTCGTCGATGACGAAGCTGGTCTGCAGCGAGGAGTCCTCCACGCCGCTGAACTTCAGGGTGACCGTGGACCCCGCGAACGAGGACAGGTCGAAGGACTTCTGGGTGTAGCCGGAGGTCGCGTTGAGGTTCGAGTAGGTCGCCAGGGTGGTCGAACCGGCGGTCACCGTCAGCTTGTCGTACGCGGTGCTGCCGGTCTCCGCGGTGTCGATGTGCAGGTAGAAGGTGAGCGTGGCCTTGCAGCCGGACGGAACGGTCACCGACTGGGACAGGGTGTCGGTGTGCGAGGAGCCGTACCCGTCGAGCCAGGCGTAGTAGGAGCCACTGCGCGCCGCCTCACCGCTGTCGTTGGTGATCACACCGCTGGAGGCGCTCCAGGTGGTGTTGCCCGACTCGAAGCCGGGGTTGCCGAGCAGCTGCGCCGAGCTGCAGGTGCCGCCGGAGGAGCCGACCGTCCAGGTGAAGGAGACCGAGCCGGAGGCACCGGTCGAGTCCTTGGCGGTGACGGTCACGCTGTAGGTGCCGGCGGTGGAGGCGGTGCCGGAGATCAGGCCGCTCGAGCTGTTGATCGACAGGCCGGTGGGCAGGCCGGTGGCGCTGTAGGTGAGGGTGGCACCCGCGCTGTCACTCGCCTGGATCTGCAGGCTGACCGAGCTTCCGGTCGTGGTGGACTGGTTGCCCGGGTTGGTGACGGACACGGTGTTGCCGGTGCTGCTGCCGGAGGCGAAGGCGGTGGTGCCGTTGGGGGTGCCCCAGCCGGTCGGGCCGTCGTAGCCGGTGCGCGCGGTGCAGAAGTACGAGGTCGAGCAGGAGCCGTTGCTGCCGCTGGTGACGTCGTTCAGGTTGCCGGTGTGGGAGTAGGGGTACTTCGCCGGGTAGTCGCTCGAGCCCGGGGTGCCCGCCAGGGCGTAGACACCGGCGACGATCGGGGAGGAGGCGCTGGTACCGCCGAAGACTCCCCAGCCGGAGCCGCCGTAGGTGTCGTAGACCGCGACACCGGTGGCCGGGTCGGCGACCGCGGAGACGTCGGCCTCCATGCGCTTGGAGCAGCCGGTGTCGGTCTGCCAGCTCGGCTTGGGGTCGTAGGCGGAGCAGCCGGAGCCGGTGCCCTCGGAGGAGCTGGTGTTCCAGACCCTCTCGCTCCAGCCGCGGGAGTTGGAGGCGGTGGTCAGCGCGGTGCCGCCGACGGCGGTGACGTACTGGGAGGTCGCCGGGTACTCGGCGCCGTAGCCGGAGTCGCCCGCGGAGACGGTGATCGCGACGCCCGGGTGCTTGAAGTACGAGGTGTCCTCGCTGGTCTGGGACGAGGACTCGGAGCCGCCCCAGCTGTTGGAGACGAACTTGGCGCCCAGCGAGACGGCCTCGTTCTCGGCTATACCGAGGTCGGTGTCGTTGGCGGAGTTGGCCTCGACGAGGATGATGTTGCAGTTCGGGCAGACGGCGCTGACCATGTCGATGTCGAGCGCCTCCTCACCGGCCCACCCGGAGTCGTTCGTGGGCAGCGAGGTGGTCGAGCCGGTCTGGCTGACCTGCTTGAAGCAACCGTTGGCCTTGGTGCACGCGGAGAGGCCGTACGTCGAGCGGTAGGTGGCCAGGTCCGACTCGGCGTTGGGGTCGTTGTAGGCGTCGACGATGGCGACGGTCTCGCCGGAGCCGCCGGTCGAGGGCAGGTTGTAGGCGCTGTGCAGGTTGGCCGGGCTCAGGCCGGAGGGCGCGGCGGCCGCGAGGGCGGAGGCCAGGCGCTGCCTGATGTCGGTGCGGCGCTGGGCGAAGCAGGACGCCTGTCCGGGCTTCGCGGTGGCGCACAGGTGCTGGGTCGCCACCTTCTGGCCGGCCTTGCCGGTCGCGTGGACGGTCTGCCGCTGGGGGTCGGTGAGCGCCCTGGCGTTCTGGGCCACGCGCGTGGTGTGCGCGGTGGCGGCGGGCGCGGTGGACGCGCCCGCGGACGGGGCCGCCAGGAACCCGGCGGCGGTGAGGGTGAGGGCCGGGACGGCGGCGGTCAGGAGTCTTCGAAGACTCCGGCGCCGCTTGTTCGGGCGTGACTCACGCATGGGGTGTTGCCTCCATCGAATCGAGGCCGGCACCGCGCGGGCCTGGGGAGGGCCGGACGCGGAACCACAGCCGGAAGTGGGGATTCAACAGCTGGGCGGCAGGCCTGTGACGCGCGTAGCGGCGGTGGGACGCACGTCATGGGCATGACACCTAGAACACCCTGCGATGTCGATGAACGTGACATGACAGGACGGCCAGAACGTAGCTCCGTCCGACAGCGAAAGGCTCCCCCGAAGGAAGATCTTTGCCGCGCCGTAGGCAACGCTTAGCCCCCTCATAGGAGGGGGTTGGCGCGCTCATGGCGGGAGGCGGCCCTCGGACGCAGACCAGGAACGGGCCCTCGGGCCCGGACTCGGCCCTCGGGCCCGGACTCGGCCCTCGGGCCCGGACTCGACCTCGAACCCGGAGCCGGCCCTCAGGCCCGGAGTCGACCCCCGGAATCGACCTCGGACCCGGGCTCGACCTCGGACCCGGGCTCGACCTCAGACCCGGGCTCGACCTCAGACCCGGGCTCGACCCTCAAGCCCGGAATCGACCCTCGGGCCCGGAATCGTCCTCGAACCCGGAGCCGGCCCTCAGGCCCAGAGCTGGCCCTGGAGCGTCTCGATGGCCTCTTCGGTCGTGGCGGCCGTGTAGACGCCGGTCGACAGGTACTTCCAGCCGCCGTCGGCCACGACGAAGACGATGTCGGCACTCTCGCCCGCGTTGACGGCCTTCTTCCCGACACCGATCGCGGCGTGCAGCGCGGCGCCGGTGGAGACACCCGCGAAGATGCCCTCCTGCTGGAGGAGTTCGCGGGTCCGGGTCACCGCGTCCGCCGAGCCGACGGAGAAGCGGGTGGTGAGGACGGAGGCGTCGTACAGCTCCGGCACGAAACCCTCGTCGAGGTTCCGCAGGCCGTACACCAGGTCGTCGTAGCGCGGTTCGGCGGCGACGATCTGGACGTCCGGCTTGTGCTCGCGCAAAAAGCGGCCCACGCCCATCAGGGTGCCGGTGGTGCCCAGTCCGGCCACGAAGTGCGTGACGGACGGCAGGTCGGCGAGGATCTCGGGGCCCGTCGTCGCGTAGTGCGCGCCCGCGTTGTCCGGGTTGCCGTACTGGTAGAGCATCACCCAGTCCGGGTGCTCGGCCGCCAGCTCCTTGGCGACGCGCACGGCGGTGTTGGAGCCGCCCGCCGCCGGGCTGGAGATGATCTCGGCGCCCCACATGGCGAGCAGCTCGCGGCGCTCCTGCGAGGTGTTCTCGGGCATCACGCACACCATGCGGTAGCCCTTGAGCTTGGCGGCCATGGCGAGGGAGATGCCGGTGTTGCCCGAGGTCGGCTCCAGGATCGTGCAGCCGGGGGTGAGCCGGCCGTCCTTCTCCGCCTGCTCGATCATGTGCATCGCGGGGCGGTCCTTGATCGAGCCGGTCGGGTTGCGGTCCTCCAGCTTGGCCCAGATCCGGACGTCGGGGGACGGCGACAGCCGCGGCAGGCGCACCAGAGGGGTGTTGCCCACCGCGGCCAGCGGGGAGTCGTAGCGCATGGAGATCAGGCCATACCACCGGCGACGGCCGGCAGGATCGTCACGTTGTCGCCGTCGGCGACCTTGGTGTTGATGCCGTCGAGGAAGCGGACGTCCTCGTCGTTCAGGTAGACGTTCACGAAGCGGCGCAGCTCGCCGCCGTCCACGATGCGGGCCTGGATGCCCGGGTGGCGGGTCTCGAGGTCGGCGAACAGGTCGGCGAGGGTCTCCCCGGTGCCTTCCACCGCCTTCTGACCGTCGGTGTACTGGCGGAGGATGGTCGGGATGCGGACCTCGATGGCCATGGTTGCGGGCTCCTGTCGGAAGGATGGCGGGTCGGAGAGCGCGCGGCGGCGCAAGAGCGTGCGTGGTGGTACGCGGGTCGGGCGCCGCGGCTCACGGCCGTACGGCGGCAGGGGCAGCGTCAACAGATGGCGCTGGCGAGCCTGCACAGGTCGACGTGCAGCCGCGCCACGAGCAGTACGCCCGGCGTCTTGTCGCTCACGTCGTTCAGAACCATGCGCTCATCGTAACGATTCCCGGCCCGGCCCCCGGAGTGTGATCTCGCTCTTCGGACAGAATCCATCCGAGACGCGAGACGGGAGATCGGCCGGGGGCTGCTGCCGGGTGGCCGCCGGATCGACCTCCGGATCAGTACGACTCCACGATCTTGACGTCTTCCTCCGTGACCTCGCCCTCCACGATCCGGAACGAGCGGAACTGGAAGGGGCCCGCGCTGTCGGTGTCGGCGGTGGAGACCAGGACGTAGTGGGCGCCGGGCTCGTTGGCGTAGGAGATGTCCGTGCGGGAGGGGTAGGCCTCGGTCGCGGTGTGGGAGTGGTAGATGACCACCGGGTCCTCGTCGCGGTCGTCCAGCTCGCGGTACAGCTTGAGCAGGTCGCCGGAGTCGAACTCGTAGAACGTGGGCGAGCGGGCCGCGTTCAGCATCGGGACGAAACGCTCGGGGCGGTCCGAGCCGGCCGGGCCGGCGACGACGCCGCACGCCTCGTCGGGGTGGTCCTGGCGCGCGTGCGCGACGATCTGGTCGACGAGGGCCTGGGTGATGGTCAGCATGACCGTCAGCATAAGCAGAGGGGCCGTCCCATACCGAGGGGTGGTACGGGACGGCCCACATGGTGGGCTACGCGTGAGTCAGGGGCCTCAGCGGACCTTCTCCAGCTCCTGCTCGCTGCGCTGGGTGACCTGCGGGTTGCGGGCCTTCAGCACCGCCCAGCCGACGGCCAGGGCGGCCGCCCAGACCGCCATCACGTACAGGCAGATGCGGGAATCGGCGTCGTAGGCGATCAGGCAGGTGACGAAGAGCAGGAACGCGATGGCGATCCAGCTGCACACCGCGCCGCCGGGCGCCGGGAAGGAGGAGGCGGGCAGCCGGCCCGCGTCCACCGCTCGGCGGTACAGGACGTGGCTGACCAGGATCATCAGCCAGGTCCAGATGCCGGCCGCGGTGGCCACCGAGGTGACGTAGCCGAAGGCCTTCTCCGGGACGACGTAGTTGAGGACCACGCCGATGCCCATGAAGGCGACGGAGACCGTGATGCCGAGGGCCGGGGTCTTCGACGCCGACAGCTTGCTGAAGGCCCTCGGGGCCTCGCCGTTGTCCGCGAGGGTGCGCAGCATGCGGCCGGTGGAGTACATGCCCGAGTTGCAGGACGACAGGGCCGCGGTGAGCACCACGAAGTTGACGATTCCGGCGCCGGCCGGGATGCCGATGACCGCGAAGGCCTTCACGAAGGGGCTGACGCCCGCCGCGAACTCGGTCCACTTCACCACGCACAGGATGACGGTGAGGGCGCCGACGTAGAACAGTGCGATGCGCCAGGGCAGGGTGTTGATCGCCTTGGGGAGGGTCTTCTCCGGGTCTTCGGACTCGCCCGCGGTGACCCCGACCAGCTCGACGGCGAGGTAGGCGAACATGACGCCCTGCAGGGTCATCAGGGACGAGCCGACACCCTTGGGGAAGAAGCCGTCGAACTGCCAGAGGTTGGAGACCGCGGCGGTGTCACCGGCCGCGCTGAATCCGAAGGTCAGCACGCCGAGACCGATGACGATCATGCCGATCAGCGCGGTGACCTTGACCATCGAGAACCAGAACTCGATCTCGCCGAACAGCTTCACCGAGATCAGGTTTGCCACGAACAGGACCACCAGGAAGACCAGCGCCGTCACCCACCGCGGGATCGACGGGAACCAGTAGTGGACGTAGATCGCGGCGGCCGTGAGTTCGGCCATGCCGGTCACCACCCACATCAGCCAGTACGTCCAGCCGGTGAAGTAGCCGAAGAACGGGCCGAGGAACTCTCGGGAGTACTCCGCGAAGGAACCCGAGACCGGGCGGTACAGAAGCAGCTCGCCGAGCGCCCGCATGATGAAAAAGATGATCACGCCGGCGACGGCGTACATGAGGATCAGGCTGGGCCCGGCCTTGGCGATGTTCGCCCCCGCGCCCAGGAACAGGCCGACGCCGATGGCGCCGCCGATCGCGATCATCTGGACCTGACGGCTGCCGAGCCCGCGCTCGTACCCCTCCTCGGGGTTGTTCTCCTTGCCGACCTGCACTGAGGTCATGTGTGGTGCGCCTTTCTCCATGCCGACCCGGGCCTCTCGTCGGCCTCGGACCGGTTTTCGATCCCCCCGGATTGATGGAGCGAGCGGGCGGGCCGTCCCCGGCTCCGCTCATGCCTGGCCGACGGTCGTCGGCTCGGTGGCGCACCCGGCGGAACATGGGTGGTGTTCGCCGGGCGGTCGTGAAGATTTATCACGACCGCAATGCTGATCACCCGGACGTCGTGTGGCGCAGCACACAGTAAGAAGCGGACAAAGCGCGCGTGAACGACCCATATACGGCCGCAATGGTGATCCGATCGTTATCCGGATTTGAGCGTCCGCTGAGCGAACACGAAACCCGTACCGATCAGGGCATAAGGGTGGCGACCAGCGTCTCCTGCAGACCGCCGAGCCACAGATAGGCCATCACCATCGGCTTGCGCGGATCCTCGTCGGGCAGCCGGTACAGCTCGTCGGTTTCGTCCTCGTCGGCGACCTCCAGTCGGGAGCCGATCGCGAGGCGCAGGTCGTTCAGGGCACCGAGCCACCGCTCGCACTCCTCGCGCGACAGCCTCAGCACCCCGCCCTCCCGGCTCTGCGAGGTCAGCGCGTCCAGGGTGCGGATCACCGCCAGGGCGTTCTCCCGTTTGCGGGCGCGCAGGTCGTTCTCGGTGAAGCGGCGGAACTCGGCGGAGTGCGCCCGCAGTTCCTCGGCCTCGCCGGGCGACGCGGGCTCGGCGCCGGGGTCGCCGTACGCGTCCGGGAACAGGCGGCGCAGCACCGGGTCGGCGGGTGGCTCGCTGGGCCCCTCCGCGAACAACTCGGCGAGCGGATCCTCGGGGGCGTCCTCGGCGGGGCCGGGCCCGATGAGTTCCAGCAGCTGCACGGCCAGCGACCGGATGATGGAGATCTCGACGTCGTCGAGGGCGACGGCCGCGCCGCCGCCGGGGAGCGGTTCGAAGTGTCCTGACATGAAGGGAGGTCGCTACTTCCGGTCCTGCTGGAGGGTGGCCCACAAGCCGTAGCCGTGCATCGCCTGCACGTCGCGTTCCATCTCCTCGCGGGTACCGCTGGAGACGACCGCCCGGCCCTTGTGGTGGACGTCGAGCATGAGCTTGGTGGCCTTGTCCTTGGAATAGCCGAAGTACGTCTGGAAGACGTACGTCACATAGCTCATGAGGTTGACCGGGTCGTTGTGGACGATCGTGACCCAGGGGACGTCGGGCTCGGGTACGGCGAACTCTTCCTCCGCCGGCTGTGTTCGTTCGATCTCTACGGGAGCGGGTGACGTCACAAGCCCCATGCTGCCACCCGAGGGGGGTGGTCGCACAAACGGACACCCCCGCCGGGACCGCAAATCGTCAAACTGACGAGATGAGGAGTACGATCGGCCGTCGCAGGCACCGGGACCACGGATGCGTGCAACCGAAGAGTCGTGTGTGAGGAGAGGTTTGTGGGTGTAGCGGACCTTGGGTTGCCGGTGGACGTGCCCTCCACGGCGCTCTTCACCGACCACTACGAGCTGACGATGCTGCAGGCCGCCCTGAGGGCGGGCACCGCCGAGCGGCACTCCGTCTTCGAGGTCTTCACCCGGCGGCTCCCCGAGGGCCGCCGCTACGGCGTGGTGGCGGGTACCGGACGTGTCCTCGACGCGGTCGAGAACTTCCGCTTCGACGCGGGCGTCCTCGACTTCCTGCGCGAGCGCCGGGTCGTGGACGCGGAGACCCTCGACTGGCTCGCGGGCTATCGCTTCAGCGGCGACATCTGGGGCTACCCGGAGGGCGAGGTGTACTTCCCCGGGTCGCCGATCATGCGGGTCGAGGGCTCCTTCGCCGAGTGCGTGCTCCTGGAGACCGTCATCCTCTCCATCCTCAACCACGACTCGGCCGTCGCGGCCGCCGCCTCCCGCATGGCCTCCGCCGCCGGGGACCGGCCGCTGATCGAGATGGGCGCCCGGCGCACCCACGAACTGGCCGCCGTGGCCGCCTCCCGCGCCGCCTACGTCGGCGGCTTCACCACCACCTCGGACCTGGCGGCGGGCTTCCGGTACGGCATCCCCACGGTCGGGACGTCCGCGCACGCCTTCACACTGCTGCACGACAGCGAGCGCGACGCCTTCCGGGCCCAGGTGGAGTCGCTGGGCCGGGGCACCACGCTGCTCGTGGACACCTACGACGTCACGGAGGCCGTCCGGCTGGCCGTCGAGGTCGCCGGGCCGGAGCTGGGCGCGGTGCGCATCGACTCCGGCGACCTGCTGCTGGTCGCGCACCGGGTGCGGCAGCAGCTGGACGCGCTCGGCGCCACCCACACGAAGATCATCGTCACCTCGGACCTGGACGAGTACGCCATCGCCTCGCTGGCGGCGGCGCCCGTGGACGCGTACGGCGTGGGCACCAAGCTGGTGACCGGTTCCGGGCATCCGACCTGCTCGATGGTCTACAAGCTGGTCGCCCGCGCCGAGTCGGCCGACCCGAGGATGCTGGTGCCGGTGGCGAAGAAGTCGATCGGCGGCAAGACGTCCGTCGGCGGGCGCAAGTGGGCGGCGCGGCGGCTGGACGAGGAGGGGGTGGCCGAGGCCGAGGTGGTCGGCACCGGTCCGGTGCCGGACGGGCTGGCGGACCGGCAGCTGCTGGTGCAGCTGGTCAAGGGGGGCGAGGTGATCGCCCGGGAGCCGCTGGACGTCGTCCGCGACCGGCACGCGACCGCCCGCGCCAACCTGCCGCTGTCGGCGACGCAGCTCTCCCGCGGTGAGCCGGTGATCCCGACCGAGTACGTGTGACGCCTCGCGGTCGACGCACCCCGGGAGCCCGACGCCTCGCGGTCGACGCGCCCGGGGGACCATGGAGGCGGAGGCGTTCTCACGCGAGGGCGCACGAGCGGCCGACGGGCGGGAACGCGACGGCAACGCACCCGGCGCACCCGGCCGACCGCCCGATGCCCTCTCCCGCCCGGTCCCCGAAGTCTCTAGGCTCGGTAGGTCATGTAGTCAACGGACGGCCGGGCCCGCACCCTCCACACCCGAACCGCTGCCAAGCCGAAGGACACCGACCATGCGCCGCGCCTTGATCGTCGTAGACGTGCAGAACGACTTCTGTGAGGGTGGCAGCCTCGCGGTGGCCGGCGGTGCCGATGTGGCCGCCGCGATCACCGAGCTGATCGGGCAGGCCCCCGCCGGGTACCGCCACGTGGTGGCCACCCGGGACCACCACATCGCCCCCGGCGGCCACTTCGCCGACAACCCCGACTACGTCCACTCGTGGCCCGCGCACTGCGTGGCGGGCACGGAGGGGGTGGGTTTCCACCCGAACTTCGCCCCGGCGGTCGCCTCCGGCGCGGTCGACGCCGTGTTCGAGAAGGGGGCGTACTCGGCGGCGTACAGCGGGTTCGAGGGGGTCGACGAGAACGGGGTCGCGCTCGGGGACTGGCTGCGCGAGCGGGAGATCGACGAGGTGGACGTGGTGGGGATCGCCACGGACCACTGCGTGCGCGCCACCGCGCTGGACGCGGTGCGCCAGGGCTTCCGCACGCAGGTCCTGCTGGACCTGACGGCCGGGGTGGCCGAGGAGACCACGGAGCGCGCGCTGGAGGAGCTCCGGGAGGCGGGCGTGGAGCTGTCCGGCAAGCCGGTGGTGGCATAGCCGGGGCGCCAGGAGGGTGCCCCGGGCCCTCCCGTGCGCCTCAACGGGTCACCACCGGGCCGTCCGCCTCAGCAGGGATCCGATCGGGTGCCACAGCTCGACGGACAGGTCCTGGGCCGCGCTGTCCGGGGCCGTGCGCCATATCAGGCCGTCGGGGTGGTGCAGGACCGCCGTGACCTCGTCCGGGGAGGGCGGAGCCGCGTTGCCGCGCAGGGAGACCACGCGCAGGCCCAGGTTGCGCAGCCGCGTCAGCGCGCGGGCGCGGTTCTGGGCGTGCACCAGGACGCGCACGGAACCCGCGCCCGAACCCGGGCTGGGCAGGTTCAGGGCCACCACCACACTGCCGTTCGGCAGCTTGCAGAAACCTCCTGCGGCCATACGCATCACACCCCCGTGAGACCTGTTGTCAATAAGAGAGCCACAGCACGCACCTAAACACGATCGGCGGCCGCCCGCCAAGGGGCAGCTGCGGATACGCTTCTGACCTGCGGAAACGCGGACCGTTTCACCGCGGGTCCGACCTGCTGCAAGATCGCGCGCCCCTTCCCGGCCTCCTTGATGATCTTGATCTTGGTACTGGTGTCGATGATCTTGACGCCGCGGCCGGGCTCGACGGGTCGCGGCAGGCGCCGGCATGGCCGTCGAGACCGGGACGCGTTTCGACGACTTGATCTCCGCCGGGGGTGCCGTTCTCCGGCCGGACGGTGTGGTCGCCGACCCGGATACCGCGTTGCCGGCCCGCACGCCGCCGAGGTCGTGGTCCGCGGGCGGCGGCGCCCAGCCCGAAGCAGAGGTCCCGGAACGAACGCACCCGAACGGCATAATCTCTTGTCAACCGGCGCGCGCACGTGTCCAGTTGGTGGAACACATGACTCCGTGCGCCCCTTGTGCTTCGGCACCGTGGGTTAGGTCACGCTTACCAACCGTTCCGCTCGGGCATGGAGGCGAATAGGGTCGCTGGGCGGAGCGCCGGAATGGCGGCGGTTTGCCTTGTCGACACCGTTGTCGTTGCCATGATTCCGTGGTTGACGTCCAAGTACCCCATCATTGTCCGCAGTTGTCCGCATCCTCCCCCATCACGAGAGGCACGGGGGGGAGTCCCCCACCCCGAGGAATGGCCATGCCTCGTCCGAACGCCGCACAGCTCGCCTATGGTTCCTGCACCGTGATCTTCTCGACCCTCGCCATGCTGCTGCTGTCGCAGACGAGTTCGCGCCTGGGGATCACCGTGATCGCCTTGGCGGCGCTCGCACTCGGGCTGCTCGTCGCCGTGACGGTACCGCTGCCGAAGTCCGCACCGGCCGCCGCGCCCGCCACACGGCAGCACGCCCCGGCGGGGCGCCCCGCGGCGTCGGTCGGATCCGCCGCGACCGCCGAGCCCGTCCGCGAGCCTGCAAGCCCCTGAACCGGGCGCACATCCGCGCAACTTCACAGGGAGCACTCGAAATCGGCGGGTCCTGGATGCGCGGGCCCGCCGGTTCGCGCGTACGCCCCCGCGCCCCTGGTCAGCCCGCCGTGCTGACCTCCACCGTCCTGGCCGCCTTGTCGTGCAGCCCCTGCTTGTAGGGCCGGTCGAAGAAGCTCCAGCCGCCGCAGATCGCGGTCCACACGCAGGCGCAGCAGAACGCGAACGGCAGCCACAGCACCGCGGCGCGCATCAGGGACACCTTGAGGGAGGGGTTCGAGCCGTCGTCCAGGTTGGCCACGCGCATGTTCAGCAGCCTCTTACCGAACGTCTGTCCGGTTCTGCTGATCAGGACGGTGTCGTAGGCCGTGTAGAGCACGGCGGCGATCACGGACTGGCCCAGGGACTTGCCGGTGTCGACCTTGTTGGCCTCGAGGTTGTACTCGAGGGTGTGGAACGCCCAGGACAGCAGCCAGACGACGATGCCGACGAGGACCATGTCGATGATCCTCGCCAGGACGCGCTTGCCGCTGTCGGCGAGCGGGGGCATCCCGGCGAGGGGATCCGTGCCGTCGTAGGGGCCGTACGGGCCGCCGCCACCGCCGTACGGGCCGCCGCCACCGCCGTACGGGCCGCCACCTTCGCCGTGGGGGCCCCCACCGCCGTACGGGCCGCCACCTTCGCCGTGGGGGGCGCTGCCGCCCGGTGGTCCGTCGCCGGGTGGTTCACCGCCGGGCGGGGGCTGGCCGTGGGGCGGCTCGCCGCCCTGGGCGGACACCGGGGCGTCTCCTCGGCCGGGGGGTGGCGGTTCGGTGCTCATGGCCCGAGTCGACCGCGAACCCTCCGGCTCCGCATCCCTACAGGGCCGTCCGGGTCAGCCGGCGACGAACGTGCGTGCGGCCTTGTCGTGCCAGCACTGGCGCCAGGGGCGGTCGAACAGACACCACAGGACCCCGACCACGCCCACGGCGAGCACGCCGGGGACGCTGTAGACCAGCCAGCGACGCAGGGCCTGGCCGAAGGTCGGGGGCTCGTGGGCCTCGATGTCCCGTACCTCCAGGCCGCACACCTTCTTGCCCAGGGTGCGTCCCCACCTGGCGTTCGGCAGCACCTCGTAGAGGACCCCGAAGCCCAGCAGCACGGCGAGCACGATCGCGAGGTAGACCGACGTCGTGCCGTCGAGCAGCCAGACCGTGACGGTCTGTCCGGACAGCTTCGCCGCGTCGATCTTGGCGTTGACGTGGTCGATCGCCTTCGTGCCCAGCGGTACCGCGGCCAGGCCCGTGACCGCCGCCAGGACCAGGGTGTCGAGCAGCCGCGCGGCCAGCCGCTTGCCGAGTCCCGCGGGCCGCGCCGCCGCCTGGGCCCGGGCGGCCGCCTGGAACATGTCCTCCACCGGCGGCTTCCAGGGGGCGAGAGGCCGGTCGCCCTCGGGGCCCGGGCTCGCCAGCTGGTGGACCTGCTGCGCCCAGGAGGGCTGGCCGCCGCCGGGACCGCTGGTCAGGGGCGTGGCGACCGGCGCGGCGGGCTGCTGTGGGGGCAGCCCCGCCGCGGGCGACGGGACGGACGGCTGTGGCGGGGGCGGGGCGGGGTTCGGGGCGGGGTCCGGGCCGTCCGGGTCCAGGCCCAGCGCCTGACGGGCCGCCGCCCGGGTGCTCGTCGGGCGCCCGGTGCCGGGCTGCCCCGGGCCGGCGCCGGCACCGGCCGCCGCCGTGCCCGAGCCCTGCTCCCCCGTGCGCGGGGAGAGCGCGCGGAACTTCATGGTCCCCTCGGAAGGGGTGGGCTCGTCGGTGCCGGTGGTGCCGTCGGTGGGCGCCGGCCGGCGGAGCGCCGTGGCACCGGGCGAGCCCGAGGACGCCTCGGCCCCGGAGTCGGCAACCGGCAGCCGGGGGTCCGCGGCCTGGGCGGCGCCCCATGACACCCGGCGGTCCTGCTCGCCGCCGAAGCCGGACTGCTGGGAGCGGTCGGCGCCCCAGGCCGGAGCGGGCTCCGAGCGGCCCTCGGCCGGGGCGCCCTGCCCGGGTTCGTCGACCGGGTCCTCGTCGAAGAAGTGCGGCCCGGTCTCCTCCACCGAGGGCTGGGCGGGGCGCGCGCCGGCCGGCGGGGAGAGCGGCTCGCCGTCGGTGGGCGCCGGGCGGCTGGTGCCGGGCACCCAGGCGACACCGTTCCAGTACCGGACATATCCAGGAATGGACGGGTCCGGGTAATAGCCTTCGCGGGGCCTGTCGTCGCCGGGTGCCGGGGTTGGGGCGCTCATGTCCGTCGTCCCGTATCTGCTCGGGGGGTCGTTGGGGGTCCACATCTATCAGACCCGTGCACGAGCCTGTGCGGCTCCGGCCACAAGGCCCACTTTCTGGTCATGGTCGAGCGGTCTTGATCGGCTGGTGGTCCGGAGGTTGCTCCCGGTCGCTCCCCGGGGCGACACAGCCGGAACACAGCCCGAAAGAAGCCCTCCGCAACGCGCGGCACGGTGCCACACGGTCGTGCCCTCACTCGTACGGGCGGGTCAGAAGAGCTTGCCGGGGTTGAGGATGCCCAGCGGGTCGAAGACCTGTTTGACGGCCCGTTGCATCTCCACGCCCACCGGGCCGATCTCACGCGCCAGCCACTCCTTCTTCAGGACGCCGACGCCGTGCTCGCCGGTGATCGTGCCACCGAGTCGCAGGCCGAGGGCCATGATCTCGTCGAAGGACTCGCGGGCGCGCCGGGACTCGTCGGGGTCCTGCGCGTCGAAGCAGACGACGGGGTGGGTGTTGCCGTCACCGGCGTGTGCGGCCACCCCGATGGTGAGCTGGTACTTCTCGGCGATGCGCTCGGTGCCCTCGATCATCTCGCCGAGCCTGGAGCGCGGGACGCACACGTCGTCGATCATCGTCGTGCCGGTGACGGCCTCCAGCGCCGGCAGGGACAACCGCCGTGCCTGCAGCAGCAGTTCGGACTCCGCCGCGTCGTCGGCCGGCACGACCCGGGTGGCGCCCGCGGCCTCGCAGAGCGCGCCGACGGCGGCGAGGTCGGCGGCGGGGTCAGGGGTGTCGAAGGCGGCGAGGAGCAGGGCCTCGGTGCTCTCCGGGAGACCCATGTGGGCCAGGGCGTTGACGGCCTTCACCGTCGTGCGGTCCATGAGTTCCAGGAGCGACGGCACGTGCCCCTGGGTCATGATCCGGCAGACGGCGTCGCAGGCGGCTGCCGCGGAGGCGAACTCGGCCGCCAGGACGAGCTGCTGGGGCGGCCGCGGCTTCAGCGCGAGGACCGCCCGTACGACGATGCCGAGGGAGCCCTCGGAGCCGACGAACAGCCGGGTGAGGTCGTATCCGGCGACCCCCTTGGCGGTACGGCGGCCGGTGGACATCAGGCGCCCGTCGGCGAGGACGACGTCGAGGCCGAGGACGTACTCGGCCGTCACCCCGTACTTCACGCAGCACAGGCCGCCGGAAGCGGTGCCGATGTTGCCGCCGATCGTGCACGTCTCCCAACTGGAGGGGTCGGGCGGGTAGTACAGGCCGTGTTCGTTCACCGCGCGGGAGAGCGTGGCGTTGACGACGCCGGGTTCGACGACGGCGATGCGGTCGACCGGGTCGATCTCCAGGATGCGGTTCATCTTGGTGAGCGACAGCACGATGCATCCGTCGGAGGCGTTGGCCGCGCCCGACAGGCCGGTGCGGGCGCCCTGGGGGACGACCGGGACGCGCAGCTCGGTGGCGGTCCGCAGGACGTGCCGGACCTGTTCGACGGTGCGCGGCAGCACGACCACGGCCGGGAGGCCGGCCGCGCAGAAGCTCGCCATGTCGTTGGCGTACGAGGCCGTGACGTCGGGGTCGGTCAGGACGGCCTCGGGCGGCAGGCCGGCCCGCAGGCGGTCGAGGAGGTTGCCGGTGACTTCGTCGCGCGGGGCTTCGATACGGCTCATGATCACAGCGTCGCACCGGGTGGCGGCGGTGGGAAGCCCGGAGCAGCCCCGCCGGAGGAGCGCGGGGGCCGGAGGAGCGCGGGGGCCGGAGGAGCGCCGGTGGCCGGCGCTCCTCCGCGAGTGGGCCCGGGCGGCCTACAGGTTGCCGCGCTTGGCCTGCTCGCGCTCGATCGCCTCGAACAGGGCCTTGAAGTTGCCCTTGCCGAAGCCCATGGAGCCGTGACGCTCGATGATCTCGAAGAAGACCGTCGGGCGGTCCTGGACCGGCTTGGTGAAGATCTGCAGCAGATAGCCGTCCTCGTCGCGGTCGGCGAGGATCTTCAGCTCGCGCAGGGTCTCGACGGGGACGCGGGTGTCGCCGACCCATTCGCCGAGGGTGTCGTAGTACGAGTCCGGGGTGTCGAGGAACTCCACGCCGGCCGCCCGCATGGTGCGGACCGTGCGCACGATGTCGTTGGTGTTGAGTGCGATGTGCTGGACGCCGGGGCCGCCGTAGAACTCCAGGTACTCGTCGATCTGGGACTTCTTCTTGGCAATGGCGGGCTCGTTGATCGGGAACTTGACCTTGAGGGTGCCGTCGGCGACCACCTTGGACATCAGGGCGCTGTACTCGGTGGCGATGTCGTCGCCCACGAACTCCTTCATGTTCGTGAAGCCCATGACCTTGTTGTAGAACTCGACCCACTCGTTCATGCGGCCGAGTTCCACGTTGCCGACGCAGTGGTCGACGGCCTGGAAGGTGCGGTGCGCGGGCGGCTCCACGATCGGGTCGGCGGCGGTGTAGCCGGGCAGGTAGGGGCCGTCGTAGCCGGAGCGCTCGACCAGGGTGTGGCGGGTCTCGCCGTAGGTGGCGATCGCGGCGAGGACGACGGTGCCGTGCTCGTCCTTCAGTTCGTACGGCTCGGCGACGGAGCGGGCGCCGTGTTCGAGGGCGTACGCGTACGCGGCGCGGGCGTCGGGGACCTCGATGGCGAGGTCGACGACGCCGTCGCCGTGTTCGGCCACGTGCTGGGCAAGGAAGTGGCCCCAGGTGGTGGCCGGCTTGATGACGGAGGTGAGGACGAAACGGGCGGAGCCGTTCTCCAGGACGTAGCTGGCCGTCTCGCGGCTGCCGTTCTCCGGTCCGGAGTACGCCACGAGCCGCATGCCGAAGGCGGTGGAGTAGTAGTGCGCGGCCTGCTTGGCGTTGCCGACGGCGAAGACGACCGCGTCCATTCCCTTCACCGGGAAGGGGTCGGCCTCGCGCGCGGTGTCAGGGGCGTGGTGTGTGGTCTGCGTCATAGCGGCAGGGTCACCCGACTCCGCAAGGTGCGCAATAGTTTGCTTCTGGACTGGGCAATCTGCCCGGTGAAAGGCCCGCATCGCCGGGCGTTCTGTACAGGATGACCAAGGAGGGGCGCGGTATGGCGATCGATCATCTGGACGCCCGGCTCATCGTGCTGCTCGCCCGGGAGCCGCGCATCGGGGTGCTGGAGATGTCGCGGCGGCTGGGCGTGGCGCGCGGCACGGTCCAGGCGCGCCTGGACCGTCTGCAGACTAAGGGGGTGATCCGGGGCTTCGGCCCGGAGGTGGACCCGGCTGCGCTCGGCTATCCGGTCACGGCGTTCGCGACCCTGCAGATCCGCCAGGGCCAGGGCGCGGACGTGCGGGCCCATCTGGCCACGGTCCCGGAGGTCCTGGAGCTGCACACCACCACGGGCAGCGGCGACATGCTGTGCCGCCTGGTGGCCCGCTCGAACGCGGACCTGCAGCGGGTGATCGACCGGGTGGTCGGCTTCGAGGGCATCGTCCGCGCCTCCACGGCGATCGTGATGGAGAACGCGGTACCGCTGCGGATCATCCCCCTGGTGGAGCAGGCGGCACGGGACCGGGAGGGGGTGTGAGCCGGTGCGGCCGGGCCTCCGGGCCTGTCAGGCGTCACCTGCGGCCGGGTGCCCCGTGACGCGGAGCACCGGGTCGTTGCGCAGCCGTACGAAGGTGACGAACAGGGTCAGGGCCTGGAGGGCGGCGCACGCCCCGATGACGTCGGTCAGATACGGCGGCGGCGTGACGGCCAGCAGGATGCCCGCCACGGGGAAGGGGACCAGCAGGAGCAGGATGGTCAGGGACAGCGTCGTTCCGAAGGCCGCGGGCGGGATGATCAGCGAGCGCAGGGTGCGCAGCACCACGGTGAGCCCTCCGTCGGCGGCCATGAAGAGGGCCACGAGGGCCGTGTAGCCGAGGTACGAGGGCGCCTGCGGCACGGCGAGGCAGGCGGCGGACGCGACGGTCGCACTGATCACGCCGACCCCCCACAGGCCCACCCGGCCCAGGGCGAACCGGCAGCAGGTGATCGCGACCAGTGTGGCGGCGGCGGCGACCGACCAGAGCGTCCCGACGGCGGCCGGGGACCGGCCGAAGCGGCCCTCGACGAGGACGGGCCCGGCCGACTGCAGCAGACCGAGCGCCAGGTTGGAGCAGGCGAGGCCGGCCACGAGCCGCCGCAGGGACGGCAGGGAACGCAGCGTCCGCCACCCGTCCCGCATGCCTCCGCGACGCCCCTGTCCGCCCTGGTGCGCGGCGCGCAGGGGGGTGGGCGGGGTCTGCAGGGCGAGGCCCGCGGACAGGAAGGACAGCACGCTCAGGCAGGCGAGCATGCGGGTCGGCCCGGTCAGGAGCAGAACGCCGCCCAGGGCCGGGCCGACGAGGGTGGCCGTCTGGTCGATGCCGATCAGCACCGGCTGCACCTTGTGGGTCCGTCCCGTGACGCGGCGGCCGGCGATGGCGCCCACCGCCTCGTTGGCGATGAAGCCGAACTGGGTGAGGGCACCGGTCACGGCGGCCAGCACCATGACGGTGACGGTCTCGGCCGTCCCCCGCGGCAGCACCACCAGCACGACGGCGGCGCCCGCCACCAGCAGGGCGCGGGCGAGCGAGGCGAGGAAGCACACGATCGCCGCGCCGCTGCGGTCCACCAGGGCACCGGCGAAGCCGAAGGCGGCCACCCGGGGGATCCATTCGAGTGCGAAGGCCAGGCCGGTCAGGGACGCGGAGCCGGTGGTCGCCAGCACGACGAGTGGCATGGCGTAGGTGGCCATGGAGTAGGCGAGCGCGTCGCAGGCGCGCGGTGCGTAGACCCGTCGGAGCAGACTGCCCGTGGGCACCGCGGCGTGCCGGCCGGCGGGCCGGCTGTCGTACAGGGAGACGGTCACGAAGTGAGGGGGCTTTCGGTGAGCGGATGCGCGGACGTACGGCCGGAGCGTTCTGGGCCGCTCACGCGGACGAGGACGCTTCCGCCATCTTCGCCATGGGCATGACACAACACTGGGTCACATGGAACTCCGCTCGGAAACGGGAGCCGAAGACAGGAAAGACCGCGCCGGGAGGCCTTGTTGAGCCCTTAACTACGGCGCGGTAACAAGATAGCGGAAGAGATCGCTCCCGCAGAGCCCTTCGACTGAGGTTCCCTCGGCCAGTGCTGTGGCCGGAAAGGTTTGCCGCGAGCCGGTGAACCTTTCCGGTCACGGCACCAGCTAGCAGCTCGGGACCGAGTCCTTGCTCTTCTCCAGGGACACGAGGGCGTCGACGGCGCTCTTCAGGGTGGTCACCGGAACCAGGCGCAGTCCCCTGGGCAGTTCCGCCCTCGCGTCGGCGCACTCCGCCCTGGGGACCAGGAACACCGTCGCACCGTCCCGCTTGGCGGCCTGGGTCTTCAGGGCCACGCCGCCCACCGGGCCGACCCGGCCCGAGGAGTCGATCGTGCCCGTACCGGCGATGGTGCGGCCGCCCGTGAGGTCGCCGCCCGTGCCGTCGCCGCCCAGCTTGTCGATGATGCCGAGGGTGAACAGCAGCCCCGCGCTGGGGCCGCCGACGTCCGCGAGCCTCAGGGTGACCTTGACGTTCTTGTCGCTGAGGTGCAGATAGGACAGGGCCGCGCGGGTGGCCGCGTCCTGGGACTGCTTCATCTGCTCGGTGTTGTGCTGCTCGATCTCCTTGACGGTGTCGCCGCTCGGGTAGACCGCGTCGCGCGGCAGTACCGCACGGTCGGTGCGGAACCAGCCGTCCACCACCTCACCGAGCGAAACGTGCGCGTCGGGGCCCGTCGCCTCGATCGTCGTCATCCGCAGCTGGCCCGTCGTCGTACGGGTGGGCGCTCCACTGATCGTGATCACCGCGGCGCCCTTGTTCGTGCCCAGCACGTTCGCCGTCATTCCGGGCTGCGCCACGACGAACGGCAGCGGCGCGAACGCCGCCACGGCGAGCAGGGCCGTGACGGGCAGGGCGCAGACGGCGACGGCCTTGGGGCCGGAGAGACGAGAGAGCACGGGATCAATCTAACGCGACGGCCACTTCTGGCCAGGTCGGCGGTCGGCCTGAGGGCGGGGCGGACCCCTTCTGGGGCCCGCCCGCAGGCCGGGTCCCGGTCGGGCTCCACAGAGCCCACCGGACCCCGGTCAGGCCCCACCGACCCCCGGTCACGCCGTATGGAGGTCGGCCCTCCCCGTCGTGAAGCGCCGCAGTGCGTCCGGTAGTGGTTCCACGCCGATCCCCGGGGCGGACGGGACCGGCAGGTGGCCGTCCTCCAGGACGAACGGCTCGGTGATGTCCTCCGCGAAGTAGCGGGCCGACGCCGAGGTGTCGCCCGGGAGCGTGAAGCCGGGCAGGGCGGCCAGGGCGAGGTTCGGCGCGCGTCCGATCCCCGTCTCCAGCATGCCGCCGCACCACACCGGCACCCCGTGCGCGTGCGCCACGTCGTGCACACGTCGGGCCTCCAGGTAGCCGCCGACCCGCGCGGGCTTGACGTTCACCACACGGCAGGCGTCCATGGCGATCGCGGAGGCGGTGTCGCGGGCGTTGTGCAGGGACTCGTCCAGGCAGACGGGGGTTGCGAGGCGCTGCTGGAGCCGGGCGTGGGCGTGCAGGTCGTTCTCGCCCAGCGGCTCCTCGATCAGCAGCAGCCCGAACTCGTCCAGCCGCCGCAGGTGCTCGGCGTCGGCGAGGTTGTAGGCCGTGTTCGCGTCGACCTGCAGGGGCAGCGCATCCCCGAACCGCTCGCGTACGGCCCGTACGGGTTCCAGGTCCCAGCCCGGCTCGATCTTCAGCTTGATGCGGACGTAGCCCTCGGCCAGGTAGTGCTCGACATCGTCCAGCAGTTCGGGCACGGAGTCCTTGATGCCCACCGACACCCCGGCCGGAACCCGGTCCCGTACCGCCCCCAGGTAGGACGCGAGCGGCATGCCGTGTGCGCGCAGCTCGGCGTCCAGGACCGCCGTCTCCAGTGCCGCCTTCGCGAGCTCGTGCCCCTTGACCCGCGCCATGGCCGGGGCGAGCGCGGCCGTCGTCAGCCGGGGCAGGGCGCCGGCACGCGGCAGCAGGAAGTCCCGCAGGACGATCTCGGCCCCGGCGGTGAACTCGGAGCAGTAGCGCGGCTCGGGATCGGCCGCGAACTCCGACCAGCCCTCGGCGGTGTCCGTGACGACGTGCAGCAGGAAGGTGTCCTTGGTGGTCATCGTCCCGAAGGAGGTGCGGAACGGGGTCACGAGCGGGATCGACACATGGACGATCTCGACGCGTTCCAGTTTCATGCCGGGGGGTCCTCCTCGCGCGTGAGCGTGTACCAGCCGTCCCGCGACATGCCGGTCGCGGTGAACCCGTCGGCGAAGGCCGAGGTGAGGACGACTCTGACGGAGTGCCGCCAGCGCAGGGCGAGGGCCGGGTCGGCGGCGCGCAGGGCGACGATGTCGTCCGGTACGCGGCACCACACCCGCCGGTCGTCGCGGGAGCGGCGGGCGAGCGGGGCGTCGTCCGGGGCGCGGTGCGTGACGGGTGCGGCGGCGCGGTCGCCGGTGGCGCCCTCCTCGCGGGGCGCCGTCAGGTCCCAGGTCACCGTGAGCCGGTCGCTCTCGTCGCCCTCGTTGACGCCGTCGGCCATCGGACCGTAGAAGTCGACCAGGTACTCGGTGCCCGTCGCGCCCAGCTTGACCAGGTTGAAGCGGGCGTTGCGACCCACCAGCGGGTCGAAGGTCCAGCGCAGGGTGCGGGCGCCGTGCTCCAGGAGCCAGCCGCGCTGCGCCTGCTTCACGGCGTATCCGACGCCCCGGTGGGCCGCCGCCAGCAGCGAGTACGCGTCCGCGGACGCCGGCGGCCCGAAGACGGCGACGCAGGCCCCGGCGAGCCGGCCCCCGTCCAGGGTGTACGCGGCGTGCACGGCGCCGCCCGCGTGCGCCAGGCTGTGCATCACCTCCGCGGGCACCGGCGGGGCCTGCCGCGGGGTCTTCCAGACGTCGCTGAAGAAGTCGGCCACGGCGGCGATACCGGTCACGTCGTGCACGGTGCGCACGGTGACTCCGGCCGCGCGGGCGGCGTGGTCGGCGTCGTCCGCGGCGGTGCGGACGGGTGGTCGGTCCGTCTCTGCAGTCATGACACGAGTGTCGAAGCAGGGGCGGGCGTCGGCGTTGTGGAGACGGACAACGTGTGCGTACGTTGCTGAGAGCATCGGCCAAACAGAACCGTGGCGCTGCGAAGGCCGGCCCGACGGACCCGTTGCCGAGGGAATCGGCGCACAGACACCCCGGGGGACACCGCACATGGACGTCCGCACACTCGGCGACCTGCTGGACGTCGCAGGCGAGCCCTCGCTGCGCCTGTGCACCGCGCCCGCCGGGCTCACCGCGCCCGTCACCGAGGTACTGCTGTACGACGCCCACGCCCCGCTCCCCCGCGTCCCGGGCTCCCTGCTGCTCGCGGTGGGCGTCCCGCCCCGGGCCGCCGGGCCGCTGGTGCGGGCCGCGGCGGAGGCCGGGACGACCGGTGTCGTCGTGCGGGGCGCGGGCGGGCCGGTCGCCGAGGCGCAGGCGGCCGGGGTCGCCCTGCTCCGCGTCGACGAGGACGCTGCCTGGCACGAGGTGCACCTGCTGCTGGCGTCGGCGATCGCCGCGCGCCCGGCGGCCGGGGGCGGCGGGGACACGCGCGGGGAGCTGTTCGCACTGGCCGACGCGGTGGCGGCGGCCGTCGGCGGGGCCACCGCGATCGAGGACCCGGGACAGCGGATCCTCGCCTACTCGACGGTTCCCGGGCAGGCCACCGACGAGGACCGCCGTCAGGGCATCCTCGGCCTGAAGGTGCCGGAGATACCGGACAACACCGAGCAGTACCGGACCGTCCTCGCGGCCCCCGGCCCGGTACGGCTGCCGGCTCTCGCCGGGGCGCTGCCACGGCTCGCCGTCGCCGTCCGCGCCGGCGGGGAGACCCTCGGCTCCCTGTGGGTGGTGGACGACGGCCGACTGGCCCCCGACGCCGAGGAGGCGCTGGCGCGGGGTGCCTCCACGGCGGCCCTGCTCCTGCTGCGGGCGCGTGCCGCGCAGGAGCTGGCCCGGCACCAGGACGGCGCCCTGCTGCGCCGCGTCCTCGAGGGCACCGCCGACCCGGCCGCCGCCGCCCACCGGCTCGGGCTCCAGGCCGTGCGGGTGGCCGCGTTCGTCCTGGACTCCCCGGTGTCCGCACCGTCCGCCCCGGACGACGAGCAGACCACGCTGCGGCTGCTGGACCTCGTACGGCTGCAGTGCGAGGCGCGGTACGGGCGGCACGCGTGCGTGCTGGTCGACGGGGTGGTCTACGCGCTGCTGCCCGCTTCCGGGGAGCGTGGCGGTGAACGGCACCTGCGGTTGGCCGGGGACATCGTGCGGCGGGCGGGGCAGGCGCTGCGGGTGCCGGTGCGGGCGGGGCTCGGGGAGGTGGTGCCCTCCCTCGCCGGGGCGGCCGCCTCGCGGCAGGACGCGGACCTGGTGCTGCGGGTGCTCGGGCCACACCTGCCGGTGGCGTCCGCGCGACGGGTGCGGGCCCGGATCACGCTGCTGCGGCTCGCCGAAGTGATGCGGGAGCGGCGGGAGTTGGCCGTGGGGGCGTGGGAGGAGGTCGTGGCGTACGACGCCGGGCACGGCACGGAGTACGCGGCGACGCTGCTGGCGTGGCTGGAGGCGGGCTGCGATGCGGGAAGTGCGGCCCAGCGGCTCGCCGTCCATCCGAACACGTGCCGGTACCGGCTGCGTCAGGTGCGGCGGCAGCTCGGGGTGGACCTGGACGACGCGGACGAACGGCTGGCGCTGTGGCTGCAGTTGAGGGTGCTGAGGGACTGATGGCCTGCCTGCGCCGAGGGTCAGCGCAGCGCCTCCGCCACCTCCCGCGCGGCGTCCACCACCCGCAGGCCCACCCTCTCCGGTACCGAGTCCGCCAGCATCACGACACCCACGCTGCCCTCGACACCCGTCACCCCGATCAGCGGTGCGGCGGCCCCGCAGGCGCCTGCCTCCAACTCGCCGTGCGTCAGCGTGTACCCGGGCTCGGCGACGGACTGCCGGCGGGCGGCGAGGATCGCCCGGCCCGCGGCTCCCCGGTCGAGCGGGTGCCGGAACCCGGCGCGGTACGCCACGTGGTAGTCGGTCCACGACGGCTCGACCACCGCGACGGCCAGCGCTTCCGAGCCGTCGACGAGGGTGAGGTGCGCGGTCGCGCCTATGTCCTCCGCCAGCGCCCGCAGCGCGGGCAGCGCGGCCTCCCGCACCAGCGGATGCACCTGGCGGCCCAGGCGCAGTACGCCCAGTCCGACCCGGGCGCGGCCACCCAGGTCGCGGCGCACGAGGGAGTGCTGCTCCAGCGTGGCCAACAACCGGTACACCACGGTCCGGTTCACGCCCAGTTTGTGGGACAGCTCGGTGACGGTCAGCCCGTGGTCGGTGTCGGCGAGCAGCTTGAGGACCTTCAGGCCCCGGTCGAGCGTCTGGGAAGTCTCCGCGGTCACGACGCCCACTCCTTAGTGGTGAGGTCGACGGCCCCCTCCGCGGCGGATGCGACGCCGGGTCCCGCCGGCGACGCGCTTCAGAGGCCGCCGATCGGCCGGCGGCCCGGGCGGCTCCCGGACTCTGTCGCTTCACGGCTGCGCTCCGCGGCGGCGCTGCCACGGGGCGTGTGCTAGCGGGACAGTAGCGAGCCGGTTCGCTCAGCGGAAGGCTCCGTCCAGAATCCGGTCAGTGGCCGGTACGGAGTGGTTTGTTTTGCGCGGATACGTTCCGCAGTCCGCCACGGCGGGCCTCGGGGTGGGTCACTTCATCCGCGTGGCCCACTCCTGGACCTTCGCGATCCGCTGCCGCAACTGCCCCGCGGTGCATTCCGCGCTCGGCGGCCCCCCGCACACCCGCCTCAGCTCGTTGTGGATCACGCCGTGCGGCTTCCCGCTCTGGTGGACGTACGCCCCGACCATCGTGTTCAGCTGCCGGCGCAGCTCCATCAGTTCCTTGTGCGTGACCACGGGCCGCCGGTCCGCGGGCAGTTCCAGCAGATCGGCCTCCGCGTCCGGTTTCTTCCGGCTGTGCGCGATCTGCCGGGCCTGCCGCTTCTGCAGCAGCAACTGCACCTGCTCCGGCTCGAGAAGCCCCGGGATGCCGAGGTAGTCCTGCTCCTCCTCGCTGCCCGGGTGCGCCTGCATGCCGAACTCGGCGCCGTTGTACATGACCCGGTCGAAGACGGCGTCGGACTCCAGCGCCTCGAAGGGCAGCATGTCCTGCTCTCCGGTGTCCTCGTCCTTCTCCCGGTTCGCCTCCTCCATCTCCTTCTCGGACTCGGCGTACGGGTCCTCCTCGCCGGCCTTCTTCGGCTTGTCCAGGACGTGGTCCCGCTCCCGCTCCATCTCGTTGGCGAAGGAGAGCAGGTCGGGGACGGTCGGCAGGAACACGGACGCGGTCTCGCCGCGCCGCCGGGACCGTACGAAACGGCCGACGGCCTGAGCGAAGAAGAGAGGTGTGGAGATGGTGGTCGCGTACACCCCGACCGCGAGCCGGGGCACGTCGACGCCCTCGGACACCATCCTGACCGCGACCATCCACCGGTCGTCGTTGTTGCTGAACTCGTCGATCCGGTCGGAGGCCCCGGCGTCGTCCGACAGCACCAGGGTCGCCCTGTGCCCGGTGATGTCGCGGATCAGCTTGGCGTAGGCGCGGGCCGAGTCCTGGTCGGAGGCGATGACGAGGGCGCCCGCGTCCGGGATGGACTTGCGCACCTCGGTCAGCCGCTGGTCGGCGGCGCGCAGCACGCTCGGCATCCACTCACCGCGCGGGTCGAGCGCGGTACGCCAGGCCTGGCTGACGGCGTCCTTGGTCATGGGCTCGCCGAGCCGGGCGGCGATCTCGTCGCCCGCCTTGGTGCGCCAGCGCATGGTGCCGCTGTAGGAGAGGAAGATGACCGGGCGCACGACGCCGTCGGCGAGCGCGGACCCATAGCCGTAGGTGTAGTCGGCGGCCGAGCGCCGGATCCCGTCCGCTCCCTCCTCGTACGCCACGAACGGAATGGGGTTCGTGTCCGACCGGAACGGTGTACCGGTGAGCGCGAGCCGTCGCGTCGCGGGCTCGAACGCCTCAAGACACGCCTCGCCCCAGGACTTGGAGTCGCCCGCGTGGTGGATCTCGTCGAGGATGACGAGGGTCTTGCGCTGCTCGACCCGGTTGCGGTGCAGCATGGGCCGCACGCCGACGCCGGCGTAGGTGACGGCGACACCGTGGTACTCCCGGCCGAGGGGTCCGGCGCTGTACTCGGGGTCGAGCCTGATCCCTATCCGCGCTGCGGCCTCCGCCCACTGCTTCTTCAGGTGCTCGGTCGGCGCGACCACGGTCACCTGCTGCACGACGTGGTGGTGCAGCAGCCAGGAGGCGAGCGTCAGCGCGAACGTCGTCTTGCCGGCGCCGGGGGTGGCGACGGCGAGGAAGTCGCGCGGCTGCTCCTGGATGTACCTCTCCATCGCCCCCTGCTGCCAGGCGCGCAGCTTGCCGGCGGTGCCCCAGGGGGCACGGCCGGGGAAGGCGGGCGAGAGGTGGTGGGAGTGCGAGGAGCTGGAGCCGGAAGAAGCGGGTGCGGGCCTGGAAGGCCCTCCGTTGAGGGCGGTGGTGGGCGACGGGCGGGAGGTACTCACGGTCTCCGTGTGGGGGTCGGCGGCTCGGCTGCGTATGACAACCGGGCCACCCTATCGGCGACCCGGTCGCCCGACGGCCGGACCGCGCGGAGGCGACAGGGGATGGGATTCAGCTCACACTCACCGCGCTGCACACACCTCGGTCAGCGCGCGAAGCGCGGCAACCGGGAGGCGATCTCCGGTACGTCCAGTGCGCCCCGGCACACGTCCGGCACGAATCGCTCGGCCTCGTCCCCGTCGAGGTCCGTGTCCAGGGAGTGCCCGTTCACGTGCAGGAGCACCCGGGTCGCGGACCAGGCGACGCGCTTGTTCCCGTCGGCGAGGGCGTGGTTGCGGGCATGGGACTCCATCAGCGCGGCAGCCTTCCCACACGTCGGGGTGGGCGTCCTGACCGAACACACTCGACCGGGGACGCGCGAGTTCTGCGTCCGTGAACCGCAGGTTCAGTCCGGCCGCGCTTGGACGGTGCGACGTGTGTCAGCGGGGTCCGTCCGCAACCGGGTCGTCACCCACGCCCCCACCAGCGCGACCGCCGCCATCGGCAGGAACACCGCGGTGAAGGCGGCCGGATGGGAGCCGGCCGCGGTCGCCCCGGTGGCCGTGCGGGCGACGGTTCCGCCGCCGAGCGCGGCGAACGCGGCGCCGCCCGCGGACAGGAGCAGGACGTTGGACAGGCCGTCGGAGATCTGCAGGGCCGCCGAGTTGGCGCCCGCCTGCTCGGGGGCGGACAGCTTCAGGAGCAGGACGCTGGTCGAGGAGATGACCAGGCCCATGCCGAAGCAGCCGAAACCCCAGGCGACGGCGACGATCCACGGGGGCACGGCGTGGATCAGCACGCTGGGGGCGGTGGCGATCGCGGCCGCGACGACGAGCATGCCGAGCGTCATCAGCCGCTCCCGGTACGGCTCCAGCCGGGGCCTGGACTGGATGTACGAGCCCAGCGCCCAGGTCGCGCCGGCCGGTGCCAGCGAGAACCCGGCCAGGGTCGGCGACAGCCCGCGCTCGGTGACGAGCATCAGCGGGATGAAACTCTCCGCCGAGATGAAGGCGCCCGCCGCGACACCGCGCAGCAGCACCACGGACGGCAGACCGCGCGCCGCCCGGCAGGTGCCGCGGGGCAGCAGGCCGAGCACCGCCGGGACGAGCAGGGCGGCCCCCGCGGCACCGGGCACGAGGGAGACCCACCGGCCACTTGGATCGGACACGGTCTGCGCGGCGTACTGGAGGAGTCCCGCGCCCAGGGAGATCCCGAACGCCAGGCGGATGCGACGGACGTCGAAGGGGACGGCGGCGTCCGTGGCGGGACCGCCCGCCCGCCGCCGTATCTGCGGCAGAGCGAGCGCCAGCGGGAACACCACGAGCACCGGTATGCCGATGAACACCCACCGCCAGCCGAGCTGTTCGGTCACCGCTCCCGACGCCAGCGGGCCGACCACCGAGGGGACCACCCAGCTCGCCGCGAACGCCGCCATGATCGCCGGGCGCAGCCGCTCCGGGTAGGCCCGGCCGACGAGGACGTACAGCGCGACGATGACCAGTCCGCCGCCGAGCCCCTGCACGGCCCGGCCCAGGATGAACACCCACATCGCGGTCGCCGTCCCGGACACCAGCAGCCCGGCCGCGAAGGCGGCGATGCCGCAGGTCAGCGAGGACAGGGGGCCGCTGCGGTCCGACCACTGCCCCGCGAGCACCATGCCGAACAGGCTGGTCGTGAAGTACCCGGAGAAGGCGAAGGCGTACAGGGACAGCCCGTCCAGCTCCCGCGCGGCGACCGGCATCGCCGTACCGACCGCCGTCGCCTCGAAGGCGATGAGCAGGACGACGGAGACGATCCCGATGCTGAGGGCCCGGTAGGGACGGCTCAGCACGCCGCCGGTGGCGTCGGAAGGCGTGGGAGGTGCGGCGGCGACGTCGGTGTCGCGGGGGTCCAGGGCGGTCATGCAGATCAGCGTAAGGGGCTCGGCGGGCATTGGCCCCTGTCAGGAGACGGTGCCGGGCCGGGACCTTGGTCGTAGGTCCGGGCCAGGACTCATGAACGGCGTACGGCAGTCCGTACGGCAGTCCCGTTGCGGGGCGGCCGATGCTCCTGAGCCGGTGATCCGCCGACTCCTACCGCCAGTGCATCGGGGCGGCGCGGACGAACGTGCCACCCCTGATCCCGGCCGTGTGCCCGAGTCGTTCAGGGGCTCGCCTGCGCAGCATCCGTCAGCGGGCTCCGCCCGCAGGGAGTCACGCGGGCTCGGTTCCCGCCCCGGGCCTCTACTTCCCCGACCCCCTCAGGGTCTTCTCGCGGTGGGCCAGCCACACCGTGAAGGCCAGGGTCGAGATGTCCGCGTTCAGCGGGCGCAGGGTCGTGTCCTGTTCGCTCCAGCACAGGAGCGCCCCGTCGGCGCCGTCCAGGAGCAGGCTGGTGTCGTCCGGCAGGTGGCCGAGGCGTATCAGGCGGGCCGCGGCCTCCGGGAGGCCGTCCTCCGGGAAGACCTCGTCGTCCGCGTAGTGCTCCGCCAGCGTCGGCAGCGGCACGTCCGTGTCCAGTTCGTACCAGTGGCCGTTCTCCGGCAGGCCCACCTCGCGCAGGAAGCGGCGGGTCGGCTCGTGGGTGAGGGTGGCGGGGAAGTCGACGTCCTCGAAGTGGACGACCGCGGCGGTGCCGAACTCCTCGTCCAGCAGCCGTGACGGCAGGTCCAGGGCGAGGCCCGCGCCGGGCCGGGCGATCCGGGTCAGGAGGCGGATCGGGGCGACCGTCCGCCGGTTCGGCGCCCGGTCGTCCGTCGGTTCGGGCGTCGCCGCCGCGAACCGCAGCAGGTGCTTCAAGGAGGGTGCGAGTGGCCAGGGGTCCATCAGGCACGGGTTGCGCGGGAGGGCGTGCGTGCCGGCGCCGTCCAGGAGCGACTGGAGGTCGCGGTCGACGGTGCGCAGCGCCCCGATGACCAGCTGGTCGCGCAGGGTCTCGGCGAACCTCTCCGCGTCGTCGACCAGCTCCTCCACCCGCCGCAGCGCCGGCCGCCCGCCCAGGAGGCGGAACCCCGGCGGTGCGCTGTCGGACGGCAGCGGATCCGGATCCGTCTCGTCCAGCATGATCACACCACCGGTGTCGGTCGTGCCCATGGCTTCCCCCGTGTGCTTCGTCCCCGTCCCGGAGCCGCCGCAGGGCAGGAGACTTCGTCCTGTCGAGCGGCTCTCCCCAACGCCGAGAACCCTACGCGGCAGCACTGACAACGCCGCGGCGGCGCACGCCCGTCCCGCCGTCACCCGACCCGCGCCCGCGCCCGCCCCGCCCCGATCGTCTCGACCGTCCGCGGCACGGTCGGGCCGGAGGTGTCCGGCCACAGCCCGATCCGCGGGGTCTGCGCCCGCGACGCCTCGTCCGGGTCCGCAACCGTCCATGCCCCGTACCCGGTCTTCGGCCGCGCCGCCTCGCGTGCCGCGACGGTCTCGGCCGGGGTGCGGGCGCCACGGCGTGCAGCGGGCGCGTACGGACGAGGGCGACCTGCTCCGCCGGCTGCCCACCCGTCTGCACCCCGTCCTGCACCACCGCCGTGAAACCCGCGCGCGTACCCGTCCGCCGCCGCCGGCAGCCGGTGGCGCAGCCGGAGCCGGGCCAGGGCCTCGCCGCCCGGCCGGGGCCGGTCCTGCGCGCGGCGGGGACGATCATGCGCCGGAAGACGTCACCGCGCCCAGGTGCCGCGCGCGGCAGTCTCTCCGCCGGCTCCTGGGGCCGCCGCCGACTGGCCGGCGGCCGTCACACCGGTGACGAGGACCGCACCGACCACCGCGGGCGCCCGGCGATCACTGTGCCGTGACCACCGCGGCCTGCGGCCGGATCGGCAGGCGGTTGACCGGGCGGCCCGTCGCCGCGCGGACCGCCGACGCGATCGCCGCCGGTGATGTCACCACCGGTACCGCGCTGACCGCCTTCGCTCCGAAGGGGGCGACCACGTCCCGTTCCTCGACCAGTTTGACGATCTTGATGTCGGGGGCGTCCAGGGCCGTCGGCAGGGAGTAGCCCGTCAGGTCGGGGTGGCGGACCACGCCGCGGGCCGTGCGCAGGTTCTCCGTGAGCGCGATGCCCACACCCTGGGTCACTCCGGCCTCGACCCGCGCCGCCAGTTGGGCCGGGTTCAGTACGCGGCCCACGTCCTGGGCCACGGCCAGCTCCACGACCCGTACCGAGCCGATCTCGATGTCCACGTCCACCACCGCGCGGATCGCGCAGAAGGCGAGCCCCACGAAGGCGTCGCCCTGGCCCGTCTCGTTCAGCGGTTCGGTCGGGTGCGGGCGGCACTGCGCGGTGGCCCACAGCTCCTTGCCGTCCAACGCCTCCGTCACGGTCGTGGACAGGACTCCGTCGTACGACGTGATCTTGCCGTCCGTGATCTGGAGCAGCTCCGTGGACATGCCGAACTTGTGGGCGAGGGGCTGGAGTAGCTGGGTGCGGACCATCTTCGCCGCCCGTTCCACCGCGCCGCCCGAGACCCAGGTATGGCGGCCACGGCAGCCAGGGCCCGCCGGCGGCTGGTCGGTGTCGACCGGGGCGACGTGCACCTCGTCGACGCCGAGGGTCTCCTGGACGATCTGGCGGGCGAGGGTCGTGAAGCCCTGGCCCGTCTCCACGGCCGAACACAGCACCGTCGCCACGCCGTCCTGGACCTTCACGGTCGCCGTGGAGACCTCGTCCGCGCCCTCCGCGCCGAGCATGTGGACCATGCCGAGGCCGTAGCCCACGCCCCGCCGGACCGCGCCCGGCTCGCCCGCGCCCTCGGGGCCGCCCGGCAGCAGCCACTCCTCCTCGGGAAGGTCCTTGGGCAGCGGGGGCAGCGGATGGTCCCGGACGGCCTCGAGCAGTTCCGCCACCGGCGCCGGGCACGTCACCGTCTGGCCGGTCGGCAGGACGTCGCCGGTCGCCATGACGTTGCGCATCCGCAGCTCCGCGGGGTCGAGCCCCAGCTTCTTGGCGAGCTTGTCCATCTGCGCCTCGTACGCGGCGCACACCTGCATCGCGCCCTCGCCGCGCACATGTCCCGAGGGCGGGTTGTTGGTGCGCACGGCCCAGCCCTCGATGTAGGCGTTCGGGACGACGTAGGGGCCGCAGGCGAAGGAGACCGCGGCGGCGAGCGCGTCCGAGGAGGTGTCCGCGTAGGGTCCTGCGTCGAGCAGGATCTGCGCCTCGACCTTCACCAGCCTGCCCTCGGCGTCCGCGTGGTGGCGGTAGCGCAGCAGCGTGGGGTGGCGGTGGACGTGGCCGAGGAAGGACTCCTCCCGGGTCGCGGTCAGCTTCACCGGGGAGCCGGTCGTCAGGGCGAGAAGTCCGAGCGGGAGCTGGAAGCCCTGGTCCTCGCGGTCGGCGGTGGCGCCGGGCACGCCGGTGACCACGACCTTCACCTGCTCCGGTGCCAGCCCGAAGACGGCGGCGGCGCGGTCGCGGTCGGTGTGCGGGTCGGTGGAGGCGAGGTACAGCTCGACCCCGCCGTCGGGCCGGGGCACGGCGAGTCCGGCCTCCGCGCCGATCGGTGCGGGGTCCTGGCGGCCGATGCGGTACAGGCCCTCGACGACGATCTCGCCGACCGCGTCCGGGTCGCCGTGGCGCAGCGGGATGTGGCGGATCAGGTTGCCGTCGGGATGCAGCGGTTCGGCCTCGAAGGCCTGCTCGGGGTCGGTGACCGGGTCGAGCACCTCGTACTCGACGATGACGGCGGCGGCGGCCATGCGCGCGGTGTCGGGGTGGTCGGCGGCGACGGCCGCGATGGGCTCCCCGTGGTGGCGTACGACGTCGGAGGCGAAGACGGGGCGGTCCGCGGTGCCGCGGCCGTGCAGCGCGCCCGCGGGCACGTCCTCATGGGTGAGGACGGCCCGCACGCCGGGCATCTCGCGCGCGTGCCGGGTGTCGACGGACAGGATGCGCGCGTGCGGGTGCGGGGAGCGCAGGACGGCGGCCCAGAGCAGGCCCTCTGCCCACAGGTCGGCCGCGTACGGGAACGTGCCCTCGGTCTTGGCCTGGGCGTCGGCGGACGGCAGGGAGGCTCCGATGCCGTGCGGCAGCGGCTCGGGGGCGGCCGCGCCCGCCGCGGTGGTCGCGGTGGCGGCTTCGTTGCTCACGCCTGGCCTCCGTCCTGGCCGTACGGGTGGTCGTTCGGGGTCACGTTGCCGAAGGCGTCGAGGTGGACGCCGCCCTCTCCGGGGCCCGCCTGGTGCGGGATGCGCGGTTCGTCGCCGTCCGCCGCCGGGTCGCCCTCGGCGTGGTGCGCCTCCCGCTCGGCGACGACCTCCTGGACGGCCTGCAGGACGCCCCGGTAGCCGGAGCAGCGGCACAGGTTGCCGCACAGCGCCTGGCGGGACTCGAGCTCGGTCGGCGCCGGGTTGCCCTCCAGCAGGTCGTGCACGGTCATCGCCATGCCGGGCACGCAGAAGCCGCACTGCACGGCGCCGCACCGGGCGAGCGCCCGCTGCACGTCGGAGGGCTGTCCGTCGGCGGCGAGTCCCTCGACCGTACGGACCTCGCTGCCGGCCGCGGTGACCGCGGGCACCAGGCAGGAGGCGACGAGCCGCCCGTCGACCTGCACGTTGCAGGCTCCGCACTCGCCCTGCGAGCAGCCGTCCTTGGCGCCGGCGAGGCCGAGCCGCTCGCGCAGCACGTACAGCAGCGACTCGCCGATCCATGCCTCGGTGACGGGCCGGTCGGCGCCGTTGACCCGCAGGACGTACGAGGCCAGGGGGTGCTCGTCGTGCGGGGGTGCGGGCTCGGTTCCGGGGGTCTGCTCCGGAGGCGGTTCCTGGGCGTCGGCGGGCTCGGGGGGCCGGGCCCCTTCGGAAGCCGGTGCCTCCTCGGTGCCGGCGGCGTCGGCGGCCTCCGGCGGCCCCTGGGCGGCCTCGGGCGCCTCATGCGCACCGTCGGCCCGCTCCTCCTCGTACGACCCGTCGGACGGCTCTCCAGGGGCCTCCTCGGGCGCCTTCGCGGAGGTGTCCTGCTCCTGGCCCGGCCACTGCTGTCCGGCCGCCTCCGTCGCCCAGGGCGCGGGCGCGCCGCCCGGCAGGGTCGCGGGCGGGGTGCCGCCCCACTGCTCGACGAGCGACGACGTGCTGAACTCGCCCGACTCGTCCGGCAGATCGCCGTCCGCGACCGGGATCGACCACTGCCCGGTGACGTCGTGCCCGGGCGCGGGCTCCCGCGCGGCCCGGGCCTCCTCGAAGTTCCACTGCCCGGTCGCGCCCGGGTTGTACGTGAACCGGTCCGCCGTGCCGTCCTGCGCGGCGGCCGGCCAGTGGGCGCCCTCGGCGGTCGCCCCCCAGTTCCCGCCGTGCCCCTCGGCGCCCGTGCCCTCCTGCGGGGTGAACGTCGGCGGCACATAGCCGTGGCCCGGCGCGGCCAGCGGGCTGTCGGAGGCGAGGAGTGCGTCGATCCCGCCCTCCGGCAGCTGGACGAACGCGGTGGCCCCGTCGTCGTAGTCCCCCTGCGGCAGCCGCTCCCAGGAGCCGCCCGCGCCCTGCTGGTGGGCGCCCTCCGGGTGCTGGTCGTCCGTCACGACAGTGCCCTCCCCAGTGCTCGTCGGGCCAGCGCGGCGACGGTGCGCCGCAGGTGCAGTACGGCGGGCGGAAGCTGCTGCACGGTGCCGTCCTCCGCGGGGGCCGGGTCGGGGATGCAGGCCGCGGCGACGTACTCGCCGAAGGCGTTCATGGCCTCCGGGACGACGGTGCGGTTGCTGTCCCAGTCGATGAGCTGCGCGACCCACTGCTCGGCCTCCAGCGGGCGCAGCGGCATCGGCGCGATGGCCCCGACGGCGCAGCGCACCCCGCGCCGGGCCGGGTCGAGGACCAGCGCCACCGACGCCATCGCCCGCCCGGGGCCCGTGCGGCCGGTCGCCTTCAGGAAGACCTGGGGGGCGTGCAGCAGCGGCACGCGCACGTAGCCGATCAGTTCACCGGCACGGAGCATCTCGACGCCGGCCAGCAGGTGCGAGACCGGGATCTCCCGGCGTGCCCCGCCCGGGCCGGCGATGATCAGCGTGGCCTCCAGGGCGGCGAGCACCGGGAGCGCGTCCCCGGTGGGGGCGGCCGACGCGATGTTGCCGCCCAGGGTGCCCGCGTTGCGGATGTGCGGCGGGCCGGCCGCGCGCGCCGCCGCCGCGAGGGCGGGGATGAGGGCCGCGAAGTCGGGGCGCCCCATGCGCGCGTGGGTGAGGCCGGCGCCGAGCAGCGCGTGGCCGTCCTGGTACTGCCAGCCGCGGATCTCGCTGATGCGGCCGAGGCCGACCAGCGCGGCGGGCCGCAGCTGCCCGGAGTTCACCGCGGCCATGAGGTCGGTGCCGCCCGCCACGGGAACGGCGGCCGGATGGGCGGCGAGGGCCGCCACGGCCTCGTCCAGCGAGGCGGGCAGCGTCACGGCCTGCGCCGCCTGCGGTGCGTGCGTGGTCAAACCGGCTGCCCCTTCCCGCTGCCCCACCTGGTCCCACCTGTGTGGCCGTACCGTACGTGCTCACAGGGCGGACGTGGCAACTCTGGCACATCTTTCACGGCCTCCGGCGCGGGGGTCCGCTAGGAGGCATTCGCCCCTCCGACCAGGGAGATGAACCGTTTTGCCATGACATCCCCGATGAGGGCGCATTGCGACTCTTCGACGTTCCTTGCACTGCTTTTCCCCTGCGGGGGTACGTTTCCAGCCGACCCGGCGCCCCGCCCGCCCTCCGGCCGCCACCTCACACGTTCGGGGGCGCACCCTCGATCGGGCGTCCGAGCACCCCGGGTCGCCGCTGCCACGGCAGCGGGCCCGCGGGCGGCCGGTAGGCGACTCCCAGGGCGTCCAGCCGGCGGTAATGGGCCGCCATGCGCCGCTCGAAGTCCGCGAAGTCGCGCTCGGCGGGGACGGGAAGGGCGCTCCAGGCGACCTCGGCGAACGCCGCGAGCCGGGGAAACGCCTGGTAGTCCACGCGCCCCTGATCCTCCGTCACCTCCGTCCAGACGTTGGCCTGGGCGCCGAGAACGCGCCGCGCCTCATCCCGCGTCAGCTGCGGCGGAACCGGCTCGAAGCGGTAGACGTCCTCCAGCGTGCGCACGTACCCGATGGGCACGGGCTCGTCGGCGCCGCCGTCCTGACGGTGGTCCAGATACACCTGCTGCTCGGGGCACATGACGACGTCGTGGCCGCTTTTCGCCGCCGTGACCCCGCCCGCGTACCCGCGCCAGGACGACACCGTCACGCCGCCGGCCGGACCGCCCTCCAGGATCTCGTCCCAGCCGACGAGCCGGCGGCCGCGCGCGGTGAGCCAGGTGTCGAAGTGGCGGATGAACCACGCCTGGAGCTCGTCCTCGTCCGCGAGCCCCAGGTCCCTGATGCGCGCCTGCGCGGCCGGGGAGCGCCGCCACTGGTCCTTGGGGCACTCGTCACCGCCGATGTGGACGAAGGGTGCCGGGAAGAGTTCCAGAACCTCCTCGAACACACCTTCGTAGAAGCGCAGGGTGGTGTCGGTGGGGGCGAGTACGTTCGAGTTGATGCCCCAGTCGTCCCAGACCGTGAGGGAGGTCGTGTCGATGACGTCGGAGTTGCCGAGTTCCGGGTACGCGGCGATCGCCGCCTGGCTGTGCCCGGGGATGTCGATCTCGGGGACGACGGTGATGTGCCGCTCGGCCGCGTACGCGACGATCTCGCGGATGTCGTCCTGGGTGTAGAAACCGCCGTGCGGCTTCTCCTCCCACAGCGGCGAGGCGCGGTGGCCGAATCTGGTGCGCGCCCGCCAGGATCCGACCTCCGTGAGCCCCGGGTGGCGCTTGATCTCCAGCCGCCATCCCTGGTCGTCGGTGAGGTGCAGGTGGAGGACGTTGAGCTTGTGCGCGGCCATCAGGTCCAGATAGCGCAGGACACCGTCCTTGGGCATGAAGTGCCGGGCCACGTCGAGCAGGAGGCCGCGCCAGCCGAAGCGGGGGGCGTCGCGGATCGTCACCGCGGGCACCTTCCACTCCCGCTTCCCGCTCACCGGCGCACGGCGGAAGGCCTCCGGCCCGAGCAGCTGGCGGAAGGTCTGGACACCCCAGAACAGGCCGGCCTCGCTCGCCCCGTCGACGGCGACGACGTGGCCGTCGGCGGTGAAGCGGTACGCCTCGGGGCCGCCCAGTTCCTCCTCCAGCCCGGGGACGACACGCAGGAGCACCCGGTTGCGGTCGTCGCCGGCCGGCGGCAGCGGCAGCCCGGTCGCGGCACCGACGGTCGCCCGCAGCCAGCGCGCGACGCGCTCGGCACCGGGACCCGTCGCCTCGATCCCGGTCTCCTCGTCGATGACGTGACCCACGCCGCCACCGGTCGAGGGGGACATCCGGACGGGGGCGGGGACCAGGTGCGCGTCGAGCCCCGGGTGGAGGGAGTGCGGAAACTCAGGCATGCCGCCAGTCTTCACCGCGCGGCCCGTGGCCGGGAGGCCCCGTCCCGGCGCGAGGTATCCGGCTAGAGGCCCCGTCCCGGCACGAGGTATCCGGCAAAAGGCACAAAAGCTCCCGGGACGGCCACCACACGTCCCGGGTCCCCGCAGTCGTCAGGCAGCCGAGCGGTCGGCTACTTGTCGCCGTCCTTGCCTTCGCCGCCGCTGCCCATGGAGTCGTAGATCTCCTTGCACATCGGGCAGACGGGGTACTTCTTCGGGTCGCGCCCCGGGACCCACACCTTGCCGCACAGCGCCACGACGGGCGTGCCGTCCAGGGCGCTCGCCATGATCTTGTCCTTCTGGACGTAGTGGGCGAAGCGCTCGTGGTCGCCGTCGCCGTGCGACACCTGCGGCGTCGGCTCTACGAGGGTTCCCGTACCGGTACCGCGCTCGGGCTCAAGAGTGCTCATAGGGCCAAGCGTACTGAAGCTCGCCGATATCAGTTGAGCGTAGGGTCGTCCGGGTACGTCGCCACCATCGCCAGCTCGCTGCGCTGGCGTCGCAGCACGTCGCGCCAGAGTTTCTCCGGGGCCGGGGACGACACGTCGCCGGGTTCCGACTCGACGACGTACCACGCCCCGTCCACCAGCTCGTCCTCCAGCTGTCCCGGGCCCCAGCCGGCGTATCCGGCGAAGATGCGCAGCGAGCCGAGCGCCTTGGCGAGCAGCTCCGGCGGGGCCTCCAGGTCGACCAGGCCGATCGCGCCGTGCACCCGCCGCCAGCCGAGCGGGGCGTGCTCCGGGGACGCGCCACCGGGGATCACCGCTACACCGAGCGCCGAGTCCAGCGACACGGGTCCACCCTGGAAGACGACACCGGGCTCGCCCGCGAGGTCCGCCCAGCCCTCCAGGATGTCCCCCACGTCGACGGGCGTGGGGCGGTTGAGGACCACACCGAGCGAGCCCTCCTCGTCGTGGTCGAGGAGCAGCACCACAGCGCGGTCGAAGTTCGGGTCCGCCAGGGCGGGGGTGGCCACGAGCAGCCGCCCTGTGAGCGAGGACACCTCGGTCATGCCAGACATGATCCCGCATCTTGCCTTCGGATGGGGAGGCTATGCGGTACGCGGGTGAATGCGGCCGTGAATGCGACAGGCGGCCTGGTGAGGCCCCGTTCGAGGGTGGTGGTGGGAAGACGGGCGGGCTCGTTGGGAGGCGCTGCGGGCGTACGGGCGGCCCCGGTAACCCCTCGCGTCCACCCCCGCACGGTTCGTGTTGTGGCAAAGCCATGACCTTCCCCAGGGCCACTTGGGCTTACTGAAGGGGGGTACGCGGCCATTACGCTTACGTCTTCGGCCCCTGCCCCACTCCACGGAACGCGAGATTCATGACCGTCAACGACGATGTCCTCCTTGTCCACGGCGGCACCCCGCTCGAGGGCGAGATCCGTGTCCGCGGTGCGAAGAACCTCGTACCGAAGGCCATGGTCGCCGCTCTGCTGGGCAGTGCCCCGAGCAGACTGCGCAACGTGCCCGACATCCGCGACGTACGCGTCGTGCGGGGGCTGCTGCAGTTGCACGGTGTGACGGTCCGTCCGGGCGAGGAGCCGGGTGAGCTGGTGCTCGACCCGACGCACGTCGAGAGCGCGAACGTCGCCGACATCGATGCCCACGCGGGCTCGTCGCGCATCCCGATCCTGTTCTGCGGCCCGCTGCTGCACCGTCTGGGCCACGCGTTCATCCCGGGTCTCGGCGGCTGCGACATCGGCGGCCGGCCGATCGACTTCCACTTCGACGTGCTGCGGCAGTTCGGCGCGACGATCGACAAGCGCGCGGACGGACAGTACCTGGAGGCGCCGCAGCGGCTGCGCGGCACGAAGATCCGGCTGCCGTACCCGTCCGTCGGGGCGACCGAGCAGGTGCTGCTGACGGCGGTGCTCGCCGAGGGGGTCACCGAGCTGTCCAACGCGGCCGTGGAGCCGGAGATCGAGGACCTGATCTGCGTGCTGCAGAAGATGGGCGCGATCATCGCGATGGACACGGACCGCACGATCCGCGTCACCGGTGTGGAGAAGCTCGGCGGCTACACCCACCGCGCCCTCCCGGACCGCCTGGAGGCGGCGTCCTGGGCGTCGGCGGCGCTGGCGACCAACGGCGACATCTACGTCCGTGGTGCGCAGCAGCGGTCGATGATGACGTTCCTGAACACCTACCGCAAGGTGGGCGGCGCGTTCGAGATCGACGACGAGGGCATCCGGTTCTGGCACCCGGGCGGGCAGCTGAAGTCGATCGCGCTGGAGACGGACGTGCACCCCGGCTTCCAGACGGACTGGCAGCAGCCGCTGGTCGTGGCGCTGACCCAGGCGACGGGTCTGTCGATCATCCACGAGACGGTGTACGAGTCCCGCCTCGGCTTCACCTCGGCGCTGAACCAGATGGGCGCGCACATCCAGCTCTACCGCGAGTGCCTCGGCGGGTCCGACTGCCGCTTCGGCCAGCGCAACTTCCTGCACTCGGCGGTGGTTTCGGGCCCGACGAAGCTGCAGGGCTCGGACCTGGTCATCCCCGACCTGCGTGGCGGCTTCTCCTACCTGATCGCGGCCCTGGCGGCCGAGGGCACGTCCCGTGTCCACGGCATCGACCTGATCAACCGCGGCTACGAGAACTTCATGGAGAAGCTGGTTGAGCTGGGCGCGAAGGTGGAACTGCCGGGCAAGGCCCTCGGCTAGCCGCCACCGCTCCTTCAGTCCCGCCAGGGGGCTCCGCCCCCGTCGGCCTCGTCCTCGAACGCCGGACGGGCCGGATCACGCGAAGGGGCGGTCACCCGGTTCCGGGTGACCGCCCCTTTGGCCTTACCGGGCCCGTACGCCGTCGCTGCAAGCGTTGTCGGGCCTCGTCTCCTCGCGCCGTCCTGCGGCGGTTGCGCCGCCCTGTACGGCGGTACCGCTCGTCACGCCGCCCTGCGGCGGGCGCGGCCCTGGTGTGCCGACCTGTGGTGGTGCGGCCTTGCTGCGCCGTCCCGTGGCGTTACGGCGTCGTACGCCGTCCCGTGGCGCACGAACGGCAGGATCACTTGCCCTTGGCGGCTTCCTTGAGCTTGGAGCCCGCGGAGACCTTCACGCTGTAGCCGGCCGGGATCTGGATGGGGTCGCCGGTCTGCGGGTTGCGCGCGGTGCGAGCGGCACGGTGGGTGCGCTCGAAGGTGAGGAAGCCAGGGATGGTGACCTTCTCGTCGCCCTTGGCGACGACCTCGCCGACGGTCTCGGCGAACGCGGCCAGCACGGCGTCGGCGTCCTTGCGGGTCACCTCGGCGCGGTCGGCCAGCGCGGCCACCAGCTCACTGCGGTTCATGTTGTTACTCCCGTGTTCTTCTTGCCGTTGAGGCGTGCCACGCGGCGGAGCCGCATGTCGGGCACGGCGAAGCCGATGCTGCCAGGGTCCCCGGTGAGTCCCCGGACCCGGGTCCGTCGCCAGACCCTCGCGCCCGAAGACGCATCCTGCCCCCACCTGCGGCGGGAAAGCCAATCCGGCACCCGTAGGAGTTGTGAGAACACCCTTGGGAGTCACACGAAGGGCGCCACCGCCTTGCCGCGGTGACGCTCCGTCCGCTTTCCGCGACAGATCGCAGGTTCCGGGGGGTACGAGCCCGGCCGCAACCATAGAGGGCGGCCGGGCACAGGGGGTTTCACGACGCGCCGTCAAGGGCCACCGTGGCAATGGTCACAGCCCGGGCGGGGACTCCTAGTCGACCGCCGTCGCCGACGCGCCCGCCGCCTTCGCGGCCTCCCGCACCGCTCCGGCGACCGCGCCCGCCACCTTGTCGTTGAACACGCTCGGAATGATGTAGTTGGGGTTGAGCTCGTCCTCGGTCACCACGTCGGCGAGCGCCTGCGCGGCCGCCAGCATCATCCCCGTGTTGACCGTGCGGGACTGCGCGTCCAGCAGACCGCGGAAGACGCCCGGGAACACCAGCACGTTGTTGATCTGGTTCGGGAAGTCGGAGCGTCCGGTGGCCACAACGGCCGCCGTCTGACGGGCGATTGCGGGGTCGACCTCGGGGTCCGGGTTCGCGAGAGCGAACACGATCGCGCCGTCCGCCATGGCCGCCACGTCGTCGCCGTCGAGCACGTTCGGCGCGGAGACGCCGATGAAGACGTCGGCGCCGCGCACCGCTTCCTTCAGCGTGCCGGTCAGGCCCTCGTGGTTGGTGTTGTCGGCGATCCAGCGCAGCGCCGAGTCCGGCGCGGCGTCCACGAGGTCCTCGCGTCCGGCGTGCACGACACCGTGGATGTCGGCCACCACGGCGTTCTTCACGCCCGCCGCGAGCAGCAGTTTGAGGATCGCGGTACCGGCCGCGCCGGCGCCGGACATCACGACGCGGACGTTCTCGATCGCCTTGCCGACCACGCGAAGTGCGTTGGTGAGGGCGGCGAGGACGACGATCGCGGTGCCGTGCTGGTCGTCGTGGAAGACCGGGATGTCGAGGGCCTCGCGCAGCCGCGCCTCGATCTCGAAACAGCGCGGCGCGGAGATGTCCTCGAGGTTGATGCCGGCGAACCCGGGAGCGATCGCCTTGACGATCTCGACGATCGCGTCGGTGTCCTGGGTGTCGAGGCAGATCGGCCATGCGTCGATGCCGGCGAACCGCTTGAAGAGGGCCGCCTTGCCCTCCATGACGGGCAGCGCGGCCTTCGGGCCGATGTTGCCGAGGCCGAGCACGGCGGACCCGTCCGTCACAACCGCAACCGAGTTGCGCTTGATGGTGAGGCGGCGGGCGTCCTCGGGGTTCTCGGCGATCGCCATGCAGACGCGGGCCACCCCGGGCGTGTAGACCATGGACAGGTCGTCACGGTTGCGGATGGGGTGCTTCGACGCCATCTCGATCTTGCCGCCGAGGTGCATGAGGAACGTGCGGTCCGAGACCTTGCCCAGCGTGACGCCCTCGATGCCGCGCAGCTTCTCGACGATCTCCTGCGCGTGCGCCGTGGAGGTGGCGGCGATGGTGACGTCGATACGGAGCTTCTCGTGACCGGACGCGGTGACGTCGAGGCCGGTCACCGAGCCTCCGGAGGACTCCACGGCGGTGGTGAGCTGCGAGACGGCGGTTCCGCTCGCGGGCACCTCCAACCGGACCGTCATCGAGTAGGAGACGCTGGGCGCCGTTGCCATGGCCGACTTCCTCTGCTTTCACCGTGTCGCGGATATGCCGTCCGATCGTCGCACCTACCGGAGAGTACGTGGTAGCCGCCCCGTATTTGCGAACGTTTTGTTCGTCGACCCGGGTTACTTTCGGAAAGCGACTTCCGCGATACGAGAGACGGGGGAGGCAGGCGGACGGCCCCAGAGGTGCGCCCCACGATGCCCCGCAACGGGACAGCGCGACGAAAAAGGTCCGCGTCCCTCAAGGACGCGGACCTCTTCGCAGGTCAGCGACACCGACCCGCCATGCTCGCCTCGCGGCAAGTGGTCGCTCGCAGCGACTAAGGTTGGGCCCGGGGGCTTGGATCGGGCCGGTGTCACATCCAGGCTAACAAACGGATCCCGTAAGGCCATTCCCGTACGAGAGTCCATCTTCCGTACGGCCCGCCCTGCCGCCGGACGTCAGTCCCGCAGCAGGTCCGGCACCCCGGCCGCATCCGGCTCGTCCCGCTCTCCGGAGACCACCGTCAACTGCTGCGTCGCCCGGGTGAGCGCCACGTACAGCACGCGCAGCCCCGCGGGGCTCTCGTCGGCGATCTCCGCGGGCGAGACGACGACCGTCGCGTCGTACTCCAGGCCCTTGGCCTCCAGGCTGCCGAGAGCCACCACCCGGTCGCCGAGCCCGTCCAGCCAGCGGGCCGCCTCCTCCCGCCGGTTCATGGCGACGACCACGCCGACCGTGCCGTCGACGAGGTCCAGGAGCCGGGCGGCCTCCTCGCGGACGGTCCGCGCCATGGAGTCCCGTACGACCGTGAAGCGCGGCTCGACGCCGGTGGAGCGGACGGCCGTGGGGGCGGTGGAGCCCGGCATGGCGAGCGCCAGCACCTTGGCGGCGAGTTCGGCGATCTCGGCCGGGTTGCGGTAGTTGACGGTGAGCGTGAAGCGGCGGCGGGGGCGGGTGCCCAGGGCCTCGTCCCGGGCCTCGGTCGCCTCGTCCGGGTCGGACCAGGACGACTGGGCCGGGTCGCCGACCACGGTCCAGGTCGCGTGCCGGCCGCGGCGCCCGACCATCCGCCACTGCATCGGCGTGAGGTCCTGCGCCTCGTCGACGATCACGTGCGCGTACTCGGTGCGCTCCTGCGCCAGCCGCTCGGCGCGCTCGCGCTGCGACTCCTCCCGTACGGGCATCAGCTCCTCGAGCCCGGTGAGCTGGTCGAGCGGGTCCAGCTCGCGCCTCTTCCTCGGGCGGGCCGGCATTCCGAGGATCGCCTGGAGCTCGTCGAGCAGGGCGACGTCGTGCACGGAGTGCCCGTCCCGCCTCAGCGAGCGCGCGACCCTGCGCACCTCACCGGGGGTGAGGACGCGCCGCGCCCAGCGGCCGAGCCGCCTGTCGTCGGCCATCGCGGTGAGCACGGACCGGGGGGTCAGCTCGGGCCACCAGGCGTCCAGGAACGCGATGAAGGAGTCCTCGGAGGTGATGTCCTCGTCGAAGGAGGACCGCAGCTCGGCGGCCAGCTCCGGGTCGGCGTGCCGGTTCGCCGCTCCGGACTGCGCCCACAGGGCGTCCAGGAGCAGTCTGCGGGCACGCGGGCGCAGCAGGTTGACGGGCGCCGTGCCGGTGAGGGCGGTGCGCCGGATCCGCTCCAGCTCCTGCGCCTCCAGCTCCAGGCGGCGGCCGAAGGCGACGACCCGCAGCCGGTCCGGTGCGTCGGCGCGCTCCAGGGCTCCGCGGGCGGCCTTCCGCAGCACCTTGAGCATGCGGGAGGAGCCCTTGGCGCGGGCCACGGACGGGGAGTCGTACAGCGTGGCCTCGGCGCCGTCGACGAGCGAGCCGATCGCGCGGATGGCGACCTGGCCCTCCTCCCCCAGCGACGGCAGGACGCCCTCGGTGTACGCGACCAGCAGCGGGGTGGGCGAGACGATCAGGATGCCGCCCGCGTAGCGACGCCGGTCCTGGTAGAGCAGGAATGCGGCCCGGTGCAGGGCGACGGCGGTCTTGCCGGTGCCGGGGCCGCCCTCGACGTGGGTCACGGAGGCGGCGGGGGCGCGGATGACCAGGTCCTGCTCCGCCTGAATGGAGGCCACGATGTCCCGCATGGTGTGGGTGCGGGCCTGGCCGAGGGCGGCCATCAGGGCGCCGTCGCCGATCACGGGCAGCTCGCGGCCGTCCAGGGTCGCCTTCAGCTCGGGGCGCATCAGGTCGTCCTCGACGCCGAGCACCCTGCGCCCCTTGGAGCGGATGACCCGGCGGCGCACGACCCGCCCGGGGTCGACCGGGGTGGAGCGGTAGAAGGGGGCGGCGGCGGGCGCCCGCCAGTCGATGACCAGCGGCGCGTAGTCCTGGTCGAGGACGCCGATGCGGCCGATGTGCAGGGTCTCGGCGATGTCGGCGGTGTTGTCGGGGCGCACCGCGCCCTCGGCGGGCTCGACGGCCGTGTACGCGCCGTCGGGCCCCTTCTTGCCGTCCTTGCCGAGCAGCAGGTCGATCCGGCCGAAGAGGAAGTCCTCGAACTCGTTGTTGAGCCGGTTGAGGTGGATTCCGGCCCGGTACACCTGGGCGTCGCGCTCGGCGAGCGCACCGGGCGTGCCGACCTGGCCGCGCCGGGCGGCGTCGTTCATCAGGAACTCCGCCTCGTGGATCTTCTCCTCGAGGCGCCGGTACACCCGGTCCAGGTGTTCCTGTTCGACGCCGATCTCCCGGTCACGGAGCGAGTCGTGTGCGGACTTGCCGACCGGGCCGAGCGCGGTTTCCTGTTGAACCTGAGCGGCCACCGGGCCCCCTTCTGACGTGCTGAGCAGCCGTCCACCGTACGCGAAGGGGGCCCGGGGAGGCTACGGCCCGCCCGGACCCCGCACACGTCGGCCCCACGGCGTGGGCTCTGTAACTCGGAACGTACGCCGCGGGGAAGCGCTCAGGCGGATGAGGGGAACGCCTAGGCCTTCACCTCCACCAGCTTCTTCCCGTCGAACGTCATGAGCTCGAAGTGATCGATCTGGTTCGGCGTGAAGGCGGCGCCGCCGCTGACGTAGAGCGGGTTCTTCGCCTCCTCCGTCCTGGCGGTGGGGATGCCGTAGCCCTGCTCCGGGACCGACCAGGACGCGAGCGTCTCGCGCTCGCCGTTCTTGCCGACGGCGATCCAGGAGCACTTGAGCGGACCCTTGACACCCTTCACCTCGATGACGCCGCTGGTGCCCCAGTCCTTGGCCTTCATCGCGACGGTGGCGCTGACCCCGCTGCTCGGGTCGGTCGCCGAGACCTTGTCGGTCATGGTCTGGAAGGCGGCCTTGGCGGGCGAGACCGCCGCCACGTTGTTTCCGTTGTCGCTGCCGCCGCCGTTCACCGCCATCACGGCGACCGGGCCGCCGATGACCAGGGCGGCGGCGGCCGCGACGAGGTAGAAGCCGCGCCGTCGCTTCTGGGCGCGCCTCTCGGAGACCTCGTCGACCAGCCTCTCGACCAGCCGTGGGCTGGGTTTCGCGGACAGGGATTCGCCAATGGCCAAAGTGCCGTGGCTGCCCGGCATGTCGGCGAGCGCGGCCAGCATCGGTTCCATGCCGGCCAGGTCGTCGAGCTGCTGGGCACACCAGTCACAGGTGGCGAGGTGCGCCTCGAAGGCGGTCGCCTCCGCGTCGTCCAGGATGCCGAGGGCGTAGGCGCCGACGGTTTCATGGATGTCGCCCTGCCCCTGCGGACCGCCTCTCACGGCCCCGGGGCCGCCAGTGCCGAAGCCCCCGTACAGGTTGCTCATGCCGTCACCCCCCGCTCCTCCAGTGCCAGCTTCATGGACCGCAGGGCGTAGAACACCCTGGAGCGCACCGTTCCGCTGGGGATGCCGAGCGTTTCGGCCGCCTCATTGACCGTACGCCCTTTGAAGTACGTTTCGACCAGGACCTCCCTGTGGGCAGGGGTCAGGTCTTCCAGCGCGTCCGACAGTGTCATCAGCCACAACGCCTTGTCGATCTCGTCCTCCGCGGGGATGACCTCCAGCGGCGACGGGTCGACCTCCTGCGGCCGGGCCTGCCGGCTGCGGTGGCCGTCGATGACGATGCGCCGGGCGACCGTCACCAGCCAGGGGCGTACCGAACCGGTCGCTCGGTTGAGCTGGCCGGCGTTCTTCCAGGCACGGATGAGCGTCTCCTGCACGACGTCCTCGGCGCGCTGCCGGTCACCGGCGACCAGGCGCAGCACGTAGGCGAGCAGGGGTCCCGCGTGTTCTCGGTAGAGGGCACGCATCAGCTCCTCGTCCGGCTCGGTCGAGGACGCCGAGGACGAGGTCATGCGATGTCGGGCCCTTGGCCGCTTTCGTTCATCAGCCACGGCGGAATCCTTGCGCACGCCTACCTCCGGTGTCCGGGGGTTCCCCCAGTCGGTCGCTCACATCCGGGTACGCGCGTAGCGGTCGCCGTGTTCAAAGCGACAGCAGAATTTTCTCGGAGAAGGTGTGGAAGGCCACGCTCCTGGGCACTCATTTCTCCCCCAAGGGGACATACGTCCGCAGGAACGGAGAGACCCAGGTCACACCGTGGCCGCACTTCACTCCCGGAGTCGTCAAGATCGCCGTGTGAAAATTTGGCTGGACTTCGGTGGAGGAATTGTCGAGAGACGGGTGCGCACTGCCCGGTTTCATCCATTTTTCGGCAAGTCGCCTTTTTCTGGCGAGCCATACGGATGGTGTCCTTTTCCATCACTCCTTTTGGAGTTCCCGGGCTTTCAGGACTTTCGGAACGTCCCCTGGCGGACGAATGCGGCTGCGCCCGGCCGCCGCCTCACCGTGCCCCTCCCCGCCCCGTGAGAGCAACGTTCCCTTCCGGTCACTCGGTGCCACAGCGCGGAAACGCGTCCTCCCTACCTTCGGGACTCATCACCGCGTACGACACCTGGGCACCGCAGAACCGTGGAGGCGTCATGACAGCCCCGAGCACAGCCCCCGCCGCCGGCAGGGGAGGCCGCTGGATCCAGCAGTGGGATCCCGAGGACGAGACGTTCTGGAACGAGACCGGGGAGAAGATCGCCCGGCGCAACCTCTGGTTCTCCGTCTTCTCCGAGCACATCGGGTTCTCGGTCTGGACCCTGTGGTCGGTCCTCGTGCTCTTCATGGGCCCGAAGTACGGACTGAGCCCGGCCGACAAGTTCCTGCTCACGTCCATGGTCACGCTCGTCGGCGCCGTCGTCCGCGTGCCGTACACCTTCGCGGTCGCCCTCTTCGGCGGGCGCAACTGGACGATCGTCTCCGCGAGTCTGCTGCTCATCCCGACGATCGCCGCCTTCGTCGTGATGCACCCGGGCACCTCCTTCTCCACCTTCCTGGTCGTCGGGTTGCTCGCCGGCATCGGTGGCGGCAACTTCGCGTCCTCGATGACCAACATCAACGCCTTCTTCCCGCTCAAGAAGAAGGGGTGGGCGCTCGGTCTCAACGCCGGGGGCGGCAACATCGGCGTGGCCGTGATCCAACTCGTGGCCCTCGCCATCATCGGGGCCAGCGGCGGACCGCGGGTGCTGCTCGGCATCTACATCCCGCTCATCGTCGCCGCAGCCGTCCTCGCCGCCGTCTTCATGGACAACATCGCCTCCGTGAAGAACGACACCGGCGCCGCCAAGGACGCCGCGAAGGACGGCCACACCTGGATCATGTCCTTCCTCTACATCGGCACCTTCGGCTCCTTCATCGGCTACAGCTTCGCCTTCGGGCAGGTGCTCACCAACCAGTTCGGGCGCACCCCGCTCCAGGCGGCGTACGTCACCTTCGTCGGCCCGCTGCTCGGCTCGCTGATCCGGCCTCTCGGCGGCTGGCTCGCGGACCGCTACGGCGGCTCGAAGATCACGCTGTGGAACTTCGTCGCCATGGGCGCCGCGGCCGCGGTCCTGATCGTCGCCTCCATGCAGAAGTCGCTGTCGCTGTTCACCGGAGCCTTCGTGGTGCTGTTCGTGCTGACCGGTATCGGCAACGGCTCGACGTACAAGATGATCCCCGGCATCTTCCAGACCAAGGCCGTCGCGAAGGGACTCGGGGGTGAGGAGGCCGCCGCCTACGGCCGGCGGCTGTCCGGGGCCTCCATGGGTCTCATCGGGGCGGTCGGCGCGCTCGGCGGTGTCGGCATCAACCTCGCCTTCCGGCAGTCCTTCCTCTCCTACGGCTCCGGCACCGGCGCCTTCGTCGCCTTCCTCGCCTTCTACGCCGTGGCCTTCGTGATCACCTGGGCCGTATACCTTCGCCGCCCGGCCGTGCAGGCGCAGACACAGGCTTCCGGCCCCGAGGCGCAGCAGCAGCTCAGCTACGCGGAAGTGTGACGCGACGCCGGCCACTCCGTGGCGTGACGTAACACCAGCGACATGAAGCCGATCCGAGCCTGTCACGAGCCGTTGACAGGCTCGGTCGGCATGCAGGTACCACGCGTACGACCGGGGTTCACGAGCGTGTGACAGCCGGTATGCCGACTCGAGTGCGGGACGAGAGCCATGCAAGACAACCAGCAGCGACCAGAACACGGCCCCCTGGCGGGGTTCACCGTGGGCGTGACGGCCGCGCGGCGGGCCGACGAACTGGGGGCCCTGCTCCAGCGGCGCGGCGCCTGCGTGCTGCACGCGCCGGCCCTGCGTATCGTGCCGCTCGCCGACGACGGGGAACTGCTGGCCGCCACCAAGGAGTTGATCGACCAGGCGCCGGACGTCGCGGTCGCCACCACCGCGATCGGCTTCCGCGGCTGGGTCGAGGCCGCCGACGGCTGGGGGCTCGGTGAGGATCTGCTCGCCCGGCTGCGCGGGGTGCGGCTGCTCGCGCGCGGTCCGAAGGTCAAAGGGGCGATTCGGGCGGCCGGGCTGACCGAGGAGTGGTCGCCCACCTCCGAGTCCATGGCCGAGGTGCTCGACCGGCTGCTCGATGAGGGCGTCGACGGCCTCCGTATCGCCGTCCAGTTGCACGGCGAGCCGTTGCCCGGCTTCGTGGAGGCGCTGCGGGCGGGGGGCGCCGAGGTCGTGGGGGTGCCGGTGTACCGGTGGATGCCGCCGGAGGACATCGGGCCCGTGGACCGGCTCCTGGACGCGGCCGTCACCCGGGGCGTGGACGCGCTGACCTTCACCAGCGCGCCAGCCGCCGCGTCCCTGCTCTCCCGGGCCGAGGAGCGCGGACTGCTGCCGGAACTGCTCGCCGCCCTGAACCACGACGTACTGCCCGCCTGTGTCGGCCCCGTCACCGCGCTGCCGCTCCAGGCCCGCGGCATCGACACGGTCCAGCCCGAACGCTTCCGGCTCGGCCCGCTCGTCCAGCTGCTGTGCCAGGAGCTGCCCGCCCGGGCCCGTACGCTGCCCATCGCCGGCCACCGGGTGGAGATCCGCGGGCACGCGGTGATGGTGGACGGCGCCCTGCGGCCCGTGCCGCCCGCGGGGATGTCCCTGCTGCGGGCCCTGTCCCGGCGGCCGGGCTGGGTGGTCGCGCGGTCCGACCTGCTGCGGGCGCTGCCGGGCGCAGGACGCGACGAGCACGCCGTGGAGACGGCGATGGCCCGGCTGCGGACGGCCCTCGGGGCGCCCAGGCTGATCCAGACGGTGGTCAAGCGCGGCTACCGGCTCGCGCTCGACCCGGCGGCGGACTCCAAGTACGCCGACGTGTGAGCCGCCCCGGCGGTGACCGACGTGCGGCCTTCGCATTCACCTCGGAGGAGGGGACGTACGGGGCCTTCCCGAGGCGGGTGCGGGCGGGCACTGTAGAGGGGGCGACCGCGGCGACCCCAAGGCGGTGACAGGCACATGGCATCCGGCACGGTCACGGCCTCCTGCGCATTGCGGTTCGACTCCGGGCGGATCTGCCTGGACCTGCTGACGACGACGCACCCCGGGGAACGGCTCGACTCGGTGGACCGGTTGCGGGCGTGGATCACCGGGGCCGGCCTGGTGCCGTCGGGCACCCCGCTGACCGGGGTCGACGCGAGCTGGCTGCGGGCGTTCCGCGAACTGCGCGAGGACATCGGCCGGTTGGTGAACGCAGAACTGGAAGGGCGTCCGGCGGACGTGGCGCTGGCCCGGGTCAACACGGCGGCCCGGAGCGCACCCCCCGCGCCGTGCGCGGTCCGTACGGACGACGGCGCGCTGGTACGACGACTGCGCGCACTGCCGCTGTGCGAGGAACTGCTGGCGGTGGTGGCCCGTGAGACCGTCGACCTGCTGACCGACCCGAAGGCCCGGGCGAGCCTGCGCCGGTGCGAGGGTGACAACTGTCCGATCGTCTACCTGGACACGTCCCGCGGCCGACGCCGCCGCTGGTGTTCGAGCGAGGTGTGCGGCAACCGGGAACGGGTGGCCCGCCACCGCAGGCGGGCGGCGCTGACGCGGGTGTAGGTCCTGTCGTCAGGCCCCGGAAGTCGTCGTGGCGCGGCGGCGGCACGGGGCCCGAAGCCGCCTGCCGATCAGTCGAGGTCCTCCCACTCGCCCGGCGGCACGGGCGGCGCGGTGGTCGCGCGGGGGATCAGGTGGGTGGGCAGGACGAGGTGGCGCGTGCGGTCGGCCTCGGGGTCGTCGATGAGCTTCAGGGCCAGCTCCCCGGCCAGCCGGCCCATGTCCGAGGGTGACTGAGCGACCGTGGACAGATCGAACCACTCGGCCACCTGGTGGTCGTCGAAGCCCATGACGGACATCCGCTCGGGCACCTGGATCCGCGCCGCGCGCAGGGTGTGGATGACGGCCACGGCCAGTTCGTCCTGCTCGGCGAAGAGTGCGGTGGGCGGCTCCCGCAGGCTCAGCAGCGCGCCCATCCCCGCCTTCAGACCCCGTTTGTCCTCGACCGACATGGTGACCACCAGGTCGTCGTCCAGCGGGATGCCGGCCTCGACGAGCGCCTGCTGGTAGCCGAGCAGCCGCTCGCGCGAGCTGAAGCTGAAGCCGCTGGCGCCCACCGTGGGCGCGAAGGCGATCCTGCGGTGCCCGAGGTTGAGCAGGTGCCGGGTGGCCCTGCAGGCCCCGGCCACGTCGTCGACGTAGACGCTGGGGCGGCCCTCGGCGTGCTGGCTGACGTAGATGACGGGCATCCCGAGGTCGTCCAGCCGCGCGGTCTCCTTGTCGTCGAGGTCGAACCCGAAGACGAGGAGCGCGTCGGCGTTCCGCCGGGCCGGGAGGTGCTCGAAGAAGGCGGTGCGCTCGGCCATGTCCGGGATGACGTAGACGTTCAGGCCCATGCCGGCCGCGCGCAGCAGCGGGGCAAGGCTGGACAGCGCCGAGCCCATGAACCACGAGTTGAGCGTGGGCACGAGCACCGCCACGACCCCGGTCTTCCCCGTGACCAGGCTCGCCGCCTGCCGCGAGACGGCGAAGTTCAGCTCGCGGGCGGCCTGTTCGACCCGGGCGCGGACGTCCGCCGAGACGGACGTCAGCCCGCGCAGGGTGCGGGAGACCGTGGACGTGGAGACGCCGGCCCGTTCGGCGACGTCAGCCATCGTGGGGTGCCGCTGAGTCGGTGACATGAGCGGAAGTTAGCACAGAAACATGCATACGACTGCTGTCCCGTGAAAGCGCTGTCCCACTCTCCCACGATGGGGGTATATGCCCCATTTCACCCCGTAAATACCCGCGATGCCCGCGTAAATCTGTCCGAGATATCGACGACTTACGGATTGACTTCCCCCAATGTCACTCCTAGCGTGCAAGCGTTGTCACGACGACGTGCAGGACATTTCCGTGGAGTCGACCCATAGGGCTCCTGCCTGCACGTTTGAAGGAACACGCCCCGTGACAGCACTGTCAGCCGCGCCTTCGGTTCCGCACGACCAGGAGAGAGACAGTGATGACCAGGACCACCAGAGCCCTTCAGTGTTCCGCGACGCTCGCCGCCGCCGGGCTGCTCCTCACCGCCTGCGGCTCGTCCGGCGGCAGCGGCAACGGCTCCCGGCAGGACTCCCAGAGCATGTCGTTCAAGGGTCGCGGCCCCATCACGTACGTGTCCGGCAAGGACACCACCGGTACCGTCCAGACGATCATCGACCGCTGGAACAAGCTGCACCCCAAGGAGAAGGTCACCTTCATCCAGCTGCCGACGGACGCGGACTCGCAGCGGCAGCAGATGATCCAGAACGCGGAGACGAAGTCCGACGCCTACACGGTGCTCTCCCTCGATGTCGTGTGGACGTCGGAGTTCGCCGCCCACCAGTGGATCGACCGCCTGCCCGAGAGCCGGTTCCCGTTGCAGAACATGCTGAAGCCGGTGGTGGAGACCGCGAAGTACCGCGGCGGCCTGTACGCGGTCCCCGGCAGCTCGGACGGCGGCATGCTGTACTACCGCACCGACCTGCTGAAGAAGGCCGGCATCACCAGCCCTCCGGCCACCTGGTCCCAGATGACGGCCGACTGCGCCAAGGTGAAGAAGCTCCCCGAGGCCAAGGACATGTCCTGCTACGCCGGGCAGTTCCAGAAGTACGAGGGCCTGACGGTGAACTTCTCCGAGGCCGTGAACTCCGCGGGCGGAGTCGTCACCGACGCCAACGGCAAGCCGGACGTCGACACCCCGCAGGCCAAGAAGGGCCTGGACTTCCTGGTCGACTCCGTCAAGGACGGAACGATCCCCAAGGAGGCCATCACCTACCAGGAGGAGGACGGCCGTCAGGCGTTCCAGTCCGGCAAGCTGGTCTTCCTGCGCAACTGGCCGTACGTGTACGCGCTGGCCGAGAAGAGCCCGATCGCGGGGAAGTTCGCGGTCGCGCCGCTGCCCGGTCTGAACGGGCCCGGCTCCTCCAGCCTGGGCGGTCACAACCTGGCCCTGTCGTCCTTCGCCAGGAACAAGGCGACGGCCGTGGACTTCATGAAGTTCTTCAGCAGTGAGGACAGCGCGAGCTACTTCCTCAAGAACGCCTCCCTCGCCCCGCCGTACGCGAACCTCTACGACGACGCGTCGCTGGACAAGCAGTATCCGTACCTGCCCGTCCTCAAGCAGTCCATCCTGCACGCCGTGCCGCGTCCGCGGGTCGTGCAGTACGGGGACGTGACGTCGGCGATCGAGAAGGAGGCCTACGCCGCCCTGTCCGGCACCAAGAGCAGCGCGCAGGCCCTGAAGGACCTGCAGGCGGACCTGCAGAAGCTGACGGCGCAGTGAGGGACCGGGTCATGGCCGACACCAAGACTTCGTCCGGCACCGCCGCGCGGGAGCCCGGGGCGGCCGGCCGCCCCGGGCGGGCCTCCGCACTGCTGAGCCGCCGGCGCACCCGGTCCCGGGCGAGCACGGGCACGGGCCGGCTGGCGGCGCTGCTGGTCTCCCCGACGCTCCTGGTGCTGACGATCGTCGTGCTCTACCCGACGCTCATGGCGCTCGACGAGTCGCTGTACGGGCCCAAGGGGCTGGACCCCAGCACCGGCTTCATCAGCAACACCGAGCCGTTCGTGGGCCTGAAGAACTACACCGGCATCTTCGCCCAGGCCGGGGACCGGTTCTGGAACGCCTTCTGGAACACCACGCTCTTCACCGTCGTCACGGTGGTGCTGGAGACGGTGATCGGTGTGGCCATGGCACTGATCATGCACAAGGCGTTCCGCGGCCGGGCCATGGTGCGGGCGAGCATCCTCGTGCCCTGGGCGATCCCCACGGCCATCTCCGGCCTGCTGTGGCGGTGGATCTTCAACGCCGACGGGATCGCCAACGTCCTCGTCGGGCACCAGGTCCTGTGGACCGCCGACGGCTTCGCGGCGAAGGTCGCGGTCATCGTCGCCGACGTGTGGAAGACCGCCCCCTTCATCGGGCTGCTGGTGCTGGCCGGTCTGCAGGTGATCCCGAAGGAGGTCTACGAGGCGGCCCGGATCGACGGGGCCGGCGCCTGGGGCCGGTTCTGGCACATCACCCTGCCGCTGGTGAAGCCCGCGCTGCTGGTGGCGGTGCTGTTCCGGTGCCTGGACGCGCTGCGGATGTTCGACCTGCCCTACATCCTCATCGGTGCGCAGAAGGGCTCCGTGGAAACCCTGTCGATGCTCGCGCAGAACGAGGCGTCCAACGTCCGCTTCGGACCGGCCTCCGCCTACGCGGTGCTCCTCTTCCTCTACGTCTTCCTCATCGCGCTCGCCTTCGTCCGGCTGCTGGGCGCCGACCTCGTCGGCGACGGCGGCCTCAGCGGCAGGCGCGAGCGCCGGACCGGACGCCGGGGCATCGTGGCCCTGCGCCGTGCGGAGGTGACGGCATGACCCTCACAGCCACCTGGCGCCGACGGCTGCCCTACGTGGGTGTCGCCGCCGTGGTCGCCTACTGCCTGGCCCCGTTCTACTGGATGCTGGTCTCCAGCCTGCGGCGCGACGGCGACATCTTCAGCACCTCGCTGTTTCCCTCGCCGCTGTCGTTCCAGAACTACCGGGCCGTCTTCAACCCCTCCCAGGGGTTCTCGCGCGCGCTGCTCAACAGCCTGGTCGTCGCGGGCACCACCACGGCGCTGGCGCTGCTGCTGGCCACGTTCACCGCGTACGCGATGGCCCGGCTGGACTTCCGGTTCAAGCGACTGATCCTCACACTGATCATCGCCACCTCCATGTTCCCGGTGGTGTCGATCGTGGTCCCGCTGCTGAAGCTGTTCACGGACATCGGCTGGATCAACACCTACCAGGCCATGATCGTGCCGAGCATGTCCTTCGCGCTGCCGCTGGCGGTGTGGAACCTGACCACGTTCTTCCGCCAGATGCCCGACGAGCTGGAGCACGCCGCCATGGTCGACGGCTGCACCCGTGGCCAGGCGTTCCGCAGGATCATCATCCCGCTGGCCGCGCCCGGCATCTTCACCACCGCGATCATCACCTTCATCGCCGCCTGGAACGAGTTCCTCATCGCCCTGTCGATGACCAACAAGCCCGAGATGCAGACCGCGACGGTCGCCATCTCGAAGTTCTCCGGCGCCACGACCTACCAGACGCCGTTCGGCAGCCAGATGGCGGCGGGCGTCGTCGTCACCATCCCGCTGGTGATCATGGTGCTGTTCTTCCAGCGCCGCATCGTCGCCGGACTCACCGCAGGCGCGGCCAAGTAGACCGCGCCTTCCCCACCCGCGCTTTCCTCACTTCCGAAGGAGCAACGCAGCCGTATGTCCGGTACCGCACCGTGGTGGCGCAGCGCCGTCATCTACCAGGTCTACATCCGCAGTTTCGCCGACGGGAACGGTGACGGCGTCGGCGACATCGCCGGCATCCGCTCCCGTCTGCCCTATCTGAAGTCGCTCGGCGTCGACGCCGTCTGGATCAACCCGTGGTACAAGTCGCCGATGGCGGACCACGGTTACGACGTGGCCGACTACCGGGCGATCGACCCGCTGTTCGGCTCCCTGGCCGAGGCGGAGGAGCTCATCGAGGAGGCGCACCGGCACGGCATCCGCGTGATCCCCGACATCGTGCCCAACCACACCTCCGACCAGCACGCCTGGTTCCGGGCGGCACTGGCCGCCGGACCGGGCAGCCCCGAGCGGGAGCGCTATGTCTTCCGGCCCGGCCGCGGACCCGACGGCGCCGAACCGCCCAACGACTGGGTCTCCTCCTTCGGCGGCCCCGCCTGGACCCGGCTGCCCGACGGGGAGTGGTACCTGCACCTGTTCGCCCCCGAGCAGCCCGACCTCAACTGGGAACACCCGGAGGTGCGGGCCGAGTTCGAGTCGGTCCTGCGGTTCTGGTTCAGCCGGGGCGTGGACGGCTTCCGCATCGACGTGGCGCACGGACTCGTCAAGCACCCCGAACTGCCCGACCTGCCGCCCCGCCACGAGCCGGCGCTGCTGGGACCGCTCTCCCGCCGGGAGGACACCGAGGAGCGGATCCGGCAGCACGTCGACCATCCGCACTGGGACCGCGACGAGGTCCACGAGATCTACCGGGCGTGGCGCAAGGTGGCCGACGAGTTCCCCGGCGACCGGTCCTTCGTGGCCGAGGCCTGGGCGGACACCCCCGAGCGGCTCGCCGCCTACGTCCGCCCGGAAGGCCTGCACACCGCGTTCAACTTCGACTTCCTGATGGCGGGCTGGGACGCGAAGGACCTGCGCGCGGTCATCGACGACTCGCTGGCCATGCTCGGCGCGGTGGGGGCACCGGCCACCTGGGTGCTGTCCAACCATGACGTGATGCGTCACGCCAGCCGCTACGGCCGCAGAACCGTCAAGCGGTGGCTGGCCAACGAACGCTACGAGCCCGAAGGCCCCGTGGACCTGGAACTGGGCGCCCGGCGCGCCCGGGCGGCGGCCCTGCTGATGCTCGCCCTGCCCGGCGGCGCCTACATCTACCAGGGCGAGGAACTCGGCCTGCCGGAGGTCGAGGACCTTCCCCAGTCCGTGCTCCAGGACCCCATCTGGGAACGCTCCGGGCACACCGAGCGCGGCCGTGACGGCTGCCGGGTGCCGATCCCCTGGTCCGGGCGCACCGCGCCGTTCGGCTTCAGCCCCGACGGGGCCCCGGCCGCGCCCTGGCTGCCGCAGCCCGCCGACTGGGGCGAGCGCAGCGTGGAGGCGCAGACGGGCGACGAGGCGTCGATGCTGGAGCTGTACCGCCGCGCCCTGCGCGTGCGCCGCGAGCACCCGGCGCTCGGCGACGGCACTCTGGCCTGGCTGGACGCGCCCGCCTCGGTCCTGGCCTTCCGCCGCGATCCCGGCTTCGTCTGCGTGGTCAACCTCTCCTCCGAGGCCTGCCGGCTGCCGGACCACACCTCGGTGCTGCTCGCGAGCGGCCCCGTCGAGGGGGGTGTGCTGGCGCCGGACCACGCGGCGTGGCTCGCCGTGTAGCCGTCCATGGGACACCAGGGCCGTCCGGTGCCGTCCCCGCTCACCGGGCGGCCCTGGTTCTGCGAGGGCGCGTACGTCGCGAACGGCTTCCGAAGTCGGGCCGGGAGTGCCGCGCACGGCGAGCCCGGCAGCACCTGCGGACGTCGGGGCAGGTGCCCCGCGGTATCAGTCCGCGGTGCCCATGACCTCGGCGTCAAGGGACGGAATCCATCCGTCCGTGGGCCGCCGCAGCCACCCCTCCGCGTCGGCGACCTGGGCCGAGGCCCGTCGAAGCGCATCGAGTCCCGGATGCGTCAGCCCCTGTCGCCACACCAGTGAGACCGGCGAGAGCGGTACGGGATCGACGAGCGGACGCCGCACCGTCCCGGGCAGGGCGGGGAAGTCCACCACGGCGAGGATCGGGTGGCGCGTCCTGGCCATGATCCGCTGGAACTCCTCGTCCCCGACGGCCAGTGGAACCGGTGGCGCGACCCGGATGTGCCGCCCGTCGAAGAGACGGTGTGCGAGGTCGGTCCACTCCGGCGTGCGCGGGTTCCCGGCGCCCGCGTAGACCGTCTCCCCGGCCAGCGCGGACAGCGGCACCGCCTCCAGCGACGCCAGACGGTGGTCCTCGGGCAGGACGACCGCCATCGGTTCGTAGCGCACGGGCTGCTGCGCGAGCCCGGCCCGCAGCCGCGGGGGAAGTCCCGCGAACCGGCCGAAGGAGGCGTCCAGCCGGCTCGCCAGCACCTCGACCGCGGCGTAGGTGAGGCCGCTCTCGTAGCGGGCCATCAGCTCCTGGTCCGGGGCGAGTTCGCGGGCCCGCAGCAGCACCCGGCGCCCGGTGGCCAGCCCCGGGGAGTTCAGGTCGACCAGCAGGGGACGGGCCTGCCCGAAGGCGGCGAGGAGTTCGTCCTGCGCGTCCAGCACCCGGCGCGCGTACGGCAGCAGGCGCTCGCCCTCGGGAGTCAGCGTGACCTGCCGCGTCGTACGGACGAACAGCTCGGTGCCCAGCTCCCCCTCCAGCCTGCGGATGTCACGGCTCAGCGCCTGCTGGGCCACGTAGAGGCGGGCCGCGGCGCGGGTGAAGTGGAGTTCCTCCGTGACGGCGAGGAACGCGCGGAGCAGGCGGGGGTCGACGGAGACGGCAGGCACCACGCGAACTTACAACCCAGGTGCGTCAATCGCCAGGGAGCAGGTGTTGGACCGCAGGTCACCGGGCGGGCGACGCTTCCCGCATGCCGCAGTCCTCCACCCGCAGACCCCCGCTGCTCACCGTCGCCCAGGACACCCTCGTCGCCGTCGACTTCACCCCGCGCACGACCGGCGGGGCGCCCGCCCCGCGCAACCCCTACCGTCGGCTGTTCACCCACCCCGGCACCCGTGCCTTCACGATCGGGAACCTGATCGCCCGGCTCCCCATGGGCATGTTCAGCGTGAGCTCCGTCATCATGATCGCCGGTTCCCGGGGCTCGTACGCCCTCGCCGGCGCCGTCACCGCCACCGGTCTGGTGGCCACGGCCGCGGCCGCGCCCTGGGTGGCACGCCTCGTCGACCGTCACGGCCAGGCCCGGATCGCCCTGCCCGCCGCGCTGTTCGCGCTGCTCGGGAGCCTCGCGCTGGTGCTGTGCGTGCACTACGGCGCCCCGGACTGGACCCTCTTCGCCGCCTACGCGGCCACCGCCACGACCCCCAACATCGGCGGCCTGTCCCGCGCCCGCTGGGCCCACCTGTTCCGGCACGCACCGGACGCCCTGCACACGGCGAACTCCTTCGAGCAGGCCGCCGACGAACTGTGCTACCTGCTCGGCCCGGTGCTCGCCGCCTTCCTCTGCACCCGCCTCTTCCCGGAGGCCGGCACCCTGGCAGGCGGAATCCTCCTGCTCACCGGCATGCTGGTCTTCACCGCCCAGCGCGCCACGGAACCGCCGCCCAGCCGCCGGCCGGGCACCCGGCCCCCGCTGCGCGCCCCCGGCATGCCCCCGCTGCTGCTCGGTCTCCTGGCCACCGGCGCGGTTTTCGGCGCGATGGAGGTCGTCACCGTCGCGTTCGCGGACGCACAGGGTCACAAGGCGGCGGCCGGCCCGATCCTCGCCCTGCAGGCCGCCGGATCGTGCGCCGCCGGGCTGCTCTACGGCACGCTGCGGCCCGCCGGCCCCGCCGAGCGCCGCCAGGTGCGGTGCCTCGCGGCGATGACCGCCCTGATGGCCCTGCCCCTGCTCGCGGCGCGCACCACCGGCTCCCTCCTCGCCCTCGCGCCCGCCCTGCTGCTCGCGGGCATGGCCACCGCCCCGACGATGGTCACGGCGATGGCCCTGGTTCAGCGGCGCACCCCCGAGGGCCGTACGAACGAGAGCATGACCCTCGCCGTGACGGCTCTCCTCGGGGGCGTGGCCTGCGGCTCCGCCACCGGCGGCTGGGCGGTGGAGCACCTGTCTGCGACCACCGGTTTCGTCCTCCCTCCGGCCGCCGCGGGCGTTGCCCTGACGATCGCCATGGGCCACGGGGTGCTCCGAGCGATCCGCACCGATTCCCGCTCCCCCCATTGACGCCGTCCGAGCCCCCCACATACCTTCCAGCGTCGAAGCGCTTCGACATCACGCCTCGAAACGATTCGACGAACCCTGCGTGATGCCTCCGACACCCATCCGACTCCCCTGGAGGCACTGGATGTTGACGACACGACGACGTGTGGCGGTGACAGCCGCGGTGGTCCTGTCCGGGTCCCTGCTCCTGGCCTCCTGCGGTGGCTCGGGCAGCGGTTCGTCCGACGGCAGGACGCTCAGGCTGTGGCACTACGAGGGCCCGGACAGCGCGATGGGCGCCGCCTGGAACGAGGCCATCAAGGAGTTCGAGACCAAGCACCCGGGCGTGAAGGTGAAGTTCGAGGAGAAGGGCTTCGAACAGATCCAGAAGACCGCACCCATGGTGCTCAACTCCTCCGACGCGCCCGACATCATGGAGTACAACAAGGGCAACGCGACGGCGGGCCTGCTGTCCAAGCAGGGACTTCTCACCGATCTGACCGCCGAGGTCGGCAAACGCGGCTGGGACAGGAAGCTCGGTGCGGGCGTGCGGACCACGAGCCAGTACGACGCGAACGGCGTGATGGGATCCGGCAAGTGGTACGGAATACCCAATTACGCCGAATACACCATGCTTTTCTACAACAAGGACCTGTTCAAGAGGTACGGCATCGCCGAGCCCAAGACGTTCGACGATCTGACGGCCGCGATGGACAAGTTCGTCGCCAAGGGGATCACCCCGCTCGCCGACGCGGGCGCCGAGTACATGGCCCAGCAGTACCTGTACCAGCTGGCCCTGTCGAAGGCCGACCGCTCCTGGGTCGACAGGTATGAGCTGTACAAGGGCAGGACCGACTTCCACGACGCGGCCTGGACGTACGGCGCGACCACCTTCGCCGACTGGGTGAAGAAGGGCTACATCGGCAGGACGTCCAGCGGCACCAAGGCCGAGGACGCGGGCGTGGCCTTCATCCAGGGCAAGAACCCGATCCTGTTCTCCGGCAGTTGGTGGTACGGGCGCTTCAAGGCGGAGAACAAGTTCGACTGGGGCACCATGCTCTGGCCCGGCTCCAACCTCACCCTGGGCTCCGGCGGCAACCTCTGGGTGGTCCCCAAGGGCGCCCGCAACAAGGACCTCGCCTACGACTTCATCGACATCACCATGTCTCCGAAGATCCAGAACATGCTGGGCAACAAGGGCGGCGTCCCGGTCGCGGCCGACCCGAACGCCATCACCGACCCTCGGGCCAAGAGCCTCATCGCCGACTTCGACACACTCTCCGGACGGGACGGCCTCGCCTTCTACCCCGACTGGCCCGTCCCCGGCTTCTACGACACCCTCGTCTCCGAGACGCAGAAGCTGATCACCGGTGGGGAGCAGCCGGACGCCTATCTCAGCGCACTGCAGAAGGCGTACGACCAGGGCGCCCCGAAGCAATGACGGTCACCGTCGAACGGGGCACGCGGGCCGTCGGCAAGCGCCCGCACACCGGCCCGCGCCGCCCCCGGCACCGCACCTCGTACGCCCTCTTCCTGCTCCCCGGGGTGCTCGCGTTCCTCGCCGTGATCATCGTCCCGTTCCTGATGAACACCGGGGTGAGCTTCACCGAGTGGAGCGGTATCGGCTCACCGAAGTGGACCGGCCTCGCCAACTACCGACGACTGCTCGACGACGGCGAGTTCTGGGCGTCGTTCCGGCACAGCCTGTTCATGGTCGTCGCCATGGCGGTGGTCCCGACCGTGATCGGACTCGTCCTGGCCGCCGCGCTGTTCGACTACATCGGCAAGCACTTCGGCAGCAAGGCGGCCGCCGTCCTGCGGGCCTGCTTCTACCTGCCGCAGGTGCTGCCGATCGCGGTCGCCGGCATCGTCTGGAGCTGGATCCTGGCTCCCGACGACGGCTCCCTGAACGCGCTGCTGAAGGCGGTCGGCCTCGGCTCCTGGCAGCAGGACTGGCTCGGCGACCCGGACGTCGCCCTCTACAGCGTCATGGGGGTGATGGTGTGGGTGCAGATCGGCTTCCCTCTCGTCGTCTTCATGGCGGGGCTCCAGCGCGTCGACCCGCAGATGTACGAGGCGGCCGAACTGGACGGCGCCGGCTGGTGGCGCCGCTTCTGGCACCTCACGCTGCCGCAGATCAGGCCGGAGATCCACGTGGTGCTGACCTGGTGCACGGTCGCCGCGCTGAAGGTGTTCGGGGCGGTGTACGTGCTGACGAAGGGCGGCCCGGGCGGCGCGACCGACGTCCCCTCGTACTTCTCCTTCACCACCTTCTTCGAGAAGACCCAGGCCGGGTACGGCGCCGCGATCTCCACCGTGCTCACCGTGATCGTCCTCGTCCTCGCGACGGCCGGCCTGAAGCTCCAGACCCGCGCCGAGGACGCCGAGGAGGGGACCCGCGCATGACCGCCGCGACACGTCGCTACCCGGTGCTGATCGCGCTGTGCATCGGCGCCCTGTTCATGGTGCTGCCGTTCCTGATCGTCGCCGTCAACGCGGTCAAGTCACCGGCCGAGTACTCCCAGCACGGGCCGCTGAGCCTGCCGAGGGGTGTGTACCTGGACGGGCTGAGGGAGTTCTGGCAGCGCGTCGACTTCGGCCGGAAGCTGTTCAACTCGTTCCTGATCAGCGGCTCGGTGGCCGTTCTGGCTGCGGCGCTGTCCGTGCTGAACGCGTACGCGATCGGCATCGGCCGCATCAAGGGCCGCACCTGGGTGCTGGCCTTCTTCGTGCTCGCGAACGTGCTGCCGCAGGAGGCACTGGTCTACCCGCTGTACTACCTGAGCAAGCAGGCCGGCCTGTACGACACCCGGTTGAGCGTGATCATCGTCTTCACCGTCGTCCAGGCCGCCTTCGGCACGTATCTGCTCTCCTCCGTCCTCGGGCAGTTCCCGCGCGAGATCATCGAGGCCGCCCGGATCGACGGGGCGAACAAGTGGCAGGTGCTCTGGCGGATCGTGGTGCCGGTGAGCCGCCCGACGATCGGTGTGCTGCTCGTCTTCTTCTTCATCTGGACGTGGAACGAGTTCCTGCTGCCGCTGGTCATGCTGATCTCCAACGACAACCAGACGGTGTCCGTGGCGCTCGGCGTGCTCCAGGGGCAGCGCCTGATGGACGCCACGATGACCAACGCGGCGGCCCTGCTGGGCGTCCTGCCCGCCCTCGTCTTCTTCCTCGTCTTCCAGCGGACTCTCACCCGCGGCATCGCCGTGGGTGCCGTCAAGTAGGGGGCACGCTTGAAGTTCACCGACGGCTACTGGCTGCTGCGCGAAGGCGTCACCGCGGCCCACCCGGTGCAGGTTCTGGACGTGACCACGCCCCCGGGAGCCCTGGAGATCCATGCGCCGACCCAACCCATCCGCCACCGCGGCGACCTGCTGAAGGGACCGGTCGTGACGATCGGCGCGCACGCGCCGATGCCGGACGTCATCGGCCTGACCCTCACCCACTTCGAGGGCGAGCAGCCCCGGGGACCGAGGTTCGAGATCCAGCGGGACGACGACTTCGTGCCGCACGCCGCGTACGACGAGGAGCACGCCACCCTCACCTCGGGTGCCCTGTCCGTGCGCATCGCCCGCACCGGCCCCTGGCACGTCGACTTCCTCGCCCACGGCCGCACCCTGACCACCAGCGGACCCAAGAACATGGGCATCATGCGCGACGCCACCGGCGCCCACTACCTGCGCGAACAGCTCAACCTGGGCGTCGGGACCTCGGTCTACGGCCTCGGCGAACGCTTCGGCCCGCTGGTGAAGAACGGCCAGGTCGTCGACATCTGGAACGCCGACGGCGGCACCGCCACCGAACAGGCCTACAAGAACGTCCCGTTCTTCCTGACGGACGCGGGCTACGGCGTCTTCGTCGACCACCCGGGCAGGGTGTCCTTCGAGGTCGGCTCGGAGGCGGTGTCGCGGGTCCAGTTCAGCGTGGAGAGCCAGCAGCTGACGTACTACGTCATCCACGGGCCCACCCCGAAGGACATCCTGCGCAAGTACACGGCCCTCACCGGCCGCCCGGCCCTGCCGCCCGCCTGGTCGTTCGGCCTGTGGCTGTCGACCTCCTTCACCACCTCCTACGACGAGGCCACGGTCACCTCCTTCATCGACGGCATGAGGGAACGCGAACTGCCGCTGTCCGTCTTCCACTTCGACTGCTTCTGGATGCGCGAGTTCAACTGGTGCGACTTCCGGTGGGACCCGCGGGTGTTCCCCGACCCGGAGGGGATGCTGGCCCGGCTGAAGGAGCGCGGCCTCAGGGTGTGCGTGTGGATCAACCCGTACATCGCGCAGCGCTCCCCGCTCTTCGCCGAGGGCAGGGCGCTCGGCCATCTGCTGAAGAAGCCCGACGGCAGCGTGTGGCAGTGGGACCTGTGGCAGCCGGGCATGGCGCTGGTCGACTTCACCAGCCCGGACGCCCGCGACTGGTACGCCGCCAAACTGGAGGCGCTGCTCGACCAGGGCGTGGACTGCTTCAAGACCGACTTCGGGGAGCGCATCCCGGTCGACGTGGCCTATGCGGACGGATCCGACCCGGAGCGGATGCACAACTACTACACCCACCTGTACAACCGCACCGTCTTCGAGGTGCTGCGCAAGCACCGCGGTGAGCAGGAGGCCGTGGTCTTCGCCCGCTCGGCGACCGCGGGCAGCCAGAAGTTCCCGGTGCACTGGGGCGGGGACTGCGAGGCCACCTACGAGTCGATGGCCGAGTCGCTGCGCGGTGGGCTCAGCCTCGGCCTGTCCGGCTTCGGGTTCTGGAGCCACGACATCGGCGGCTTCGAGGGCACGCCGACCCCGGCGCTGTTCAAACGGTGGCTGGCCTTCGGGCTGCTGTCCTCGCACAGCCGGCTGCACGGCTCGTCGTCGTATCGGGTGCCGTGGCTGTTCGACGAGGAGTCCGTGGACGTGCTGCGGCACTTCACCGGACTGAAGCTGCGCCTGATGCCGTACCTGTACGAGGCCGCGCGCACCGCCCGGGCCGAGGGTGTGCCGATGATGCGGGCGATGGTGCTGGAATTCCCGGACGACCCCGGCTGCGCGCTTCTGGAGCGGCAGTACATGCTCGGCCCGGACCTGCTGGTCGCGCCGGTCTTCAGCGACGACGGCGACGTCTCGTACTACGTGCCCGAGGGCGAGTGGACCCACCTCCTGACCGGGCGGACGGTGACCGGACCGCGCTGGGTGCGCGAGCGGCACGGCTTCTCCAGCGTTCCGCTGCTGGTCAGGCCGGGCGCGGTGATCCCGGTCGGCGCGGTGGACGACCGCCCCGACTATCCGTACGCCGACGGGGTCACCCTGCGCGCGTTCGGCCTGGAGCAGGGTGCGCAGGTGACGGTGCCGGTGGGGGAGGTGACCTTCACCGTCGTGCGGGAGGGCAGGACGCTACGGGCCTCCTGCAGTGATCCGCGGGCGCCCTGGGCTCTGGCGAGCGGGGAGCGGATCGCCCGTGCGGCGGCCGGCACCGGGTTTCTGTCGCTGGAGTCGGAGTCGGACTCGGAGTCGGAGTCGGACTCGGAGTCGGAGTCGGCGTGATGGTTCCTTCCCCCACAGGAGCTGGACTGACATGGTGAAGATCACGGACGTGGCCCGGCGCGCGGGGGTCTCCCCCAGCACCGTCTCCTACGCCCTCAGCGGCAAGCGCCCCATCTCCGGGAAGACCCGGCAGCGCATCGAGGCGGCCATCCGCGAGCTGGGCTACCGCCCGCACGCCGGCGCCCGCGCGCTTGCCAGCAGCCGCTCCAACGTGCTGGCGCTGGTGATGCCGCTGAGGTCCGGCATCAACGTCCCGGTGGTGATGCAGTTCGCGGTGTCGGTGGTGACGGCCGCGCGCCGCCACGACCACGATGTGCTGCTGCTCACCCAGGAGGAGGGCGAGGAGGGCCTGCGCCGGGTGGCGGACACGGCACTCGTGGACGCGCTGATCGTGATGGACGTCCAGCTGCACGACCCGCGGCTGGCGCTGCTGCGGGCCCTGGACCGGCCGTCCGTACTGATCGGGTTCCCGGCCTTCGCGCAGGGCCTGACCTGCATCGACCTCGACTTCATGGCGGCGGGCGAGCTGTGCGTGGAGCATCTGGCCGGGCTCGGGCACCGGGTGGTGGCGCTGGTCGGGTCCCCGCCGGAGGTGTACGTGCGGGGCACCGGGTTCGCACAGCGGGTCGTGCAGGGGTTCACGGCGGCGGCCGACCGGCACCGGCTGGTGTCGTCGGTGCACCCCTGCGAGACCGCGCCGGCCGCCGCCCGGGGCGTCGCCGAGCGGCTGCTGCGCGAGCAGCCCGCGCTGACCGGGGTGGTCGTGCACAACGAGGCGGTGCTCGAACCGTTGATCGACGCCTTCGAGTCGCTCGGCCTGCGTGTACCCGGCGATCTCTCCGTCACCGCGATCTGCCCGGAGGAGCAGGCCGCGGGCGCCCGGGTGCCGGTCACATCCGTCGCCATCCCGTCCGCGCAGGTGGGCGAGCGGGCGGTGGAGCTGCTGATGAGGAAGCTGGGCGGGTCGGCCGCACCGGAGGCGACCCTGCTCGTCCCGCACCTCACCCTCCGCGCGAGCACGGCACCGCGCTCCGCGCCCTGAAGCCCTGAAGCCCTGAAGCCGTCACGGTGACGGCTCCGCTGACGGGAGCGAGGGGGCGTGCGGACGTGTACCTGGTGCTGAGCAGGGGGCCACGGCTCTCGACGTTCACGCTCCGCCGACGCACCGGACCGCGTACCGGCTCACCCGGCCGGTACGCGCCGCACCGGTTCACCCGGCCGGTACGCGCCGCACCGGTTCACCCGGCCCCCGGATCCTCGAGGAACCGGAGCAGCACAGCGGCCTCCGCTCTCAGCCGCGCGACTCGGTCGGCATGCGCAGGAGCGGTCAACCGGTCTGCGGCCTCCAGTCGCTCGGTCGCCTCGGCCCGCACGATGTCCGCCACACTTCGCTCACTCAGCTCACGGCGCTGCGCCTCCGCGACGCCGACACCGACCGGCGACTCCTCGAGGGCTGTGCCGCGCAGCCGGGCTTCCCCCACCGGTACCGCCTCGGCGTTGTCCAACGCGGCGAGCGTGGCGCGCAGGGCGCTCACCGCCGCCCTGTCGCGGGCGCGCATCGCTTCCGGGAGGGCTTGTCGCATGCGAAGACGTAAGGTCATGCCGCCGACCGTATGGCCTGGCTCCCGGGCCGACAACGGGATATCCCCGAGCGGGGTCAGCGGCGGACGACCCCGGCGAGGGGGCGATGTCCGCAGAGGTCGGAGCCGCGCGCCCACTGAACGTACCGTCACGACTCCCGTCATGTGCCGGCCGGTTCACCGCTCGGCAGGCATGCGCGGTTCCGCGATGGCTTCCGGCGTTCGGTCCTTTCCATGCGTCGGCGGTGTTGATCGCCGTAAGACTGCCGCGGCGTACCGAAGCACGCACAGCCCGGACCACGGCACGATGCGCCGTATGACCCAGGCCTCGGAAGTGTCCTGCCGCCCGCGCGGGAAGCGCACCCTGTGGTTCTTCGTGGAGCCGGGGCAGCCGGGGCGGTCCTGGTCCCGGTGCGCCCGGCGTACACGGGAACGCTGCTCGACGCCTGGGCGGGCATCGGCCTACCGGCCGCGCTCACGGGCATCGCGGCACTCCACCGGGTCACCACCCAGGTCCACGCCGACGCGTACGGCCTGCACTCCCGGACGCTGCTGCGCCTGGCGCGCCACCCGCATCCACCGGCTCAGCCGAGCCCCCAGGCCCGCCCGAGCCGGTAGGCGGCGCACAGGTTCACGTCCGGGAAGTAGGAGCCGGCGGCCCCGCACTGCTCGGTCCCGCTCCCGGGGTCGACGGGCTGGCCGTGCCCCATGCCGGTGACGCTGTACGTCTCCACGACGGCGTGCCCGGACGGGTCCCGGAAGACCTGGTGGGGGTACCCGGCGACGGTGTCGCTGACGTCGGCCGTCTGGTCGGCACCGTGGACGTCGGTCCACTGCTTCATCAGGTCGGTCATGTTGACGGGCTTCACGGTGTGGTCGGCCGTCCCCTGGAAGACGGAGAGCGTCGGCCAGGGCCCGCCGTACCCCGGGCGTGCGGCCCGCACCCGGTCGCCCCACTGCTCGGGAGTCCGGGTGGCCCCGACGTACATGCAGACATACGGCGACCCGGCCGCCTGCGCGCACCCGTACGGCAGCCCGGCGACGATCCCGCCCGCGGCGAACTTCTCCGGATACGTCGCCATCATCACGGCGGTCATGCCACCCCCGGCCGACAGCCCGGTGACGTACACCCGCCCGGGGTCACCGGAGACGTCGGCGAGCTGCCGGTCGACCATCTGCGCGATCGAGGCGGCCTCGCCCCGGCCGCGCTCGATGTCGCCGCTCTGGAACCAGTCGAAGCAGTTCGAGAGGTTGTTGCTGCTCTGCTGCTGCGGCAGGACCACGGAGAACCCCCACCGGTCGGCGAGCTGCATCCACCCGCTGCCGGTGCCGTATCCGGCGGCATCCTGCGTACACCCGTGCAACGCGACGACCACGGGGCGCCCGGCGGGAAGCCCACCGGGGACGTACCGGAACATGCGCAGCGCACCGGGGTTGCTCCCGAACCCGGTGACCTCCTCCAGGGAGGCCGCCGTGGCCGTACCCGGTGTGAGGAGTGCGGCGAGGAGGGCGACCAGGAGACCCGCCAGGACGAAGAAGCGACGTGCGGCTCTGGTGTGCGTCATGCCGGGACCGTAGGAACCGAGGCGTCCCGCCGATATGGGATGGGACACCACAACAGGCGCACCGCTTGTGTGCGGCTCCGGCTGGGAGCCGTACGCTCAGCCTTCTCGGGAGGCGTACGCGAGGAACGCGTTCCAGACCTCCACACGCACAGCGAAGCGTGGGCTCCGCGCTCCGAGCTTCGAGTCACGGACGTGGACGGTTGGGCTGGATCCGCGGTGGGCGTGGGCGACTTCGAGGCAGGCGCTCCCTTCGGAGTCGCTATAGCTGGACTTGAACCATGAGAGTTCGCCGCTCACAGCTCCCCCGCCACCTTCCTGATGAACCGAGCCGACTCCTCAACGCTAAGCGCCTGCATGCGGATCATGCCATAGCGCTGCGTCAACGTACTGAGCTTCTCCCCGTCGGAGTACAGGGCCCCTGTCGACTGTCCGTCCACAAAGGCGTAGCGCTCGTGGTCGGTGGTTTCCGCGAGCACCATCGGACCACTGAGCGCGGCCGTCGGAGCAGTTGAGAAGGGAAGCACCTGGATCGAGAGATGCCGCTGCCTCCCCACCTCGAGCAGGTGGTGGCACTGGCCGTGCATAACGTCCTGGCTGCCGACCACCGAGCGCAGCGCCGCCTCATGGACCACGAAGCTGAAGTGCGTCGGAGGCTTCCGGGTCAGCTTCTCCTGCCGCTTCAGTCGTGCCGCCACGCGCTCTTCCACCGTCTCGTCGTCCAGTGGCGGGCAGTTGCTGCTGATCAGCGCTCGCGCGTACTCCGGAGTCTGCAGCAGGCCAGGAATCAGCAAGGGCTCGTACCACTGGACGGTGATCGCCTCGGCCTCCACCAACACGTACTGCTGCGCCCTCTGCGGAAACGGCTCCGGCTTCAGGAACTCATGGGCAGCCACCAGCTTCCCCCGCGCCCCGCACAGCTGATCCGCGACCTGCAACAACCGCAGCGTGGGACGACGCCTCCCGCACTCCATCGACTTGACGTACTCGTAGTCGTAGCCGGCCTCCTCGGCGAGCGCCTGACGGCTGACCCCGGCCTCCTCCCGCCACAACTTCACCTGCCCACCGCAGTACCGCCAGTTCTGCTGCGCCTGCTGGGACTCCCCCGACGCCACGACACCCCCACCGGTCTCCCGCCGACACAGCGTGTACAGACACGCTGTGTACCCACTCCGCCACTCGCGGAGGCTACGCGCCGACCACCAGCCTGACTGCACGAAGTGACGGAGAATCACACGCAAGGAACCACCCGCCGCATGGCTGACTCCCCCTCCGCCGTGCCGAAGGACATCGAGTGGCGCCTCCCCCGCCACGCCCGCAGCGTGAGCCGCGCCCGCACCCTCCTCCGCGAACAGGCCACCTCCTGGAAGCTCCCCGACGAAGTGACAGAGGCGGCCGTACTCCTGCTCAGCGAGCTGATGACGAACGCGTACCGCCACGCGAAAGTCCCCCCGGGCCGCGAGATCCGGGCCCGCTGCGTCCTGAAGGCGGACCGCCTCCACGTCTCGGTGACGGACGCGAACGACACGCTGCCCACACCCCGCGACGCGTCACCGGAGGACGAGTCCGGCCGGGGCCTGACCCTGGTGGCGGCACTGGCGGACGCCTGGGGCGCAGAGCCCCGCCCGGGCGGCATCGGCAAGACGGTGTGGTTCGAACTCCCGGCTGCCCCTTCCCCATCCGCCCTTCCATGAACCGGCAGCAGTGATCGCCGAAGACTGCGGCACCATGCACTACGGCGCGTAGGGGGGACGGGCGGAGTCGCGCTCCGTCCGCCCCTGTGCCTCCTGGTCAGTCCGTTCGGTCGTTGAGACCTTCACGTACCACCCATTGCGCATAGCCGAACTGCTCTCCGAGGGCGACGAGCGTCCTGTACGTCCCCTCGTCGGCCGGCACCGGCACCCGGTACGCCTTCACGGCGCGCAGGAAGAACCGATAGCCGAGGTCCGCACAGCACTCGGTGACCACCCGCTCCAGCGCAGGGACGAGGCCGGTCACCGGAGTACCGAACACCGGCTTCTCGGCGGCTGGGCTCAATTGCTCGGCGACCGCGCGAATCACCTGCACGACGGCCCGGCGCAGCTCTTCGTCCACCACTGGCTGTGGCGGCAGGGGCACGAACGCCGGATCGTCCCGGTGCACGCGGGCCAGCCATGCCTCATCGATCCGCTGCAGCCATTGGCGGACACTCATGCCGTGCTCGGCCGGGTCGAAGGTGCCGTGGGTGGCGCCGAGCCACACCGTGCGGATGGTCTCGTCCGGCAAGGGTGAACGCAGGAGCCGTTGGACGTCCTGGCCCAGTTGCGCTGCCTTGGACCGGTCGAACGTCTCGACCGACAGTTCCGCGAGCCAGAGCCATTCCGCGACCGGTCCACCTGCCGGACGATATCGGAGGGCGTCCTCCGGAGAGAGAGCATCCGACATCTCCCACCGTGAGGCCATCCAGGTGAGCCCGACGTCCGTCACGTAGGTGTCTTCGAGGAATCCGTCCTCGACGGTGTTGTCTTCTTCGTCGGTCATGATCAGCCCTGAAGATAGGAGGTGTAAACGACCCACTTGGCGGTCTTGTGGTCCGGGTTCTTCCTGCCGATGTACTTCAGCTGGATGACGACCACATTCGACTCGACATCGCTCGTCTCCGCACGGTCGCCCCTGCGCACCCACTTCTTCCCGAGCGGGCCCTGCATGTCTCTCACATCCCAGGTGATCGTCTTCAGGTCCCTTTGCGGAACGAAGCCAATCTTCTTCCCGATCCGCTGGGCCTGCTGGTTTTCCCAGGCGCGAAGCTCGTCCAGACGCTTCGGATCGTGCTCGAGCCACTGTGTGATCGCCTTGTTGACGGCTTCGCGGGCGATCTCCTTGCTGGCCCAGCGGGTCGCGATGCCTTGCTTGTTCTTAGGGTCTAGCGCCTTCGCCTCCATCTCGGCGTCGGTCTTGTTGACATGATCGCGGAGGGTGTGGGCGCCCTCGATGTCCTCGTCGAGGAGGATGTCGTCGCAGTTGTGGACGAGGACGTTCTGCGGGTGGGTTCCCTCGGTGGCGACATAGAACGTGTGGATTCCGTCCACAGTGAGGTCGTAGACCTCGCGAGGCCCCAGGCCGGCCTGTTCCTTGAGGGCCGTCACGGTACGGAAGGTGTTGTCCGGGGTGCGCAGACTCTCGCCCACGTGCAGGTCGGAGACGAAGGTCCAGCCACGGCCTTCGACGAAAAACCGGTGGCCCACCGTGCTGGACAGTACCCCGCCGGCCACCGTGATCTCGATGAGGCGGCGGGTGTCGTGGCGCATCGTGTCGGTCACCCGTCGAGCAGACGACCTGCCGGCCTCCGGGTCCGTGGCGCGGACCAGGTCACCGACGCGTACGTCGCGGATCGCCTTATGGGATCCGTCCGCCATGAGCACCTGGGTGCCACCCGGGAAGCTGTTGCGGCTACACGTGGACACCACGTCTTCATAGAGGTCGATCTCGTGTTCGATCGTCGCGATGGTTGCCGCGTCCACGCCTTCGAGGGCCTTGAGCGCCTTGAAGGCGTCCCGAATGCCGACGCCGGTGACGATCGCAGCGTCCACGGCGCGTACCGCGTCTGCGATCGCCTGGATGGTCTTCCCGCCGACGAACCAGCTCGCAGCCCACAGACAGGAGGTTCCGCTGCCGCCGTCGTTGCCGGGGAGGATCCACTTGCCGCACTCGATGAAGTCGCCGAGGAGGATCTTCACCGGGTCGATCCCCGAGTTGAACTCGTCCATTGTCAGCGTGTACGTGACCTTCTTGGACTGGTCCTTGAGAGGGACCGGGCCCAGGTACACCGTTGCCGAGGATGGACACCCGGACTGGGTGGCCGGCACGTCATCCGCCTTGCACAGGTAGAGGTCGACCACGGCGTTGAAGTGGATGACAGCCGTGATGGTGCAGTTACCGACGTGGATGATCGGGTTGCAGTTGTCCTTCTTGAGGATGTCCGGCTCGCCGGTCGTCTCGATGTGGTCGACGACGTAGAAGACATGGCCGATACCGGCCGTGCCGTTAGAGATCTGGTCGTTCTTGCCCTTCTTTTCCGCGTTCTCGGCGGCTTCTTGCGCCTCCTTGGCGTACTTGTCGGCGTCCTTCGCCGCCTGCTCCGCCGCCGTGGCGTCGGCGTCCGCCCGGTCCGCTGCCGATCGGGCTTCCTTCGCGGCCTGTTCCGCGTCGGACGCGGCTGTGCGGGCCGCTGACGCGTCGAGTGCCGCCTGGTCGGCGGAGTCGCGGGCGTCCTTGGCGTAGCCCTCGGCCCGCCCGGCCGCCGTGTCGGCGGCTGCGGCGTCCTCGGTGGCCCGGCGGTCGTATTCGACCGTGCGGGTCAGGGACGCCGATGCCTGTGCGGCGGCTGTGGCGGCGTCGGCCGAGTAGTCCAGGGCGTCCTTCGCGTAGGTGCGGGCGTCGGCCGCGTAACGGGCGGCGTTCGCCGCGTGCTGGTAGGCCTCCTTCGCGTCTCCCGTCGCCTGCTCGGCGAGGGACTTGGCCGCGTCGGCCTGTGCCTGGGCGTTCTTGGCGTGGGCGTCGGCGACGGCCTTCTGCTGGTCGGAGATCGTCTTCGACGCCTGCCCGGTCAGCACCACCAGGCCGGCGGCCGTGTCGGTGGTGACGTAGGGGGAGCCGAGCTGGATCGCGTCGTTGGCGGGGTCGGCGACCTGTGCGGCGGCGTTACCGGCGTCCACGGCGGCCTGGGCGGTGACGTGGGCGTAGCCCGCTGCCTTCGCCGCGGCTTGCAGGGCCTTGCCGGCTTCCGTGTTCGCCTGGTCCGCCTGCGACTTGGCGTCCTTGGCGTGCTGTTCGGCCTCGTCGGCCAGTTGCACCGCCGCCTTCGCCTCGGACGCGGCGGCCTGGGAGGCCTGGATGGCGTCGGCTGCGGCGCTGGTCGCGGTCTTCACCGCGGCGTCGGCCTTCAGCTTCGCCGCCTGTGCGGCGTCCGCGTCCGAGCGGGCCCGCTTGGCAGCCGCCTCGGCACGGGTGGCCGCCGCGTCCGCGTCCGCTGCCGCCTGGGTGGCGGCGTCGGCCTCGGAGCGTGCCGACTTCGCCGCCGACTCGGCGTCGTCGGCCGCCTTGTCCGCCTCGTCCGCCGCAGCCCGTGCGTCCTTGGCGTTGTCGTCGGACTCGTGGGCGTCCGCGTAGGCGTCCTTCGCGTCCGCCTTCGCCCGGGCGGCGTTCGCCTTCTGCTCGGCGTCCCACGCGCCGTCCCGCTTGGCCTTGGCCCTGTCCCTGGCGTCTTCGGCGGCCTTGCGTTTGTCGTTCGCGGTGGACTCGGCGGCCTTCGCCCTGTCCTCGGCGTCCTTGGCCGTGGCCGCGTCGGCCTCGGCGTTCGTCCTGTGCTCCGCCGCCTCGGCCTGCTTGGCCGCGGCCGTCTCCTTCTCCGCCTTGGCCGTGGCCGCTTCGGCTTCGGCCGCGAGCCGCTTGGCGTGGGCGTCGGCAGCGGCCGCCTTCGCGTCGCCCTCCGCCTTCAGGGCGTCGGCGAGCTTCGCCTCGGCGATCTCCTTGTCCTTCTTGGCGTTGTCCCGGTGCAGCTTCGCCGCGTCGGCGGCGGCCTTCGCCTGCCACTCGGCGTCCTTCGCGGCCTCCTTGCGGAACTCCGCTTTCGACTGCGCGGCCTGCGCCAGCGCCCGCTGGGCGATGGTCTGGCTGTCACCGGCGGAGGCGCGGGTTGCGGCCTCGGCCGTCTGGCCCGCCTTCACCAGCGCCTGCAGGGCAGCTGCCGCGCCCTTGGTGACCTGATCCTTCTGCTGGCCCACCAGCAGACCGCGGCCACGCGGCGCGCCGTTGGCGTCGGCGATGGCGTAGGCGGCCTGGGTGGCGGCATCCGAGTCGGTGGCTGCCTTCTTCGCGATCTCCAGCTGGGCCTGGAGGACCCCGAGCTGCTTCTTGGCCTGGGCCTGTGCGTCGGCGATGCCCTTCTTCGCCTTGTCGAACTGGGCCTTGTCCGGATAGGCCAGCTTCTCCGTGCCCTCGTGGCCCTGCGGGACGACCCGGAACTTCTGCGGATCGCTGCCGTTGCAGTCCCACAGCCAGGAGTCGTAGCCGTTGTCGAACCTGTGCAGGTCCAGGCACTTGTCCGTGGCGGCGTTGCGCAGCTCGCTCGCGGTACGGACGTCGAACTTCCACTGCTGTGCCGTGCTGTTGTTGCACGTCCAGATCTGGATCTTCGTGCCGTTGGCGGAGTTGCTGCTCTGGACGTCGAGGCATTTCTGGGCGACGACGTTGTACAGGGCGTAGCCGTCGGGGTAGCCGAAGACCTGCCACTGCTGGGCGGCGGTGCCGTTGCAGGTGTAGATCTGCACGGGGGTGCCGTTGGTCTTCCCGCTGCTCTGGACGTCGAGGCACTTGCCCTTGGCGGCCTCGACCTGGATGACCGCGGGCGACTCCCCCATCCAGCCCAGGCCGCCGGGGGCCCAGTAGTTCTGCCAGCGGGCGAGATGATCGGCGATCCAGGACTGGCCGAGCAGGTCGGCCATCGTCTCTGCGCCCTTTCTCAGGGCTGCGGTGGCGTCGCGGTCGGCGTCGATGATCTGGTTCCGCTGAGCCGCCTGTGAGGCGATCTCCTGCTGCCACTCCGACGCGGCGGTGTCCTCCACCTGGCGCAGGGCCTTGTCCGGGTCGATGGGATCCCGCCAGGCGCACGAGGCGAACCGGGTCTTGAGGTCTTCGACCGCGATCCGGTACTCCGCGGTGTCCGGCTTGGGCGCGATGCGGGGCCAACCGCCGGAGGCGAGGAAGATGCGGGCGTTGTCGGCGCCCGCGCGCTCCGTCGCGAACCCGTGCAGCCACGTGAACGCATCACGTTCGGCGAGCGCGCGGTTCCACTCGTCGTTCGACAGGCCGACCGGACTGGGGTCCTTCCCGTAGAGAGGGGTGCCCAACGCGTCGACGGCCTTGAGTGTCTTCTCGTCGGCCTGCGGGGTCGGATCGTAGAAGTCGAACTTGTCGCTCCAGTATGGGTAGCCGGCCCACTTGCCCAGACCGGTCTGGTCGTAGAAGTCGCCGCCCTCGTGGACTCCGGGCGCCCATTGGAAACCGGTGACGGTGAAGCCGCCCGGGGTTTCCAGACCGTCGAGCGGTTTCTCCCATTCGGCCTCGCGCGCGTGCAGGCGTTGCCAGTTGGCGTCGTCGTCGCTCTTGTCCTTGTCGTAGGCCGTACGCAAGGGGCCACTGAACGAGCCGTCAAGAGCGGCCAGCTCGTGCAGCTTCTGCGGCGTCTGGTTGAGAGCGTCCTGGGCGAAGCGGGACGTGCCCGGCCCGCCCAACCGCAGCGCGTCGCCCATCAGGCACTGGTCGAACCGCAGCTGCTCGTCGGCCGTGGTCTCGTACCAGTCGTCCGGCCTGTCGCTCGACCGCGGCGCGGTCGCACCGGCGAGGAGTCCCGCCAGGCCGGGCTGTACGGCGGCCGTGGCCAGGACTGCTACGGCGCTCAGAGGGGCGAGGAAGCGGGCAAGGAGTCTGTGCCTTCCCTGCATCGGCCTCAGGAAGACGGGTGGTCGGGCAGGCAAGAAAAGCATCCTTCTTCGTGGACAGGGCAGGCCGAGGCGTGCCCTGTCCACGAAGAAGTGGACGTGGCGGCGGTTCCCCCCGACCGCGGGTTGGAGTGCGCGGTGGCGGAGGGGTCAGGTCCGCGAGCGCGAGAGTCACCATAGACATGTCAAGGCAGAACCGGGCAAGACCCCGCAGGATGCATGGCCGAAAACAGACCACGTGATCACACGTGGTGAAACAGCATGGAATCTGTGCGTCAACTGTGAAGATCGACGATGTCCGGTATCGGGACAACGTCCAAGGTTGGCCGGAACGCGTCGCCCGTATCCGCCCATGACACGGCAAAGGCCCCGCCGCTCGGAAGCGACGGGGCCTTGCCCACATGGGGTTCAGGAGGCCGACAGGCCTCCCGATCGTGGAGATGGCGGGAATCGAACCCGCGTCCAACGGTGAAGAATCAGGGCTTCTCCGTGTGCAGTCCGCTGTGCTTTTCTCGGCCCCGGAGATCACGCGGACAAGTCTCCGACGGGCCCAGTCACTGTGTGATTTCCCTCTTCACCCCGTGACCGGGATCAAGGTTTAGTTCCCTAGCTGATGCCAGGATCCGGGTCGGGAACATCCCCGGGCTGACACTCCCTTAGTAGGGCAGCTGAGGCTCGCTACCTGATCAGGCGGCGAGGGCCAGCTGGCCCTGGGAGAGATCGCTCTTGGAATTGGCGATTATTTTTTTCGGCCTGTGGTTTACGAGATCATGGCCGCTTCCTCGACACGCTTCCCCTGCTTCGACAGCCGCTGTCGAAACCGATCATCCCCATGTTGATTTTTCAATCAGCGTCTCTCGCGGAGAGAGACTCGCACCGGCTGCGCGGTGTGACTGCCATCGTACGGGATCAACGCATCCCGTCGCCAGCGTATTCCCGGCGGTCACCCCGCCGTGGCACCGGGTTCAACGCCACCGGGTGCCCGGTTGTTCCCGGCCCGCGCCCGTGTTCCCGGCCCACGCCCGTCTTGCCGCTCAAGCCCGCGCCCGACTTCCCGGTCACGCCCGCTGCCGGCGGCGCACCGCCGACACCGCCCGCTCCGCCTCGCGGCGGTCCTGCTTCTCGCGGAGCGTCTGCCGCTTGTCGTACTCCTTCTTGCCCTTCGCCAGCGCGATCTCGACCTTGGCGCGGCCGTCCTTGAAGTACAGGGACAGGGGCACGATCGTGTGACCCGTCTCCTGCGCCTTGGACTCCAGCTTGTCGATCTCGTCGCGGTGCAGCAGCAGCTTCCGCTTGCGGCGGGCGCTGTGGTTGGTCCAGGTGCCCTGGCTGTACTCCGGCACGTGCACGTTGTGCAGCCACGCCTCGTGCCCGTCGAGCTGCACGAAGCCGTCGACCAGCGACGCCCGCCCCTGGCGCAGCGACTTCACCTCGGTGCCCATGAGGACCAGACCGGCCTCGTAGGTGTCGAGGATGTGGTAGTCGTGCCGCGCCTTCTTGTTCTGCGCGATCAGCTTGCGCCCTTTTTCCTTAGCCATAGTGCCGACCATTTTCGCACCACAGGGGGGCGTGCGGGAAAGTCGATTACCTGGCGTGCGGCGCGTCGCTACGAGGCGTGGCCCAGGCCGCCGAGCACCGTCTCGGCCCGCTGCAACGCCCCGTCGTCGGCCTCCAGGTCGGGGGTGATGCCGCGGCCGTCGACACCGCGGCCCGCGGGAGTGCGGTAGTGCCCGACGGTCAGCTCGGCGACGGAGCCGTCCGGCAGGCGGCTGGGCATCTGGATGGACCCCTTGCCGAAGGTGCGGGTGCCCACGACCACCGCGCGGCCGCGGTCCTGGAGGGCACCGGTGAGCAGTTCCGCCGCGCTCATCGTGCCGCCGTCGACGAGCGCGACCAGGGGTCTGGTGGTGTCGCCGCCGGGCTCGGCGTGCAGGACGCGCTGGTCGCCGTCGACGTCGTACGTGGCCACCAGACCGCCGTCGAGGAAGGCGGACGCGGCGGTGACGGCCTCGGCGACGAAACCCCCGGAGTTCCCGCGCAGGTCGAGCACGATCCCGCCCCCCTTGGGCGCCTTGTCGACGGCGTCCCGTACGCGGTCCCCGGCCCCCTTGGTGAACGCGGTGACCTTGATCAGGGTGGTCCCCCCGGCGAGCCGGCGCACGGTCACCGAGTCCGTGGACAGCCGGGCCCGGCGCAGCCCCTCGCTCCAGGTCCGCGTGCCGCGCCGCAGTCCGAGCCGCACCCGGGAGCCGGCCCCCGCGTCGTCGGCGTCGCCGCGCAGCAGGGAGACGACCTCGGTGACGGGCCTGCCGGTGACGTCCTGGCCGTCGACGCTGCGCAGCAGGTCGCCCGCGCGGATCCCGGCGCGGGCCGCGGGCGAGCCGGGCTGTACCCGGGTCACCTCGATCCGCCCGTCGCTCTCCCGCCGGGCCGACAGCCCCACACCGGTGTACTGACCGTCGAGGGCCTCCTCCAACTCCTCGTACTCTCCCTGGGAGTACACCGCGCTCCACCGGTCGCCACTACGGCTGACCGCACGCTCGGCGGCCTCCATCGGGGACTTGCCGTCGGCCATCGCCCGCTCGGCGGCCTCGGTGACGTCGTCGTGGCCGGCCGGGAGCGCGGACTCCGTGGAGGGCCTCTTCACGTCACCCGCGTCGCCCGCGTCGAACGAGCCGGTCGCGGCGCCGGCGACGAGGACGCTCGCGAAGACCAACGTCAGGGCCGCCCCATGGCGGATGCGACGGGGCTGACAGAACAGGTCACGGCCTGACATGCCGGTGAGTCTAGGACAACGCATGGGGGCGTACGGGCGGTTGCCCGTACGCCCCCATTGGCATGCGTCACACCTTCAGGTACTTGCGCAACGCGAAGAACGCTGCCAGCGCCGGCATCAGCAGGCTCGTGGCGAGTATGAGCGGCAGTTTGGTCAGGACGGCGTCCCAGCCGATGAAGTTGATCAAGTTGAGCTTGTGGGACAGGTCGAGGCCGTGGTCGATGATGAAGTACCGCGCGATCAGCAGGAACCCGCAGGCGACCGTGCCGCCGATGAGTCCGGCGACCGCGGCCTCCATGATGAACGGCGCCTGGATGTAGAAGCCGGAGGCGCCGACCAGACGCATGATGCCGGTCTCACGACGACGGCTGAACGCGGAGACGCGCACCGTGTTGACGATCAGCATCAGCGCGACGACCAGCATCATCGCCATGACCGCGCGGGCGGCCCAGTTCATGCCGTTGAGCAGGCCGAAGAGATTGTCCAGGATGCCCTTTTGGTCCTGCACCGACTGCACGCCGTCACGGCCGTTGAAGGCGGACGCGATGACCTGGTACTGCTCCGGGTTCTTCAGCTTGATGCGGTACGACTCCTGCATCTGGTCCGGCGTGAGCGAACTGACCAGCGGGGAGTCGCCGAACTGCTCCTTGTAGTGCTTGTAGGCCTCGTCCTGGGACTCGTAGGTGACCTTCTCGACGACCGACACCTTCTTCAGGTCGGACAGGATCTGGTCCTTCTGCTCCTGTGTGACCGCGCCCTTGGAGCAGTTCGGATCGGACTCCGCGTCGCTCTTGTTGCACAGGAAGATCGAGACGTTGACCTTGTCGTACCAGTAGCCCTTCATCTGGTTGACCTGGTCGCTCATCAGGAGGGACCCGCCGAACAGGGCCAGGGAGAGGGCGACCGAGACGATCACCGCGAAGGTCATCGTCAGATTGCGGCGGAGACCGACACCGATCTCCGACAGAACGAACTGCGCGCGCATGGCGTCTGCTCAAGCCTTTCCGTGGAACTCAGTGCTGGTAGCCGTAGACGCCGCGCGCCTGGTCGCGGACGAGGCGGCCCTTCTCCAGCTCGATGACGCGCTTGCGCATCTGGTCCACGATGTTCTGGTCGTGGGTCGCCATCACCACGGTCGTGCCCGTCCGGTTGATCCGGTCGAGCAGTTTCATGATGCCGACGGAGGTCTGCGGGTCGAGGTTGCCGGTGGGCTCGTCGGCGATCAGCAGCTTGGGCCGGTTGACGAAGGCCCGCGCGATGGCCACGCGCTGCTGCTCACCACCGGACAGCTCGCCGGGCATCCGGTCCTCCTTGCCGCCGAGCCCGACGAGGTCGAGCACCTGCGGCACGGACTTGCGGATCTCGCCGCGCGACTTGCCGATGACCTCCTGCGCGAACGCCACGTTCTCGGCGACCGTCTTGTTGGGCAGGAGCCGGAAGTCCTGGAAGACCGTCCCCAGCTGGCGGCGCATCTGCGGCACCTTCCAGTTGGAGAGGCGTGCGAGGTCCTTGCCCAGGACGTGCACCTGTCCGGTGCTGCACCGCTCCTCGCGGAGGATGAGCCGCAGGAAGGTGGACTTTCCGGAGCCGGAGGACCCCACGAGGAAGACGAACTCGCCCTTCTCCACCTCGAGGGAGACATCCCTGAGTGCGGGGCGGGTCTGCTTGGGGTAGACCTTGGAGACGTTGTCGAATCGGATCACGGATGCACCACGGGCCGTTGGGGTAGGTGAGCGTGACCATACGCGAACCGGGTACAGGAGCGCAGTCGCCGGTCACGGTTGTGCGAGAGTTGCACGTTTTGTCATAGCCCTGCGGGGTACGGAAGGCGCGTTGTGACGCCCTCCACGACCCCGGGACGGGCCGAGCCCGCGCAGCGGCCCGCGGAACCTGGCACAGTGGAGTGGGAACTGTCGCGTTCCCGGAAACGTTGTGTACCTGTAAGCGGCACGAGGAGGGCGAGGCGCATGACGTACGACCGATTGGTGTGCGCGAACTGCGCGGCGCCCGTGAGCGAGGGCCGCTGCCCCGTGTGCCGCGCCAGCCGGGAGCGCCTTCAGCAGGAGAACCCCTGGTCGGGGCTGACGCCGGCGGCACTGATCGCCCTGGTGGCCGTGCTGATCGCGGCGGTGGCGCTGCTGGCACACCAGACGGCGTAGCGGAGGCGGGGAGACAGGCGTACGGGAAGGGCCCGGGGCGGAGCGCCCCGGGCCCTTCTCATGTGTGGCTCAACGCTGCGGTTGAGGCTGGGCCGCCTGCGATTGAGGCTGGACGCCCCTGGCTCAGGCGGCGACCCCGCCGCGGCCGTTGATCAGGCGCGGCATGATCCGGAAGCCGATACCGCCCGCGATCATCGTGGCGGCACCCACCAGCAGGAACGCGGTCTGGCCGGCACCGGTCTCGGCCAGCTGCTTGCCGCCGCCCTGGGCGGAGGTGGCGGTGGTACCGCTGTCGGAGCCCGTGTCGGTCAGGACCGAGGAGCCCTTGCCCTGCTGGACGGGGCTGTTGCCGCCGTCCGGGTTGGTGTTGTCGCCGCCACCGTTGCCGTGGCCGTTTCCGCCGCCGTGGCCGTTGCCGTTGCCACCGGCCGGCGGGGTGGAGGGGGGCTCCTCCGTCGGCTCGGTCGGGTTGCCGGTCGGCTGGGTGGGCTCGTCGGTGGGCTGGCTCGTCGGCTGATCGGTCGGCTGATCGGTGGGCTGATCGGTCGGCACGTCCGTCGGCACGTCCGTCGGCACGTCCGTCGGGACGTCCGTCGGGATGCCGGTCGGCTCATCGCTCGGCTCGTCACCGGCGTTGACTCCGACGCCGACCTGCGCGCCGTCGTTTTCCACGCTCACACCCAGGCCGACACCGGCGGCCGAAGCGGCACCCGCGGCGGTCAGCGACGCACCGGCGGCGATCACCACACCGGCTGCTATCCGCGCCACCCGGATCCGCGTCTTCTTGGTCATCAGGCTGCTACCCCCAGTAGCTGATCGTCATTGGAGCAGCGTCCGGGGCCACGGCACTCGGGGACGGCTGTGCTGATGAGCGAGCCCCCCGGTTCACATGCGCCCCGGATATACGCATGCCGCGCTTCACCCTTCCGATTTTTCAAAGCAACGTCAAGGCCGTTGCGCGCGCGATGTCCGATAACGCGTCTTTTAGGGGAGAAGCGGGTCTGTGAGTGTGATGTAAAACCCAGACACCGGACGACAGACAAGGCAACTGCCCCCGATCGAGGGGCAGTTGCCTTGTCGACAAAACGCTGTTTTGTGCGGCCGGTTTTCGTCGGCGCCGGGCCGACGGCGGCCGGTTTACTTCTCCTGCTGCTTGCGCCAGCGAATTCCGGCTTCGATGAATCCGTCGATCTCGCCGTTGAAGACGGCCTCGGGGTTGCCGACTTCGTACTCGGTGCGCAGGTCCTTGACCATCTGGTACGGGTGCAGGACGTACGAACGCATCTGGTTGCCCCAGGAGTTGCCGCCGTCACCCTTGAGGGCGTCCATCTTGGCCTGCTCCTCCTGACGACGCCGCTCGAGGAGCTTGGCCTGCAGGACGTTCATGGCGGTGGCCCGGTTCTGGATCTGGGACCGCTCGTTCTGGCAGGTGACGACGATGCCGGTGGGCAGGTGCGTGATCCGGACGGCGGAGTCGGTCGTGTTGACGCCCTGACCGCCGGGGCCGGAGGACCGGAAGACGTCGACGCGGATCTCGGACTCGTCGATCTCCACGTGGTCGGACTGCTCCACCACGGGGAGGACCTCGACGCCGGCGAAGGAGGTCTGGCGCCGCCCCTGGTTGTCGTAGGGCGAGATGCGGACGAGCCGGTGGGTGCCCTGCTCGACGGAGAGCGTTCCGTAGGCGTACGGCGCCTGGACGGCGAGGGTCGTGGACTTGATGCCCGCCTCCTCGGCGTACGACGTCTCGTAGACCTCCGTCTTGTAACCGTGCCGCTCGGCCCAGCGCAGGTACATGCGCTGCAGCTTCTCGGCGAAGTCGGCCGCGTCGACACCGCCGGCCTCGGCACGGATGTTGACGAGCGCCTCGCGGGCGTCGTACTCGCCGCTGAGGAGCGTCCGCACCTCCATCTCGTCGAGCGCCTTCTTGACCGCGGCGAGCTCGGCCTCGGCCTCGACGCGGGTGTCCGGGTCGTCCTCGGCCTCGGCGAGCTCGAAGAGCACACCGAGGTCGTCGATCCGGCCGCGCAGGGCCTCCGCCTTCCGCACCTCCGCCTGGAGGTGGGAGAGCCTGCTGGTGATCTTCTGCGCCTCGTCCGGGTTGTCCCAGAGGGACGGCGCGGCCGCCTGCTCCTCGAGCACGGCGATGTCTGCCCTCATCTTGTCGAGGTCCAGAACGGCCTCGATCGACTCCATGGTCGAGGAGAGGGACTTGAGCTCTTCGGATACATCGACGACTGCCACGCATCCAGCGTAACGGCTCCGCCGGGCGTGCCATGCCGGGTGACCGGGCGGTTACCGGGCGCCCCGAGCCGGGGTGCGGCCCCCCCGGGGGTTCCACCCCGGACCCCGATCGGCCTGACGGCCGGGGTCCGGGGCCCCGGCCGGCCTGACGGCCGGCGGCGCACTCGCACCGCGGTGGCATCGGCGGATGCGCGGGGGCGGGCCGTCCGTGACTGGTCCGCAGTTCCCCGCGGCCCTTCAGGGGCGCCGCCACGGCGCCTCCGGCCCCCGGCTCAGGGCGACGCCGGAGCCGAGTTCCCCGAGGGCGGGGACGAAGACCCGGCGTCATCGTCCGAGGTCGCCCACCAGGCACCCACTCCGATCACCGCCGCCAGTACCGCGGCCGCCACCGCCAGCGTGATCCGGCGGCGCCGGGCCGCCGCGCGGTGACGGGCCGAGCCCGGGCGGGGGGCGCCCGGGGTGCGGGGGGCACGAGCCGTGCCGCGGGCGCCACCCGCCAGTTCGTCCGGGCCCGGCACCCGCATCGAGGTGTGGGTGTCCCGGTTCGAGTCCGGTGTCGCCCCGGGCACCAGGGGTACCGCTCCTCGCCGTGTCCGGGTCACCACCGGCTCCCCGGACGCCTCGTACGGCTCCTCCGCCGGCTCCGCGTCCGGTTCGTCCACGTCCAGCGGCGGCATCCCCGCCAGCAGCGGCAGCTGCTCCCGCAGCCGGGCGGCCAGCTCCGACGCACGCAGGCGGGACGCCGGCGCCTTCGCCAGGCACTGCACCATCAGCTGCCACAGTTCGTCCGGAATGCCGGGCAGCGGGACGACCGTCTCCGTGACATGGCGGCGCAGGACCGCGCCCGGGTGCCCGCCGCCGAACGGCGTGAAGCCCGCGAGCAGCTCGTACAGCACCGTGGCCAGCGCGTAGATGTCCACCGCCGCCCTCGGGGGCAGACCCTCCACTATCTCCGGCGCCAGATAGTCCGGAGTGCCGATGATCTTCGTGGCCTTGCTCCGCCGCGGCGAGTCGATCAGCTTCGCCACGCCGAAGTCCGTCAGCAGTGCCGGGTGCGCCCCGCCGGGGCCCAGCGGCCCCTGCATGTCGAGCAGGATGTTCTCCGGCTTCACGTCCCGGTGCACGATGCCGGCCGCGTGCGCTGCCGCGAGCCCCTCCGCCACGTCGGCGGCGATCGCGACCGCCGCCGCGGGCGCGAGGCGCCGCTCCCGGTCCAGGCGGGTGCGCAGGTCCGTGCCCCGGACCAGGTCCATGACGAGGGCCAGGTCGGTGCCGTCGACCACCAGGTCCCGTACGGACACGACGTTCGGATGGTCGAGCCCCAGCAGCGCCGTACGCTCCTGGACGAAGCGGCCCACGAGCTCCTGGTCGGAGGCGAGGTCCTCCCGCAGCAGCTTGATGGCGACGGGCCCGTCCGGCCCCTCGCCCAGCCACACCGTGCCGGCGCTCCCCCGCCCCAGGACCTGGTGGGCGGTGTACCGGCTGCCGATCTTCCGTGCCAAGTCTGCTCCTACTGGGGACGCGTGTTGCCGACCCTGCGCCGGACCCCGGTCGACAAAACTACGCGTCCGAAGCGGCAACCTTCACCGTCGAGCGGGAAATCACCCGTCGGATGTCGACAAATCCCCAAGCCGGTGCGCACGAGGGTCGCCCCGCAGACCGCTCCGTGTTGCTCAGCTTCCCTTGTTGTTCAGCTTCCCGATCCAGTCGGACACCTTCGAGAACCAGCCGCTCAGCATCTGCCAGTACGACTCGGTCGTGCCGATCCAGTGCTGCAGCGGGCTGAACTCCCACACCAGCCACCCGGCTACGAACAGGATGACGATCGTGAACAGACACCCCTTGAGGCAGCCGAGCCCCGGGATCCTCATGGGGTTCGCGCTGCGCTGCCGCGGCGGACGGGGCTCGCGCGGCGGGCGGGGCGCCGGCTGCGAGGGCTGCTGAGGCTGGGGCGCGTACCGCTGCGGCTGCTGCTGGGGGGCGGGTGCGTACTGCTGCCGCTGGGGCGCGTACTGCTGGGACTGCCCCTGCGGGTAGCCGTACCCCGGCGCGGGCTGCTGCCGCTGCGGCGGGCGCTGCTGTGGTTGCTGGGGGCGCGCCACCTGCCGCTGCGGGCGGCGGCGCAGCGGGTCCTCGCCGGGGTCGAGGTAGGCCTGGACCTGCGTCTGCTCGTTGCGGTCGCGGGCCGCGCGCAGCTGGGTCTGCCAGGGGTGCGGCTCCTCCTGCCGGGGCCGGCCGCCGGGGCCGTGCGGCGGTACGGGCGGCAGTACGGCCGTCGGGTCGGCGGCCCCGTTGGTGGGCAGGACGGTGGTGGGGTCGGCGGCGCCGGGCGGGGTGTGCGGCAGGACGCTGGTCGCCGCGTTCGGGTCGTATGCGGCCGCCGGGCCCTGCGGCAGCACCTGCGTGGGGTCCGCGGAGCCCGGGACGGCCGCCGGGGAGGGGTCGGGGCGAAGCAGGGCGGCCACGCCCTCGGCGGCGGCGATCTGCGCGGAGTTCGCGTGCACGCCGACGCCCTCGGCGACCACCCGCAGCGCCCGCGCCAGGTTCTCGGCGCTCGGCCGGTCGTCCGGGTTCTTGCGCAGGCAGCGCTCTATCACCGTCCACAACGGGTCGGGCACGGTGGACGGGCGGCGCGGCTCGGCGCTCAGGTGCTGGTGCAGCACCTCCAGGGCCGAGTCGCCGGAGAACGGCGGACGCCCGGTGACCAGCTCGTACAGCAGGATCCCGGCGCCGTAGACGTCGACCGCGGAGGTCTGCGGACGGCCCTCGGCCGACTCGGGGGCGACATACGCGGGCGTGCCCACGAACTCGCTCGTGCGCGTGAGGCCGGGCGAGTCGGCCAGCCGGGCGATGCCGAAGTCGGTCAGCATCGGGTGCATCCGGCCGTCGTGCTGCGCGAGCAGGACGTTGGCCGGCTTCAGGTCTCGGTGCACGACGCCGTCGGCGTGGCTCGCGGCCAGCGCGTCGGCGATCTGGGCGGTGAGCAGGGCGGCGGCGACAGGGGTGAAGGGGCCGTCCTCGCGGAGGTAGCGGTGCAGGTCGGGACCGTCGACGAGGTCCATGACCAGGGCCAGCAGATCGCCCTCGACCACGAGGTCGCGCACCCGCACGATGTTCGGATGGGTCAGCCGGAGCAGGACGGACCGCTCCCGCAGGAACCGCATCACGACATCGGGGTCACTCGCCAGCTCCTCCTTGAGGACCTTGATCGCCACGGTCTCGCCGGGCCGGCCCGCGACGGCCGCCTCGGCACCCGCGGTCTCCCGCTGGCGGGCTCGCCAGACGGTGCCTGTGGCGCCGCGCCCCAGCGGCTCCTCAAGGAGGTACTTGCTCCCTACCGGCCGCACGTCATGCGCTCCCTGTTGCTTGCTTCTCCGGTCGTCCACCGCGCTACCGGTGTCCGGCCCACTGTAGTGCCGAGGTACCCGGCACCGAGCTGTCGACGGCCTGTGGGGTCACATGCCGTGCATGGACGAGGTACGTATCCGGCTCCCGCACCTGTTCGATGACAAGACGCTCGGTTCGGTTCGGTCGGTTGCCCGATCCGGGCGTGACCGATCTCAAGCGGGCACCAGCAGGGCACTGGTCAGGCACTTTTACGGGCAGAGCCGACCAATCAAGATCATTCGACGGTGGAGGGCGGGCGCGCTGTCAGTGGCAGGTGCGAGGATGCATTCCGTACTGGCCGATGTGCTCGTGTGCGGTGGGGGAGTCCGCGGTGGGGGACCGTGGCACGGCTCTCTCGCCGTCCTCGGGCCCCGCACGCGCGGGAGCCGAAGGGGCGCGTCGGTGTCGAGGGGGCTGGGGTCCTCCCTGCTCGAAGAGCCTGGGAGAGCGCGCGGGTCCCCGAGGACCGGGCACGGTCGCGGTCCCGACACCGGCTCGTGCGCCTCGTGGGCGACCGCGGACGCAGACAGAAGGGACCGCTGACGGCGATGCAGATCCGGCTGACGGTCGTAGCCCCGCCTGCCCCGCCCGGGGAGTCGCGGGCCTCCGCCGCGGGCGGTGACGTGCTGGTCACCGCGCCCGCCGGGACGGCACTGGCCGCGGTGGCATCGGGCCTGGCCGCGGCGGTCGGCGGGGAGGGATGCGCCTCCCCGCCCGAGCGGGGCCGGGAGTCCGGGACGGGCACCGTGGTGCTGTACGCGGGCACGGATCGGCTCGACCCGCAGCGCTGCACGCTGGGCGAGCCGCCGCTGCTGGACGGCGCGGTGCTGACCCTGGGAGCGCCGGCGGAGCCGGGCCCGGAGCCGGACGAGGGCGCGGCCCAGCTGCACGTGGTCGCGGGACCGGACGCGGGCGGTGTCCATCTGCTGCACGGCGGGGTGATCCGCATCGGCCGCTCCGCCGACGCCGACGTCCCGCTGGACGACCCGGACGTCTCCCGGCTGCACTGCGCGGTCACGGTCGCCCCGGAGGGCCGTGTCTCGGTCGCCGACCTGGGCTCCACGAACGGCACGGTGCTGGACGGCCGCCGGGTGACCGACCTCCCGGTGCGGTTCTCCCCGGGCGCGCTGCTGCGGGTCGGCGAGTCGGCCCTGCGACTGGTCCCGCCCCGGGAGGTGCGGTCCGTGGGGACGGCGCCGGACGGCGAGGGGCAGGTACGGCTGCGGCGGGCCGAGGGACCGGGGGAGCCCACGGATCCGGCGCGGGCGGCGGCCGAGGGGCACACGCGCGTGGAGAGCGCCCCGGCCGGGGACGACCGCACCGCCGGCGAGGACCGCACCGCCGGGGACGACCGCACCGCCGGGGACGCCCCCGTCGGCGGTCCCTCACCGGGCGGACACGGCCCGGGGCCCGCTGCCCGGGACGGGCGCCCCTCCCTGGAGGGTGACACGCACCACGGCTTCGGCGTCACCGGGTGGGGCGCCTCCGGTGGAGTGGCTCCCGGGGCGCAGGAACACGATGACGTGGAGCCGTCCCTTCCGGGGCAGGCCGCACCGGGGCGGGGCGCGGCGGAGGAGAGCACGCGCAAGGGCACCCCGCTGCGCGGGACGGACGTGCCGCCCGGGCTGCGCAGGCGCGGCGGGTTGACGGCGTGGGCACGCCGGCTGACCGGGGGCCGGAGCGAGCAGGGCGGCACCGGACGGGACGCCCGGGAGGAGGGCGGGGGCACCTCCGCGCCGCCCGCGGCCAGGGCGCCCGAGAAGTGGCCGGACCCGGCGGCACTGCTGCTCACCGCGCTCGGCCCGGGGCCGCGGGTGTGGGAGCGCGGCCCGGGGCACCCGGAGGCGCTCACCGTGCGGCTGGGCACGGCGGACCGGGCGGCGTCGGACGGTTCGGGACTGCTGCCGGCGGTGCCGGTGACCTCGGGGCTGCGCGAGGTCGGTGCGCTGGGGCTCGCGGGGCCGCGCGCCCGGCTGGCGGGGCTGGCGCGCGCGGTGGTGGCGCAGCTGGCCGCGCTGCACTCCCCGGACGTCCTGGAGCTGGTCCTGATCAGCGCCGACCGCACGCGCCCGCTGCAGGAGCGCACCGCCGACTGGTCCTGGCTGGGCTGGCTGCCCCACCTGCGCCCGGCCCACGGCCAGGACTGCCGCCTGCTGCTGGCCTACGACCGCGACCAGGCGACCGCCCGCACCCAGGAGTTGCTGCGCCGTCTGGAGGACCATCTGGCGGACCAGGACGGCCCGCTGCCCGCCGCACCGCAGGACCCTTCGCCGCGGGGAGCCGCCCACCGCCCCTCCTGGGCACGGGAGGACGCCTACGAGGGGCCGTACTCGGTGGTGGTCGTGGACGGTGACCCCGGTGGCGCCGATGTGCGGGCTGCCGTGGCGCGGCTGGCCCGGGAGGGGGCGCGGGCCGGGGTCCATGTGGTGTGTCTGGCCGAGGCGCCGGCCGCGTCGCCCGCGTCGCCGGTGGCAAAGACGTACGAGGCGGCCTGCGCGGTCTCGCCGGTGTTCCGGGAGTGCGGGGCCGTCGCGCTGCTGAGCGGTGACGTGGCGACGGCGCTGCGGCTGCTGCGGGTGGCACCGGGGCAGGGACCTGACGCCACGCGCGCACCCGTGGGGCACGGCACGGTCGCCGCCGTGGACGCGGTGTCGGCTGCGTGGGCGGAGCGGTTCGCGCGGGCGCTCGCCCCGCTGCGGACGGACGGCGGCGGTGAGCGCCACGCGCGCGTGTCGGCCCCGTTGCCCCAGGCGGCGCGGCTGCTGGACGAGTTGGGACTGGCCCGGGCCACTCCGGCGTCGCTGATGGCGCGTTGGGCGGACGCGGCGGACGACACCGCCTCACCGGGCGGGCGCGCCTGGGCGGTGCTCGGCGCCGGTCCGCGCGGTCCGGTGACCGTGGACCTCGCCGCGGAGGGGCCGCATCTGCTCGTCGAGGGTCCGCCCGGCAGCGGCCGTACGGAACTGCTGCGCGCCGTCGCCGCCTCGCTCGCGTCGGCGGAGCGCCCGGACCGGCTGGGCATCGTCCTCGTCGACGGCCGCGACTGCGCGACGCACGGCGGCACCAGCGGGGACGGCCTGCGGGTCTGCACGGACCTGCCGCATGTCACGACGTATCTGGCGGCCAACGACCCGGTGCGCATGCGCGAGTTCGCGCAGTCGCTGAGCGCCGAGCTGAAACGGCGGGCGGAGCTGCTCGGGCGGCTCGGTTTCGCGGAGTGGCACACGCGGCAGGGGGTGTCGGGGCGGATCGGGCCGCAGCGGTCGGGAAGCACGGAGTCGGGTGACCTCGACACCCCGCCGAGTGTCACGCTGCGGCTGCGGCCGACGGCGGCGCGGCAGCGGGCGGAGGCACCTGTGCCGTTGCCGCGGCTGGTGGTGCTGGTCGACGACCTGGACGCGCTGCTGTCCCCTGCGCTCGGCTCACCGGGACGTCCGGCGGCCGGGTCGGTCGTACGGGCGCTGGAGGCGGTGGCCCGGGACGGGGAACGACTGGGTGTGCACCTGGTGGCCGCGGCGGGACCCGGTGGGCGGACGGCTCAGTGGGAGCCCGCCCGGGCGGCGTCGCTGCGGATCGGCCTGGAGGAGACGACCGCGGGCACGGGCGAACCGGGGCCGGGGCGTGGGCGGTTGACACGGGCGGACGGCAGGGCGACGCCGTTCCAGGGCGGGCGGATCACGGGGCGGATTCCCCGGACGGCGACCGTGCGGCCGACGGTCGTACCGCTGGAGTGGCACCGCATGGGCGATCCGCCGGCCCGGCGTCCGGTGCGGGAACTGGGCAACGGACCGACGGACCTGGCGTTGCTGGCGAGCGCGCTGGAGCGGGCGGCACGGTCGGTGTCGGCGGCGGAGGTGCCTTCACTCCTGTGACGCCTTTTCACCGGTCCCGGTGACTGCCGCCCAGCAGGGACGACTCCACCTTGCGGTACGTGACGGCGACGGCTCCCTCCTTACCGCCGGCCGTTTTCTTCACGTTCCAGCGGCACTTCGTGTGCGGAGTCACGGCCGCCGCGGTGAAGTAGGGCGGTCCGTACGGGGGTTCGCGGGGTGGGTCCGCAGTGCGGCCCGTCCCAGGGCCCGTTGGCCCCCGTGACAATCCCCCACTTGCCGCACGGCGCGTAACCAAACCACTCCATCGGACGTTTCCGGGCAGGTTGTCCGCGCCGACCCCCATGGATGCCCCTTGCCCAGGTTCAGTGTCATCGTCCCCGCGTACAAGGTTCAGGCGTACCTGGAGGAATGCCTCACATCCGTGCTGGAGCAGTCGTTCACCGACGTCGAGGTGATCGCCGTCGACGACGGCTCCCCCGACGCGTGCGGGGCGATCATCGACGAGTTCGCCGCCCGTGACGCCCGCGTACGGCCCGTGCACCTGCCCCGGAACGGGGGTCCCGGGCCCGCCCGCAACGCGGGACTGAAGCAGGCGACGGGCGACTACGTCCTCTTCCTGGACGGTGACGACACCCTGACCCCGCACGCGTTGAGGGACATCGCCGACCGGCTGAAGGAGACCTCCGACCCGGACGTTCTGGTCCTCGACCACGCCCGCACGTACTGGACCGGGAAGACCGTCCGCAACCAGCACGCCGGTCTGCTCACCGAACAGGGCCCGGCCCCCTTCCGCCTGCAGGACCGCCCCGGTCTGCTGTCGCTGCCGGTGGCGGCGTGGAGCAAGGCGTACCGCCGGGAGTTCGTCGAGCGGGAGGGCTTCACGTTCCCGCCCGGCCACTACGCGGACACGCCGTGGACGTTCCCGGTGCTGCTGACCGCGGAGACGATCGCCACCCTCGACCGGGTCTGCGTCCACCACCGCCGGCGCCGCCGGAGCGGCGTGTCCACCGGGCCGGGCCTCGGCAGCCGCCGCCACTTCGACGTCTTCGCCCAGTACGACCGGGTCTTCGCGTTCCTCGACGCGCACCCGGAACAGGCCCGCTGGCGGCGGGTGCTGTTCCACCGCATGGCCGACCACCTGGCCGCGATCCTCGCCGCGCGCGGCCGGCTGACGGGCGGCTGCCGCGCCGAGTTCCTGCGCCTGGCGCGCGACCACTACCGCCGCCACCGCGTCCCGGGCGCCCCGTTCCGGCTGCGCCACCTGCTGATCCGCTTCGGCAGCCACCGCACCCACCGTCTGCTGTCCCTGGCCGCCCGCCTGGCGCGCGGGGTGCGGCGCACGGTCGCCAGGTCGAGCCGCCGCCTGCTCGGCGTCGCGCTGCTGGCGCACTACCGCATCCAGCTCCGCCTGCCCGTGCGCGCCGACCGGGCCGTCTTCACCCGGGACGCGGGCGGCCCCTACGGCTGCAACCCGGCCGCCCTGGAGTCGGCGTTCCGCAACCTGGTCCCGCAGATCCGCACCGCGTGGATCGCCCGCCCCGAGCACCACCACACCGTTCCGGTGGCCACCCGCCGGCTGCGGCCCGGCTCGGCCGCGTACTGGTCGGCGCTGGCCCGTTCCAAGTACCTGGTCCACAACGCCGACTTCGGCCCCCGCGTGGTCAAGCGTCCGGGTCAGATCCTCGTCCAGACCCGGCAGGGCACCCCGCTCAAGCGCATGGGCCTGGACCTCCAGGACCGTCCGGCCGCCGCGCGCGACACGGACTTCGCCCGGATGCTGGGCACCGCCGACACCTGGGACTACGTCGTCTCCGCCAACCGCCACTCCACCCTCGTCTGGGAGCGTGTGTTCCCCTCCGGCTTCACCACGCTGGAGTACGGCCAGCCCCGCAACGACGTCTTCGCCCGCGCCACCTCGGCGGACGTGGCCCGGCTGCGCCAGACGTTCGGCATCCCCGAGGGCTCGGTGGCGATCCTGTACGCGCCGACGTACCGCGACTACCGCCGTGGCCACCGGCCCTCCCTGGACCTGGAGCGCGTCCTGCGCCGGCTCGGGCCGCGGTTCGTACTGCTGACCCGCGCGCACCCCGCCTGCCGCGAGCCGCTGGCGCGCACGGTCGAGGGGCGGGTCGTCGACGTCACCGGCCACCCGAGCGTGGAGTCGGTCTGCCTGGCCTCGGACGCCCTGGTCACCGACTTCTCCGCGCTGATGTTCGACTACGCCAATCTGGACCGGCCGATCATCGTGTACGCGGACGACTGGGAGGCGTACGAGGCGGCTCGCGGCACCTACTTCGACGTCCGCGCCTTCCCACCGGGCCCGGTCGCCCACGACGAGGACGACCTGATCGACATCTTCGCGACCGGCCACTGGTGCGGCTCACGCTCGGAGCAGCGGCGGGCCGCGTTCCGCGAGCGGTTCTGCCCCTACGACGACGGACGCGCCGCCGAGCGGATCGTGCGCCGGGTGGTGCTCGGGGAGAACGCCTGGCAGCCGGCCGTCCTACCGCCGGCGCACCGCCACCCGGTCCCGTCCGCCGCCGCGGGCCTGTCGGCCCCGCCGCTCGCCTCGGTCCCGGTGCCCGGCCCCGGCGTACCGGTCACCGAACGCCTCTGATCCCCCGACCACGGAGTCCCCCGTGCCGCGCGCGCCCACCCCGGCCCTCCCCCGAGTTCCCGACTTCGCTCGGACAAGGGGGACCCCCATCGTCACCCGGCGTCCCGCCGGACGGCCGGAGCGCTGACGCCCCGTACACCCGGCGCACCGGCGCACGGCAGGTTCCGGCCCGAGAGAAAGAGCAGAATGCCCCGCTTCAGCATCATCGTCCCCGCCTCCGGTGTCGCCGGCCGTCTGTCCCAGGCACTGGACTCGGTCCTCGAGCAGTCCTTCGGCGACTTCGAACTGATCCCGGTCTGCGACGCGCCCGACTCACCGGCCGGGACGGTCGCCGCCGCGTACGCCGAGCGGCACAGCAGGGTGACCCCGCTGACCGCGTCGCCCTCCGGCGGTCCGGGCGGGGGCCGCACCGCTGGGATGGGGGCGGCGACGGGAACGTATCTGCTGTTCCTGGACGGCGACGACGTCCTGCTGCCCGGAGCGCTGGCGGCGATCGACGCGCGCCTGCGGGCGACCGGCGACGTGGACGTCCTGTACTTCGCCCACGAACGGGCGCACTGGTGGGACCCCGAGACCTCCGCGCCGCCGCTGGGCCGGGCGCCGGAGGGGGCGTTCGCTCCCGGGCAGGCGCCCGAGCTGACGGGGGTGGCCGTCCCCGTGTGGAGCGCCGCGTACCGGCGGGCGTTCGTCACCGGGCACCGGCTCGCCTTCCCCGCCGGCCACTTCGCCGATGTCGGCTGGGGCGGCCTGGTCACGCTCGCCGCGGAGCGCCTGGCGGTGCTGCGCACGGTGTGCGTACGGCATCTGCTGCGCCGGCAGGGCGATCGGCCGCACACCCCCGGCGAGCACCAGTTCGACCTCCTCGATCAGGTGGAGCGCGTCCTGGTACGGGCCGCCGAACTCCGCCTCCCCGCCGACCGGGCCAGACCGCTGTTCGAGCAGCTGTTCTCCGCGGTACTGCGGACGGCCGCGCATCCGGAGCTGCTGCCCGCGCACCGCCGCCGGGCGTTCTTCCGGCGGGCGGGCCGCCTCCACCGCCGCCACCGCCCGGCCGGGTTCCGGCCGCCCTCGGGCAGTCTCGGTGTGCAGCACCGGCTGCTCGCGTCCGGCGTCCACGGCGCGTTCCGGGTGCTGCGGGCCGCCAACCAGGGCGCGGCGAAGGCGACCAGGAAGGCACCGCTGCCGCACATGCCGCGCACCCGCGCCCGCTACACCCTCCAGCTGCACCGCCCGCTCGACGAGAACCTCGCCGTGTACTGCGCCTACTGGGGCCGCGGCTACGCCTGCAACCCGGCCGCGATCCACGCCGGGGCCCGCCGGCTCGCCCCGCACATCCGCTCGGTGTTCCTGGTCGAACCGGACGCGGTGGGCGGCGTGCCGAAGGACGTGGAGTACGCGGTGCTCGGCAGCCGTGCCGCCTGGGACGTGCTGGCCCGCGCCAAGTACCTGATCAACAACGCGAACTTCGCCGACGGCGTCGTCAAGCGGCCCGGCAGCGTGCACCTGCAGACCCAGCACGGCACCCCGCTGAAGAAGATGGGCGTCGACCAGTCGGCGTACCCCGTGGTGGCGGCGTCGACCGGCAGCTTCGCCAAACTGCTGGCGCGCGTGGACCGCTGGGACTACAACCTCTCCGCCAACCGGCACTCCACCGAGATGTGGGAGCGCGCCTTCCCGGGCTCGTACGAGACGCTGGAGTACGGCTATCCGCGCAACGACGTCTACTACACGGCGACGGCCGAGGACGTGACCCGCGTCCGTCGCGACCTGGGCGTCCCGGACGGAAAGACGGCCGTCCTCTACGCGCCGACGCACCGCGACCACAGCGCCGGCTTCGACGCGGGGCTCGACCTGGAGGCGTTCTGCGACGCGATCGGCGACGACTTCGTGGTGCTGCTGCGCGCCCACTACTTCTACGACCGGGGCTCCGCCCGGGCCTCCGGCCGCGTCATCGACGTCACCCGGCACCGCTCCTCGGAGGACGTCTGCCTGGCCGCCGACGCGCTGGTCACCGACTACTCGTCGATCATGTTCGACTACGCCAACCTGGACCGGCCGATCGTCGTGTACGCCGACGACTGGGACGTCTACCGGGAGGTCAGGGGCGTCTACTTCGACCTGATGGAGGCGCCACCGGGCCGGGTGGTGCGCACCGAGGAGGAGCTCGCGGCCGTCTTCCGCGACGGCTCGTTCGCGGACGCGGAGGCCGGAACCCTGCGGGCCGCCTTCCGGCGGCGCTTCTGCCAGTTCGACGACGGGCGCGCCGCCGAACGCGTCGTGCGCCGGGTGCTGCTGGGCGAGCCGCCCGCGTCGATCCCGCCCGTGGTCCCGCTCGCCGAGCGCGTCCCGGCCCCGGCCCCTGCCCTGGTGAGGAGCTGACCGCCGTGCCCCGCTTCAGCATCGTCGTGCCCGTCTTCAAGGTGCAGGGCTTCCTGCGGGAGTGCCTGGACTCGGTCCTCACCCAGTCGTACCCCGACTTCGAGGTGATCGCCGTCGACGACCGCTCCCCCGACGGCTGCGGTGCGATCCTCGACGAGTACGCCGCCCACGACCCGCGCGTGCGGGTGCTGCACCTGCCGGAGAACGTCGGCCTCGGCCGGGCCCGCAACGCCGGGCTGCCGCACGCGACCGGGGACTTCCTGCTCTTCCTCGACAGCGACGACACGCTCACCCCGGGCGCGCTGCGCGCGATCGCCGACCGGCTGGAGGAGGTCCGGGACCCGGACGTGCTGGTCTTCGACTACGCCCGCACCTACTGGTGGGGCGGCGTCCGCCGCAACGTGCTGGCCCGGGTCCTCGCCGAGTGCGGCGAGGGCACCTTCACCGCGGCCGAACGACCCGAGATCCTCGAACTGCTGATGGTGGTGTGGAACAAGGCGTACCGCCGGGACTTCGTGACCGAGCACGGCTTCGCCTTCCCGCCGGGCTACTACGAGGACACGCCCTGGACCTTCCCCGCCCTGCTCAGCGCCCGGCGGATCGCGACCCTCGACCGGATCTGCGTCAGCTACCGGCAGCGCCGCCAGGGCAACATCCTGTCCACCACCAGCCGCAAGCACTTCGACGTCCACGACCAGTACGAGCGGGTCTTCGCGTACGTCGACGCCCGTCCGGAGCTGGCCTCCTGGCGGCCGTACCTGCACCGCAAGATGGGCGGGCACTGTCTGGACATCCTCGCCAAGCCGGACCGGCTGCCCGCCCGCGACAAGGGCGAGTTCTTCCGCCGTACGGCCGACCTGTTCCGCATCCACGGCACGGGGGAACCGGTCCCGCCGGAATTGCGCGTGCTGGAGGGCGGTTACGCCGGCTACCTGCTCCGGCAGCGGGCCGCCGACATCGGCGGCGCGCTCGGCCGGCGGCGCCGGCAGGCACGCGCGGTCGCGGCCGGGCGGGTCAAGCGCGGCTGGTCCTGGGCTCAGGAGCGGCGGCCGCTGGATCCGAACCTGGCCGTCTACTCGGCGTTCTCCCACCGCGGCGTCCTCGGCGATCCGGCCGCGATCCACCGCGCGGCACGCGACCTCGCCCCGCACATCCGCGGCGTGTGGGTGGTGCGCGCCGACCAGGCGGAGCACCTGCCGCCGGACATCGAGTACGTGCTCCCGGGTTCCCTCGGCTATCTGCGGGTCACCGCACGGGCCACGTACTTCGTCAACAACGTGAACTGGCCCAGCACCCTGGCCAAGCGCCCCGGAAGCATCCACATCCACACCCACCGGGGCACCCCGCTGAAGTACATGGGGGCGGACCTGCGGGACAAGCCGGGCGCCCGGCTGGGTCTCGACGTGCCGCAGATGCTGCGGCGCGCCGACCGCTGGGACTACAGCCTGGTCGCCAACCACCACTCGGAACTGGTGTGGGACCGCGCCTACCCCTGCGACTTCACCTCGGTGCGCAGCGGCAGTCCCCGCAACGACGTCCTCGTGGACGCCAAGCCCGGCGACGGGGCCGCGTTCCGGTTCCGGCACGGCATCCCCGAGGACCACGCGGTGGTGCTGTACGCGCCGACCCGCCGCGACCACGTCCGCGGCGGTCACATCGACCGCTTCGACGTGGGCCGGTTCGCCGAGGATCTGGGCGAGGGCCACACCCTCGTCGTACGGCTGCACCCCTCGCTCGCGGACGGTCCGGCGCGCGGGATGGGCCTGGCCGAGCTGCACCGGCGGGGCGTGCTGATCGACGCCACCGACGAGCCGCACGTCGAGGAGGTGATGCTGGCCTCGGACGCCCTGGTGACCGACTACTCGGCCCTGATGTTCGACTACGCCAACCTGGACCGGCCGATCGTGCTGCACGCCGACGACTGGGGTGCCTTCCGGGCGAGCCGGGGCGCCTACTTCGACATCACGCAGGAGGCGCCGGGGCACGTCTCGCGCTCGTACCGGGAGCTGGCGTGGCTGTTCGCCTCCGGGTGCTGGCGGGACGAGGACTCGGCGCGGCTGCGGGCGGGATTCCGGGCGCGGTTCTGCACGTTCGACGACGGGCGGGCTGCCGAGCGGGTGGTGCGCACGCTGATGCTGGGCGAACCGGACGTCCGGGCGTCGGTGCCGGCACCGGCGGCGGGCGACAGCGAGGCGCTGGCGCCGTCGCCGTGAACGCCCGCGGCCTCGTACGCCGGGGAAGGTGCGTACGAGGCTGTGAGCAGGGGGAATGTCAGCCGGGCGGGTGTTACTCGATGACGAGCTCGACCGGGACGTTGCCGCGCGTGGCGTTGGAGTAGGGGCAGACCTGGTGGGCCTGCTCGACCAGCTTGCGGCCGGTCTCCTGGTCCACGGTGTCCGGCAGCTCGACGCGCAGGGTCACCGCGAGCGCGAAGCCCTCGCCCTGCTTGCCGATGCCGACCTCGGCGGTCACCGCGGCGTCGCTGACGTCCACCTTGGCCGCCCGGCCGACGAGACCGAGCGCGCTGCCGAAGCAGGCGGCGTAACCGGCGGCGAACAGCTGCTCGGGGTTCGTGCCCTTGCCGTCGCCGCCCAGCTCCACCGGCAGGGACAGCCCGAGGTCGAGCGTGCCGTCGGAGGTGACGGCACGCCCGTCGCGGCCGTGGGTGGCGGTGGCGACAGCGGTGTACAGCGCGTTCATGGAAAACCATCCCTCTCGAAGTCACACGGCGGCCGCTCCCTGTTCGGACCCGGGGCCGCCTCACGCAGATAAGTAGAGCACACAATTCAGTTGTGCACAACTAAATGGCGAACAGGAGCTACCCTGTCCACATGACGACCACGCCGACCCCCCGTACGGAGGCGACCTCCGCGGCCGAGGAGTACCTGCGCCTCGACCGGCAGATCTGCTTCTCGCTGCACGCCGCGTCGCGCGCCTTCAACGGCGTCTACCGCGTCGCCCTGAAGGACCTCGGGCTCACGTACCCGCAGTACCTGGTGATGCTCGTGCTGTGGGAGCACGGAGAGCTGCCGGTGAAGAAGCTCGGCGAGCACCTGCGGCTGGACTCCGGGACGCTCTCCCCGCTGCTGAAGCGGCTGGAGGCGGCGGGCCTGGTGCGACGGGAGCGCAGTACACGGGACGAGCGGTCCGTGCACATCCACCTCACGGACGAGGGCACGGCGCTGAAGGAGCGTGCGCTGCTGGTGCCGCGCCGGATCGCCGCGGCGACGGGCTTCGACCTGGCGGAGATCACCGAGCTCCAGGACCGCATCGACCGGCTGACCCGCGCCCTGGACGCGGCGGCGCTGGACGAGCCCCCCGGCTGCGCCTAGCCGGCGCCGCACCAGGCAACGTTCGCCCCGTCGCGGCACTAGCTAGGACCTGCCGCGGCGTACGTCGCGGCACTGGCTAGGACCTGCCGCGGCGTACGTAGAGCCGGAGTGTGAGATGCGGCCGCACATACTCCTCGCGGGTGACGAAGTCCCGCTTCACGACCGCGATTTTGGCGCGTTCCGTCGCGTTCCAGGGGATCCAGGAGGGCGCCAGCGCATAGTGCTCGCTGACCACCCAGACGTATCCGAGGCCCTGAAGCCGCCGCCGCAGTTCCTCGGGCCCGACCTCCCGTCCGTACAGCGTCCCGCTCTCGGCGGCCGGCACGGCCAGCGCCACGTCCCGGACGCCCCGGAACCCGGCCGGATAGGCGAGCGCCGACCGCCGCTCCAGCGAGGGCAGGAACAGCACGGGGTCCCCGGCCCGCACCCGCCGCGCCACGGCCGCGGACACGGCCCCGAGGTCGTCGGGCCGGTGCGCGGCCAGACGATCGGCCCGCAGCAGGGGCAACTGCACGAGGAAGACACAACAGACGGCGACGACGCCGAGCGGGGCGGCACCGGTGCCGGGCACACGCCGACCGCCCGGCCGCATCCGCAGCCGCGTCCGTCCCACCGCCGCGGCCACCCGATCGGCTCCGGCCGCCGCCAGCAACGGCACCCCGGCCAGCGAATACAGCACATACCGGTCGTCGTACAACGGCCGGAACTGCGACACGCCCATCAGCACCGCCGGCGGAATCAGCAGGAGGGGCCCGGCGACCCCCACCAAAGAGACCCTCCGCGGCCACGGCCCCAGCGCCCCGAGCACCACGAGCGCCAGGCACGGCGCAAGCACCCGCGGGGACGGCCCGAAGAACCGCCCCACCAGCCTCTCCACGCTCCGCCCGTCCGGCGCCGTCAGCCACGCCACCTGTTCCGCCTGTCCCCGGGACACCAGCACCAGCGGCAACAGCACCACCACCGCCACCCCGGCCGCACTCCCCCACCCCCGCCATACGCGCCGCGGCACCCGCGCCAGCGCCAACGTGCAGGCGTGCGCCGGCAGCACCAGCACCGCGAACTCGTGCAGGACACACGTGACGGCGGCGACCACCCCGTACGGCCACCACCTCCCGTCCTCCACGGCCCGCACGAACAGCAGCGTCGCCCCCGCCACCCCGGCCGCGACCAGCGCGTAGGAGCGCCCTTCCTGGGCGTAGTGGCCCACCATCGGCGTGACCGCGTAGAGCAGCCCCGCCCACAGCCCGACCCGTGGCCGCGCCAGCCGCACTCCCAGCGCGGCGACCAGACCCGCCACCGCGGCCGCCCCGCACACCGAGGGCAGCCGCAGCAGCACCTCGCCGGGATGGAGCGCCAGGACCGGATGCATCAGCAGGTAGTAGAGGCCGTGCACCGCGTCCACGTTCCGCAGCAGATGCCAGATCTGCGGCAGCGAACGGCGCGCCACCTCGAACGTGGCCGCCTCGTCACGCCACATGCCGTCCCGGTCCAGCCCCCACAGCCCGAGCGCGAACATGACCGCAACGGGCACGAGGACGGCGATGACGGCGACGCGCTCCCTGTGCCACATCGGTGACCGGCTCATGTCCGCATTCAACATGCACAGGTTTCGTACTATTAAATAACTTTTGCCCTGTGTTGACGTCTTATCCACCACAAGCGCCACACAGACGGCCTACCATCCGGCCTTGATGAGTGCCTTGAAGACTGCCCTGGAACGCCCGGCGACCAGACCGGCACCCTTGTTCCCGCCGCCCTTTTGGAAGAGGGTGCGCCGGACACAACGGTTGCTTCTGCTCGCTGTCGGCTGGCTCGCCACCCGTGCCCTGATGCTCTGGCTGCTCGCCCACGACCAGTACGCCCTGCTCGGCCGCGGCGGGGTCGCGAAGGAAGTCTGGAAGCTCTACTTCCACTGGTACGGCGTCCTCCGGCACGGCACCTTCCCCTCCGGGGACCACCTGTGGCAGTACCCACCCGGCGCCGGCGCGGTGCTCGTGTCACCCGCGCTCCTGCCGGGGCTGACGTACTTTCAGGCGTTCGTGGTGCTCACGTTGTTCACGGACGCCGTGATCACCCTCGTCCTCGCGTACGCCGGCACCCGCCGGGGCCGCTCACTGCGCGGCGCGGCGCTGTGGATCGCCGGTCTGCCGCTGCTGTGGCACATCCCGCTGGTCCGGTACGACATCCAGGTCACCGCCTTCGCGGTCATCGCGCTGCTCACGATGTCACGCTCCGCACGCGTGGGCGGTGTGTTCGCCGCCCTCGGCGCCCTGGTGAAGGTGTGGCCGGCGCTGGCGCTCATCGGCACGCCGCGGGGCCGCGGCACCCGCCAGGCGTGGACGGCTGCGGTGACGACCGTGGTCACGCTGCTCGCCGTGGTCGCGGTCCTGTTCCGCAACCCGTTCGACTTCCTGCGCCAGCAGGGCGGCCGGGGCGTGCAGATCGAGTCGCTGGGCGGCACGGTGCTGATGTTCGCGCGCCATGCCGGCTGGTCCGGCACCACCCGCTACCAGTACGGCGCCGTGGAGTTCGTCGGCCCGCATGTGCACGCGGTCGCCGACTGCTCGCTGGCACTGACCGCGGTCGCCTTCGCCCTGCTGCTGCTGTGGCGGCTGCGCGCCCGCCGCTGGACGCCGGCGACCCCGTACGACGCGGCGCTGACGGCCGTGCTGCTGTTCACGGTGACGAGCCGGGTGATCAGCCCCCAGTACATGATCTGGCTGGTCGGGCTGGCCGCGGTCTGCCTGACCACACGGCACACCACACAGCGCCCGGTGGCCTGGCTCATCCTGGCGGCGACCGCGATCAGCGCCGTGGTGTACCCCGCCTGCTACGGCTATGTGATCAGTTCCACCTGGCAGGGCTGTCTGCTCATGCTGGTCCGCAACGGACTGCTGGCCACCGCGGCGATCGTGTCCTTCACCCGCCTGTGGCGTTCCGGGCGCGCGGTTCCGCAGCGGGAGAACGCGGGTGCCCCCGCCGGTCGCCAGGAGCGGATCGCGGCCCTCTCCTCCGCACGAAGCTGAGGGTCTCTTAACAGATAATTACCAGCCGTCCGTATTCTCGGTCCGTGGAAGCGATGGGTCACCCTCAAGACGCACAGGTCAGCGTCGTCGTCATCGGATACGACGACGCCGCCCATGTGACAGACGCGGTCCGTTCGGCCCTCGCGCAGGGCGGGGTCGTCCGCGAGGTGATCGCGGTCGACGACTGCTCGTCGGACGGCAGCGCCGAGCTGCTGCGTGCCCTGGCGGCCGAGGAGCCGCGCGTCAAGGTGATCAGCCGGACCGTCAACAGCGGCGGCTGCGGCACCCCGCGCAACGACGGGATCGAGGCGGCGACCGCCCCGTACCTGATGTTCCTCGACAGCGACGACGTGCTGCCGCCCGGCGCGGTGGACGCGCTGCTCATGGCGGCCGTCGCGCACGGCGCCCAGGTCGCCGCCGGGCTGTGTGTGCGGCGCGAGCTGCCCTCGGGCCGCGAGGTGCCCTGGCAGCCGGAGCTGTACGAGCGGGCCGCGGTGGTCTCCCACCCCTCCCGGCGCCCCCGCCTGGCCCACGACACGCTGTGCGTCAACAAGCTGTACCGCACCGACTTCCTGCGCGAGCACGGCATCCGCTTCCCCGACGGCCGCTTCCACTACGAGGACTTCGTCTTCAGCGCGCGCGTGCTGGCCGCCGGTCCGAGCATCGCCGTGATCCCCGACACCGTGTACGTCTGGCACGTGCGCCGCTCCGCCCAGCGCCTGTCCATCTCGCTGGCCCGCGCCGACATCGAGAACTGGAAGGCGCGCATGCTGGCGCACCGGCAGTCGTACGAGATCCTGCTGGGCACCGGTGAGAAACAGCTGGCGCGGGCGGCGCGCACCACCTTCCTGGACCGGGGTCTGCGCATGTACGTGCGGGAACTGCCGTTGCGCGACGAGGAGTACCGCACGCAGTGGTGGCGGCTCACGCGCGCGTACCTCGAGGACTTCGATGCGGCCGACTACGCGCAGGCGTCCGTGCCGGGACGGGTCCTCGCACAGGTGGTGCTCGCCTGCGAACAGCCGCGCGACCTGCACCGGCTCAAGGAGCTCGCGGCCCGTCCGGGGCGGCTGATGCCGCCGTACGCGAGGACGGCCGACGGCACCCCCGTCTGGTCCGACGACCTGCCCGAGGTCCAGCTGGAGCACCTGCTGCACCGCCCCATGCGGCACCTGCCGGTCGCCGTCGAGGCGGAACTGCTCCCCCGCGCGGGTGCCGGCCGGCTGCGGCTGCGCGTGCACGAGCTGTACGGGCGGGTGGGGAACGCCCGTCCGGCCCGGGTGGACGTGCGGTTCGTGCTCCGGGAGGACGAGAAGCGAGTGGGGCTGTCCACCACGGCCACGCTCCGGAAGGACCCGGACTCCGCCGACTGGACGGCCGAGACACCGGTGGACCTGGCGGCGCTCGGCGGCGGCACCTGGGACCTGAAGCTGACGCTCCACTTCGATGACGGAACGAGCCGCGAGACCGCGCCGCACGCCGTCGCGGGCGCCGACCTGCTGCGCCGCCAGGCGGTGCCGAGCCTGAAGCACGGCGTGCTACTGGTGCAGCCGTACGCTACGCACTCGGGGGCGCTGGCGCTGAGGGTCGCGTCGGGAGTCCGGGGTGTGACATCGGTCGCGCGGCGCAGGCTCCGGCGCCTGCTTCACTTGAGGTGACGGGCGGGAACGTCCACCTGCCCACCTGCCTCACCGAAGCGGCAGCAAGAACACGACAGGCCAACGAGCGAGGAGACGGCCGCATCATGACCTGGCTGATCACCGGCGGTGCCGGTTACATCGGGGCGCACGTCGTCCGTGCGATGACCGAGGCGGGCGAGCGTGCCGTGGTGTACGACGACCTGTCCACGGGCATCGCCGAACGCGTGCCCGCTCAGGTGCCACTGGTGGAGGGTTCCACCCTGGACGGTGAGCTGCTGCGCCGCACGCTGGCTGAGCACGCGGTCACCGGGGTCGTGCACCTGGCGGCGAAGAAGCAGGTGGGCGAGTCGGTGGAGCTGCCGCTGCACTACTACCGGGAGAACGTGGAGGGGCTGCGCGTCCTGCTGGAGGCGGTGACGGAGTCCAAGGTCGCGTCCTTCGTGTTCTCCTCGTCCGCCGCCGTGTACGGCATGCCCGACGTGGACCTGGTGACGGAGGAGACGCCGTGCGTCCCGATGTCGCCCTACGGCGAGACCAAGCTCGCCGGTGAGTGGCTGGTCCGGGCGGCGGGAAGGGCGACCGGTCTGTCCACGGCGTCCCTGCGCTACTTCAACGTGGCGGGCGCCGCGAGCCCCGAACTGGCGGACGTGGGCGTCTTCAACCTGGTCCCGATGGTCTTCGAGAAGCTGACCCGGAACGCGGCCCCGCGCATCTTCGGCGACGACTACCCGACCCCCGACGGCACCTGCATCCGCGACTACATCCATGTCGCCGACCTGGCGGAGGCCCACGTCGCCGCCGCCCGCGCGCTCCAGGCCTCCCCCGGCACGGACCTCACCCTCAACATCGGCCGCGGGGAGGGCGTGTCGGTCCGCGAGATGATCGACCGCATCAACGCGATCACCGGCTACGACATCCCTGCGGCGGTCACCCCGCGCCGCGCGGGCGACCCGGCCCGCGTCGTCGCCTCGGCCGACCGGATCGCCCGGGAACTGGGCTGGACGGCGAAGCGCGACGTGGAGGACATGATCGCCTCGGCGTGGGAGGGCTGGGTGCGCAGGCACCCGGAGGCGGCGCGGCCGTAGAGCCGTCGGAGACTCAGCGTGTCGCGTTCCGCGAGAGCTCGGGCAGTTCCGGGAACGTGACACCGGTCAGCTCCTCGGAGACGGTCCACAGACGGCGGGCCGTCTCCGGGTCCCCTGCCGCGTGGGAGCGGCCGACCAGGGCCGGGGCGCCGCGCATCTCACCCAGCCCGTCGGGGCCGACGTAGCTCGCGCCGGGCAGGTCCTGCGTCGCGGCGTAGAGAGTGGGCAGCGCGCCCGCCTTGTCGGTCTGGGCGAACAGACGGCCGCCGGCCTTCATCGCGATCCGGCGCAGGGCGCTCGCGTCATGGCCCTGGAGATTGGTCGCGGCCCAGCCCGGGTGCGCGGCCAGCGCCCGCACCCGTGAGCCCGCCTCGGCCAGGCGGCGCTGCAGCTCCAGGGTGAACAGCAGGTTGGCCAGCTTGGACTGGGCGTAGGCCGCCATCGGGGAGTACTCGCCGGTCAGGTTGAGGTTCTCGAAGTGGATGCGCGCACCCCCGTACCGGTGCATGCCCGACGCCACCGTGACCACCCGGTCCCCGATGTGCGGCAGCAGCAGGTTCGTCAGCGCGAAGTGACCCAGGTGGTTGGTGCCGAACTGGGTTTCGAAGCCGTCCTTGGTGGCACCCTCGGGGACGTTCATGACACCGGCGTTGTTGACGAGCACGTCGATGCCGCCCTGCCACTCGCCGGCGAACTCCCGTATGGACGACAGGTCGGCCAGGTCGAGCCGGCGCACCTCGAGGCGGCCCTTCGCACCGCGCACGCCGGCGGCGGCCGCCTCGCCGCGCCGGGGATCGCGTACGGCGAGCACCACACGGGCGCCGGCCCGGGCGAGGGCCTCGACGGTGGCGAGGCCGAGGCCACTGTTGGCGCCGGTGACGACGGCGGTGCGGCCGGTCTGGTCGGCGATGTCGCCGACGCTCCACTTGGTCTGCTTCTTGCTCTGGGGGCTCTGCGTCGTGGGCATGCAGCCAAAGTAGGCGTCGACAACAATGCTGTCAATGACAACAATAGTGACATCGTCAACAAAGTAGGCGTCGACCACATGCTGGCTACACTGACCGGTATGCACACTCGACGCCGTTACCACCACGGAGACCTCCGCGCCGCGCTGCTCGCCCGGGCCGAGGAGACACTCCGGGAGAGGGGACCGGCCGCACTGTCCCTCCGCGAACTCGCCCGCGACCTGGGCGTGAGCCACGCCGCGCCGAGCCGCCACTTCAGGGACAAGCAGGCGCTGCTCGACGCCCTCGCGCTGGCCGGCTTCGACCGGCTCGTGCAGGCGATGACGGCGGCACTTCAGGAGGCGGGCGAGTCGTTCGCCGAACGGCTGCGCGCCGGGGCGCGCGCCTACGTGGACTTCGCCGTCGCCAACGCCGAGCTGATCGACCTCATGTACGCGATCAAGCACGCCCCCGAAGCCTCCGAGGACCTCAGCGCCGCGTCGCAGCGGTGGATCGAACAGATGGAGAGCCTGATCGCCGAGGCCCAGCGCCGCGGCGAGGTGCGCGGCGGCTCCCCGGAGAGCGTGGGCATCGGCGTCTTCTCCAGCCTGCACGGCTACGCCTCACTCGCGGCGAGCGATCACCTGCCGCCGGAGGTGCGCGCACAGGGCCTGGACGACCTGGTCGAGTACATCCTGCGCGGGTGCGCCCCGGAGGGATCCCGACCTCGACGGTCGGCGGACTCCTAGGGCCGGCGGCCTGTCACAGCGCCCTGAGCGCCCCCGCGGTGGCCCGGGCCAGCCCCGCGAGATACCCCTTCGGCAGCTTCGGCCCCCGTACCACCACCGCTCGCCAGTACAGCGGGCCGGAGATCAGGTCCAGGGCCAGGTCCGTGTCGATCGTCGCACCGATCTCGCCGCGGGCGACCGCCGCCGCGACGATGCCGCTCGCCACACTCTCCTGACCCTCGCGCAGCGCCTTCTGCATGGCCTCGGCGATGTCGGGGTTGCGGGCCGCCTCCGCCTGGAGGTCCGGGATGATCTGGCCGGCCACCGGGTGGCGCAGGGCTCGGGACGTGACCTCGTACAGGAGACGGAGGTCCCCTTCGAGGGATCCTGTGTCCGGGGCGGGCAGGCCCTGGACCGCGATCGCCGAGACCAGGTCGAGCACCAGGTGCAGTTTCGAGCGCCACCGGCGGTACACCGCCGTCTTGCCGACACCGGCCCGGCGCGCGATCCCCTCGATGGACATCCGGGCGTAGCCGACGGACGCCAGCTCCTCGAAGACCGCCGCGCGGATGGCTTCGGTCACGTCCTCACGGAGGACGGCCGCACCCGCGGGCGCCCTGCGGCGCCGCTTCACCTGGGGAGTGTCGGCGTTCGTCGTCATGCGGACCAGCATAGGGCGTGACGACGAAACGGTTGCGTTGCGACGTCGAATCGGCTTACCCTCCCGTTGCGACGATACGGTCCCGTTCCGACGTAAAGGACGGCAGTCCGACGCCCCGAGAACGGTACAAGAGCCCTAGAGCCGAGCAAGACCCCGGCAAGAAACGTGAGAAACGCAGGGCGGCGGTACCAGCGGGGGCAACGCGGCGGAACACTCGGTACCGGTTGCGCAACCGACCCCCCGAGCGAAAGCAGCGGATGTGAGCCAGGTCCTCCACACACCGCCTCCCACGGCCACCGACCCGGCCGGGACGCCGGCGCAGCTCGCCGCCCGGTACGGCCTCGCGGTCAGCGGTGCCCGCCCCTCCCTGCCGGAGTACGTCCGCCAGCTGTGGGCGCGCCGCCACTTCATCACGGCCTTCGCCACCGCGAAGCTCACCGCGCAGTACAGCGAGGCGAAGCTCGGCCAGATCTGGCAGGTCGCGAACCCGCTGCTGAACGCGGCGGTGTACTACTTCATCTTCGGTGTACTCCTCGGCACCAAGCACGGCGTGCCCGACTACATCCCCTTCCTGGTCACCGGCGTGTTCGTCTGGACCTTCACGCAGAGCTCGATCCTGGCGGGCACCCGCGCGATCTCCGGCAACCTCGGACTGGTGCGCGCCCTGCACTTCCCGCGCGCCGCGCTGCCCCTCTCCTTCTGCCTCCAGCAGCTCCAGCAACTGCTGTTCTCGATGGCCGCCCTGGTCGTGATCCTGCTCTGCTTCGGCGTTCCCGTGGCCGCCTCCTGGGTCCTCGCGGTCCCGGTCCTGGTCCTGCAGTTCATGTTCAACGCCGGGGTGTCGATGATCGTGGCCCGGATGGGCGCCAAGACGCCGGACATCGCGCAGCTGATGCCCTTCCTCCTGCGCACCTGGATGTACGTCTCGGGCGTCATGTGGAGCATCGGCAAGACGCTCAAGCACAGCGGCATGTCACACTGGGCGAAGCTGCTGCTGGAGTCGAACCCGGCGGCCGTCTACATCGACCTCATGCGCTTCGCGCTGATCGACAGCTTCAAGGCGCACCAGCTCCCACCCCACGTGTGGGCGTACGCGACGGGCTGGGCCCTGCTCGCCGGCGTCGGCGGCTTCATCTACTTCTGGAAGGCTGAGGAGACGTACGGCCGTGGCTGATCTCGTGAACGACAGGGTGACCGACGGGCCGAACGACGAAGCGGTCCCCACGGTCATCTGTGACGGCGTCGACATCGTCTACCGCGTCAACGGCACCGGCGCGGGCCGCGGCTCCGCGACCGCCGCGCTCAACCGCATCCTGCGCCGCAAGCAGGCGGAGAAGGCGGCGGGCGTGCGGCGGGTGCACGCGGTGAAGAACGTGTCCTTCACCGCGTACAAGGGCGAGGCCATCGGTCTGATCGGGACCAACGGCTCCGGCAAGTCCACGTTGCTCAAGGCCATCGCCGGGCTGCTCCCGGTGGAGAACGGCAAGATCTACACCAACGGCCAGCCGTCCCTCCTGGGCGTCAACGCGGCCCTGATGAACGACCTGACCGGCGAGCGCAACGTCTACCTGGGCGGTCTCGCCATGGGCATGTCCCGGGAGCAGATCAAGGAGCGCTACCAGGACATCGTCGACTTCTCCGGCATCAACGAGAAGGGCGACTTCATCACACTGCCCATGCGCACGTACTCCTCCGGCATGGCCGCCCGACTGCGCTTCTCCATCGCCGCCGCCAAGGACCACGACGTCCTGCTGATCGACGAGGCGCTCGCCACCGGTGACCGCGCCTTCCAGAGGCGGTCGGAGGAACGCATCCGCGAGCTGCGCCGGCACGCGGGCACCGTCTTCCTGGTCAGCCACAACAACAAGTCCATCCGGGACACGTGCGACCGGGTGCTGTGGCTGGAGCGCGGTGTGCTGCGCATGGACGGCCCGACCGAGGAGGTCCTCGAGGCCTACGAGGCGTTCACGGGCGGCGCCGACAAGGCCAAGGGCGCCGGTGGCGCAGCGCAGGCGGGCGCCCAGAAGAAGGCACCCACCGGAGCGAAGTAGCATTTTCCTTCATCGAGGCGCGAAACGAGAGCGGTTTGTTCCCCTCTCGTATGTGTCTCTTACTATCTCGTATACGCCTTGTCCATGTTGTGCCATCAGTTGTGCCATCAGCAGCAGTGCCGCCGTGGGCGTCTGAAGAGCAGGGAGACCACGTGCAACCAGGGCTGAGCGTGATCGTTCACGGCCCCGAAACCCAAGGCCACCTGGGCGAACTTCTGGACGCCCTCGCGACCCAGCCTTTCGCCGAGGTCGAGGTGGTGATCGCGGCCGTCGGCGACTGGGCCCGACAGGAGGCCGAGCGGCATGCCGCCGACGACCCCCGGATGGTGGTGTTGCCGCTGCCCGAGGGCACGAGCGACGCCGCGGCCCGGGCCGCGGGCGCCGAGCGGGCCACCGGCAGTTGGCTGCACTTCGCGCACGCCAAGGACGGGCTGCCCGTGGGCGCCGTGCGCACGGTCGCCGACCGCACCGCGGAACTCGGGGACTCGGCGGACGTGCTGGTCGTGGATCATGTGCGGTCCACCTGGCAGACCGCCGGGGAGCCCAGCGGAGACGGCCGCTTCCTGGCCCGGGCGAGCCGCCGCGGCGTCCCGCTCGCCGACTTCCCGCAACTGCTGCGGCTGACCCCGGTACTGGGCAACCGCGTTATACGCGCCGATTTCTGGCGAAACCAGGACATCGCGAATATCGCGGGCGATGACTTCCGTGACGACGAGGCGTACACCGCTCTCGCCGTGCTCCTGCACGCCGACCGGATCGCCGCCCTCGACCACGCCGCGTACGAGATAAGGGAGCTGCGCGAGGAAAGCCTCCCGCAGGTGACTGCGGCCCAGCGGTACGCCGTGATAGAGCGGTACGAGCGGCTGCACCGTGTCCTGGCCGAGCAGGGCGCCCCCGAGGGACCGCGCGCCGTGCTCTACGACGTCATGGTCCGCGACCTGCTGCGCACGTTCGCGCGCAGCAGGATGCCCGACCCCGTGGCCCGGGAGTTCTTCGCCCGTGCGTCCCGGGCCGCCGTGCGCTGGCGGCCGGAGCACCACCAGCGCCCCGGCGGCTTCGAGGGCATCCGCCACCAGCTCCTGGAGGAGCACGCCTACACCCGCTACCGCGCCTTCCAGGCCGCCAACCAGAAGCGGCGCGAGGTGAAGTCGGTGGTGGCCACCGGCAAGCGCGAGGTGGGTGCGAAGCTGCGCGACCACCGCTACCGGCGCGCCCTGAGCGAGCCCGTCGACCCGAACCTGGCCGTCTTCTCGGCGTACTGGGACCGGGGCGTGGCCTGCAACCCGGCCGCGATCGCCGCGAAGCTCTCCGAGCTCGCCCCGCACATCCACCAGGTCTGGGTGGTCGCCCGCGCCAAGGCGGCGCTGCTGCCGCCGGGCACCGACCACATCATCGCGGGCACCCGCCGCTACTGGGACGTGATGGCGCGGGCCAAGTACCTCGTCAACAACGTCAACTTCCCGAACCCGGTGGTCAAGCGCCCGGACGCGATCCACCTCCAGACCCACCACGGCACCCCGCTCAAGCGCATGGGCCTGGACCAGCTCGACTTCCCGGCCGCCTCCAAGGGCCTGGACTTCGACGCGTTGCTGGCCCGTATCGACAAGTGGGACTACAGCCTGTCGTCCAACAGCCACTCCACCCGGATGTGGGAGCGGGCGTACCCGTCGCGGTACACGAAGCTGGACTACGGCTACCCGCGCAACGACGTCTTCTACTCGGCGACGGCCGAGGACATCCGCGCGATCCGCGAGCGCCTGGGTATCGCCCCGGGCCGCCGGGCCATCCTGTACGCGCCCACCCACCGCGACTACGAGGCCGGCTGGACCCCGCGCCTCGACCTCGCCTCCCTCGCCGACCGGCTCGGCGAGGACACGGTGCTGCTGGTCCGCGGCCACTACTTCTACGGCGGCGGCGCCTCCCCGCTGACCGGTCTGCGCCGCTCGGGACGGGTGATCGACGTGTCGTCGTACGACCCCGTCGAGGACCTGTGCCTGGCGGCGGACGCGCTGGTCACGGACTACTCGTCCATCATGTTCGACTACGCCAACCTCAACCGCCCGATCGTGATCTACGCCGACGACTGGGAGACATACGCGAAGACGCGCGGCGTCTACTTCGACCTGATGGCGGAGGCGCCCGGCCAGGTGGCGCGCACCCAGGAGCAGCTGGCGGCCGTGTTCGAGACGGAGGCGTGGCGGGACGAGGCCGCGCGGAAGTCGCTGACCGCCTTCCGGCGCCGGTTCTGCGAGTTCGACGACGGGCGCGCCGCGGAACGGGTGGTACGCCGGGTGTTCCTGGGCGAGAGTGAGGAATCGCTGCCGCCGGTGATCCCCGTGGACGAACGCACCCCGGCCCCGACCCCCAAGGAGGCGAACGCGTGACGACGGCCGTGACCGCCGAGACCCGAACCCCCGATGTGACGATCACGGTCATCGTCTACAACGACGCGGAACGCCTTCCGCGCGCGGTGGAGTCGCTGCTGCGGCAGACGCACTCCAACATCGAGGTGATCATCAGCGACGACCACTCGACGGACGACACGCCGTCGGTGGCGCGACGGCTCGCCGCCCAGGACGAGCGGGTGCGTTATCTGCGCCTGCCGGAGAACAGCGGCGGGTGCAGCGCACCGCGCAACCGGGCCCTGGAGATCGCCCGGGGGCCGTACCTGATGTTCCTCGACAGCGACGACGAACTGCCCGAGAACGCGGTCGAGCTGCTGCTGGCGGCACACCGCGAGCGGGAGGTGGACTTCGCGATGGGCGCGGTCGAGCGGGTCCGCGTCGACACCGGACGGCGCTCCACCTGGATGGCCCACCTCGTCGCCGAGCGGCGCACGGTGGAGGGCATCGACGCCGAGCCGGAACTGCTCTTCGAGCACCTGTCGACGAGCAAGATGTACCGGCGGGAGTTCCTGGACCGGCACGAGCTGCGCTTCCCCGAGGGGATCCACTACGAGGACCAGCTCTTCTCGGCGCAGGCGTACTGTCTCGCCCGGTCCTTCACGATCATCCCGGAGCACGTGTACCGCTGGTACATAGCGCCGTTCGTGGCGGCCGAGGCGGCGTCGATCTCCAACCAGCGGCACAAGCTGTCGAACGTCAGTGACCGCATCTACGTGCAGACGCTGATCGACGAGTTCCTGACGGAGAGCGGGCACGAGGGGCTGCGCGAGCACAAGGACTACAAGTTCCTCAAGCACGACTTCCGGATGTACGCCGGTGACCTGCCCTACCGCGACGAGGAGTGGCTGGCCGGTTTCGCGGACATCGTGACCCCGTATCTGGACGGGCTCGCTGACAGCGCCTACGCCCGGCTGCCGCGTGTGGAACGCGTGGTGATCCAGCTGATCCGCGACCGTCGGCTGACGGAGGCGCAGGAGGCGGCGCGTGGGCTCGGCCACGGGGTGGGTCCCCGGACGACGTCCACGGACGAGTCGGGGACGGTGTACTGGGGCTCGCAGCTGCCGGCGTCGTCGTGGGCACGAGGCGAACTGGACGTCTCCGACCTGGAGCTGGAGTACCGGCCGTTCCCGGGCGCGCTGTTCCGCCACGAGATCACCTCGGTGGAGCCGGGCCCGGGTGCGTCGGTGAACCTGTCGATCCGGACCTACGACCCGGGCCTGCGACTCCCCGTGGGCCCGCAGCGGGCGAGCATCGTGGTCGCGCCGGGGCGGCGCCGCCTGGTGACGGCGTTCCGCCTGGACCCGGTGCGTCCCGGTGTCTTCGAGGGCCGGGTGCGGGTGGACCTGGCGGCGGCGCAGCTGCCGATGCAGGGATTCGAGGGCATCCGCCATCCCATGCTGCGCCTGGAGCACCAGGGCCTGTTCAACACGGGCGTGCTGCTGGCGCCGCTGACGTTCCCGGTGCTGACGGCGACACAGGTCGGCACGCTGCCGCACGAGGTGACCGTGGAGCCGGAGGGCCGCGGGGCCGGGCGCCTGCAGGTGCGGTGGCGGCCGGTGGGGGTCACGGCGAAGGTCGGTCCGGTGGTCCGGCGGGTCGCGGGGCCGCGGGTGCGGCGGGCTGCGCGGCTGGTCCGGAGCGCGTTGCGCTGACAGGTGGGCGGCGGGGGCTGAGCAAGGGTTTGCTCAGCCCCCGCCTTGGTTTCCAGCCCCGGCCGGGATGGCCGTTCGGGCCGACAGCGGGGGCTGAGGGCGGCAGCCCCAGGTACGGGACGGGGAGGGGCGGCGGGGGCGAGAGAAACCCCCTAGCGTGCCACCACCTCGTACAGGACCTGGCCCCGAGGCCCCGAGGTCACCTTCCGCAGTGCCCCGTCCCCGGCCGGCAGGCCCCCGTCCGACCGCCACTGGACAACCCACCGCACCCCGTACTTCCGCAGCACCCCCAGCCGCTCGGCCCGCGACGACCCGGCCGCGAAGTACGTCCGTACCGCCGCATCCCGCCGCGCCTCGTCCGGCAGGAAGAAGTCCGGATAGCCCGGCGCCACCGTGTAGGCGCCGTACGCCGGGATCTGCCGCGAGGGGTTCGTCTTCGCCATGACCACGTCCCCGTACCGCACCCAGGGCGTGATCCAGTGGTACCCCACCCACGGGTCCCGGTACTTCTCCGCGACCACCTCGGGCAGCGCACTCCGCCCCGTCACGTACCCGACCGTCTGGATCTGCGTCCACGCCCCCACGGCCAGCGCCGCGGCCAGCACCCCGGCCGCCACGTTCCGCAGTGCGCCCCGCGCCGCCCCGGCCACCTCCAGGGCCGCCGCCAGCTGCGCCGGGATCAGCACCGCCGGCAGCGCCCGGCCCCAGGAGTAGTGGCCCGTCAGGCCGCCCAGGGCGAACACCAGCACGCCCAGGGCGAAGAACAGCACGAGGGGGTCCAGACGATCCCGCCGCGCCCGTACCGCGAGCGCCACCACTCCGAGCAGTACCAGGCCGAACCGCGGGAACAGGTCCTCGTACAGCGGGCGGTGGATCTCCTCGAGGCCGCCCACCCCGAACAGCGCGAAGAAGTCGTAGTAAGGCCAGAGCGCGAGGATCACGGCGCCCAGGACCAGCCCGGCGCCAAGGCGCAGCCACGTCCTGAGCCCGGCCCGCGCCCCGATCACCGTCGCCAGCGCGCCCAGCGTCGCGACCACACCGGTGAACTGGTGGCTGAGCAGGATCAGCGCCCACAGCGCACCGAGGCCGAGGAACGCCACCCAGCCGCCCTCGTTCCTCAGGGTCCGCGTCAGCAGCGCCCAGAAGTGGAAGCTGAGCCCCAGCGCGAACACACTCGGATACGCCACCGTCAGCGCCAGCGAGTTCAGCCCGATGAAGCCGCTCCAGTTGAACACCTGCGTGCCCCACAGGAGCACCAGGCACAGCAGGGCGAGCGGCGGCGCGAGACGGTGCGCGCTCAGCGTGCGGGCGTACCGCCACACGCCCGTCACCAGCAGCGCCAGGCTGATCAGCGCGCCGACGCGCAGGACCACCCAGACGGAGAGGCCGGTCACCCGGGCCACCACGCCGAGGAAGACCATCCACGGCGAGTAGTACGGGCTCGGAGTGTTCTCGTCGACCAGCGGGTTGCCCGGGTCCAGCAGCCGGTGCCGCAGCCGTTCCACGGTCGCCGCGTGCATGCCCAGGTCGCCGACCCACGGCAGCCGCACGATGACGAGCAGCATCAGCACCACGAGCAGTGCCACCACCGCCCACAGCGCCGCGCCGACCGCGCCGTGCGGCGTCCTCACGGCCGCGAGCGGGCCCCAGAACCGCCCCGTCCGCTTGCCGCCGGCCCGGCCCCGAGCCCCGTCGGCCCCTCCGGTCCCCTCCGCTGTGACGCTCATCGTGCTCCGGCACCCTGCTTCGCCGTGTGCTGGAACACCCACGTCCGGTACACCAGGAAGCGGAAGGCCGACGCCAGCACGATCGACAGCGCCTTCGCCGCATTGGAGCCGATCGGCCCGTTCATGCCGAAGCCGTGGTAGCCGACGTAGAACAGGATGCTCTCCATCGCCACGCCGACGCCGCTGAAGACGAAGAACAGCACGACCTGCTGCCGGGTGCGCGAGGCCCGGTCGCGGTAGGCGTAGAAGCGGAAGCCGAGGTAGTTGGTGCCCATGGCGATGACGCTGGCGAGCACGGTCGCCGTCATCGGGGCCCACGACAGGCCGTGCAGGAGGGCGTTGAAGACGAGGATGTTGACCACGACACCGCTGCCGCCGACGACCCCGAATTTGATCACCTCGGCCGCCAGCCGCCGGACCCGGGAACGCGCCGGGACGGGGGCGGGAGGGACGGTCTCGGCGACCGGGCGAGCGACCTGGGGCCGCTGCTCGGTGAGGTTCACAGACACGGGTACGGGTCCTCCACTCGTCCGACGATCAGGCCAGACCCGTTCCACACGTCCCGTCCGACAGGGGCGAGTGAAACGAAGGGTGGGGTTCCCCCAGGTCTTGGCAAGAAAGCGTCAGACTAGGTTAGCCGACGAACCCGTGCGGGCATGATGCCGGGATACGCACGCACAGGGGGCGCCCCTCACCGAGGGACGCCCCCGTCGTCGTAGCGGGTCCTAGCTGTGCGTCCTCAGCAGGGTCCGCATCGTGCGCATCGCCACCGACAGGTTCGCGAGGTCGAACGAGTCCGAGTTCGAGATCTCGTCGAGCGTCGTGCGCGCCCGGGCGAGGATCGGCGCGTTCTTCTCCTGCCAGGCCTCGAAGCGCTGCTCGGGCGTCGAGGTGCCGTTGCCCGCCGCCAGGACCTCGGCGGTCAGTGCCGCGTGGGCCGCGTACAGGTCCTCGCGGATCGCCGCGCGGGCCATGGACTGCCACCGGTCGGCGCGCGGCAGTTCGATGATGCGGTCCATGAGCTGGGTGATCTTGAGCCGGTCGGCGAGGTCGTAGTAGACCTCGGCGACGTCCATGGGGTCCTTGCCCATGCGGTCGGCCACCGAGACGATGTCGAGCGCCGGGAAGGCGGAGGAGAACCCGGCCACACGCGTGGCGAGCTCGTCCGGCACACCGACGCCCGTCAGCTCGTCGTAGATCTTCTGCCACCACTCCAGGTCCGCACCGCGCACCAGCTTCGGCAGTTCGCCCCAGACCTGCTCGACGCGCTCGGCGAAGAACGCGACCGTCTCGGTGATCTGCAACGGCTGCGGCCGGTTGTTCAGCAGCCAGCGCGTGCCGCGCTCGACCAGCCGGCGGGAGTGCAGCCGGATACGGGTCTGCACGGCGGCGTCGACCTTGTTGTCCAGGTCCTCGACCGCGTCCCACACCGGCGCGGAACGGAAGATCGCGCGGGCCGCGGTCTGCGCCCGGACGATCTCCTCCAGCGAGGCGCCGGTCTCCTCGCGCAGACGGTGCAGGTAGGTCGTACCACCGGTGTTGACCGTGTCGTTGACCAGGACGGTCGTCACGAGCTCGCGGCGCAGTGCGTGGTTGTCGATCTGCTCGGGGAACTTCTCGCGCAGCGCGGTCGGGAAGTACGCGTGCAGCAGGCTGCGCAGGTACGGGTCGTCGGGCAGCGGCGTGTCCAGCAGCTCCCGGGCGACCGTGATCTTCGTGTACGCCAGCAGGACGGCCGTCTCCGGACCGGTCAGGCCCGCTCCGGCGGTGAGCCGCTCGCGGATCTGCCGGTCGGTGGGCAGGAACTCCAGCGCCCGGTCGAGGTGGCCCTCGCGCACCAGGTAGCGGATGAACCGCTGCTGCGCGTGCAGCATGTCCTTCGACTGGAACAGGGCGTTGGCGATCGCGACGTTCTGCGCGTAGTTGTTGCGCAGCACCAGGGCGCCGACCTCGTCGGTCATCTCGGCGAGCAGCTGGTTGCGCTGCTTGACGGTCAGGTCGCCGTTGGAGACCACCGAGTTGAGCAGGATCTTGATGTTCACCTCGTGGTCGGAGGTGTCCACGCCCGCGCTGTTGTCGATCGCGTCGGTGTTGATCTTGCCGCCGTGCTGGGCGAACTCGATGCGGCCGAGCTGGGTCAGGCCCAGGTTGCCGCCCTCACCGACGACCTTGACCCGCAGGTCGCGGCCGTCGACGCGGATGGCGTCGTTGGCCTTGTCGCCGACGTCCGCGTTCGACTCCGTGGAGGCCTTGACGTAGGTGCCGATGCCACCGTTCCACAGCAGGTCGACCGGCGCCTTGAGGATGGCCCGCATCAGGTCGGCCGGGGTCATCTTGGTGACATGGCCCTCGATGCCGAGTGCCTCGCGGATGTGCGCGTTGACCTGGATCGACTTGGCCGTGCGCGGGAACACACCGCCGCCTGCCGACAGCAGCTCGGTGTTGTAGTCCGCCCAGGACGAGCGCGGCAGCTCGAACAGGCGGCGGCGCTCGGCGTAGGAGGCCGCCGCGTCCGGGTCGGGGTCGACGAAGATGTGCCGGTGGTCGAAGGCCGCGACCAGGCGGATGTGCTCGCTGAGCAGCATGCCGTTGCCGAACACGTCACCGGACATGTCACCGATGCCGACGACCGTGAAGTCCTCCGACTGGGTGTCCACGTCCAGCTCGCGGAAGTGCCGCTTGACGGACTCCCAGGCGCCGCGGGCGGTGATGCCCATCTTCTTGTGGTCGTAGCCCGCCGAGCCACCGGAGGCGAAGGCGTCGCCGAGCCAGAAGTTGTACTTCTCGGCGACCTCGTTGGCGATGTCGGAGAACGTCGCCGTGCCCTTGTCGGCCGCGACCACCAGATAGGTGTCGTCGCCGTCGTGGCGCACCACGTCGATCGGCGGCACGACCTCGCCGGCCACCATGTTGTCGGTGATGTCGAGCAGGGCGGAGATGAAGGTGCGGTAGCTGCGGATGCCCTCCGCGAGCCAGGCGTCACGGTCCTTGGCGGGGTCCGGCAGCTGCTTGGCGACGAACCCGCCCTTGGCGCCGACCGGCACGATGACGGTGTTCTTCACCATCTGGGCCTTGACCAGGCCGAGGATCTCGGTGCGGAAGTCCTCACGCCGGTCGGACCAGCGCAGGCCGCCGCGCGCGACCTTGCCGAAGCGCAGGTGCACGCCCTCGACGCGCGGCGAGTACACCCAGATCTCGTAGGCCGGGCGCGGCGCCGGCAGGTCCGGGATGGCCTGCGGATCGAACTTCATGGAGACGTAGTCGTGCGGCTTGCCGCCGTGCGCCTCCTGGAAGAAGTTGGTCCGCAGCGTCGCCTTGATGACGGTGAGGAAGGAGCGCAGGATGCGGTCCTCGTCGAGCGAGGCGACCTGGTCCAGGGCGAGGTCCAGCTCCTCGAGGAGCGCGTCGGTCAGTTCCAGGCCGGCGCGCTGCCGCTCCGGCGACATCCGCGCCTCGAACAGGGAGACCAGCAGCCGGGTGGTGTGGACGTTGTTGCGGAGGGTGTCCTCCATGTAGTCCTGGCTGAAGGTCGAACCGGCCTGGCGCAGGTACTTGGCGTAGGCGCGCAGCACCATCGCCTGCCGCCAGGTCAGCCCGGCGCTCAGTACGAGCGCGTTGAACCCGTCGTTCTCGGCCTGCCCGGTCCACACGGCGGCGAACGCGTCCTGGAACCGCTCGCGGCCGTCGTCGCCGAGGTAGTCGCCGTTGCCGGTTACCTCCTTGGGGAGCCGGAGACCGAAGTCGTAGATCCACGCGGTCGTACGGTCCTGGCAGCGCAGCTCGTACGGCCGCTCGTCGATGACCTCGACGCCGATCCGCTGGAGCACCGGCAGCACGGCGGACAGCGAGACGGAGCCGCCCCTGCGGTAGATCTTGAAGCGGCGCTCTCCGGGGCCGGTACCGACCGGCTCGTACAGGCTGAGCGCGAAGTCCTTGCCGCCCTCCTCGTCGGTGAGCTGTTCGAGGTGGACGAGGTCGGCGACAGCGGCGCGCGGGGTGTGGTCGGCCTTGTAGCCCTCGGGGAAGGCGTTGCTGTAGCGGCGCTGGAGCTCCGCGGAGCGTTCCTCGCCGAGCTCGGCGGTCAGGGCCTCGTTGAAGGCGTCGGTCCAGGAGCGGACGGCCTCCACCAGCCGGGCCTCGATGCGCTCCTTGTCGGCGTCGGACAGCTCCGGCAGCTCGGTGCCCTGCGGGACGCGGACCACGAAGTGCAGCCGGGACAGGATCGACTCGGTGTTCCAGGCGGTGAAGTCGACGCTGGTACCGCCGAGCTCCTCCTTCAGGATGTCGATGATGCGCAGCCGGACACCGGTGGTGTACCGGTCGCGCGGCAGGTAGACGAGGGCCGAGTAGTAGCGCCCGTACTCGTCCTGGCGCAGGTAGAGCCTGAGGCGGCGGCGCTCCTGCAGGTAGAGGACGGAGGTGACGATGGAGCGCAGTTCGTCGGCCGGGGTCTGGAACAGCTCGTCGCGCGGGTAGGTCTCCATGATCTGGAGCAGGTCGCGGCCGTCGTGGCTGTTGGGCGAGAACCCGGCGCCGGTGAGGACCTCGTCGACCTTGCGCCGGACGACCGGCACACGCAGCACGGACTCGGTGTAGGCGGCGGACGAGAACAGGCCGAGGAAGCGGCGCTCGCCGACGACGTTGCCGTTCTCGTCGAACCTCTTCACGCCGACGTAGTCCAGGTACGACGGGCGGTGCACGGTGGCACGGCTGTTCGCCTTGGTGAGGACGAGCAGCTTGTGCTCCCGCGCCTTGGCGCGGGCGTCGGCGGGCAGCCGCTCGAAGGACGGGCTGACCGGGTGCTTGTCCTCGGCCGCGTGATGCGGGTCCGCTCGCAGTATGCCGAGCCCGGTGCCGGGCACGGCGGCCAGCGTGTCGTCGTCCCGCAGCTGGTACTCGCGGTAGCCGAGGAAGGTGAAGTGGTCGGCGGCCAGCCAGCGCAGCAGCTCGCCGGCCTCCTCGATCTGCGCCTGAGGCAGGTCGTCGGGGACGGGCTCCTTCTGGAGACTCTCGGCGATGCGCAGCGCGCAGTCGCGCATCTTCTCCCAGTCCTCGACGGCCTCGCGGACGTCGGACAGGACGCGCAGCAGGTCGGCCGTGATCTGCTTGAGGTCGGAGCGGTCGGTCTCGCGGTCGATCTCGACGTGGATCCAGGACTCGATGTGCGCGTCGTGCGGCAGGTCGCCGCCGGGGGCGTCGGGCAGCACCTCGAGGAGCCTGCCCGTCAGGTCGCGGCGGACGACGAACTGCGGGTGGATCACGACGTGGATGCCGCGGCCCTGGCGGGACAGCTCGTTCGTCACGGAGTCGACGAGGAAGGGCATGTCGTCGGTGACGACCTCGACGACGGAGTGGCTGCAGGTCCAGCCGTTCTCCTCCACGGTCGGGGTGTGCACGCGCACGTTCGCCGTGCCCTGCGGGCGCGTCTCGGCCAGCCGGTAGTGCGAGAAGGCGGCGCCGAAGACGTCCACCGGGTCGCGGTCGGTCAGGTCTTCGGGGGCGGTGTGCAGGTAGTAGCGCTGGAGGAACGCGAGCACGGTCTCCCGGTCCGGGGTGCCCTCGCCCGTCGTCCCGGTCGGTAGGTGCCCCCCGACCGGACTGTTCTCAGCTACCCGGGCGGCCCTCTCGAGCAGCTCGGCCTTGGCTTCGTCCAGCTTGGTCTGCATTGTCCTCTGGCTCCTGTCGCGCGCCGTTGCGTGACGTAGAAGGAAGTACGGTCTCTTCTCCGACGTAACGCCGCGACGCGGGGTGTCCGGTCTGCTTCGACGCTATGCCGCTTGGAGAGATGTGCGGGGGGATATCGGCCGTTTCCGGCTTCCGTGGCGACTGTGACGCTGCTCTCGGCGCGCTCGGCGCCTTCCGCGTCCCCGGCGCCCCGGTTGCCCCGTCGGGCGCCTGCGGCGCCCTGTCCGGCCGGCCCCGCCTGCGAAGACCAGCGACCGTCGCCCGGTCACGGAGGTGGTCCGTGCTCACCGGGCGCAGGGCAGGGACGGCGATGTCCCCGCGAACTATCGCGCTGATCACGCCACAAGGCTATCGCTCCCCGTGGGGGGCACGTCATGAGCCGTATGTGTACAAAACAGGGGGCCGAACTTTGACGTTCTGCACAGGGGCACGAGGGGCGATGCCGTGCAGGGCGCGCGGTGCGAGCATGGCTGTACCGGCTGTGTGACCCCGTCACGGAGCAGTGCCGGGCCGTGCGCGCCCCCTTGGCAAGCGCCCCCGGCAGCGGCACGTTGCCAGAAGCAACCCCACCCAGCCGTCCGCACCACCGAGGGGAGCGCGACCACCATGACGGAGAAGATCCTGATCGTCACCGGCGACGCGGCGGAATCACTGGAGGTCCTCTACCCGTACCAGCGCCTGCGCGAAGAGGGCTACGAGGTCCACATCGCGGCCCCGACGCGCAAGCAGCTCCGCTTCGTCGTGCACGACTTCGAACCCGGCTTCGACACCTACACCGAGAAACCCGGCTACACCTGGCCCGCCGACCTCGCCTTCTCGGAGGTCGACCCCGGGGACTACATCGCCCTCGTGATCCCGGGTGGGCGCGCCCCGGAGTACCTCCGCAACGATCCCGAACTCCGCAAGATCCTCAAGTCGTTCTTCGACACGGACAAGCCGGTCGCCCAGATCTGCCACGGCCCCCTGCTCACCGCAGCGGTGGACGCCCTGCGCGGACGGCGCGTCACCGCCTATCCGGCTCTGGAGCCGGACATGCAGGCGGCCGGGGCCGACTTCCAGGACACCGAGGCGGTCGTCGACGGCACGCTCGTCTCGTCCCGGGCCTGGCCCGACCACCCCGGCTGGATGCGGGAGTTCCTGACCGTCCTGCGCGCCAAGGCGCCGGTGACCTGAACCCGCCCCCCGGTGCGGTGCCCGCCGGGGGCACCGCACCCGCGCGGGCGGTCAGGCCGCCAGGCGCTCCGCCTCCGCGACCGCCTCGTGAAGCGTGTCGACCACCGGCACGCCGACCTGCTCGAGGCTGGCGCGGCTGTGGGAGCCCCCGGTGTACAGCACGGCCCGCGCCCCGACGTGGCGGGCGGCGACCGCGTCGTCGGCGGCGTCACCGATCACCACCGTGCGCGCCGGGTCCACGCCGCCGAGCGCCCGTATGTGCCGGACCATGTGCTCCGCCTTGCTGCCACCGGACGGTCCCGTGCGTCCCTGCACCCGTACGAAGTGCGCCTCGATCCCGAGCGCCCGGACCATCGGGACCAGTTCCTCATGCCCGTACATGCTCAGCAGCGACTGGCTACGGCCCGCCGACCGCCATCCCGCGAGCAGTTCCACCACACCCTCGGTGAGCCCGCAGCGGACGCGGTGCTCCGCGTAGTACCGGTGGAACACCTGGTCCATCAGCTGCCACTCGGTGTCCGTCGGCAGCCGCCCCATCAGCCGCTCGTAGAACCTCGGGACCGGCACGCAGTACAGCGCCCGGTACTGCTCCAGCGTGATCGGCTCCAGACCCAGCTCGGCGAACGCCGCGTTCGTCGCCCCGATGATCGCGTCGTTGTCGTGGAACAGCGTCCCGTTCCAGTCCCACACGATGTGCGCGCTTCCGTACGTCCCCATGCCATGAAAAGTACCCGGCGGCACTGACACTCACCGTGCCCGCACCCGGTGGCCGGCAGAACGCCCGCGAGGTCTCCGGAAGTCGGTCAGTCCGCGGAACGAGTTCGGTTCCTGGAACGAGGTCAGTCCGTGGAACCGAGCAGGTTCGGGATCTCCTGCGTGGCGTACCAGAGCAGCTCGTGGTCCTCGGCGCCGTCCACGACGAACTGCGCGTCGTCGTCCCCGCGATCGGCCGCCTCGAGTGCCTCCGCCGCCGCGGTCACGTCCGGCTCCGCGTCGGAGGCGTCGATGTGCACGGCGGCCGCCTTGGCCAGCGGCACGGGCCCGGCGACGCGCACCTCGCCGAGCGCCGCCGGGTCGAGGCCGCGGTCGGGATCCGTGATCGCCGCGCCGTCGGGGACGTCGGCCGCGACCACGACCCGTCGCCGCGCCGCCCCCCGGTCGGCCGCCAGCAGGCGCAGCGAGGCGAGCGCGGCCCGGCTCAGCGCCGCGTATTCCAGTTCCTCGATGTCGTCGGAGAGGTACCACTCGCGCAGCGCCGGTGTGACGGCGTAGGCGACGGTCTCTCCGGCGCACAGCTCGCCCGTCTTGTACGCCTCGGCGAGACCGGGGAGGGTCAGGGGGACGTAGACGCGCATGACGAGCCGCTTTCGTAGTCGGTCAGAGGTCACCTCAGGATACGTGCGGGCGTCCCCCTTCGGGTCCCGCCGGCGCCCCTTGGCGACGTCAACCGGGACCGGCGCGGCTCACCCTGTGAACCCGTGCAGCCCCCGGGACTTCGATCCACCTTTCACCTTGATAGGTGAACTCTCCGGTCCGGCCCTCGGGCTCCCGGCATCGTTGCGAGCCGGTCGCCCGCCCCGTACAAGATCCCCGAGAAGTTACCGACCGGTACTCACCGGCTTCGTGAAACGGGGATCCGCCATGCACAAGGTGATGACCAGGAACCAGGCGATCGACGGGAACCAGGCGATCAGCGGGAACCAGGCGATGTCCAGGAGGGCGCCCGCCCCGGGCGCCCGTCCGCCGGTCCGCCACGACACGCGCCGCCCGGGCCGCGCGCCGCGCCGTGCGGCACCGGGCCAGGGCCCGTCGCGGACGAGGACGCTCCAGCGGCCGTCCGCGACGCCGGGTGGTGCCGCGGCAGCGGGTGCCACGGCAGCGGGTGCCACGCCGGAGGCCACGTCGGCGGCCGCCGTATCGCCGCCCGGGCAGCCCGCCCACGGGCCGCTCAGGCCCGTGCCGCACGTCCGCCCCACGGACGTCTTCGCCGAGCGTCTGCTGTCCGTGCTGAGCGGTCAGCGCCCGGTGCACAGCATGCTCCGGCACACCGTCGGCCGGGCCTACGACGACCTGGCCCGGCTCGCCGAACGGGGCCCGCTGCGCACCCGCGGCACCCGTCCGGTCGTCCGCGACATCGGCTACTACGTCCCGCGCCCCGGCGCCGTCGAGGCCTTCGCCCGGATCGGCGCGGGAGACCAGCTCCGCGCGATGGCCTTCCGCCTGGAATGCGGCCGGGATCACCGCTGGCGCTGCACGGCGGTGGAACTGGGCGGGCCGCGGACACCGCGCGGAGAGGACGCGTGACGCACGAACAGGAGGGGCCGGACACCCACGGGTGCCCGGCCCCTCACCACGGGACGCTGCTACTTCTTGCGGCGCCGTCCGCCCTTCGCCTGCTTGCGGCGCTCGGCACGGGTCAGGCCGTCCGACTCCGAGCGGACCGACTCGTCGTCGCTGGTGAAGTCGCCCTCGACGATGCCACCCTCACCGTCCACGGTCGGTGCGGAGAAGTGCAGCCGCTCGCGGCGCTGCGGGGCCTCCAGGCCCTTGGCGCGGATCTCCGGGCGGGCCGCCTGGGCCGCCACGGCCTCCTCCTTCTCCAGGGAAGGCTGGGCGTCCTCGACGGGGACCTCCTCGACCTGCTGCTCGACCTGGACCTCCAGGTTGAACAGGTAGCCGACGGACTCCTCCTTGATGCCGTCCATCATGGCCTGGAACATGTCGAAGCCCTCGCGCTGGTACTCGACCAGCGGGTCCTTCTGCGCCATGGCGCGCAGGCCGATGCCCTCCTGGAGGTAGTCCATCTCGTAGAGGTGCTCGCGCCACTTGCGGTCCAGGACCGACAGCACGACCCGGCGCTCCAGCTCACGCATGATCTCGTCGCCGAGCTGCGCCTCACGCTGCTGGTACTGCTCGTGGATGTCGCCCTTGATGGACTCGGCGATGAACTCGGCGGTCAGACCGGCCCGGTCACCGGCCGCCTCCTCCAGCTCCTCGATGGTGACCTTCACCGGGTAGAGCTGCTTGAAGGCACCCCACAGCCGGTCCAGGTCCCAGTCCTCCGGGAAGCCCTCCTCGGTCTCCGCGGCGACGTAGGCGTCGATCGTGTCGTCCATGAAGTGCCTGACCTGCTCGTGCAGGTCCTCGCCCTCCAGGACGCGGCGCCGCTCGCCGTAGATGACCTCGCGCTGCCGGTTGAGGACCTCGTCGTACTTCAGGACGTTCTTGCGGGTCTCGAAGTTCTGCGTCTCGACCTGGGACTGGGCGGACGCGATCGCGCGCGTGACCATCTTGTTCTCGATCGGCACGTCGTCCGGGACGTTCGCCATCGACATCACGCGCTCGACCATCTGCGCCTTGAACAGCCGCATCAGGTCGTCACCGAGGGAGAGGTAGAAACGGGACTCGCCGGGGTCGCCCTGACGGCCGGAACGACCGCGCAGCTGGTTGTCGATACGGCGGGACTCGTGCCGCTCGGTGCCCAGCACGTACAGCCCGCCGAACGACTCGACCTCTTCCTTCTCGGCCTTGACCGCCGCCTCGGCCCGCTCCAGGGCGGCCGGCAGCGCCGCGGCCCACTCCTCGATGTGCTCCTCGGGGTCGAGCCCGCGCTGGCGCAGCTCGGCCTCGGCGAGGTCCTCGGGATTGCCGCCGAGCTTGATGTCCGTACCGCGGCCGGCCATGTTCGTGGCCACGGTCACGGCGCCCTTGCGGCCCGCCTGGGCGACGATCTGGGCCTCGCGCTCGTGGTGCTTGGCGTTCAGCACCTCGTGCTGGATGCCCCGCTTGCTGAGCTGCTGCGAGAGGTACTCCGACTTCTCGACCGAGGTGGTGCCGACCAGGATCGGCTGGCCCTTCTCGTGCTTCTCGGCGATGTCGTCGACGACCGCCTCGAACTTGGCGACCTCCGTGCGGTAGATCAGGTCCGACTGGTCCTTGCGGATCATCGGCTTGTTGGTGGGGATCGGGACCACGCCGAGCTTGTAGATCTGGTGGAACTCGGCGGCCTCGGTCATCGCCGTACCGGTCATGCCGGAGAGCTTGTTGTAGAGGCGGAAGAAGTTCTGCAGGGTGATCGTGGCGAGCGTCTGGTTCTCGTCCTTGATGTCCACCCCTTCCTTCGCCTCGATCGCCTGGTGCATGCCCTCGTTGTAGCGGCGGCCGGCGAGGATACGGCCCGTGTGCTCGTCGACGATCATGACCTCGCCGTCGATGACGACATAGTCCTTGTCGCGCTTGAAGAGCTCCTTGGCCTTGATGGCGTTGTTCAGGTAGCCCACCAGCGGGGTGTTCACCGACTCGTACAGGTTGTCGATGCCCAGCCAGTCCTCGACCTTGCTGACGCCGGACTCGTGGATGGCGACCGTGCGCTTCTTCTCGTCGACGTCGTAGTCGCCGGTCTCCTCGATGCCCTTGAGCGGGTTGCCCGCCTCGCCGCGCTTCAGGCGCGTCACCAGCTTGGCGAAGTCGCCGTACCACTTGGTGGCCTGGTCGGCGGGGCCGGAGATGATCAGCGGCGTACGGGCCTCGTCGATGAGGATGGAGTCGACCTCGTCCACAATGGCGAAGTTGTGGCCGCGCTGGACCAGCTCGTCCTTCGACCAGGCCATGTTGTCGCGCAGGTAGTCGAAGCCGAACTCGTTGTTCGTGCCGTACGTGATGTCGCACGCGTACTGCTCGCGGCGCTGGGCCGGGGTCATGTTGGCGAGGATGCAGCCGACGGAGAGGCCCAGGAACCGGTGGACGCGACCCATCATCTCGGAGTCGCGCTCGGCCAGGTAGTCGTTGACCGTGACGATGTGGACGCCGTCTCCGGAGATGGCGTTCAGATACGCGGGGAGCGTGCCGACCAGGGTCTTTCCCTCACCGGTCTTCATCTCGGCCACATAGCCCAGGTGCAGGGCGGCACCGCCCATCATCTGCACGTCGTAGTGCCGCTGGCCGAGCACGCGCTTGGCGGCCTCCCGGACGGTGGCGAAGGCCTCGGGGAGCAGGTCGTCGAGGCTCTCGCCGTCGGCGTACCGCTGCTTGTACTCATCGGTGAGGGCCCGCAGCTCGGCGTCGGAGAGGTCGACGAAGTCCTCTTCGATGGAGTTGACCTGGTCCGCGATGCGGTGCAGCTTGCGCAGGATCTTGCCTTCGCCTGCACGCATGATCTTCGAGAGGACGGACACGGGGGTTTGTCTCCTTGCCGGTCGGGCCTGGGACGGTCGGTTAAATGACAGCTTGAGCAACGGCCATCGTAAGCGAGGACCCCGCCGCACCGGGAGGTCTGCCGCCGACAGCCACTAGGACAACGGACGGGCGTGCCGGAAGGTGCCGCGTCCGTGCCACGAAAAGTAACCGGGAGCTCACGGGCCGCGAGGCAGGAGCGGACGACGGCGTGGCGGGTGCGGACACGGGCGGCCGCGACCCGGCGGACACGGGCGGCCGCGACCCGGCGGACACGGAAAAATCATGGCGACCGGGCGGGGGCCCGAGCAGAATCAAGCGATGGACCCCGTCACCCTGACCACCGAACGCCTCCTGCTGCGCACCGTGGGCCCCCAGGACACCGACGCGGTGTACGCGGCCGCCCAGGACCCCGACATCCAGCGCTGGACCACGATCCCGTCGCCGTATCTGCGTGAGCACGCGGAGGTGTTCGTCGAGCGGATCGCACCGGACGGCTGGGCGGACGCCTCCATGTTCACGTTCGGCGTCTTCCTTCCCTCCGGGGAGCTGGTGGGCATGCTCGGTCTGACCATGCGCTCGCCGGGCGTCGCCGAGGTCGGCTTCTGGACGGCGAAGGAGCACCGGGGCAACGGCTACATCACGGAGGCCACCCTCCGCGCGGCCCACTGGGCGTTCAACCGCCTGTCGGTCGACCGCGTGGAGTGGCGTGCCGAGGTCGGCAACGCGGGCTCGCGGGCGGTCGCGGAGCGTGCGGGCTTCACCGTCGAGGGCGTGCTGCGGTCCGCGATCGACAACAAGGGGGTGCGCCGGGACTGCTGGGTCGGCTCCCTGCTGCCCTCGGACGTGGGCCTGCCGTCGACGGCGGCGTATCTGCCGACGCCGGTGCCGGGGTCGTAGGCGCGGTCTTCCGCAGCTCGCCCCCTGTTGTCAGTACCGCCCCCTACGGTGTGACCATGCCGAGTCTCCCCCGCCCCACCGTGGAACTGACCGCCGACGAAGCCCGCCGTATCGCCCTGCGGGCACAGGGCTTCCTCGGTGCCCCCGACCGCAGGGCCGGCGTGCGTGGCCTGCTGCGCCGGCTCGGCGCCGTCCAGCTCGACACCATCTCGGTCCTGGCCCGCTCGCACGAACTCATTCCGTACGCTCGCTTCGGAGCCATAGGCCGCAAGGCGGTCGACTCGGCGTACTGGACGCCTTCGTCCGACGGCCGGTCCACGGCCGGGCCGCACGCGTTCGAGTACTGGTCGCACGCCGCCTGCGTCCTGCCCGTCGAGGAGTGGCCCCACTTCGCCTTCCGCCGCCGCGCCTACCGCTCCCGCCCGCACTGGAACCACACGCTCCCGGACGGGGTCTACGACCAGGTCATCAAGCAGCTGCGCGCCGAAGGCCCGCTGACGGCCACGGACCTGGGCGGCGCGAAGAACACCAGCGAGTGGTGGGACTGGTCCGGTACCAAGGTCGCGGTGGAGCGCGCGCTGATGTACGGAGAGGTGGTGTGCGTCGAGCGCCGCGGCTGGAAGCGGGTGTACGACCTGGCCGAGCGTGCCGTCCCCGAGGCGCTGTTGCACGACGGGCTGGACGACGCCGAGTGCCTGCGCCGCCTCGTCCGGCTCGCCGGGTGTTCCCTGGGCGTCGGCACGCGCGCGGACATCGCGGACTACCACCGTCTCAAGGGCGAACAGGTCGATTCCGTGATCGCGGACTCGGGCCTGGTCCCGGTGACGGTCGAGGGCTGGGGCAAGCCCGCATGGGCGGACCCGGAGGCGCTGCGGACCCCGCCGCGCGGCCGCCACCGGACGACGCTGCTGTCGCCGTTCGACTCGCTGATCTGGGAGCGGGCGCGCACGGAGCGGATCTTCGGCTTCACCCACCGCCTGGAGGCGTACGTCCCCAGGCACAAGCGGGTGTACGGCTACTTCGCGATGCCGGTACTGGCCGGCGGCCGGCTGGTCGGCCGGGTGGACCCCGCGCGCGAGGGCCGCACGCTGGTCGCCAGGCAGGTCACGCTGAGCGACGCGAAGGCGGTCCCGTCGGTGGCCCAGGCGCTGCGGGAGGCGGCGAGCTGGGTGGACTGCACTAACGTCCGCGTGGAGCGGGTGGACGCCGCGGAACTGCGCGAGCCGCTCGTCCGCGAGCTGGCCCGTGCCCTGGACTGATCCCTGACCGGTCCGGCCCCCTCGGCCGTCCCGCTATCGGATCTCGAGGATCTTCTCCCGCATCGCGTAGACCACGGCCTCCATCCTGGAGTGCAGCTGCAGCTTCTCGAGGATGTTGCGCACGTGGTTCTTCACGGTGTTCTCGGAGATGAACAGCTCCTTGGCGATGTCCCGGTTGTTCATTCCGGTGGCGACGAGCTTGAGGACCTCCAGCTCCCGGTCGGTGAGCCGCGGCGCGGGCACCAGCCGGCGCTCGTCGGTCTTCTGGATCATCGACTTGAACTCGGTGAGGAGCTTGGACGCCATGGAGGGGCTGATCTGCGACTGCCCGTCGGCGACCGCGCGAATGGCGGTGGCCACCTCGTCGGTGGAGATCTCCTTGAGGAGGTAACCCGTGGCGCCCGCCTTGATCGCCTCGTAGAGATCGGCCTCTTCGTCGCTGATCGTCAACATGATGATCTTGGCGCTGGGTGCCACCTCCTTGATGGAGGTGCACGCCTCGATGCCGCCCCGCTTGGGCATCCGCACGTCCATCAGCACGATGTCGGGCAGCAGATCGGCCGCCTTGTCGACCGCCTCCGCGCCGTCCCCGGCCTCTCCGACGACCTGGATGTCCTCCTCGGCCGCCAGCACGATCTCCAGTCCGCGGCGGAAGAGGGCGTGGTCGTCCACGACGAGAACGCGGATCGGCTCCTTGCGTGCAGACGCCGCCTCCGGGACCGTGTCGGCGGCGCCGTCGTCGGCATCCTCATCCTGCGTCGGTCCGAAGCTGTCCGCCATGTTCCTCCCCCTGAAGGCTGTGGCCTGTGGTCCTGAGCCATCGCCAACCCAAGGCACCGGCCCACCGGTTGAGCCGTTGCGGCCATGATTCCATGCCCGGGCGCCGGTCAGGTGACAGAGCGCGGCGTGAAGTGGTGGCACACCGGTGCCCCTGGGGGCGCATTGGCTCACCAGGGGCACCGGGTTTCAGCCATCACCCGGCGGGCTCAGCCGCCGAGCGTCCCGCCCGCGTCTGCCGACCGGGCCTCGGCCACCATCTGGTCGGTGCTGAGGTGGATGACCCCGTAGTCGTAGGCGTGCCGCCGGTAGACGACGCTGGGTTGCTTGGTCTCGGAGTCGACGAACAGATAGAAGTCGTGCCCGACCAACTCCATCTCGTAGAGCGCCTGGTCGAGCGACATCGGAGACGCGACGTGGGTCTTCTCGCGGACGACGAGGGGGCCTTCGCCCTTCACCTCGAGCGATCCGATCTTCTTGGTCGGTACGCCGTCCGATTCTTCTGCCGGTACCAGGCCGCCGTTGCCGTTCAGCGTCGCGGCACCCGGGACGTGGTCGGGCACCTCGGCTGCCGTGAGCCTGCGGACCCCGCGGCGGGTGTGGCGCTTGTCGTGCTGCTTGCGCAGCCGGGCCTCGAGTTTCTCCGCCGCCAGGTCGAGGGCCGCATACGGATCGCTTGCCGCGGCCTCTGCCCGGATCACCGGGCCTCGGGAGCGGAGGGTGATCTCCACACGTTCGCAGCGGTCGGCCTGTCGGGGGTTGGGCTCCTTGGACACCTCGACATCGAGGCTGATCACCTTGGCATCCAGCTTCTGGATCTTGTCCAGCTTCAGCTTCTCGGCCACGTGCTTCCGGAACCGCTCGGGCACCTCGGTCTTGCGGCCCTTGACGACGATGTCCACGCAGAACTCCGTTCCCGGATCGCTCCGCATCCTCGGCGGAGCATCTCCCTTGTGCACCAGGCTCCGGCGAATACCGGAACCTCGGACTCGGTGACGTCCACCTCCTCCTCCCCCGGGGGCGAGCTCTCCACCCCACCGCTACGGGTGATTGCAGAAAACCCGCAGCACGGCACTCGGACAAGGGAGGGACGGCCTGCGCCTTTCCCTCTCAACCGAACATATCTCGCCCGGACGGATGTCGTCACCCTTTACTGCGGCGTACCTCCGTTCAGGTGCATTGACCTGCTTATTACCTGCAACGAAGCAAGTTCGCGGTCAGTTCCGGTTCATTTCGAACGACTCCGGTGACGCGGCGACCACGGCCGCGCGGATGCCGTCCTGGAGGCCGTTCCCGGCGGCCGTCTCCCACGGCGCCCGGGGCCGGTGCGCCGGTGCCGTCGTCCGCATCGCTCTTCGTTCCTCCCTTGCTTCCCCTGCCTCTCCCGCATACACCTCCCTTTCCGCACCGCCGGCGGCCGCGAGCGCCGCCCGTACCGCCCGTGCCGCCTCCGTCAGTGAAGCGCCCGTCGTCATCAGGTCGTCGACGAGGACGATCCGCCCGCCGACCAGCAGCCGGGCGCTGCCGGCGGCCACCTCCAGGGCACCCGCGAGATTGCTCAGCCGCTGCTGGGAGCCGAGCCCTGCCTGGTCGGCCACGATCCGCCGCTGCCGCAGCACCGACGCCACTCCGGCCGCCGTCCCGGCCCGGCGCAGACGTCCCGCCGCCGCGAGCGCGATCCGCCGCGTCGGATCATGCCCTCGCGCCCGCACCGCCCGCCGCGCGGAGGGGACGGGCACGAGCAGCACGGGCCTGGGACCGCCGTCGGCGCGGGAGCCCGCCACACCACAGCCGGCCCGCACCGCCCCCGCCAGAGCCGTCCCCAGCGGTCCGGCCAGGGTCAGCGCGCCCCGTTCCTTGTGGGACAGGAGCGTGGCGCGGACCGGACCCTCGTAGGGCGCCGCCGCGTGCACCGGAGGCAGGCCCGCCGGCTCCGGCACCGGGCGCACCCGGCGTGGCACGGTGCCGTGGAGTGCCGCCCGGCACTGTGGGCAGAGCACCGTGCGCGGCCTGCCACAGCCGCCGCACTCGGCCGGCAGCACCAGGTCGGTGAGGTCCTGCCACCATCCCCGCATGGCGACCACTGTGCCAACGCCCGCAGCGGCCTGCCACCCCTGTGGAAATCTCCCTGTGGACGACCGGGTGGCAGTCGTCGAACGGCTGGAGGGCCCGCGCGGGCCGCGGGGCGTGGAGCGTCAGCCCGGGTAGACCGGCGCCGTCCCCTCCTTGACCACCTTCTGCCACTGCGCCCCGGCCGACAGCCGCACGATCCCGTCCTCCGAGTACGCCACCAGCGGCAGCCGCTCGTCCTCCGACGCCGCTATCTGCTTCACGCCGGTGAGCGAGGCGGGCGGGTTGCCCGCCGGCGTGGACCCGTCGACCTGCACGTACCGGATCTGCTGCACCCCGCCGGCCTCGCTGCCGACCACCACGAGCCGGCTGTCACCGGCCCACGACATGGCCGTGACCTCCTCCAGCTGCGGAGTCACCGAGTGCAGTCCCAGGATCGACACGGCAGGCTGCCCGTTCCCGCTGTCCCGCTCGATGTGCCCGATCCGCAGGGACGTCCTGTGGTCCTTCTCCACGATCAGCGCGATCCGTACACCGTCGGCCGCCACCCGGACGGCGTCGATCCGCCCGTCGAGCCCCGGTGTGCGCACCTCCACCGGCGTACCCGCGCCCTGCTGCAGCATCAACAGCCGCGGGTGCCCCGGATCACGGTCGGCCACCCACAGGTCGCCTGCGCCGTCCCAGCTCGGAGTCGTCAGCCGGTCGTCCTTCGACGCTCCGCCACTGCTCACCACGGCGTTCCCCAGCGGGGCGCCCGACGCCAGCGAGACCACATACAGGTACCGCCCGTCGGCCGAGACACCGGCAGCGGTGTCCTCGTCCCGCGAGACGGCGGCCGCGCGCAGCGACCTCTCTCCCTCGCCCAACGCGCCCGGCACCGGTTCGGGCTGCTTGGAGCCGCTGCCGCTGGGCAGACGGACCAGCCGCTGCCTGCCGTCGATGAAGTACTCGTAGTCGGGCGCCCGGCCCGTGCCGTGCGAGGCGACGGCCTCGACCCGGTCCCCGCTCAGCGCGCACAGCTTCGCGCCGTTCGACCCGCGCAGCTCCACCTGGCTCACGCCCGTGGGTGTCAGGTCCTGCAGGGTGAACAGCAGCTGCGCGGCCATCCGGTCGCACTGCGTCGCCCCGACCCGGTCGGCCTTGTCGTTGAGCGGCACCGTCAGTCTGTTCTGGTCGTCCGGCGACAGGGAGGTGACGTCCCTCCGCAGTGCCGTACCCGCCGGGAAGCTCGATGTCGCCACGGGGTCCAGCCAGCGGGTGGGGCCCTTCAGCAGCGCCCGGACCGTCGAGGTCACCGGGTCCACCTTGCTGCGGACGTACACCGGGTCGGCGACGGTGGTCTGCTGTCCGCCCTCCCCCGCGGGCACGTTCACCGCGTAGTAGTACTTGTTGACCGACACGTAGTTGCGCTGGAAGTCGGACTTGCCCATCACGACGCCCTGCGGCAGCGCGTCGATGCGCCACTGGCCGGTCTTCCTCACCAGCGTCAGGTGCACCGTCGCGCTGTACGTCCCCGAGTCCGGTGTGTACGCGTGCTGCTCGTCCACCGTCGCGAGCCTGGTGCCGGTCAGCGTGTACGTGTAGTCGTCGCCCGCCTCCCGGTTCGTGTGATCGGGCACCGTGTTCGGCCCGTCGGAGAGCACGGTGGTGGACGCGTCGGGGTCCCATCCGCGCGACGCGGCGGCCGTCAGGTACTTGTGCGCCGTCTCGTACTGCGGATCGTCGCTGGTCAGCGCCTCAAGGAAGCCCTGCACGATCTCCGCGGGCCCGGCGTTCTCCCGCGGCGGCATCGCGAAGACACGGACCTGCGCGTCCTGCCGGGGCGTCGACTCGACCCCCCGCAGATCCCCGCTGTCCGGCATGGAGGCGCACCCGGCCAGCAGTGCGGCACCACAGACGGCGTACACCCCCTTGAGCAGCGCACGCCGCCGACCGCCCCCCTCAGCGCCCACGAAACGCCTCCCCTTGCTCACGCTCGTCGGGTCCGCCGCCGCCCCGCGGCGGCTCCTGTGTTCTGTCGTCCGGGCGCGGTGCCCCGGCGGGGCGGGGCACCACGCGCGCCCCGTTGCCGGGCATCGCGGTCGGGTCAGCGGCCGGTGTCACGGCCGGCCGTGACGCGATCGGGTCACGTGCCGCCGCCCTGTCCCCGGTCGACTGCGCCGGCACGGTGGCACGCTTGCCGGAGCTTCCCTGCGGCAGTCCGGCGTCGCTGAGCCCGCGATTGCGCCGTGAGTCCAGCGGCTCCAGGGGTATCGGAGAGCCCCGGAGCGGCTCGTCCGCGGTCCGCGGCAGCGTCAGCCGGAACTGCGAACCCCCGCCCGGCTCGCCCCACGCCTGCAGCCACCCGCCGTGCAGCCGGGCGTCCTCCAGGGCGATCGACAGCCCCAGGCCCGTACCGCCGGTGGTACGCGCGCGTGCCGGGTCCGCCCGCCAGAAACGGCTGAACACCCGGGTCGCCTCTCCGGGCTTGAGCCCCACGCCGTGGTCGCGCACCGCGATCGCGACCGCGCCGCCCGCCGCGGCGAGCTTGACGATGACGTCCTTGCCCTCGCCGTGCTCCACCGCGTTGACGACCAGATTGCGCAGCACCCGCTCGACACGCCGGGCGTCCGCCTCGGCCACGACCGGCTGCTGGTCGCCGACCACGCGGATCTGCGTGCCCTTGCGCTCGGCGAGCGGCTCGGCCCCGCTCACCACCCGGCGCACGACGTCCCGCAGATCGATCGGCTCGGCCTCCAGCGCCGCCGCGCCCGCGTCGAACCGGCTGATCTCCAGCAGGTCCGCGAGCAGCGACTCGAACCGGTCCAGCTGGTCGGCGAGCAGCTCCGCCGACCGCGCGGTCACCGGGTCGAAGTCGGCGCGCGCCTCGTGGATGACGTCGGCCGCCATCCGTACGGTCGTCAGCGGCGTCCTCAGCTCGTGCGACACGTCCGACACGAACCGCCGCTGCATCCGCGACAGGTCCTCCAGCTGCTGGATCTTCAGCTGCAGGTTCTGCGCCATCTTGTTGAAGGCCTCGCCCAGGCGCGCGATGTCGTCCTCACCGGTGACCTTCATACGCTCCTGCAGGCGCCCGGCGGACAGCCGTTCGGCGATGCCCGCGGCCATCCGCACCGGGGTGACGACCTGGCGAACCACGAGCCAGGCGATGGCGCCGAGGAGGACCACGACGAACAACCCCGCGGTGGCGAGCGTTCCCTTGACCAGGCTGAGGGACTTCTCCTCCTGGGTGAGCGGGAAGAGGTAGTACAGCTGGTACGGATCGCCGTTCGGGTCGTTGACCTGCTTGCCGATGATCAGCGCGGGCTGCGGCGCCCGGTCGCCGTCGGTGTAGACGATGCGGGTGTAGCTCTGCGCCACGCCCATGCCGGCGTCTACGCGCTTGCGCAGGTCCTCCGGCACGCTCTGGCTCGGGTCCACCTTGCCCGACGCGCGCGGCCCGAGGCCGCGGTAGTCGTTGTCCGCGGCTGTGGTGCTGAGCGTGACCACGTCGAAGGCCCCCTGGCCACCGCTGGACAGGGACTCGACGAGGTCGCTCATCCACCCGCTGACGTTCTGCACCGGGTTGTTGCCCGCGCCGGAGTTGTCGTTGCCGTCACTCGCGCTGGCCGCGCTGTCGGCCCTCTGCCCGGCGACGGTGAACCCGCCGACGGCCTGGCTCTGCGACGCCTTCACCTTGGCGTCCAGCAGGCCGTTGCGGACCTGCCCGATGACGACGAAGCCCAGCAGCAGCACCACGCCCAGCGACATCAGCAGGGTCGTGACGACGATCCGCAGCTGGATGTTCCGCCGCCACAGCCGCATCATCGGCAGCAGCGGGCGGCGCACCCAGCGCATGACCAGCCGGAGGACCGGGCTGCCGTGGACTCCACCCTGGAGCAGCCCGCCCTCGAACAACCCTTCCCACCCGGAGCGCGTCGTCCGCCGACCGACAGGCCGCCCCGGGCGGGCGCCGGGCCGGCCGGGCGCCGAAGCGGCACTGTCCTGCGTCATGTCAGCTCGGCCCGGCCTTGTAGCCGACGCCACGGACGGTCACCACGATCTCCGGCTTCTCCGGGTCCTTCTCGACCTTCGAGCGCAGCCGCTGGACGTGCACGTTCACCAGGCGGGTGTCCGCCGCGTGACGGTAGCCCCACACCTGCTCCAGCAGGACCTCACGGGTGAACACCTGCCACGGCTTGCGCGCCAGCGCCACCAGCAGGTCGAACTCCAGCGGGGTCAGCGCGATCGACTGCCCGTCACGCTTCACCGAGTGACCGGCCACGTCGATGACGAGGTCGCCGATGGCGAGCTGCTCCGGCGCCGGCTCCTCCGACCTGCGCAGCCGCGCCCGGATACGCGCCACCAACTCCTTCGGCTTGAACGGCTTCACGATGTAGTCGTCCGCGCCGGACTCGAGGCCCACCACCACGTCCACGGTGTCGCTCTTGGCGGTGAGCATCACGATCGGCACACCGGACTCCGCCCTGATCAGACGGCAGACCTCGATGCCGTCCCGGCCCGGCAGCATCAGGTCGAGCAGCACAAGGTCGGGCTTGGTCTCACGGAAGGCGGCCAGCGCCTTGTCACCGTCGGCTACGAAAGACGGCTCAAAACCTTCACCACGCAGCACGATGCCGAGCATCTCGGCCAGTGCGGTGTCGTCGTCGACGACAAGGACTCGTCCCTTCATGGACCACATCATCCCATTAACTAAATCGTTACCTGGCGTGACCTGTCACACAGCGCAGCGAGTGAATCGGCCGTCACAGGCGACGCGACGCCCTCCTCGGTGACAATCGCCGTCACCAGCTCCGGAGGTGTCACGTCGAACGCCGGGTTGTACGCCTGGGTCCCGAGGGGTGCCACAGGTATCCCGCCTCCCGCTTCCGCTCCCGCCACCGGCACCTGAGGTGCGGTGAACTCCGTCACCTCGTGTCCGGGCCGTTGCTCGACCTCGATGGACGCCCCGTCCGGTGTCTCCGGATCCACCGTCGTCACCGGCGCCACCACGATGAACGGCACGTGGTGGTACCGGGCCAGCACAGCGAGCGGGTAGCTCCCCACCTTGTTCGCGACCGAGCCGTCGGCCGCGATCCGGTCCGCCCCGATGAGTACCGCGTCCACCTCGCCCGCGGCGAACAGCGAGCCCGCCGCATTGTCCGTGAGCAAGGTGTACGCCATCCCGTTGCGAGCCGCCTCGTACGCCGTCAGACGAGCACCCTGCAGCAACGGGCGCGTCTCGTCCACCCACAGCCTGCGCAGCCGCCCCACCCGGTGAGCGGCCAGCGCCACCGCGAACGCCGTGCCCTCCCCGCCGGACACCAGCGCGCCGGTGTTGCAGTGCGTGAGCAGACGATGCCCGCCGCCGGGGAGCAGCTCGTCCAGCAGCGCCAGGCCGTGCCGCGCCATCCGCGTGCCGGCCTCGGCATCCTCACGGTGCAGCGCCCGCGCCGCGCCGAGGGCCGCCTCGGCGGCCTGCCGCAGGTCGCCGCCGTCGGCGAGCGCGGCCCGGTACGCGGCCTGGGCCCTGCGCACGCCCACGGCGAGGTTCACCGCGGTGGGCCGGGCGCCCGCGAGCGCGGCGGCGGCATCGTCCACGTCGAAACCGCGCGCGGCGGCGAGCGCGACCCCGTACGCTCCGGCGATGCCGAGCAGCGGTGCCCCGCGCACGGCGAGCGTGCGGATCGCGTCCACGAGCGCGGGCGCGTCCGTGCACACGAGCTCCACCTCCTCCGCCGGCAGCCTTCTCTGGTCGAGAAGTGCCAGTACGGGGCCTTCGGGCGGCTCGTCCCAGCGGATCGCCGGTATCCCAGCCGCCTTGTCTTCCTCGCCGGATCGCGCGTACTGATCAGCCATGCGGTCAGTCTGCCCCGTACCGCGCCGACTATTGAAGGCGTGCGCGCACCACCCCTGGTCCCCCGGCGGACGCAGCGTGGCACGATGTCTGCCAACCCGCGGCCGCGACGGCGGACGGGCACCGTGAAGGAGCGACGATGAACGACACTCCGGGCTGGGCCTCGCCCGGATCTGCCCCCTCCGACGGGCAGCAGCCGGGCGCCTCCGGCGCGCAGCCCCCGGAGCCGCCTTCGGACCGGAGCGGTACCGATCGGCCGCAGCCGCCGGGCAAGTGGTCCAAGGAGCAGCCCCCGCCCGAACAGTGGACCGCTCCTCAGCCTCCTCAGGGCCCCGGCCAGGTCCCGCCACCGCCTCCTCCCGGCCCGGGCTGGGGTGCCCGCCCCTCCGCTGCTCCCGGCGGCTGGGGTGCCCCACAGCAGGGCTTCGGCGGCTCCGGAACCTGGGGCGGTGCCTGGGGTCCGCCGCCCGCGGCGAAGCCCGGTGTCATCCCGCTGCGCCCGCTCGGCGTCGGCGAGATCCTCGACGGCGCGGTCTCCACGATGCGCACCTACTGGCGCACGGTCCTCGGCATCTCGCTGACCGTCGCGGTCGTCACGGAGACCGTCGTCGTCCTGCTGCAGGGCCTCGTCCTGAACGACACCACCGCCACGAACACCTTCAACGACCCCGGCGCCTCCGCGACCGAGGTCAGCCGCGCCCTGGGCGACGCGCTGCTGGGCTCCGCCGTGGTCCTGCTGTTGGTACTGCTCGGCACCATCGTCGCCACGGCCCTGCTCACCGCCGTCACCAGCAGGGCGGTGCTCGGCAGGCCGGTGACCGCCGCCGAGGCCTGGCGCGACGCCCGCCCGCAGCTTGCGCGGCTCGGCGGGCTGACGATCCTGCTGCCGCTCATGGCCATGGCGATCGTCGCCGCGGGCACACTGCCCGGCGTCCTCATCGCCTGGTCCGGGTCCACCGCGGCGGGCGTGTCGCTGGCCGTCCTCGGCGGCCTGGGCACCGGTGTCGTCGCTCTGTGGATCATGATCCGTTTCTCGCTCGCGTCGCCCGCGCTGATGCTGGAGAAGCAGAGCATCCGCAAGGCCATGAGCCGCTCCGCGAAGCTGGTGCGCGGATCGTGGTGGCGGGTCTTCGGCATCCAGCTGCTCGGACAGCTCATCGCGAGCATCGTGGCGTCGATCGTCGTGATCCCCTTCGCCTTCCTCGCCGGGGTGCTCAGCGGTGACGGCCTCGGCAGCCTCATGGGCGGCTCCACCGGCAGCCCCGGCTGGGCGTTCCTCATCATCAGCGGGCTCGGCTCGGTCATCGGGCGCATGATCACGTTCCCGATCACCGCGGGCGTCACCGTGCTGCTCTACGTCGACCAGCGCATCCGCCGGGAGGCCCTCGACCTCGAGCTGGCTCGCGCCGCCGGCCTGGAGGGCTACGGCTCCGACGTCCCCGGCACCACCGCGGGGGGCTGAGAGGGTGAGGCCGACGGGGGGAGCACTGAGAGCCGCACCGGTGCTGTGGCGCTCGGACGACGGGCCACCGGTCACGATCCCGCGCGACCCCGCGCGGGAGGCGGCCCGGCGTGAGCTGTCCAAACAGATGTACCACGAGCACGATCCGGGCCTGCTGCAGCGCGCCCTGAACGCCTTCTGGGACTGGCTCGACCGGCTCTTCGGCGAGGCCGCCACCGCGACGCCCGGCGGCTCCGTCGGCCTCCTCGTCATCGTGGTGGTGGTCCTGGCACTGGTTGTGGCCCTGTGGTGGCGTCTGGGCACCCCCCGCCGCATGCACACCTCGTCCGCGACGCTCTTCGACGACCGCCCCCGCAGCGCCGCCGAACACCGCGCGGCCTCCGAGGCGCACGCCGCCCAGGGCCACTGGAACCAGGCCGTCCAGGAACGCATGCGCGCCGTCGTCCGCTCCCTGGAGGAACGCGCCCTCCTGGACACCCGCCCGGGCAGGACCGCCGACGAGGCGGCCTCCGAGGCCGGCCGCGTCCTCCCCGACCACGCGGACCGGCTGCGCGCCGCCGCCCGGGACTTCGACGACGTCACATACGGCGGCCGCCCCGCGGGCGAAGCAACGTACCGCCGGCTCGCCGCCCTCGACGACGACCTGGAGCGCGCCAAACCCCACCTCGCCACCAGCGCCCTGCACGCGGCCCACGACACCCGCCAGGGAGCCGCCGGATGACCACCGAGGCGACACTCGCGCCCACGTCGGCCTCGCCCACCGTGCGCCAGGTGTGGACCCGGACACGCGGTGTCCTGCTCGCCGTCGTAGTCCTGCTGATCGGCGCCGTCGTGATCGCCGTGATCCGGTCCGGCGACCGCCACGGCCGCCTCGACCCGCGTTCCGCCGACCCCTCCGGCAGCCACGCCGTCGCCCGGCTCCTCTCCGACCGGGGCGTGTCCACGCGCGTGGTCACCACCCTCGACCAGGCGCGCACCGCTGTCGGCACCGACACCACGCTTCTGGTCGCCGCACCGGACGAGTTGACGCACCGCCAGCAGAGCCTGCTGCACCAGGCGACGCAGAACTCCGGGGGCCGCACGATCCTCGTCGCCCCCGAGACGTCCACCGCAACGCTCGCTCCCGGCGTCTCCGTCGACCCCGACCCCGGCTTCGCATCGACACTGGCCCCCGTCTGTGAACTTCCCGCGGCCAGGCGGGCGGGCACCGCCGACACCGGCGGGGTCCGCTACCGCACGGGCGCCACCCGCGCCGACAGCTGCTACCCCAGCGACGGCCTGCCCACGCTGGTGCGCATCCCGGCCGCATCCGGGACCGGCGACACCCTCGTTCTCGGCGCGCCCGACATCCTCTACAACAACCGTCTCGACGAGCAGGGCAACGCCTCGCTCGCTCTGCAACTGCTCGGTTCGCGCTCCCACTTGGTCTGGTACCTCCCCTCGCTCTCCGACACCTCGGCCACCGGCTCGGGCGGCCAGAGCCTCCTCGACCTGCTTCCCTCGGGCTGGCTGTGGGGTACGCTCCAGCTTTTCGCCGCCGCGGCCCTGGCCGCCCTGTGGCGGGCACGCCGATTCGGCCCCCTCGTCCCCGAAAAACTCCCCGTCGCGATCCGCGCCTCCGAAACCGTCGAAGGCCGCGCCCGCCTCTACCGCAAGGCCGACGCCCGCGATCGCGCGGCCGCCGCTCTGCGCTCCACCACCCGCACCCGTCTCGCCCCCCTCGCAGGCGTCCCCCTCGCCCAGGCGCACACGCCCGAGGCCCTGCTCCCCGCGCTGTCCGCCCACCTCCACGGCGACGGACAGTCCCTGCACTCTCTTCTCTTCGGCCCGCCGCCCGGCGACGACGCGGCCCTGATCGCCCTCGCCGACCAACTCGACGCCCTCGAAAGAGAGGTACGCCGTCCATGATGGACCCGACCACTGACAACGCCGGGACCGCCGGGGATCCGGGCGCAGCCCGCGCCTCCCTGGAGGCGCTGCGCGCCGAGATCGCCAAGGCCGTGGTCGGCCAGGACCCCGCCGTCACCGGTCTCGTCGTCGCCCTCCTGTGCCGTGGACACGTCCTGCTGGAAGGGGTCCCCGGCGTCGCCAAGACCCTGCTCGTCCGGGCGCTCGCCTCGGCGCTCGAACTCGACACCAAGCGCGTCCAGTTCACGCCGGACCTGATGCCGAGCGACGTGACCGGTTCTCTCGTCTACGACGCCCGCACAGCCGAGTTCTCCTTCCAGCCCGGACCGGTCTTCACCAACCTCCTCCTCGCGGACGAGATCAACCGGACCCCGCCCAAGACCCAGTCGTCCCTCCTGGAGGCCATGGAGGAGCGCCAGGTCACGGTCGACGGCAGTCCACGCCCGCTCCCCGAGCCGTTCCTGGTCGCCGCGACACAGAACCCGGTCGAGTACGAGGGGACGTACCCCCTCCCCGAGGCACAACTGGACCGCTTCCTCCTCAAACTGACGATCCCTCTGCCGTCCCGCCAGGACGAGATCGACGTCCTCACCCGCCACGCCGCCGGCTTCGACCCTCGCGACCTGCGCGCCGCCGGCGTACGCCCCGTGGCGAGCGCCGCGGACCTCGAGGCCGCACGCGCCGCCGTCGCCAAGACGACCGTTTCCCCCGAGATCACCGCCTACGTCGTGGACCTCTGCCGGGCCACCCGCGAATCTCCGTCCCTGGCGCTCGGTGTGTCACCACGCGGTGCCACGGCCCTGCTCGCCACTTCCCGGGCATGGGCCTGGCTGACGGGCCGTGACTACGTCATTCCCGACGACGTGAAGGCACTCGCCCTCCCGGCCCTCCGTCACCGGGTCCAGCTCCGCCCCGAGGCGGAGATGGAAGGAGTGACCACCGACTCGGTCATCAACGCGATCCTCGCCCACGTCCCCGTTCCCCGCTGATGGCGCTCACCGGACGCGCCGCGCTCCTCGCGGCACTCGGCAGCCTCCCCGTCGGCATCTGGGATCCCGGCTGGACGGGAATCCTCGCCGTCAACGGCACCCTCGCACTGGCGTGCGCCTGCGACTTCGCACTGGCCGCGCCGGTGCGCCGACTTGGCCTGACCCGTTCCGGCGACACATCCGTACGCCTGGGCGAAACGGCCGACGTGACGCTCACGGTCACCAACCCGTCAGGCCGGCCGCTGCGCGCTCACCTACGCGACGCCTGGCCGCCCAGCAGCTGGCAGTCCGGAACCGAAGTGGCCGCCTCGCGCCACGACCTGACGGTTCCTCCGGGCGAGCGGCGTCGTATGACGACCCGTCTGAGCCCCACGCGCCGAGGGGACCGCCGAGCCGACCGCGTCACGATCCGTTCGTACGGACCGCTCGGTCTCTTCTCCCGCCAAGGCACTCACAAGGTCCCCTGGACGGTCCGGGTTCTGCCTCCCTTCACCAGCCGCAAGCACCTTCCCGCCAAACTGGCCCGGCTGCGGGAACTCGACGGCCGCACCAGCGTGCTGACGCGCGGCGAGGGCACGGAGTTCGACAGCCTGCGCGAGTACGTCCCCGGAGACGACACCCGCTCCATCGACTGGCGCGCCACGGCACGGCAGAACTCCGTCGCCGTACGCACCTGGCGTCCGGAACGCGACCGCCACATCCTCCTGGTCCTGGACACGGGCCGCACCTCCGCCGGCCGGGTCGGTGACTCCCCGCGCCTGGACGCCTCCATGGACGCCGCGCTGCTGCTGGGCGCGCTGGCGAGCCGTGCGGGAGACCGCGTGGATCTGCTCGCCTACGACCGCCGGGTGCGTGCTCTGGTCCAGGGACGCGCCGCCGGCGATGTCCTGCCGTCCCTGGTCAGCGCGATGGCGGCGCTGGAGCCGGTGCTGGTGGAAACGGATGCACGCGGTCTTACGGCCACGGCACTCCGTACGGCGCCCCGACGGTCGTTGGTCGTCCTGCTCACCACGCTGGACACGGCCCCCATCGAGGAGGGACTCCTCCCGGTGCTGCCCCAGCTCACTCAGCGCCATACGGTGCTGCTGGCGTCGGTGGCCGACCCGCACGTCGCCCGCATGGCGACGGCGCGGGGCAGCACGGACGCGGTGTACGAGGCCGCTGCAGCCGCCCAGGCCCATGCGGAGCGGACACAGATGGCGGAGAAGCTGCGGCGTCATGGGGTGACGGTTGTGGACGCGACGCCGGAGGATCTGGCGCCGGCGTTGGCGGACGCCTACTTGGCGTTGAAGGCAGCGGGGCGGCTCTGAGTCACGCGGCTCTGAGTCATGGCGTCGGGCCGCCCCTAAACGCAGAAAACCCCCGTGCG
>NZ_JCAJZO010000002.1:0-581182 GCF_059510295.1 Streptomyces sp. PTL18 | reverse complement strand
CGCGGCGGGCGGCGGGCGGCGGGCGGCGGGCGGCGGGCGGCGGGCGGCGGGCGGCGGGGCGGCTTCGGGGGCGCCGTGCGTGCCGGGCGGTGCGTGCGGTTGGGCCGGAGGGGGGTGTGGGTGGCGAAGCCCCCACAGCGCGCGGCGAAGCCGCGCAGAAACAGAGATGGCGAGGCTGGTTCGCGCTTTCCGCGAACACGCCTCGCCATCGCCATGGTGCGCCGCCAGGGACTCGAACCCCGGACCCGCTGATTAAGAGTCAGCTGCTCTAACCAACTGAGCTAGCGGCGCCTGCTGACCTGGAGAACTCTACCCGACGCCGGAAGGTGCTCACGACCGTCCCCGGCTTCGAGGGTCCCTCCGTACGGAGGGACCGGTACCCGTGCGAATGACTTCCCGTACATCATTCGGCCCGTCAACCGGCGACTCGCCAGTCCGCATGGGTAACTGACGAATGTGCAGAAAAGCGGACTAAAACGACAAAAGCTAAAGATCCCCCCGGAGGCCGACGGGGAGTGTGAGGGGCGTCGCATGGAGACACCGGTTTTCGAGGAATTCGAACCCATGACGGACTGCGGCTGCCCGGGCTGTGCGCGCCGGCGTCGCGTCATCCCCCCTTCCTCCGCCGCCGGGGGGACCCGTCGCCCGATGACCCGCACGGCCCTGGCGCTGGCCGCCGCCGCGGGCGCGACGCTGGGCGCGACCCAGGCGACACCGGTCGTCGCAGCCGTTCACGCGCCGCCCGCGCCCCCTGTCCCCGCCGGTGACGAGGCTCCGGACACCCCGCAGGGCAAGACCGCGCCGCTGCACGGACCGGCCGGCGGCCTGAACCTGACCGCGGCGGCCACGACGACCCGCGCCGAGATCGTCAACCGGGCCAAGAAGTGGATCGCCGCCCGAGTCCCGTACAGCATGGACAACTACTGGTCCGACGGTTACCGGCAGGACTGCTCCGGTTTCGTCTCGATGGCCTGGAACCTCGGTTCGAACGAATGGACGGGCAGCCTCGACAAGTTCGGTGTGCGCATCACCAAGGAGCAGTTGCAGCCGGGCGACATCCTCCTCTTCCACAATCCCGACAACCCGGAGAAGGGCTCGCACGTCGTCATCTTCGGCGGCTGGACGGACTACACGCGCAAGAGCTACATCGCCTACGAGGAGACCCCGCCGGTCGCTCGCCGGAAGGCCACCCCGTACGCGTACTGGTCGAACGCCAACCGCTATGTGCCCTACCGCTACAAGAACGTCATCGAGACCAAGGAGACCACCGAGGGCAAGGAGATGCCGCCCCCCGGGCTGCCCGGCGTCCCCGCCGCATCGGCCGCTCCCGGTGTCCCCGGGCTGCCGAGGCCCGGCGACTGGGTCCACCTGGTGCCGGGGGCCGGCGGGAAACGCCCGGCGGGGACTCCCGGCCGGCCCCTCGACCGGACCGGCGCCCCGCACCCGCGAGACCTCTCCGCGCCGGGAGTCCCCGACTACCCGGGCAGCGGCAGTTTCCGGCCGGGCGCGGACAACCCGCACGTCGCCCTGCTGGGCCGGAAGCTGGTCGAGAAGGGGTTCGACGAGCACTACACCGACGGCCCCGGCACCCGCTGGAGCGAGGCCGACCGGCGCAACGTGGAGGCCTTCCAGCGCGCCCAGGGCTGGCACGGCCGCGAGGCCGACGGCTTCCCGGGGCCGGAAACCTGGCGACGGCTCTTCTCCTGACGTGTGGAGGCACGCATGAGTACGACGACATCACCGACTCCGGAGCACGAGGAGGGGCCGGAGAGCGCCGACGCGCGGCACGCCCGGGTCATCCACAGCGAGGCGACCACCGAGCTCCCGGTGCATCTGCTGTTCCGGAAGGGCTCCGACACCGAGCCGCCGGCCCCGACGGTCGTGCGGCGGCGGTTCGGCACCGGTGAGCAGCCGAGGGTCCAGGTGCCCGCCGCTCCCAGGCGCCAGGGGCCGACGGTGGACCCCGAACTGATCGAACGGCCCGCGCGGGTACTGCACTGGGCGGTGGGCCTGCTGGCGGGGATCGCTGGAGCGGCCGGGTGCGTGGCCGCCTCGTGGTGGGCGGGCGTCCTGCCGCCGGCCATGGTGCGCGGGCTGGACCTTCCGCCGGTCTCGGGCACGAGGCTCGGGCTCGCGCAGTGGGCCGCCTACGCCGTCGCGGGCGCGCTCCTCCTCTTCGGCTTCGGCGGGCTCAGCCGTGGGGACACCGGACGCGCCTGGGTCCTCGCGCTGTTCGGACGCTACCGGGGCACGGTCCGCCGTACCGGCCTGATGTGGGTCAACCCGCTCGTGCTGTGCCGCCGGGTCGACGTACGGCTGCGCCACTGGCGCAGCGAGCCGATCTGCGCGGCCGACGCCAACGGGGTCGCGCTGCGCGTGGTGGTGCTGGTGGTCTGGCAGGTCAGGGACACCGCGCGCGCCGTCTTCGGCATCGATGACCACGAGACCTATCTGCGGGAGTGCGTCGAGTCGGCGCTCACCCGGGTGCTGCCTCAGGTGCCGGCCGACCTGCCCGCGACGACGGACGCGGTGAGCCTGCGCGATGTGGAGGCGATCGGCGACACGCTGACCCGGCTGGTCGCGGCCGACACGGCGCCGGTCGGCCTGGAGGTGTTCTCGGCCCGGCCGACCCGGATCGAGTACGCCCCCGAGGTCGCCGCCCGCATGCAGCGGCGCCGTATCGCCGCGCTCGACGCGGAGCACCGCGACGCGGTGATCGGCTCGGTCCTGGACTCGGTGGAGGACACGGTGACCCGGCTGACCGCGCGGGGTCTGGTGGAACTCGACGACTGCGAACGCAAGGCGCTGGTCCGGGACCTGACGGTGGCGTTCTGCACGGGACGGGCGGGCGACGGCGGTTGAGGCGGGCGCCGCCCCGGGAGGCGGCGCCCGTGCCGGCCACGGCGGCGCGGACAGACCTGCGACTGGTATGGACATGTTCAATGGTCGCCCATAATCTGTGACTTGGTCTAGACCTGCACGGCTCACTGAACTCCCCCACGTTCAAAGGAGCGGCAGCATGCGCACCAGGACCAGGTTGTACGCCGCCGTGCTGGGCCTCGCGACCGCGGGAGCCTTCGTGCTCTCCACCGGCGGCGCCGACGCCCACGGCTACACCGACCAGCCCCTCAGCCGGCAGAAGATGTGCGCCGCGCACGGCGGCATCGTCACCGGCTGCGGTGACATCCAATGGGAACCGCAGAGCGTCGAGGGCCCCAAGGGCTTCCCGGCCGCCGGACCGGACGACGGCCGCATCTGCTCGGCGAACCACACCGACTTCGGCGCGCTCGACCGGCCGAGGACACCCTCGGGCGCACCCTGGCCGACGACGAAGGTGACCGGCGGGCAGAGCTACACCTTCCGCTGGCAGTTCACCGCCTCGCACGCCACGACCGACTTCCGGTACTACGCCACCAGACCGGGCTGGAACCAGAACCACGCCCTGACCCGCGCGGACCTCGACCTCACCCCCTTCCTGACGGTCCCGTACAACGGTCGGCGCCCTCCGTCCACGCTCACCCACACCGGCCCCCTGCCGACCGGGCTGAGCGGCCACCACGTGATCCTCGGTGTGTGGACGATCGCGGACACGGGCAACGCCTTCTACTCCTGTGCGGACGTCACGTTCTGAGTGCGGATGCTCACCGCCCGAGCTCTGAGGATTGCTTGAGCCAATCCGCCACTCCCCACGGGTAGGTTCCGCACACCGGCGGTGACCGAGCCGGTGTGCGTCACCTGACCCGGGGGAATCCATGGAAGCGATGCTCTACGTCGTACCCGTACTGATCATGGCCGCGGCAGGCTCCCTGGGGTACCGGGTGGTGCATCGCCGGCTGCGGATCAGAAGCGCGTGGAACAGCGGGCTGACGGCCGAGGCGTGCTGTCTGAAGGCGTACACGACCGTCCACGGCGGCCGGAACGACACCTCCGTGCGTACGACGCTGCACCACGTCTACGAGTTCACGACGCGGGACGGCTCCCGGATCCGGTTCGAGGAGCAGGGTGGCCCGGGGACGACGGTCGAGGGCGACATCGTCACCGTCCGCTACGCCGAGGGCCGCAAGGGGGTCGTGGCGACCGCGCGCCCCCCGAGGCGGGGCAGGCAGGCGGTGGCCGTCGCCGGCGTCCTGGGTTTCCTCTGCGGGATCGTCCTGTTCTGCGTCGGCTTCATGACCATGGTCGCCGTGGACCTCCACAGCTGACGGTACGTCCCTCGGGACGAAGGCGGCCCCCGCCGCGTACGAATGGTGAATGCGCGGTGACGCCGGGTACCGGGCTCATGGGCGGGAGGGCCGGCGGGACGGCAGCCTCGTACGACGAAGAGGGGCTCCCCGCTTTCGCGAGGAGCCCCTCATCCGTGCGCCGCCAGGGACTCGAACCCCGGACCCGCTGATTAAGAGTCAGCTGCTCTAACCAACTGAGCTAGCGGCGCAGACTCCGTCGCTTTCGGGCTTCCGCCCTCGGCGACAAAAGAAATACTACCTGGTCCACAGGGGTGCTCGTGACCGCCCCCGCGACCCGCCTCCGCTCTCCCGGACCGCTCAGATCGTGAGCGAGAGGACCACCGGCGCCGCGCCCCTGGTCAGCCGTTCCGCCGCCTGCCGCAGCCGGTGGGCGTGCTGGACCGGCAGGGACAGCGCCAGGCAGCCGACCGAGGAGCCCGCGGTGATCGGGACGGCCGCGCAGACCGTGCCCACCGCGTACTCCTGCAGGTCGAGCACCGGCACCGTCGGCGGATGGGCGTCCAGGCGGGACAGCAGGACCTTCTCGCTGGTGATCGTCCGTGCGGTGAGCCGGGCCATCTTGTGCCGGGCGAGGTGGTCCCGGCGGCCGTTCAGGTCGAGCTGGCCGAGCAGGCTCTTGCCGACCGCGCTGGCGTGCGCCGAGGAACGGAAGTCCACCCACTCGTGCACCGCGGGCGCCAGCGCGCTCGCCGCGCACTGGGTGACCCGCACCTCGCCGTCGATATAACGGCTGATGTAGACGGCGGCGCCCATGGCGTCGCGCAGCCGGTCCAGGGTGCGCTGGAGCTGCTCGCGCAGCGCCTGCTCGTGCCCCTGGGCGGAGCCCAGCCGGCTGAGCGCGGCCCCGGTGACGTACGCGCCGTCGAAGGTCTGCTCGACGTACCCCTCCCGGCGCAGCATCCGCAGGAGCGAGGTCAGCCGCTGGCTGCCGAGGCCGGTGTGGCGGGCCAGCTCGGCGTCGGTGACACCGGTGGAGTGCCGCGCCACGGTCTCCAGGACGCGCAGGGCGTCCTGGGCCGAGTGGTACGGGGCGGTCGGCTCATGGGTCAGCGCCACGGTCTCCCCCTGCGCTTTTGGGCCATCCTGAAGGCAGCTTGGCTGTGTCCACGATACGGCTCAAACGCGCGTCGGGGAGCGGCTGTTCACGAACTTTGCGGCGGCTTCGGCCCGCTCAGCAGGAACGCGCCACTCCTGCATATGCCTGGGTCATGCCCCATGGGTCGGAACCCGGAAAAGGGCCGCCGCGTTCACTTCGTGTAGTCAGAGCACTGCGCTGAGGAACTCCCGCGTGCGTGTGTGCTCGGGATCGCTGAAGATCTTCTCCGGGGAAGCGGCCTCGATGACTTGGCCGGAATCAAACATCAGGACCCGGTCGGATATGTCCCGTGCGAAGTTCATCTCGTGGGTCACGCAGAGCATGGTGATGTCCGTGCTGTGAGCGATGTCGCGCAGCACGTCGAGGACCCCGGCGACCAGTTCAGGGTCGAGCGCGGACGTCACCTCGTCCAGCAGCAGCACCTGCGGGCGCATCGCCAGGGCGCGGGCGATCGCCACGCGCTGCTGCTGGCCGCCGGAGAGCTGGCTCGGGTACTTGTCGACGTGGTCGCTCAGGCCCACCAGGTCGAGCAGCTCCCGCGCCCGCTCCTCCGCCTCGTCCTTCGACAGGCCGAGCACGGTCACCGGCGCCTCGGTGATGTTCCGCAGCACCTTCATGTTCGGGAACAGGTTGAACTGCTGGAAGACCATGCCGATGTTCTTGCGGATCTCCCGGACCTGTTTCTCGGGCGCCGGGTACAGGCGCTGTCCGCCGACCGTGATCGTGCCCTCGTCGGGCTTGGTCAGGGTCATCAGCAGCCGCAGGATCGTGGTCTTCCCGGAGCCGGACGGGCCGATCAGCGTCACGTGCCGGCCCGCGTCGACCGAGAAGTCCAGCCGGTCGAGGACCGTGTGGTCACCGAACCGCTTGGTGACCTTCTCGAGGCGGATCAGCTCGCCGGAGCCCGCCTGCGGACGGGGATCGGCGTCGGGTTGCTTCATCAGGGGGGTGTCAGCGGACAAGGCGTCGCTCCAGTGCTCGCAGGAGGAGGGAGGCGGGGTAGGAGATCAGGACGAAGGCCACACCGATCACGGTGAGCGGCTCGGTGAACTGGAAGTGCTGCTGGGAGAAGAGCCGCGCCCGGCCGAGCATCTCGAGGACGGTGATCACCATCAGCATCGGCGTGTCCTTCAGCATCGAGATCACGTAGTTGCCGAGCGCCGGCACGACCCGGCGGATCGCCTGCGGCAGGATCACCGCCGTCCAGACGCGCCGCATCGGCAGGCTCAGCGCGGTGGCCGCCTCCCACTGGCCGGCGGGCACGGCGTCGATACCGGCCCGGTAGACCTGCATGGTGTAGGTCGAGTAGTGCAGGCCGATGGCGACGACACCGGTGGTCAGCGCGGAGAAGGTCAGGCCCCACTCGGGCAGCACGTAGAAGAGGAAGAACAGCTGCACCAGCAGCGGGGTGTCGCGGATGAACTCGGTGACGACCCCCACCGGCCAGCGCACCCACCGGGTCGGTGTGCGCATCAGCAGCGCCCACACCAGACCGACCGTGAACGAGATCAGCGAGCCGAGGGCCAGCGCTTCCAGGGTGACGACCAGGCCGTCGAGGAAGTGCGGCATGAAGGCGCGGACGGCGCCCCAGTCCCAGGTCATCGGACGACACCTCCGACCGGGCGGCGCACGGACACCCGGGGCTGCGGCGCCTTCCCGACCCCGGCCTTGAGCCGGTGCTCGAGGCCCCGCATCAGCCGCGTGACCAGGAAGGCGATCACGAAGTAGATGAGCAGGACGTAGGTGTAGATCTGCGCGCTCTCCTGCAGCGCGAGCCGCACCAGGTTGCCGCTGAACGCCAGGTCGCCCATGCCCATGACCGACACCAGTGCGGTGCCCTTGAGCAGCTCGACCAGCAGGTTCGAGAACGGCGGGATCATCTCGGGCACCGCCTGCGGCAGCAGGATCTTCCGCATCCGCTGCCACGGCGTGAAGCTCAGCGCGATCCCGCCCTCACGCTGCGCGGGATCCACCGAGTTCAGGGCGCCGCGCACGATCTCCGCCCCGTACGCCCCGTACGTCAGGCCCAGCGCCAGGGTGCCCGCCCACATCGGCACCAGCTGCCATCCGAAGGCGAGCGGCAGCACGAAGAACACCCAGAAGATCATGATCAGGGCGGAGGTGCCGCGGAACACCTCGGTGTAGAAGCCGGCGAGGAAGCGGACGATCCATCCGCGGTGGGTGCGCGCGATGCCCACGGCGAAGGAGACGGCCGCCGCGAGCAGGGCGCTGAGGACCAGCAGCTGGACCGTGGTCCAGACCCCTTTGAGTACGAGTTCCCACAGTCCCGAGGTCATCCGCGGCACAGCTCCTTCGCGGTCAGGTCGGTCATCTCGGCCTTGGTGAAACCGAACGGGCGCAGGATCCGGAAGAGCTCGCCGCTCGCCTTCATCTTCTTCAGCTCGGCGTTGAAGGCGTCCCGCAGCCGGGTCTCGGTGGGCCGGAACGCGAAGGCGCCGCCGTCGACGTGCGGTTTGCCCTTGACGAGAGGCTTGAAGGGCTGGGTGGCCTCCGCCTTGCTCGACTTCCTCACGACCTCGCGGACGGTCAGCGCGGTCCCGGCGAAGACGTCGACGCGGCCGGCCTCCACGGCGTTCAGCCCGGCGACCTGGTCGGTGACGATCAGCATCTCGCTCTGCTTGTAACCGGCCTCGACGGCGTACTGGATCTCCGCGTATCCGGTGCCGGTGGCCAGCTTCGCCTTCTTCGCGACGACGTCCTTGTAGTCGTGCAGACCCTTGGGATTGCCCTTGCGCACGATGAACGCGTCGAGCATCTGGTAGTCGGGGTCGGCGAAGATGACCTGCTGGCAGCGTTCCGGGGTGACGTACATCCCGGCGGAGACCACGTCGAACTGCTGGGAGTTCAGACCGGGGATCAGCGAGCCGAACTCGGTCGGAACGGGCTGCACCCGGTCGATGCCGAGCCGTTTGAAGACGACCCTCGCCAGCTCGGGGGCCTCGCCGGTGAGACGGCCGTTCTTGTCGATGTAGCCGAAGGGGATCTCGCCGGCGATGCCGAGGCGCACGACGCCCTGGGCCCGCAGCCGGCTGAGCAGATCGCCGCCGGGTGTGCTCGACGCCGCCGCGACACGGCTGCAGCCGGCCGCGCCCAGCGTGCCGAGGGCCGCGACACCTGCGAGCAGTGACCGGCGGGTCGTTCCGGGCTTGCCCGGGCCGTACGTCCGTGCATTCGTCCGTGGGGGAGCCATGGGCGCGCAGCTACCCGGGATCATGCGATGTATTCGGGCCAGTTCCGGCCCCGATCGTCCGCGGGTGCCCGGGATCCAGGCCGCCGTGACGCCGGACCGGGACGCCGACCAGCGGCGACGGTGACCGGTCGGCGGTTCAGTGGCCGGGTACGTATCCCCGGTTCTTGTCCACCACGTTCACCAGGGGTCTGCCCGCCGCCCAGCGTTCGTACAGCGCCAGGAACTGGGCGCCGAGCTCGTCCTGACGGCCGACCGTGTCACCGCTCATGTGCGGGGACACCAGCAGGTCGGGCACCTGCCACAAGGGGCTGTCCGGGCCGAGCGGTTCGTGCCGGAAGACATCCAGGGCCGCGCCCGCGATCCACCGCTTCCTCAGCGCCTCGGCCAGCGCCTCCTCCACGACGAGCTGTCCGCGCCCCACGTTGATGAACCGGGCCGACGGCTGCATGACGCCGAAGCGGCGGGCGTCGAACATGCCGTACGTCTGCTCGGTCAGCGGCGCCGCCCCGATCACCCAGTCGGCGCGGGCCAGCAACCGGTCCAGGTCGGCCGGCCCGTGGATGCCGGTGCGCGGGACCCGGCCCACGACCGACACGGTCACCTCGAGCCCCTTGAGCGTACGGGCGATCGTCCGCCCGATCGGTCCGGAACCCACCACGCACGCGCGCGTGCCCGCCACCCGCAGCGCGTCGCGGTGCCGCCACTCCCGCTCCCGTTGCAGGTCCCAGGTGCGGGGCAGGTCCTTGGCCAGGGCGAGGACGAGCGCGGCCACGTACTCCGCGACCGGCTGCTCGAAGACGCCGCGCGCGTTCGTCACCACCGTGTCGGACGCGACGAGTTCGGGGCACAGCACATGATCGACTCCCGCACTCGCGATGTGCACCCAGCGCGGACGCGGCCCCTCACCCGGCCAGGCGTCGCGCACCGCACGGGAGGCGACGTCCCACACCAGCAGCACATCGGCGTACGGCAGCCGCGCGGCGAGCGTCGAGGCGTCGACGTGCTCGACCCGCGCCCGTCCGGTGAGCCGGCCGAGCCGGAGGAGCGGGTCCGCGTCCAGCACGAGCACGGTCGGGCCGGGCGTGGAAGCCGTCATACGGAACCGTCCCTTCGAGTCCGGGAGCGGCCGAAACGGCCGGCGGGGCGTCCGACGTGCGCGGATTGACCACGGTCGCACCCCGGCTCCGGGCCGTCAACACGGCCGATGAGGTGACGAGGGGGACGGTTCCGCCCACCTGGGTACCCGCGCCATGGGTCACCGGCACGCTCCGCTCGCCGCGCTCTGCCCGACGTGGCGGCAGCCGGGGACCCGTACCGCCGGACGAACAGGAAGGTTGGGCATGACGGCACTCGGATTCCTCTACCCGGGCCACTTCGCCGAGGACGACTATCCCCGCATCGAGCAGTTGCTGGCCGGTGACATCCGGGTGGATCTCGTGCACACCGATGAGGGTGAGGACGCGCGCCGCCCCGACCTCCTCCGGGAGATGGGCTCGCCGCTGCGGCTCGCCTCGAGCGCCGAGGAGCTGCGGCTCTCCGGCGCCGAAGCGGTGGTGTGGGCGTCCACCAGCGGCAGCTTCCTGCAGGGCTGGGAGGGCGCCCAGGAGCAGATGCGCACCCTCGCGCGCACCGCCGGGATGCCCGCCTCGTCCACCGCGTTCGGTTTCGTGCACGCCGTGCGGGAGATCGGGGCACGGCGGCCGGCCGTCGCGGCGACGTACCCGGACGATGTGGCGCAGGAGTTCGCCTCCTTCCTGAGGGCGGCCGGCTCGGAGGTGGCCGCGGTCCACGGCGCGGACGCCGGAACGGCGGCCGAGGTGGCCGCCTGGGGCGCCGACGAGGTCCTGGCGCTGGCCCGCGCGGGCGACCACGCCGACGCGGACGCGGTCCTGATCCCGGACACCGCGCTCCACACGGCCGCGCACCTGGTGGCCCTGGAGAAGGAACTGGCCAAACCGGTCCTCACGGCCAACCAGGTCACGGTGTGGGAGGCCCTGCGCCTGGTCGACCGCCGGGTGAACGCGCCGGGCCTGGGGACCTTGTTCACCAGGGAGCCGGTGGTGCAGGTGTAGGGGAGGCGGGGGCTGCCGGGGACCCGGGAATAAACGGAGAGCGTCTCCTGTTAGGCGGTCGAGAAACGCGACGCTCACGCGGGAGGAACAGCAGTGGACGAGATCCGAGGCACGGCACAGGGCACCGCCCCCGTCCCCCTGTCCGTACTGGACCTGGTCACCGTCGGCGCGGGCACCACCGCCACCGACGCCCTGCGCACCAGCGTGGCCCTCTCCCGGCTCACCGAGGCCCGCGGCTACCACCGGTACTGGGTGGCCGAGCACCACTCCATGCCGGGCGTGGCCTCCTCCTCGCCCGCGGTGATCCTGGCCCACCTCGCCGCCCACACCGAGCGCATCCGGCTCGGCTCGGGCGGCGTCATGCTGCCCAACCACGCCCCGCTGGTCATCGCCGAGCAGTTCGGCACGCTGGAGGCCATGGCCCCCGGCCGGGTCGACCTGGGCCTCGGCCGCGCCCCCGGCACGGACGGTGCCACGGCCGCCGCGCTGCGCCGCACCGACCGGCTGAACGAGGGCGCCGACGACTTCCCGCAGCAGCTCGCCGAGCTGACCCGGTTCCTCGACGACGACTTCGCCGACGGCCACCCCTACGCCCGTATCCACGCGGTCCCGGGCCCCGTCCAGGCCACCTCCCCGGGCGGTGTGCAGTCCCCGCACCGGCCGCCGATCTGGCTGCTCGGCTCCTCCGGGTTCAGCGCCCGTCTGGCCGGCATGCTCGGCCTGCCGTTCGCGTTCGCCCACCACTTCTCGGCCCAGAACACCATCCCGGCCCTCGACCTCTACCGCGCCTCCTTCCGCCCCTCCGAGGTCCTCGACGCGCCGTACGCCCTCATCGGCGTCTCGGCGCTCGCCACCGACGACGAGAAGGAGGCCCGCCGCCACGTCCGGGCCGCCGCCCTCAACATGCTCCGGCTCCGCAGGGGCCGCCCCGGACTCGTCCCCACACCGCAGGAGGCGGAGCGTCACGAGTTCAGCCCCATGGAGGAGGAGTTCATCGGGTCCTGGACCGCCAATGTGGTGCACGGCACTCCGGACGAGGTCCGCTCCGGCCTGGACGACCTCCAGAAGCGCACGGGCGCCGACGAGTTGATGCTCACGGCCAACGCCCACAGCGGCGAGGTACGCCTGCGGTCCTACGAGCTGGTCGCGAACGCGTACGGGTTGCCGGTGGGGTGAGCGGCCGGTCGGACCGGGGCCCGGCCCCCTCCCGCGTCACGGGTGGCAGCAGCCCTCACCCTGCACCAGTTCCGAGATCCGGTCCGGCGGCACCGGGCGTGAGTACAGCCAGCCCTGTCCGGTGTCGCAGCCGATACGGCGCAGGCGGGTGGCCTGGGCCGAGGTCTCCACGCACTCCGCGGTGACCGTCAGGCCCAGCCGGTGGGCGAGCTGGATCATGGCCTCCACGATGACCTCGTCGGCCGGGTTCGGGTGCGCGTCCGTGCCCTCGTACTGGAAGCCCCGGACGAACGACCCGTCCAGCTTCAGCACGGACACCGGCAGTCGGCTGAGGTAGGCGAGGTTGGAGTATCCGGTGCCGAAGTCGTCGATCGCGATGCGCACCCCCATCTCGCTCAGCGCCTGGAGCGCCTGGAGCGGACGGCCGGCCGAGCCCATGACCGCCGACTCCGTCAGCTCCAACTGGAGCAGATGCGGGGCCAGTCCGGTCTCCGTCAGCGTCTCCGCCACGTCCGCCACCAGGTCGGAGTCCCACACCTGACGCACCGCCACGTTCACACTGACGAAGAGCGGCGGCTCGTCCGGACGCTGGAGCTGCCAGCGGCGTGCCTGCCGGCAGGCGGTCTTCAGCGCCCAGCGCCCGAGCTGGACGATCGAACCGTCCTCCTCCGCCAGTCCGATGAACCGATTCGGCGTCAAGGTGCCGAACTGCGGGTGGTGCCAGCGCACCAGCGCCTCCACCCCGCGCACCCGTCCGTCCTCCATACCGACCAACGGCTGGTACTCCAGGGCGAACTCACCCCGTTCGATGGCCGGCCGCAGCCCCGAGGACAGCGCCTGCCGGGTCATCCGGTGGGCGTTGCGCTCCGGGTCGAACAGCGTCCAGCGCGCCTTGCCGTCGGCCTTCGCCCAGTACAACGTCGTGTCGGCCGCCTGCATGAGGCCGGTCGCGCTCGTACCGGCCGCGTGCCGCTCCACGACGCCGATGGACGCCGACACCGACAGCCGCTGCCCGGACAGGTCGAACGGCTCCTGGATCGCCTTGAGCACCGACTCGGCCAGCTCGGCCAGTTGTTCGGTGCCCGTGGAGTCCTCGACCAGGAGCGCGAACTCGTCGCCGCCCAGCCGGGCCACCAGGGGAGTGGTGGGCCGCCCCTGGCCCGCCTCGTCCGCGCAGCGCGTCAGGCGCTCCGCGACGGCCGCGAGCAGCCGGTCGCCGACGCGGTGGCCGAGGGTGTCGTTGACCGCCTTGAAGCCGTCGAGGTCCAGGTAGCACAGCCCGATCCGGCCGGTGCCGCTCTCCTGGTACGTGTCCGCCTCCAGCGCGGCCGACAGGCGTTCGAAGAACAGGGTCCGGTTGGGCAGCCGGGTCACCGGGTCGTGCATCTGCAAGTGCCGCAGCCTGGCCTGGAGTTCACGGCGGGCGCTGATGTCGGCGACGGAGAGGAGGATCGCCTTCTCGGCCTCGGGCAGTGGTGTCACGGTCACCTGGACCCACAGCGAGTGCCCGTCGGGGTGTTTGACGCGGCGCGTGCAGCGCAGCTTTGCCTGGCGTCCGCGCAGCACTTCGCGGTAGGCATGCCAGGTCCGGGCGTCCGAGGGCAGGTCCAGCAGGTCGGCGGCGACCTTGCCGACCAGTGCCTCCGTGCCCGTGCCGAGCAGGGAACCCATCGTGCCGTTGGCGGTGACGACCAGGCCCTCCCGGTCCACGACCGCCATGGCGAGCGGCGCGGCGGTGAAGGCGGCGCCGAACGCGACGGACCGGGGCACGACGGACGGGGCGAGAGGTGGTGCGTCGACGGGCGCGGCCGCGGAGGAGGCGTCGTCGGGCGGAGTGAGGGCTCGGTCTTCGGGGCTGAAGCGCCGGTCTTCGGAGGTGACGGGTGGGTCGTCGGAAAAAGGTGATGGCTGGGACGTACCGGATGACGTGGTGTCGTAACTCTCTGTGATGGCCGGGCCGACGAGGTCTGCCGCGGGCGCCGGCCCATCGGACGTTCCGCTCACCGCTCGCTCCCGCAGTGCACTCGTTCTTCGTACGGATCTCTTCGGTCTCGTCGGGGTCGACGGCCGCAGGGTGAGCGGCCGTACAAGCCGTGTTCGTGCAGGAAAGTGTGCCGATCATAGAGGCTGACCCGGAGGCCTTCCAGCCGATGCGCAGTGTCCCGCGGCGAGCACGTGTTCTGACAGATCGTTTCTGCCCGTGCCGGAACCCGGTCCATCAGGCCGCCCGGGGCTGTGACGTTCCGTGAGTATTGGGGGCGTCGGCGCATGTCGACCGCCCCCTTGGTGCTCGTGCGCCGTCGCGCGCTCCCGCTCCGCACTGCCCCTCCCGCGGCTGTCGCCCTTCTCTCCGGGCCCATCCCCCGGCTGATGGCCTCTCACCCTTCCGGTGCAGACAAACAGGACGTAGTCATACAAGTAGGACCAGTCTGGGAGTGGAGTTCCGAGAACTGCACCCGGAGGTCGACGTGCCGTGTCCGCTCCCCTTCGCGTGGCTCACCCGCGAGACCCTGAAGGAGCTCGTCCGGGGTGCGTCGCCCGTCCTGCGCAACACGGGGGCCCTCGTCACGTCGATGACCGCGCTCGTCGCGACCTCGCTCGTGACGAGCCCCGCCCTGGCCGAACCCCTGGCCGCGGCCTGCGAGCTCGCCCGCAGCGGGGCCCACCACTCCGAGGGCGTCGACACCTGGAACGCCGCGTACACCCGCCCCACCCGCGCGCTCGACGCGGTCATGATCTTCCTGTCCTTCCCGGGCGCGACCCCGGCGACCACGCCGGCCGAGCTGGCCGGTGACTACTTCCCGGACACCAGCCGCTTCTTCGAACGCGCCTCCTACGGACGGTTCACGCTCCACCCCCATCCGGTGGACCACTGGGTCAGGATGCCGCACCCGGCCACCGCCTACGCCATACGGCGCGACTGGAGCACCGAGAGCCGGGCCGCCTATCTGCGTGACGCGCTCGCCGCGGCCGACAAGGACGTCGACTTCTCGCGGTACGACATCGTGTACCTCGTGGCCGACCCGGACGCGCCCGGAGTCGACTCGGACGCCACGAAGGTGGTCAATCTGGACACCCCGCTGCGGGCCGACGGCAAGGACATTCGCCGGGTGGTCACGGTCTTCGAGAAGCACCCGCCCGACCGGCTCGTCCTCGCCCATGAGACAGGCCATGTGTTCGACCTGCCCGATCTGTACCACCGTCCGGCCGACGGCAAGGGCGACTGGGACACCTACGTCGGCGACTGGGACCTCATGGGCAGCCAGTTCGGACTGGCGCCGGATCTCCTCGCCTGGCACAAGTGGAAGCTGGGGTGGCTGGACGAGCGCCAGGTCGTGTGCGTACGGGCTCAGGGCAGCACACGGCTGACGCTGGAGCCGGTGGCGGCGGGGCCGACCGGGGTGCCACAGGTGCCGGTGGGCGCCGGTGCGGCGGGCGCCCTCGGGCGCGGGGTCGAGGCGTTCGGCTCGGGGCACGGCACCAAGCTGGCGGTGGTGCGGACGGGGCCCGAGAGCGTGCTGGCCATCGAGGCGCGCGGGGCGGTGGGCAACGACAGCGCGGCCTGCACCCAGGGAGTCCTCGTCTACCGGGTGCGCGGCGAGACGGAGTCCGGGGGCGGGCCCGTACAGGTCCTGGACGCCCACCCGCACACCTCGGCCTGCGACGGCACCTCGGTCTACCCACCCTTGGCGGACGCCCCGATCCGGGAGGGCGAGACCTTCACGGTGCCGGGGGAGGGGATCCGGGTGGAGGTGGAGGAGAGAACGGCTTCCGGGGGGTGGACGGTGCGGATCACCAAGGGGTGAGTGGGGTGCGTGGCGCGCCGGAGTGGTCCCGCCGTGGAGCCTGTGGCCGCCTGGGGACGCGTGCGGAGAGCGCCGGCGGGGCGCAGGGCGGATGGCAGCCGCTCCGGCCGCGACCACGGTGCCGTGCGTGCCGGGTGGTGTGTGCGGTTGGGCCGGAGGGGGTGGTGAGGCCTTTGCGGTGCGCGGGGGAGTCGGGCGGAGGCAGGGGTGGCGAGGAGGGGTTCGCGTTTTCCGCGACCACGGTGCCGTGCGTGCCGGGCGGTGCGTGCGGTTGGGCCGGAGGGGGTGTGGGTGGCGAAGCCCCCACAGCGCGCGGCGAAGCCGCGCAGAAACAGAGATGGCGAGGCCGGTTTCGCGCTTTCCGCGAACACGCCTCGCCATCGCCATCGTGCGCCGCCAGGGACTCGAACCCCGGACCCGCTGATTAAGAGTCAGCTGCTCTAACCAACTGAGCTAGCGGCGCCTGCTGACGTCGTAGACCTTAGCATCCTGGTCGGCGGGAGGAAAAATCGATATCCGTACGGGGTCGGAGGCCGTCGCACGGGCGGCCCGGACGGTCGCCCAGAGGACGACCTCCGGCCCGGGCAGCCAGGGCCGACGGGTGTCGGGCGCGACCAGCCAGCGGGAATCGAGCCTGGTGGTGGCGGGGTCGGCGGGGTGAAGGGCAGGCACCGTCACCGCGTCGCCGACCCCGTGGCACAGCAGCGGCGGGGTCTCGGGCGTACGGCCGCCCCACTCCTCCCAGTCGAGCAGCGCCGGCAGCCGCCGGGCCGTGCCGGGGGTCGTGAACAGCAGGGTGCGTCCCCTGTGGACCGCGACGGGCCCGGAACCTGGACCCTCCCCCCAGAGCCGGTCGAGCATCCGCCGCCCGAAGATCGCGGGGGCGTTGACGACGTCGAACGCGGTGCCGCACGGCAGGACGACCGGGGCGGTGGGCCGCTCCGCCCACAGGGCCAGCGTGCTGCGCGGATTCGTTCCCGCCGAGGCGAGCCAGGCGGCGCCCTCGGAGGTGACACCGCAGATGTCGCGACAGGCTTCGATGGACGGTGTTCGACTGCTCATGGGAGCCAGATCTACCGGGCGTGAGCGGTCGGTCTCCGAGGGTCGCGGAAAACGGGGACAGCGGGGGGTGAGAGGGGGTAGGGTGCGGCGGGGCATATGCCGCATGATCATTCGATGCCGTCGGCGTCAGGAGCCGCCGAGCTGGTCAGCCCAGGCTTTCCGGCCCGCTCGAGTCCACCCCGCGGAGCAGATCCTGCCCGAACTCCACCATCTTCTTCGCGTAGTCCTCGGTCCACTCCGCCCGCTCGGCGATCGCCGCCGGTGTCAGCCGGTCGAAGCGGCGCGGGTCGGCGAGCTGGGCCGCGGCGATCGCCTGGTACTCCACCGCCCGGTCCGTGGCCGCGCGAAAGGCCTGTGTGAGCTCCGTGGCCCGGGCCAGCAGGGCCCGCGGGTCGTCGATCGACTCCAGGTCGAAGAAGTGTTCCGGGTCGGAGGCCGCCTCCGCGGGCTCGAAGAGCAAGGGCGCGGGGCGTAGCCGCGGCTCGTTCCGACGCGGCGTGGGCTCCGCCATGTCTTGTCCTCCTCGTACGGTTCGGGTGGCGCCGATTCGGGTGGGCCACCGTCCATTGTCGCGCGCCGACGCAAGGGCGCCGGGAGGTGGGCGGGGCACGCCTCAGCGCGCTCTCCCGCCGCACGTCCCCCGAGTGCCAAGGCCACCGGCGCCCGCGATGTTCCCCGCAGCCCGGTGCCCGTCGGCTCCACGACGTCCTCCCAGGTCACGGCCACCAGGCCGCCCGGTGCTCCGTCGGATGCGCGAGCACCGCGGGGTTCGCCTCCCAGCCGTCCGGGGCGGTGACCATCGGCCGCCTCCGGCGTGCCGGACTCCGTCCGGCGAGTGGGGCGCGGCAGCGCACGTCCGCCGGGCGGGCGCCGGGGGCATCGGTCAGGGCCGCCAGACCACCCGGTGCTCGGACCAGTGATCCCAAGTGGACATCATGGCCTCCCAGCCGTCCGGGAACTTCACCGTCACCCCCAGCTGCACCGGCTCCGTCGACGGATGGTCGTCCAGCAGTTCCGTCACTCCCGCGCGGCACACCACGATGCACGCGTGCCGGTGGCGGGAGGCCAGGACGCAGAGGCGGCCGGTCTCCAGGTGGAACGCCGTCGCGTCCGGGCGGCCCGACAGCGGATGCAGCACCACCGTCACATCGAACTCGCGGCCCTGCAGCCGGTTGGCCGTGTCGACGGTGACGTCCGGCACCCCCAGGTCCGCCAGCGCGGAGCGCACCGCCGCCGCCTGGTCCCGGTGCGCGGTACCGACGGCGATCCGGTCCGCGGTCAGCGGAACCGGATCCTCCGCCCGCTCGGACACCGCCGCCCCGCCCCGGTCGAGGAGCCGCCGTACGACCGTCGCGACCGCCCGCACCGCCTCCGGGTCCGTGCGCGGGGTGTGGCGGGCGGGCAGCTCCAGCAGCCCCCAGCCGGTCTCGGCCGCCTCGTCGATCACCCGGTCCGGCCCGGAGCCGTCCGACGCGACCGCGAAGGCCAGCCGCCGGTCCCCGTGGTCCGTACCGCTGCGGAACGGCGTGTACGGGTAGAACGCGTGCGACACCAGGGGTGCCGCCGACGCCGGCAGCCGCCACGACACCGGAAGCCGGTGCTGCGGCAGCTCCGGGTTGTGGGCCAGCAGGGTCGTCACCGCGGACGCCGACGGGTCGTACGACAGCCCCGCCCACTGCTCCGCGCCGACGATCGCGAACGGGTCCAGCTGACCCGGGTCGCCGACGAACAGCGCCCGCTCGAACAGGCCCGCCACCGCCAGCAGCGCGTCCGAGCGCATCTGGTACGCCTCGTCGACGATCGCGTGCCGCCACGGCTCGACGTCCTTGACGTGGGCCCACTTGGCGGCCGTCGAGATGACGACGTCCAGGCCCGTCAGGTCACCCGCCCTGGCCGACTTGCGGACGTTCGGCAGGTCGTCGAGCGCCTTGTCGTAGGGGTCGGGGTCACTGCTGTGCAACCGCCCGACCGGCAGGTCCGGTTCCTTCTCGGCCAGCCGCAGCACCAGGTCGTCGACCTGCGCGTTGGTCTGCGCGATCACCATCAACGGCCGCCCGGCGGAGGCCAGTTCCAGCGCGGCCCGGACGACCAGCGTCGACTTCCCGGCGCCCGGCGGCGAGTCGACGACGACACCTCTGTGCGGGCCGTGCAGCGTGTCGCGCAGAATGGCCCCGGTGGCCCGGGCGGCCGCGGCCCCCGGGTCGAAGTCCCTGCCCGGCGGGGCGAACACGGTCACAGGACATCCTCCTCGGTCACCGGGTCCGGCTGCGGCAGCGCGTCGGTCTCGCCCGGCGGCCCGCCGTGCGTCCACGGGGTGTCCTCCGCGTCGGGCAGCTTCGCTCCGCCGCGCTGCTCGTGTTCGAAGAGCGTGAAGCACACGTGGTCGCCCTTCTCGGGGACCGACCCGGCCTCCGGCTCCTTGCCGCGGCCCATCCTGTCGACGATCCGCAGCACCACCAGGCCGTCCCCCTCATGGCCCACGAACTCGGCGGCCTGCGGCTTCCCGCCCAGCGACCGGTACACCTTCGTGCGCTCCCCGAGATGCGGCCGGTCCTCGGTCCGTACGGTCACCAGGGGGCGCGGGCCGGGTCGTCTGCCCTCGCTGTACGTCATCACGACCTCGGTGACCTCGCCCGCGAACGCCTCCCCGGCAAGCCGCCGCCCGGCCATGACGAGCGGGTCGTCGAGTGCCTCATGGGCGTCCAGGCGGGCCTGTTCGCGCTCGCGCGTGGCGAGCTTGTTCGCCGCGGTGACCGCGTCGTCGTGGCGTGGCTGCGGCGGCTCTCCGGCGGCCACCCGATCCCGGTGTCCGGTGAAAGACCAGCGGTCGCGCGTCCACCGGTCCACGACATGCGCGCCCTCCGGCAGCGCGCGCAGCAGGTCGAGCCCGTGCCAGACCGCGTCCCAGGTCGGCCGCGTACGGCTCTCCACCAGGGCGCGGATCTCCCGCTCGGCGGCGGTCAGTTCACCGAGGCGGTCGTCCGCCTCCAGGCCGTCCTCGGCGGCGGCGAGCCGGGTGCGGGCGCGGTCGTAGCGCTCGATCGCGGGGGCGAGCAGTTTGTTGTCGAACGCCGGGTCCGTGGCCGGTCCGGCGGGTGGGCACAGCAACTGGCCGTCCGTGTCCCGCGCCAGCTCGGCGTGGAGCGCCGCGTCCGCGCCCGTGCTGCCCTCGGGCGGGTCGATCCAGGCGAGGAGCGCGCCCAGGTGCTGGTCCTCCAGGTTCGACTGCCCGGTCGCCCAGTGCCGCCCGAGCAGGTCGGTGAGCGCGAGCAGCAGGGAGGAGCCGGGGACGCGGGCACGCTCCCCGAAGTGGGTGAGCCAGCGGCCCAGCAGCGGCACGCGCGGGGGTGCCGGGTGCGGCGTCTCCGGGTCCTGTTCGGCGGTGCGGCGGAACCGCATGGAGCGGCCCAGGAGCCGTACGAACTCGATGCCCGCCCGGCTCGGCACGATCAGCTGCGGGGCGTCGGCGCACAGCTCGGTCTCCACCTTGACCCGCTTGCCGGTCTCCGGGTCGGTCTCGGTGCGCTCGGCCGGTTCCACGGCGTCGGCGCAGGCGTCGATGCAGGGCAGGACGAGGTCGGCGAGGTCGGCGAGGAACGCGAACCTGAGGTCGCGGTCGCGGGGCTGCGGCACCACGAGCAGCCGGGGGTCGTCCCGGTCCGTGCCGACGAGCGCGCCGAGCGGCGCCCCGGCCTCACCCGCGGTGACGAGCGGGACGAAGACGAGGGGCCGCTCGGACAGGTGACGGTGCCGGACGGTGGCGGCGGGCCGGGCGCGGCCGGTCCGCACGGCCTCGAGGCGGGCGAGGGCGGTGATCAGGGACATGCGGGGCCCTCCCGCCCGGCGAGTGCCTCCGCCCGCAGCCGCGCCGCCCGGCGCAGGGCCGCCACCGCCGGGTCGTCCGGGTCCCCGGCCGTGCCGTGGGCGGCGGACAGGATGTCGTCCACCGTGGTCAGGCCGCCCAGCTCGGCCCGCAGCGACCGGCCCAGGGCCGCCACGGCGCCCTGCGTCCGGGCGCGGTCACGGCAGTGGAAGGCCAGCTCGCAGGCGGCCAGGCACTCCGGCGCGTACGTCGCCGGGACCGACTCCACCGCGGCCTGAAGCTCCTCCTGCGGGAGGTCCGGCGCGAAACACGTGCCCTCGGGGAGGGCGTCGGCGATCTCCTCGATGCGGGTGAGCCGGGCCAGCTGGCGCCGTGTGACCGCGCGTTGCTTGCGGACGTCGACGGGGGAGGCGGTGGGCAGGTTGGAGAAGTCCTTCGGGCACACCAGCAGGATCCGGTGCCGCACCACGGGAGCGGGGGTGAGGCGCTCCGCGACCTCTTCCAGGGCCAGCACGTAGACGGCGGCCTGCCGGGCCGCCGCCCCCACCTTCGCCGGGTCCGCCGAACCGTCGAGCAGCGGGAAGGACTTGATCTCCACGACCGTCCAGCTGCCGTCCGGGTGCACCACCACCGCGTCCGGCTCCAGGAACGCGGGCGATCCGGCCACGTCGAGGGCGAGCATGGGGTGGTCGAGCAGTGCCCAGCCGCGCGCCTCGGTGGCCTCGCGCAACGCCAGCGCCGTACGCGCCGCGCGCCCCTCCGGGCCGACCGCGGCCAGGTCCGGAACGAGGACCTGAGCGGGGGCGCCGGCGGCCGGGTCCAGCTTCTCGCGCACCAGGCGCAGCAGCTCCGCGCCGCCGTCCGCCTTGACCCGGGCCTCGAACGCGTTGCCCCGGATGAAGGCGAACTGCGACTGGCCGAACGCCGACGGCGCGCCCAGCGCGCCCGCCAGCGCCGCCTTGTCCACCCCGGCGCCGTCCAGCAGCGCACGCCGCCGGCACCCGGGGTTCGCGGCGAGCGCGGCAAGGGCGCGCGCGTCCAGCGCCCTGGGCGGTACGGACGGCCCGCGCAGCTCAGCGAGCCGCTGCCGCAGCGCCGTCCCCCGCGTCCGCGGGAGCGGCACCCGGCCCGGCTCCCGGCCCGGGGCGGGAGAGGGGCTGTCGGGGAATTCGCTCACCCGCCGAAGTCTGGCATCCGGCACCGACAATTGAGGAACCTGCGGCCGACGAGGGCTCCGCGACCGGTGCGAACCGCGCGCGCAGCCAGGCCCTGACCGCGTCCGCCGCCCGCATCACCGGTCGGCTCAGCAGGAGGCCGACGCCCATGACGGCGACGCCCGCGACCGCGTCGAGGAGGTAGTGGTTCGCCGTCCCGATCACGACGAACGTGGTTCCGAGCGGGTACACGACCGCCGCCGCCCTCGCCCAGCGCGAGCGGCCGTGCCGCCACAGCATCACTCCGCACCACAGCGCCCAGCCGACGTGCAGGCTCGGCATCGCCGCGTACTGGTTCGTCATGCCGCCCAGGCCCCGCGGCGCGCTCGCCTGGGCGCCCCACCAGCCGTAGGAGCTGTAGTGCGCCATCGTGTCGACGAACCCGTGGCCCGCGGAGAGCAGTCGCGGAGGGCAGGTGGGCATCAGGGTGAAGCCGATCAGACCGATGAACGTGGACGTCATCAGCCAGGTGCGGATCGCCCGGTAGTGCTCCGCGCGGCGTCTGAAGATCCACACCAGGATCGCCGGGGTGACCAGGTAGTGCAGCGACGCGTACCAGAAGTCGGCGGGTATGCCGAGCCATGCCTCACGGGTGAGGAGACGGTTCAGCGGATGCTCGGTGCTGATGTGGAGCAGCTTCTCCAGGCGCAGGATCGCCAGACCGTGGTCGACGGCCCCGGCGACATCGCCCCGCGCGAGCAGCCGGCCCGCGGAGTACGAGGCGTACACCGCCAGGATCAGGGGCAGTTCGGTCCACCAGCGCAGCCGGGTCAGCGGGCTCACCCCGGTGCCTGGTGTCTCGGCCTGCGGCATCCGATTCGCCCTCCCCCTTCTTCTGCTCCTGGTCGCGGCTCCCGGCGGTCCGGTCGTGCCACCTTACGGTGTGGGCGCTCGCGCTCGAGGGGCACCCCGGCCCTCAAAGACGCAGAGATCGCCCCGCGGGTTGCCCGGGGCGGGTTGGGCGATGATGGAGTGACGTCGTCGCTCATTCCTCCCGGAAAGGTCTCTCATGGCACCGCGCATCCTGCTGGCCCGGCACGGACAGACGGAGTGGTCGCTGTCCGGCAAGCACACCGGCAGGACCGACGTGCCGCTGCTGGAGGAGGGGCGGCGGGGCGCCAAGCTGCTCGGGGAGCGGCTGCACCGGGCGCCGTTCGAGGGGCTGCCCGGGGCCGAGGTCCGCACCAGTCCGCTGGGACGCGCGCGGGAGACCTGCGAACTCGCCGGGTTCGGCGAGCGGGCGAGCACCTGGGACGCGCTCATGGAATGGGATTACGGGGCGTACGAGGGGATGACGCCGGCCGAGATCCAGGAGATCCGGCCGGGCTGGTTCATCTGGCGCGACGGCGTGCCCGCGGGGGAGAGCTTGGCGGAGGTCTCCGCGCGCGCGGACGAGGTCGTGGCCTGGGCGCGGTCGGAGGACCGGGATGTGCTGGTGTTCGCGCACGGGCACATCCTGCGGTCCATCGGGGCGCGGTGGCTGGGGCTGCCGCTGGTGTTCGCGGGGCGGATCCGGCTGAACCCGACGTCGCTCTCGGTGCTGGGGTGGGCTTACGGGGAACCGGCGATCGAGTCGTGGAACGACGTGGGGCACTTGGCCTGAGCGACGGCAGTCGTGCCTCCCCAGTGCCTGAGGGGGTTCCTGCGCCATGCCGCCCGGGTCGCGCGGCCTCGCCCGCACCCCCCGAGATCTCCGAGCGGGGCCCCACGCCGCGTTACCGAAAAGCCCTGGTAACCCCTCCTCCGCGCTCTCGGCTCGCTCGATCGGCAGGGACCCCATCAAGGGCTCTCCGGCGGCCTTGTGACGCACGGCACCAAGATCACGCGACGCGACCTGATCGGACGCCCCTGGTACAAGAGCCCCTCGACGGCCTGGGGGACCCCCGGGCGGCACGGGTGGGCGCAGCTTCACCCGTGCCGCCGGGTCGGGCCCCCGGGTGCCCGCAGCCACTGCCGCTCACGCACTGCGCGGCAGCGACGCGTGCCGGTCCAGGAACGCCGACACCCCCGACGCCCGCCGGTGCGGCAGCAGTACTCTCGCCGTGCCCGCCAGCATCGTCAGCACGCGCGAGGACTGGACCTGGTCCAAGAGGTCCAGCACGCGCTGACCGGCGTGCGCCGCCTCGTCGGGACGACCCCCGCGGGCCAGGTCGTCGGCCAGTTCGGCCGTGTACAGGGCGATGTTCCGGGTGAAGTGCGGATCCTGGAGCCGTGCCGCGCGCCGTGCGTGCCGGGCCGCCCGCGCCCAGTCGCCCAGTGCCGACCAGCACTGCGCCTCCAGGCCCTCCAGTTCGGCCTCGCCGTAGAAGGTCATCCACTCGGGGTCCGGGTCCGACGGCCCCCGTTCGAAGAGCGCCTGCGCCCGCGCGAGCGCCTGTTCGCAGCCCGCCCGGTCCGCGAGTCCCGCCCAGCCGCCCGCCTCCCTGAGGGCGAGCAGCGACATCAGCCGGTGCGAACCGAGCGGGCGCGCGACACGCTGGGCCGCCTGCGCCGCCCGTACGGCCTCCCGCGGCCGGCCCGCGTCGCGCGCGAGGAACGCCGTGTTGCAGAACGCGTGTGCCTCCAGGCCCGGGTCCCCGGCCATCCGGGCCGTCGCCAGCGCCTCCGCGTAGTGCGAGCGTGCGTCGTCGAAACGCCCGGAGTCGTGCGCCAGCCATCCCACCGAGATGGCCAGTTCACCCGCGCCCGAGTACAGCCGGTCGGCGACCGTCTGCCGGGTGGTGCCCGCGTCGAGCAGCGCGTACGCGGCGCGCAGCGGGGCCGCCGCGCGCCGGTACAGGCCGTCCGCGCCGTGCCGGTCGTCGAGCAGGCGGATCTTGCGTACGGCCTCGTCGAGCGCGCTCGCCTCCGACGAACCCGCACGGTGGACAGGGCGTTCGGCGGCCGCCGCCGGGTCGCCGAAGGTGAGCCCGAAGGGGCCCAGGGAGGCGGCGGCCACCGTCACGGTGCCGCCGGTCATGAATGCGCGACGCAGCACGTCGCTCTCCTCGTGGTTCTGTGCGTCGTACGCGTGCGTGCCGTACGACTCGTGCGACTCGTAGGTGTCTGGTGTGTCATACGTCCCGTACGCCCTCCGGTGCTCATCGCAGGCGTACGGACGGCGGGTGGTGCGTGCGGAGGGTGCCTCCTCGGCGGTGCGCGCCCCTCGGCCGCGGACCGCGGAGCGGGGTGCGAACCCCAGGTCCGCGAGCGTGCGCCCGGGGAACATGTGTAGGAACACACGTTCGTAGGCGTAGTTGGGACAACGGATCTCGCCTGCCTCCACGCGTCCGATGTACCGGGCGTCACAGCTGACCCGCTCGCCGATCTCGCGAGCTGCGCGCCGTACCGCCGCGGCGAACTCGCCCGGCGAGCGTGATCCGCGCAGCTGCCGGAAGGCGAGGTTCGGCCGCGGTGGCCTGGGGGTCTGGGACGAGGTCATGGCCGGGCCCTCTCGTGCGAACCGTCGAACCATGCCGGATTGGGGGTGGCTTGTCCGTGTGGTGCCAGTTGGTTCCCTGCGTCCGGCGGTGCAAGAACGTACCTTCCTCGCGGGTGTGGTCATGCGAGGTTTGGCTACAAACCGGATATCTCATACGGGATCTGCCATGAACTGCCATCCTTTGCGGCAGTGTTGTGCCGTTGCCGTTGACGCGCCCGAACGTTGAAACCTGCGGACCGGGAGCCGCCCGAACTCCCGACCCAACTCACCGTCGAGGAGGGTTCCGTTGTGGATGCCGGGACGCAGACCCCGCACAGCACCGAGTTCCGCACACGGCCGCAGGCCGTCCGCACCGTGCAGGCCCCCGCGTGCGCCGCACCGCCGCACGGTGCCCCCGATCTCGTGACCGTGCCCGCCCGGCAGGGGCTCGAGGCGGTCGACATCCTCCGCCGCGGCGCGGGAGACTGCGTCGGGCCGGTCCTGCACGACGACGACTGCGACACCCTCGGCTTCCTCGTACCGCCCGGCACGGCGGAAGCGTGGGACGTCCCCGGCAGCACGTGCACGAAGACCGACGGGCGCGGCATCAGCCTGGTCGCCCCGCTGCCCCCGGTCGAGGGCACCGGCTGGCTCCTGCCGCCCGGCGAGGCGGAACCGGCCACGGACCCCGTGGTCCTGCGCGCGGCCCTGGGCGAGGCGGCCCGCCTGATCGAGGCCGCCGACAACTGTCGGTGAGTCTCCGCCTACTCCCCGGGTCGAGCGGCGTCCTCCCGGAAGAGCGGGTGGGCCGCCCACGCGCCGCCCCCCGATAATGGCGGGATGGGCAGGTCACGGAACGCGCGGCGCGGGCAGAAGGCCGAGGTCGTCGTCGAGCCGGTGGACGGCGGACTCGCCCAGCTGATACCCGACCCGGACCGGGCGCGCGCCTGGACCCTCCTCATCGACGGTGCCCCGCAGTCGCACGTCGACCTCGACGACCCGCGGTATCTGTCCTTCGAGTACCAGCGTCGGCTCGGCCACGTCATCGACCTGGTCGCCCCGCCCGGCCGTCCCGTGCACGCCGTGCACCTCGGCGGCGGCGCGTTCACCCTCGCCCGCTACACGGCCGTCACCCGCCCCCGCTCCACCCAGCAGATCGTGGAGCGTGACGCGGCGCTCGTCCAACTCGTGCGCCGGGTTCTGCCGTTGGACCTGAGCGCCCGGATCCGGGTGCGCTCCACCGACGCCCGGGAAGGGCTCGCCAAGGTGCCGGACGGCTGGGCGGACCTGGTCATCGTGGACGTGTTCAGCGGCGCGCGCACCCCGGCGCACCTGACGTCGGTCGAGTTCCTCACCGAGGTCCGCCGGGCGCTGAAGGACGGCGGTGTGTACGCGGCCAACCTCGCCGACGGCCCTCCGCTCGCTCATCTGCGCGGCCAGATCTCCACGGCGGCGGCCGTCTTCCCCGACCTCGCACTGGTGGCCGATCCGGCCGTCCTGCGCGGAAAGCGCTTCGGCAACGCGGTCCTGGTCGCCTGCGCCCATCCGCTCCCGGTCGCCGAACTGACCCGGCGCGCCGCCTCGGACCCGCACCCCGCGCGCGTGGAGCACGGCAAGGCGCTGAGCGACTTCACGGGCGGCGCGGCGGCGGTTACGGACGCGGCGGCGGTCGCGTCCCCCGCGCCCCCGCCGTCGGTCTTCCGCCGAACCCGGACCGCCTCCCCGGAAAGCGGCTGGGGGCCCTAGTAGTTCCCGATCTCCACATGGGGCGGACCGTCGTGCCAGGTGCAGAACACCGACACCCGGTCGGCGCCGGAGGTGAACTCCACGCGGATCCAGGTCTCCGTCTTCCAGACCTGCATCGACCAGCCGGTGCCGGGGGTGGCCGACACCAGCGTCGCGGAGGTGGCGCCGAGGTCGAAGACCACGCGACCGCCGGCGGTGTCGTAGCTCCTGACCTGACCGGAGGCAGTGGTGGAGGGGCTGGGCCCGGTGGCCCGGGTCTTGGGAGGCGCCGGCCTCGGGCTGCTCGTGCTCGGTGTCGGCGACGGACTCCTCGACGGGGAGGGCCGCTGCGTCGAGGGAGGCAGCGGCCTCGACCCCTGCGTCGTCGCGCCGCCCGCGGTGACGGGCAGGGCGCGCGGCGGGTCGTACGCGGTGCCCGCCAGCACCGTGTGGACGCCCCACCACGACAGCGTGGCCGCCGCTCCGGTGGTCAGCGTCCACGCCAGTACGTGCAGAAGTCCCCTCAACATCCCGGCCATACTGCCCCACCGGCCCCACGGATGTCTCACGGGTCGCCCACAGTCGGGTTTCTCCCGTTGCGCCGCCGGGAGTTGTCCACAGGCCCCGAACGGCTCAGCCCGCATGGCGTACGGTGCCGCCCATGGCAAGTGTGCTCGTGGTCGAGGACGACCAGTTCGTACGCTCGGCGCTCATCAGGCATCTGACGGAGGCCGGACATACCGTGCGCAGTGTCGGCACCGCGCTGGAGGCGCTGCGCGAGGTCGCGCACGTCCCCTTCGACGTGGTCATCCTCGACCTCGGCCTGCCCGATCTGGACGGCTCCGAGGCGCTGAAGATGCTGCGCGGCATCACGGACGTGCCGGTCATCATCGCCACGGCACGCGACGACGAGGCGGAGGTCGTCCGTCTGCTCAACGCGGGCGCGGACGACTATCTGACCAAGCCGTTCTCGGTCGAGCACCTGTCGGCACGGATCGCGGCGGTGCTGCGCCGCACCCGTACGGCCGCCGCCGACCCCGCGTCCCCGACCGTCATACGGGTCGGCGGCCTCGCCATCGACCCGCTGCGCCGCCACGCGGAACTGGACGGTGTGCCCCTGGACCTGACGCGCCGTGAGTTCGACCTGCTCGCCTTCCTCGCCGGCCGGCCCGGCGTCGTCGTACCGCGCAGGGAACTGCTCGCCGAGGTCTGGCGGCAGTCGTACGGCGACGACCAGACCATCGACGTCCATCTCTCCTGGCTGAGGCGGAAGTTGGGCGAGACGGCCGCGCGGCCCCGCTATCTGCACACCCTGCGGGGAGTCGGTGTGAAACTGGAGCCGCCTCACACGGAGCCGCAGCCATGAGGTGGGCACTGGTCAAGGTGTGTCTGGCGGTGACCACGATGGTGGTCGTCGCCTTCGCGGTCCCGCTCGGGATGGTCGTCAAGGAGATGGCACGCGACCGGGCCTTCTCGAACGCCGAGCGGCAGGCCGCCGCGATCGCGCCCGCACTGTCCATCACCACCGACCGGGACCAGCTGGAGCGGGTCGTCGCCTCGGCGGGCTCCGACGACGGGATCGCCGTGCACATCCCCGCGGGGGACGGCACGAAAGCGGTCGACATCGGCCGCCGGCGCGCCGCCGATGACGACATCGCGGCCACCCGCCGGCTGGGCCGGGCCTCCACCACCGAGGTCCCGGGCGGCTCCACGCTGCTCCAGCCCACCGCACTCAGCTCCGGTGCGATAGCCGTGATCGAGGTCTATGTGCCCGAGTCCGAGGTGACGCACGGCGTCGGGACGGCCTGGGCGGTGCTCGCCGCGGTCGGCGTCGCGCTGATCGTCGGCTCGGTGGCGGTCGCCGACCGGCTCGGCGTGCGGATGGTGCGGCCCGCGCGGCGCCTGGCCGAGGGCGCGCACGACCTGGGGGAGGGGCAGCTCGGCGCGCGTGTCCGGGAGGAAGGGCCCGACGAACTGCGCGCGGCGGCGGTCGCGTTCAACTCGATGGCCGACCAGGTCGTGCAACTCCTCGCGAACGAGCGGGAGCTGGCCGCCGACCTGTCGCACCGCCTGCGGACGCCGCTGACCGTGCTGCGGCTGAACGCGGCCTCGCTCGGCGACGGGCAGGCCGCCGAGCAGACCCGCCAGGCGGTGGCGCAACTGGAGCGGGAGGTGGACACGATCATCCGTACGGCACGCGAGGCCAAGCCGCAGACCGTGGTGCCCGGACCGGGCACCGGGTGCGACGCGGGGGAGGTGGTGCGCGAGCGCATGGGGTTCTGGTCGGCGCTCGCGGAGGACGAGGGCCGCAAGTGGAGGGTGGCCGGGGCCGACCGTCCGGTCCGCATACCCGTCCCCCGGCCCGACCTCGCCGCCGCGCTGGACGCCCTGCTCGGGAACGTCTTCCGGCACACCCCTGAGGGCACCGCGTTCGCGGTCGACGTGCACAACGCCGAGGACGCGGTGATCGTGCTGGTGTCCGACGCCGGGCCCGGCATACCCGACCCGGAGGCGGCGATGGCCCGTGGCCGGGGTTCGGGCAGCGACGGCTCCACGGGCCTCGGTCTGGACATCGTGCGCCGGCTCGCCGAGTCGACCGGCGGAGACGTACGGATCGGCTCCTCGGTGCTGGGCGGCACGGAGGTGCGGATCTGGTTCCAGCTGGACGGACGGGCTCCGACACGGCGGGGGCACCGCGTACGCCGCAGACGTCCACGCCTATTGGTCTCTACCTTTAATCGCCCCCGATCCCTTCCTTAAGCGCACCCTAAGATCCTCAACGCCGGTCCGGATGGCGCGGTTTGCCCGATTCCGGCTCGCTAGCGTGCTGCCGCATTCACCCCCCCGTACCAGCGAAGGCAGGCACGCGATGAGCAAGGCGCACCGGCGCAGGATCAGCGGCAGGAACAAGGCGATCGGCGGCACGGTCGCCGCCGTCGTGGTCGGCGGTGGCGCCCTGGTGGTCACCGGCACGGCACACGCCGCCGGCGTCGGCGCGGCGTACACCAAGACCAGTACCTGGTCGACGGGTTACACCGCGCAGTACGTGATCACGAACGACAGCGGTCAGGCCAAGGGCGACTGGACGCTGCAGTTCGACCTGCCCTCGGGAGCGAAGCTCAGCTCGCTGTGGGACGGCACGCCGACGGTGAGCGGACAGCACGTCACCGTCAAGCCGCCGTCCTGGGACAAGAACGGCATCGCGGCGGGTGAGTCGGTGACCGTCGGCTTCGTCGTGAGCGGCTCCGGGGACCCGACCGGCTGTCTCGTCGACGGCGCGAAGTGTTCCGCCGACGACGGCGCGACCCCGCAGCCGAGCGGCCGTCCGACCCAGTCCCCGACCTCGGCGCCCACCCCGCCTTCGACCGCCGCTCCGTCACCCACCCCCACGAAGACCACCGGAGGCGGCACCGGCACCGGATCCACCACGAGCGCCCGCTTCTCGCCGTACGTCGACACGTCCCTCTACCCGGCCTTCGACCTGGTCGCGGCGGCCGGCGCGACCGGCGTGAAGAACTACAACCTGGCGTTCGTGACCGACGGCGGCGGCTGCACCCCCAAGTGGGGCGGCGTCTCCGACCTCGGCCACGACGCGGTGGCCGCGCAGATCGGCGCCCTGCGGGCCAAGGGCGGCGACGTCCGGGTCTCCTTCGGCGGCGCCTCCGGCTCGGAGCTGGCCACGACATGCTCCTCCGCCGACGCGCTGGCAGCGGCGTACGGGAAGGTCGTGGACGCCTACGGACTCACCAAGCTCGACTTCGACGTCGAGGGCGGCGCGCTGCCGAACAGGGCCGCGAACACCCGACGCGCCCAGGCGATCGCCAAGCTGCAGCAGCAGCACCCGGGCCTCGATGTGTCGTTCACGCTTCCGGTCATGCCGGAGGGCCTGACCCAGGACGGAGTGAACCTCCTCGCCGACGCGAAGTCCAACGGCGTGAAGATCGCAACCGTCGACATCATGGCGATGGACTACGGCCCCGCGTTCAGCGGCGACATGGGCACCTACGCCGAGCAGGCGGCGACCGCGACGCAGGCGCAGATCAAGAGCGTGCTGGGCCTGAGCGACAGCACGGCCTGGAAGACGGTCGCGGTCACCCCGATGATCGGCGTCAACGACGTCTCCTCCGAGGTCTTCAAGGTCGACGACGCCGCCCAACTGGTGGCCTTCGCCAAGTCCAAGGGCCTCGGCCGGCTGTCCATGTGGTCGGCCGCACGCGACAGGCAGTGCGACGGCGGCCCCAAGCCGACGGCGGACCCGACGTGCAGCTCGATCACGCAGGACAGGTTCGCGTTCTCGAAGGCGTTCGGCGCTTACAACTGACCCAAGCCCCTCGCGGCCGTGGCCCGAGCCCCTCGCGGCCGTGGCCCGAGCCCCCCGCGGCCCGAGCGACCACGCCGCGCGGCCACCACCGGGGCGCGGCACCTCCCTCCCGTGCCGCGCCCCGGGCTCACCGGCCCCCGGTGGTTCAGTCCTCCAGCGGCGGCAGCTCGCCCGTCCGCGCCGCCCGGCCGTACCAGTGCGCGCTGGACTTCGGGGTCCGCTCCAGGGTCGTGTAGTCCACGTACACCGCCCCGAACCGCTTCCCGTAACCGTACGACCACTCGAAGTTGTCCATCAGGGACCACAGGAAGTAGCCCCGCACGTCCGCGCCGTCCGCGATGGCGCGGCGCACCGCCGACAGGTGCCCGTGCAGGTACGCGATCCGCTCCGGGTCGTGGACGTGGCCGTCCGGGTCCGGCTTGTCGTCGTAGGCCGCGCCGTTCTCCGTGACGTACAGCGGCAGGCCCGGCGCCTCCCGCGTGTAGCGCATGATCAGCTCGTGCAGCCCCGTCGGGTCGATCGTCCAGCCCATCTCGGTGCGCTCGCCCGGGGTCTGGTGGAAGGCCACGTCGTCCGCGCCCGGCCAGGGCGAGTGGTCGCTCACGCCGTGACCGTCCGGACGCGGACCGCCGGCCTTCTCCTCGGCCGCCGACACCAGCGTCGGGGTGTAGTAGTTGAGGCCCAGCGCGTCCAGCGGCTGCCGGATCGTCGCCAGGTCGCCGTCGTGCACGTGCGACCAGTCCGTGACCGGCGCCGTGGCCGCCAGCAGGGTGTCCGGGTACGCGCCGTGCAGCATCGGACCGTGGAAGACGCCGTTCGCCAGGTCGTCGATCTTCCGGCCCGCCGCCAGATCCGCCGGGTCCTGGGAGACCGTGCGCACCACGGAGGAGTTGAGGCTGACCGCCACCGCGTTGCGTGCCGGCATCACCGACCGCAGGGCCGAGGCGCCGAGGCCATGGGCCAGGTTCAGGTGGTGGGCCGCGCGCAGCGACGCCGCCGCGTCCGTACGGCCCGGGGCGTGCACCCCGGAGCCGTAGCCCAGGAACGCGCTGCACCACGGCTCGTTCAGAGTGATCCACTGCTCCACCCGGTCACCCAGCGCCTCGCCCACGATCCGCGTGTACTCGGCGAACCGGTACGCCGTGTCACGCTCCGGCCAGCCGCCCGCGTCCTCCAGCTCCTGCGGCAGGTCCCAGTGGTAGAGGGTGATCGCCGGCTTGACGCCGTGGGCGAGGAGTTCGTCCACCAGACGGCGGTAGAAGTCCAGACCGCGCTGGACCGCCGGGCCCCGGCCGGTGGGCTGGACACGCGACCAGGAGATCGAGAAGCGGTAGGCGTTCAGGCCCAGCTCGGCCATCATCGCCACGTCGTCGCGGTAGCGGTGGTAGTGGTCGACAGCGATGTCACCGGTCTCGCCGCCGGCGGTCCTGCCCGGCGTATGGCTGAAGGTGTCCCAGATGGAGGGCGTACGGCCGTCCTCCCGCACCGCCCCCTCGATCTGGTACGCGGAGGTCGCCGCGCCCCAGAGGAAGGCGGGAGGAAAGGTCACCGGGTGTGCCGGCTGTGCGGACTCAGGCATGGAAGCGCTCCCATATGAGGTCGTGAGGACCGACGAGTCGGGCGTGGGCAAGGGGTGGGGCGGGGGGAGGAGAGGGGAAGGGGCCGGAGCGGCGGCGATCCGGCCCCCGTACGCCGGGAGCGGCGGCAACGGCGGGCGGGCGTCAGCCCTTGACCGCGCCCTGCATGATGCCGCCCACGATCTGCTTGCCGAAGATCGCGAAGACCAGCAGCAGCGGCAGCGTACCGAGCAGCGCGCCCCCCATGATCAGGGACTGGTCGACGGTGTAGCCGCGGCCCAGGCCCGCCAGGGCGACCTGCACGGTCGGGTTGCCGGTCTGGGTCAGGACCAGGAACGGCCACAGGAAGTCGTTCCACGCCTGTACGAACGTCAGCATGCCGAGCACGGCCATCGCGGGCCGCGCCGCGGGGAACACCACGTTCCACACCACGCGCCAGCTGCTCGCACCGTCCACCCGGGCCGCCTCGATCAGCTCGTCCGGCAGCGCCTGGATCAGGTACTGCCGCATGAAGAACACGCCGAACGCGCTCACCAGCGACGGGAAGACGACCGCCTGCAACTGGTCCGTCCAGTCCAGCTTCGCGACCATCATGTACAGCGGGATGATGCTCAGCTGCGGCGGCACCATCATCGTGCCGATCACAACCAGCATCAGGATGTTGCGGCCCCGGAAGCGCAGCTTGGCGAAGGCGAACCCGGCGATCGTGGACAGGAAGACGATGGCCGCCGCAGAGGTTCCCGCGACGATCGTGGTGTTGACGAACGCCTTGCCCAGGTTGGCCTGGCTCCAGGCGACGTCGAGGTTGTGGAAGAGGTTCCCGCCGAACCAGAACGGCGGAGGGCTCTGCGCCAGCCGGTTGTTGGTGCGGGAGGCGGCGACCGCCGTCCACACCAGCGGGAACAGCGAACCGAGGGAGAACAGCGCCAGGATCGTGTACGCGATCGGGCCCGCGTGCATCTGCCCGCCCGCACGGGCCGACTTCGGGCGCCGTATGCGCTTCAGCTCCTTGCGTGCCGCATCGGTGGGAGGAGGGTTCAGGGTCGTCGTCACGGCCGGTCTCCTAACTACTGGCGCGCAGCCGGCGCGAGATGACGTAGTTGACGACGCCGATCACGATCAGAATCAGGAACATCGTCCAGGCGATCGCGGAGGCGCGGCCCAGGTGCTGGTTCACCCAGCCCTGCTCGTACAGGTACAGACCGAGCGTCTGGAACTGGTGCTCCGCACCGCCCGACGCGCCCTTGTTGGCGTCGAAGATCAGCGGCTCGCCGAACACCTGGCTCGCGCCGATCGTCGAGACGACGCAGGTGAACAGGATCGTCGGGCGCAGCTGCGGCAGCGTCACATGGAAGAACTGCTGCCAGCGCGACGCGCCGTCCAGTGCCGCCGACTCGTACAGGTCCTGCGGGATCGCCTGCATCGCCGCGAGGTAGATCAGCGCGTTGTAGCCGGTCCAGCGCCAGATGACGATCGTCGACACGGCGATCTGGGACGGCCACTTGTCGTTCTGCCAGTCGATCTTGTCGATGCCGAAGAAGTGCAGCGCCCAGTTGATCATGCCGTAGTCGCGGCCGAACAGCAGGACGAAGACGAGCGAGGCCGCGGCGATCGACGTCGCGTACGGCGCGAGCATCACGACCCGGTAGAAGGTCGAGCCGCGCAGCTTGTAGTTGAGGATGTGCGCGAGGCCCATGGCCATCAGCAGCTGCGGAACTGTGGAGATGACGCCGATGGTCAGGGTGTTCTTCGCCGCGTTCCAGAAGAAGTCGTCGTCGAAGATCCGCGTGTAGTTGTGCAGGCCCGCCCACTGCATGTCGGTGGGCGCGGTCAGCTCCACCGTGTGCAGCGAGGCCCAGCCCGTGTAGACCAGTGGGAAGAGCCCGAAGGCGGCGAAGAGCAGGAAGAAGGGGGAGACGAAGGCGTACGGGCTCCACTTGATGTCCCGCTGCCAGCGCCGGGACAGACGGGCGCGGCGCCGCCGCTCCGCCTCCGTGGGGGCGGCGGGCGGGCGGGCCGGGGCCGCGCCCCCCTCCTTCGCGGGGGGCGCGGCGATGTCGTGCCGGGTGGCCATGCCGGTCACTTCTCCAGGTTGTTGTCGATGGTCTTGGTGGCCGTCGCCCAGGCCTCCGCGGGCGTCTTGCCCTTGGTGACGAGGATGACGCCGTTGTCCGTCAGGCCCTGCTGGATGATCTGGTCCTTCGGGCCGATGACCTGGACCGGGATGTTCTTGGCGGCCTCCGCGAAGATCGTGCCGATCGGGGCGTCACCGGTCATGTCGTTCTTGGCCCCGGTCACCGCGGACATCGTGTACGCGCCGGGTGCGCTCGGGAAGGAGCCCTGGGTGGCGAACAGCTTGGCCTGCTGCTCGGGCGCGGTGAGCCAGGCGACCAGCTTCTCGGCCTCGGCGACGTTCTTGCCGTTCTTCGGCACGGTCAGGAACGAGCCGCCCCAGTTGCCCGCCTTCGGCGCCTGGGCCACGTCCCACTTGCCCTTCGCGTCCGGCTTCGACTGGCCCTTGATGTAGCCGAGCATCCAGGGCGGGCAGGACATGGCGGCGAACTTGCTGTTGGCGATCGTCGTGTTCCACGCGGGCTGGAACTGGGTCTGCGCTCCGACCAGGCCCTCCTGCGCGGCCTTCGCGGTGGTGTCGAAGGCGGCCTTCACGGCCGGGTTCGACTTGTAGATGACCTTGCCGGAGGAGTCGTAGAAGCGGGTGCTCTCGCCGGCGAGGATCGCCTGGAGCAGACCGCCGGGGGAGTCCATGAAGGTGGTGCCGCTCGGCGCCTTCTTCTTGTACTGCTCGCCGGCCTTGACGAACTTGTCCCAGCTGCCCGCCCACAGCTTGCTCACGGCGTCCCGGTCGGTGGGCAGGCCGGCCGCCTGGAACAGGTCCTTGCGGTAGCAGATCGCCAGCGGGCCGATGTCGGTGCCGAGGCCGATGGTCTGGCCGTCCTTGGTGGTGGCCTGCTGCCACTTCCAGTCCAGCCAGTTGCTCTTCTGCACACCGGAGACCTTCGACAGGTCCACCAGCTTGCTTCCGAAGGTGCTGGTGACCTCGGCGATGTTGCCGACCTCGACGGCCTGGACGTCCATCAGACCGCTGTTGGTGGTCAGGTGGTTCACGAGAGCGGGGTAGTAGTTCTCGTTCCGCTCGATCGCGTTCTCCTGGATCTTGATGTTCGGGTGGAGCTTCTCGTACTCGGCGTAGAGACCGGCCTCCTTGAAGCCCATCGTGCCGAACAGACCCAGCGTGATCGTCGTCTTGCCCTTGCTGTCGCCACCGGAACCGCCGTCGCTGCTCCCGCCGCTGTCGTTGGCGCAGCCGGCCAGCAGTCCGGCGCCCAGCACGGCGACGGCCGCGAGGGCTGTCGCCGTGTGGCTGGATCGGGTACGTGCTCGCATGTCGTCCTCCAGTTGCCCTGACGTGCCGACCCCCCGGCCAACTTCTGTGCTGGGCCCGTGTCTTGTCGCTGCGGCTCGGGCGGGGAACGTGCGGGATGTGTATGGGGCAGGTACTGTGGGAGCGCTCCCACAAGTGATGTGTTGAAGAGTCGTGGGTCCGGGCGGGGGTGTCAAGGGAGCGGACGGTGTCAGATGCGTTCAGTTATCGGGACGTTAACTGGGCTCCGTGCGGGGCCGCCCCGACGCGACGAGGGCGGCGGCCGGCCACGTCGGGGCCGCCCTGGCGGGGCCGGCCCCGGCGGCGGCCGCGGAGCCGCACGGGGCTGTTACATTCCAGGCCGGACGCGCGACGCGCGGTGTGACGGGAGGCGACCATGACAGGCCACGGAACGCGGGGCCGGAGTGGCCGGCGGCCGACCCTGGAGGAGGTCGCCGCACGGGCCGGCGTGGGGCGCGGCACGGTCTCCCGGGTGATCAACGGCTCACCGCGGGTGAGCGACGCGACCCGCGCGGCCGTCGAGGCGGCGGTCGCGGAGCTGGGGTACGTGCCGAACACGGCGGCCCGGGCGCTGGCGGCGAACCGTACGGACGCGATCGCCCTCGTCGTCCCCGAGCCGGAGACGCGGTTCTTCGCGGAGCCGTACTTCTCGGACATGGTGAAGGGCGTGGGGTCCGCACTGTCGGACACCGAGATGCAGCTGCTGCTGATCTTCGCGGGCAGCGACCGGGAGCGGCGCAGGCTCGCGCAGTACCTGGCGGCGCACCGGGTGGACGGTGTCCTGCTGGTCTCCGTGCACGCCGACGACCCGCTGCCCGACCTCCTCGCCCAGCTGGAGATCCCGGCGGTGATCAGTGGCCCCCGCTCGGCACGGGAGCCCCTGCCGTCGGTGGACTCGGACAACTACGGCGGCGGCCGTTCGGCGGTCGAGCACCTGATCGCGCACGATCGCACCCGGATCGCGACGATCACGGGCCGCCTCGACGTGTACGGCGCCCAGCGGCGCATCGACGGCTACCGGGACGCGCTGCGGGACGCGGGACGAGAGGTGGACGAGGACCTGATCGTGCCCGGTGACTTCACCGAGGAGGGCGGCCGCCGCGCCATGACGGCACTGCTGGCGCGCCACCCGGACCTGGACGCGGTGTTCGCGGAGTCGGACGTGATGGCGGCGGGCGCGCGCCAGGTGCTGCGCGAGGCGGGCCGCCGCATCCCGGACGACGTGGCCCTGGTCGGCTACGACGACTCGGCGATCGCCCGCCACATGGACCCGCCGCTGACGAGCGTGCGCCAGCCGATCGAGGAGATGGGCCGGGCGATGATCGACCTGCTCCTGGACGAGATAGCCGACCGCCGCCCGGTGGTTTCCCGGACCTTGGACCGGCGGCAGGTGGTGCTGCCGACGGAGCTGGTGGCGCGGGACTCGTCCTGAGGCACCCGAGGCGGGCACCCGGCCCGCGGTTCGGCACGGCATGCGGGTCAGCCCGGCAGCGTGCTGTCGATGTCCCTTGCCGCATGCGGCAGTTCGGGCCACCGCCGCTGCTCCGCGGCCGGGCCGACCGCGCGACGCGGGAACGGCACCCGGTGGTGGTGATGGCCGACAGGGCGGAACCGAACGCCTGAGGGCCCGGCGAGGTCGTGGCTCGTGGCGGCCCCCTGGGTGCCGGGTTTCGACGGCACGTGTCCAGGGCCGGGAAACAGTTCAGCCGGTGACCTGCTTCCGCAGGTCACCGGCTGATGACCGAGGGTGAGTGACGGGACTCGAACCTGTTTCCTATCCCTATCGTGACCTGCGTCTTTGCTGCCCACGTAGGCAAATCCGGGCATACAGGTGACGGGTGATGGCGCTGGATGACGCTGTGCCGCATCCGGTTTGGCCATGGCCAAACGCTCCCGTTGAGGACGGCGGGTGCGCGCAAGGCGGGGGGTTCGTACCCTCGTGCGCTGTACACCGGACAGGGCCGTCCTGCCCTGGCGGCCCTCCATGCTTCCGTCGACGTCCGAACGGTGACGTTCCCCTCGTAGCGTGGAGTCCCGGTGCACGACAAACGCGGGCTGTCAGTCGTCATCCTCGTCGTACGGTTCTGGCTCCCGGACGAAGCCCAGGTCGAGTACGTAGCGCTCGTCGGCCGGGCATCGGTCCCAGGCCTGCCGGATCAGTTCGGGCGTCCAGTCGTCGTCGATCCTGCTCAGGACCTCGTCGTAGTAGACGGAGGCAGCTGCTCGTCCAGCCCACCACGCGTAGCCCTCGTACACGCCCGGTCGGGGCAGAGTCATCTCGCCCGCCGGGCCAAAGGTGAGCTGGTTGACGACGAGGATGCCGGTCACGGATTCGATGCTGACCGGAACGTGTCCTTCTGCGTCGGCAGGGGGCTTGGGTGGCGTGTCCCAGACCCGGATAATGACGCGTACCTTGATGTCCGCTTGCAGGCTGAGGAGGTACAGGTGGTAGCCGTTGCCGGCCACCACCTGTACCTCGGCGGCGCTCAGGGCGGCTTGGTCGCCGAGGTAGGCGTCGGCGTCATGGACCTCGATGATGCTGCGGTCGGGCCGCGCGGTGACGCTGTATTCGGCGAGGAGCGCCATGAGAGACCTTTCTGTCAGTCGGTGATCTTGACGTAGAAGGGGTCGTCGTCCAGGACGCGGTTGGCTGTGTACATTGCGTCGATCCGCTGGCCGCCGGCGTGGTTGTCTGTCCCGGTGATCAGACGGACGGAGTACCGGTTGTCACCTTTGGTCGAGCCTTCCTTGGTGCTGGCGAAGGGGTACTCGTCACACTGCAGTCCGCTGCCCGTGTAATCACCCCACACCTTCTTACATTCCTGAATGGACTTGGTGCGGTTCGCATCCTGCTTGTCCTGGTTGATCAGTCGGTGAAGAGGCTCCTTCTCCCCGGGGACGGTCTTGCCCGCGAAGGACGGGAAGGTGCGCTCCGGGTGCTTCAACGCGTCGTAGATGTGCTGGGCGCTCTCCTTCACTTCAGAGTCCCTCCGGCTCATGACGAGTTCAACGCGGGCTCCGGTGAAGACGGTACCTTTGTACTTGCCTGCCACGCGTCCGGCGTAGTCGAAGCGGACGGCGGAGTGGTAGGCGTCGACCTCCTGGTAGGGGGAGACGCTGGGCGACTGGACGTTGATGTCCAGGAAGACCGTCGCCGCGACCTTCTGCTGGTTGCCGTTGTTGAACTGGGCGCCCAGGTCGGGGGATGTGTACGTGAGCGTCCACGTGGGCTTGTTGTTCCAGGCGCCGAGGAGTTCGTCACGCTGAACCGTGCTGGGAGCGGTGATCTGCGGGTTGGGATCGCTGTCGCCGGCGTCGATGCCGTCTCGGAGGAACTGCCCGATGCTCCACTTGGTGGCGTCCTCGGTACCCGCGGTCTGAACACGGATGTTCTCGACGCTGGCGACGTAGTCGACTCTGCGGCTTCCGTCATAGGCGAAGCCCAGGGTCCACATGTCGAACCAGAGACGACCGATGGCCTCGGTGCCTTTCTTGTCGCGCAGAATCAGGTCATACGGCTTCTTCTGGCAGCTCTCGAAGCGGCTCTTGATCCAGCCGGTCTGGGTCTTCGCGGCTGCCGCCTGCTTCTCGCACTGCCGGCGCAGGTCGGTCTGTTCGTCGGCGGGTGCGCGCCGGACTGCGTGCCCGAGCGGTGCCTGCTCTCCGTGTGAACGCTGGTAGGCGGCGAACGGTACCGGGTGGTTCATTTTCTGGAGCTCGGACTTGGGAACGGACGCGGCGTCGATGAACCCTGCAGTTGTCGCGTGTGGTGAGGTGCGAGCCTGATCGGGTGCCGCGGTCGCTGCGCTCGTGGTCAGGAGGGTCACGGCGCAGGCGGCTGCCGCTCTGCGGGCCCAGCGGACCAGTCGTATTCGGTGGTTGAGGTGCTGCATGCGGAGCTGCTCCCTGTGAAGCACTGCGAAGTCTCGGATTCGGAAGGCGTCGGCCGGAATTGCTCGTGGTGGCCGTGGCGGACGGCGGCTTACTGGTTCCGTCCGGTCAGGAACGGCACATCTCGCCCCAGCACGCTTCGAGGAGCTGGCCGGTCTGAGCGGAGTAGACGGCGGTGAAGCCGCGGTAGCGCCGGTGGGCGTGCTCGAGTCCCGGCGTCGTCTGCTGGGAGCTGACGGTCCAGGTCGGCGTCGTCCCGGCATCCAGGGTCCGCACTGCGGTGGTTGACGACCGGGTGAGGTCCACGTGCTGCGGGTCGACGGCGAAGGAGTGCGCGGCGCGCTCGCGGAGGGATTCTGCACTGGGCGTGTCGCCGGCGGTGCGGGCGGCCATGGCCTGCGGCTTGGCCTGTAGGGCGACGGCGTTGCACACCTGGGCGGTCTGCACGCACTCGGACAGGCCGGGAACCGTCTGCAGGCAGCTGTCAGGGTCCTGGTCCAGGCACGCGGACAGGGCCTTCTGGTCGACGCCGTTGAAGGTGGCCGGTACGCCCTCGATTTCCAGCAGGGAGGCCCACGACGTCGGGTCGTCTGCGGCCTGCGTGGCGGCGACGCGAGCCCCACTTCGAGGGCGCGGCGGAGTTCGGCGAGTTCCAGGGTGATCTCTCCGTCGGGTATGGCGGTGCCCGTACGGCAGACGACGCTGACGCTCGGTCAGGCGCGATGCCACCGCTCGGGCTTCGCCCGCAACGGACTGATCAACTCATCGAAACGCCCGATACCACGCCAACGAGTATGTACCGGAAGTAATCCGTAGATCTCCGACGGCTTCGGTGCCCGCTCAGAACAGTTCCAGGTCCTCACCGCTGGTGTCCGCGATGACTGGCCGGAACTGGGCGGGGAGGCCGTCCAGGCGGTCGGGACCGGCCGCAGCGGCCACGGCAGGGGCCGTCTCGGCCAGCCAGGCGCGAAACCGTTCGGCGGCTTCGCGGTAGGGGACTTGTGCCAGGACGCGGTGCTCGCCGGAGGGGCAGAAGTCGACGGCGACAGTGAGCAGGCAGGAACGGGGCGCATTCTGACTGCCCGTCCAGGACACGCGCAGGACGCCGCAGGGCTTGCGCCCGCGGGGGGCGCGGTGGGTCGGGCGCAGTGATCGGCAGGCTATGTGGGCGGTCCATGCGGCGAGGTGGGGCAGGGGCAGGGTGGTGCGTGCGCGGCAGCCGGGGCAGCGGTGCCAGTGGCGGAGCCAGTCGTCGGTGTCGGTGTGGAAGAGGCGTGTGTAGCGGTTCGCCACGCGGATGTCGTTGCTGTACAGGTGGTCGGGGCGTTCCTGTGTGTTGCAGGACTGGCAGACGGGGGCGCGGACGTAGCCGTGTTCGTGGCAGTGGTCGAGCACGGTGGCGGGCGCGGTGCGGCAGACGGCGCATGCCCACCCGGCCACCCTGCGGGAGGTACCGGGCTTCCTGCTGAGTACCGAGTACAGCCGGCCTTCGAGTTCTTTGTCGTACGGGCGCAGTGAGGCGGTGGGGGTCCCGGAGCTCGGCGTCTGCCGACCGTCGGCGGCTCGGGCCTGCCGGGGGTGGGAGGGCGACTCGGCGGCGGCTGCGCTTGCCTGGCGGGTCCGCGCGGCTTGCACCCACTGCGTTTCGGTGTGCTCGGCAGCATCCAGCAGCCTGACCACAGCGCGCGGCAGCCACCACGTGCGCTGCCTCCCGTCGCGGGTCTGCTCGACGAGTATCTGTCGCCAGTCGATCCCCGCCAGATGGTACGGGCGGCCGAGGTCACGTCGTGCTGCCCGCTCGGGGCCGCCCAACTCCTGCAGTTCCCGGGTGATGCGCCGACGCCAGCGCAGCGGCGTTTCCTCGTTGCACTCCTGCCTCGGCGCCCCACGAAACGGACCGATGCGGACCAGGTCCTGCCGGTTCATCCCCACCGCGTTCAGTTGCGTGGCAGCCCGGCGCACCTCAAGCTCCGGAACACTCCACTGACCGCCGCTCGCCCTGACTGTCGCCACTACATGGCTGCCGAGCAGGACGTACCCCGCCCGGGCATGGGCAGGAGAGCGGGTGAATGCGCCAGAAGCCGTCGGCACGGCGCTGTCGGCCGTCAGATCGACCCAGAGAGCGTCCGCGGCATCCGGAGTGATCAGGCCGTCCGTGCGATCGGGCATGACACGCTCTGACATACCGACAGACTAACGGCCTGCAACGCCGCAACGAGTTCCAAGCGCCTCGGTCAGCGCGGACGCCCGACATCCCTGTCGGCCGCAGCCGCAGTGGCTCGGCTGCTGGACCTCGAAAACGTGGACGGGCCCATGGCTCTGGTCAGAAACCGTCACTCAGCGGCGGATCGATGCACGGAAAACTGCACAGTGTGCGACCGGGTGCATGCCTTAAGTGAGGTTTCATGCGTACTTGCGGCGTCACTCCTTCCCGGGCGACTTGGATCGCGGGTGGATGGGCCGTGGTTCGGCCGTGGCCAAACGGCAAACAGGCCCTTGACTTGCGTTTCCGCAGGTCAAGGGCCTGTCTCGTAGGGTGAGTGACGGGACTCGAACCCGCGACATCCTGGACCACAACCAGGTGCTCTACCAGCTGAGCTACACCCACCACGACCGGTGTTTCATCAGTGGTTTCCCCCACCGGCCGAGAAAAAGTGTACAGGGTCCGAAGGGGTGCTCGCGCCAGCGTTTCCCCCGGCGCCGGGCGTGGCGCCCCCGTTCGGCCCCGTCGATCGGAAGACGGGTCCTACCGCGCGGGCAGCACGTGCTTGGCCGCGATCGCGCGGGCCGTGTCGGAGTCCGGGCCCGGCTGCGGTACGAAGATCGCCTCCCGGTAGTAGCGCAACTCGGCGATCGACTCGCGGATGTCGGCCAGCGCCCGGTGGTTGCCGTTCTTCTCGGGACTGTTGAAGTACGCTCGCGGGTACCAGCGCCGGGCCAGCTCCTTGACCGAGCTGACGTCCACGATCCGGTAGTGCAGATAGTCCTCCAGCGTCGGCATGTCGCGGGCCAGGAAGCCGCGGTCCGTGCCGACGGAGTTGCCGCACAGGGGAGCCTTGCCCGGTTCCTTGACCCACTCCCGTACATAGGCCAGGACCTGCTCCTCGGCGTCGGCGAGCGTCGTGCCGCCCGCCAGCTCCTCGAGCAGTCCCGAGGCGGTGTGCATCTGACGCACCACCTCCGGCATCGTCTCCAGTGCCGCGTCCGGCGGCCGGATCACGATGTCCACCCCCTCGCCGAGTACGTTCAGCTCGGAGTCGGTGACCAGAGCGGCCACCTCGATGAGCGCGTCGTCGGACAGCGAGAGGCCGGTCATCTCGCAGTCGATCCACACCATGCGATCGTTCATGTGTCCCACCTTATGGCCCGGGCGTGGCATGCGGACCGCCCGTGCGCATGACCTGTGCACGGGTGGGTACGGCGAGGGGCGGGACCCGGGGTCGTACGACCTCCTGATCCCGCCCGCCCGAGCCGTGCGCCGGTGGTGTCGGTGCTACGGCGCGCTGCGCTGCCCGGGCACGCTCTGGCGGCCCGCCGCGTACAGCTCGGGCACGTGCTTGCCCAGGTGGTCCGGGGGCAGGGGCGCCGGGTGACCGATGCCGTTCGACGCCGTCCGCCGGGTCTGCATCGGGAGCTGGGCGGACTCCTGCGCGGCCGGCGACGCGGGCGGGCCGCCGGAGACATCCACGTCCGCCTGCCGGTCGCCCTGCGGGCGGCGCGCCCGGTACGCGGCCCGGTAGGCAGCCGGCGACGAGCCGAGCTGGCGCCGGAAGTGGCCGCGCAGCGCGACGGGCGAGCGGAAGCCGCAGCGCCCGGCGACCTCGTCGACCGAGTAGTCGGAGGTCTCCAGCAGCCGCTGCGCCTGCAGCACCCGCTGGGTGATCAGCCACTGCAGCGGCGCGCTGCCGGTGAGCGAGCGGAAGCGCCGGTCGAACGTCCGCCGGCTCATGTACGCGCGCGCCGCCAGCGTCTCCACGTCGAACTGCTCGTGGAGGTGTTCCAGCGCCCAGGCGACGACCTCCGCGAGCGGGTCGGCGCCGATCTCCTCGGGTAAAGACCGGTCGAGGTAGCGCTCCTGGCCTCCGCTGCGGCGCGGCGGGACCACCAGGCGCCGGGCGAGCGCGCCCGCCGCCTCGTTGCCGTGGTCGGAGCGCACGATGTGGAGGCACAGGTCGATGCCGGCCGCCGTGCCGGCCGACGTCAGCACGTCCCCGTCGTCCACGAACAGCTCCCGTGGATCGACGTGCACCGACGGATAGCGCTTGGCCAGCGTCGGTGCGTACATCCAGTGTGTGGTGGCCGGCCGTCCGTCCAGCAGCCCGGCGGCGGCCAGCACGAAGGCGCCGGTGCACAGCCCCACGATGCGGGCGCCCTCCTCGTGCGCCCGGCGCAGCGCGTCGAGCGCCTCCTCCGGTGGCGGAGAGGTGATCGACCGCCAGGCCGGCACCACGACGGTGCCCGCCCGCGAGATCGCCTCAAGGCCGTACGGCGCGGTGAGTTCCAGGCCCCCTGTGGTCCGCAGCGGGCCTTCCTCGCCGGCCGCCACCAGCAGGCGGTAGCGCGGCACTCCGGCGTCCTGGCGGTCAATCCCGAACACCGAAAGCGGAATGGAACTCTCAAAGATGGGGCCGCCGCTGAACAGCAGCACCGCGACGATCTCCTTGCGGCGTCGCCCCGACAGCTTCCGGGCCGCGGCCTCCGGCGCGGCAGTGGCGTCGTGGCTCATCCTGCTAAGCCCCCCTCGGTGGTCGCGGCTCCTCGGTTGTGTCGCTCCTGCACGTTTCCCCTCGGTCCTGCACGAGTCCCCCGCCGTAGACAGTCATGATCGAATCTACTGTGTCGCGCGGCGCCGGCGTGACCAGTTCACGATCCGGCACATTGTCGACATGGCAACTTGGCGTGAAGCATTCGATCACGAAGGGTTGCACTCGTGGAGCGTGCAGGGAAGTGCGCCTCGTCCCGGTGGCCAATCCACGTAGGGTGCGGGAACCGTCCGGGACCCTTTCGGCGCAGGTCGAAAGGGGGGTGGGGGGTCGTTCGACGGTGTGATGCACGGGGCTGAGAAGTTGGCTGAAAAGATTCGGAGGCGTGCGCGGAAACCGGTCAGTCGACCGGAGTGTTTCCCCCACTGTGACGTCCGCCCCTGTGCGCCCCCGCCCCGGTCCTGCTGTGGCGTCCGCGATGCGGGACGATCTCCTCGGCCCGCAGCCGCGCCGCGCCCCGCTCGGCCTGCCGGAGCAGGGCTCTGCATGCCGCGGTGACGGCGGCGAGACCGAGGGCGGTGCTGATGGCGGCGGCGAGCGGGACGCCGTAGCCGACGAGAACGGCGGGGACGAGGACACAGCAGAAGGCGGCCCAGCGGATCACCTCGCTCGCGGCGTGTGGCGCGGGACGCTCCTGGGGGACGGTGCGGGGTGCGGGCACGGCGTGCTCCCTGGGGCGGGGGGTTCGCCGGGTTCAACGCGAGCCCGACCCGTCGGTCACTGCCGTACCCGTGGGCGACCGCCGCGCAGGGGGGGACGGCCCCCGGGGAAACCCGGTGCAAACCGCCTGTACGGTCCAGCAACCATTGCGTTACGGGCGTTCCCTCGTGCATGCTCCCTGGAACCCCGTGCCGCCTGCGCGGGTTCTGGGCTTAAGGAGGCGTGTCGCCGTACCCTTGGGGGTATGGGGACGGGAAGACGATTCCCGGACGCAGCTCCGCCGCATACCGTCGTCCCCGACAAAGGATCACATCGCCGAGACAGCCATGGCCGGTCACGAATTCTTCGAACCCGCGGACCGCAAGCGGCCGGTCGCCGATCCCACGGCGTCCGATCCCCTGGCGGCGCAAGAGCCACACCCTTCGTGCGATCCCGCGTTCAAGCACGGCGTCGTCGTCGGTTTCGACGGCTCCACCTCCAGCGAGCGCGCCCTCGCCTACGCGATCGGCATGGCGTACCGCTCCGGGTCGGGTCTGATCATCGTCCATGTCGCCAACCGGCTGCCCACCACGGTGTGGGCGGGCTGCGAGCCGCCGGTCTTCGTGGATGTGCCGGACCACCGCACGGAGGTTCTGGGTCTGGAGCTGGCCTGTGCGGACCACCTCGCCGACGTGCCCTGGATCCTGGTCGAGCGCGGCGGTGACATCTGCCACGAACTCGAAGAGGTGGGCCGGGAGTACGAGGCGGACGCCATCGTCGTCGGCTCCACGCACGGCATCGTCGGCCGCATCTTCGGCTCGGTCGCCGGCCGCCTCGCCAAGCGCGCCCGGCGCCCGGTGATCGTCATTCCCTGAGTCGTCGCTCCGCGTGTGCTCACCGGCTCGGGTGCCGGGGCGCCCCGGTGGGGCCGGGCGCGGCCTACGGGGCGCACGTGGTTGCCCGCGCCCCGCAACGGGCGCGATATGCGGCCATCGCGCGCCCTCGGCTCGCACCTCCGATGTTGTGATTCCGCAACTCCCCGTTGGCCCAGGTGAGATGTGCCATGGGTACCGGCGGCCCACTTTCCGCGTTCCCTGAATTCCTTTGCGCGCGGAGGTGTTTGTGCCCTTGTGAAGGGCATATATCGGTCACCGCACACCGTACACGCAGGACAAGAAGGGAGCCCGCCGTGGACAACGACGTCTCTGCGGGAGGCACCACCACCATCGTCGGCCGACTGGCGCTCGGCGTCACGCTGCTGGCCTTCGGGCTCGGAACCACCAAGGTGATCGACGGCGTGACGACGGCCGACGCCGTGTCACTGGCCCACTACGTCGGCGGCGTTGCCCTGTTCCTCGCCGGCCTGCTCGCTCTCCGCGACCGTGACACCGGCACGGGGACCGCCTTCTCGGCGCTCGGCGCCCTGTGGTTCACCTGGGCCGTCACCGCCGGGAACCAGATGTCCGACCACGCCGCCGGACTCTTCCTCCTGCTGTTCGCCCTGGTCGCCCTGAGCCTGACGCTCGGTGCGTCCGGCGGCCTCCTCGACCAGGGCACCTACGGGCTGTTCTTCGTCTCGCTGCTGCTGCTCGCCATCGGCCGCCTCGCCGGCAACGACGCGCTCGGCAAGGCCGGCGGCTGGTTCGCCGTGGTGGCGGGAGCGGCGGCCTGGTACGCGGCGACCGCGGCCCTCGCCCACTGGCCCACCACCCTTCCGCGACGCGCTGCCGGCCGGGGGGTGACGGCCGCCGGCTGAGGCAGCGACCGGGCCGGGGTTTGGGCGTCCCCGGCCCTCCGAAAGAGCAACCCCCTGTGGTGGTGGCACACAGGGGGTTGCTGACGCCCGGGCTCGCGAGACCGCGGCGCGGTGGGCCGGCTCGGGCTACTCCACCGTCACCGACTTCGCCAGGTTCCGCGGCTTGTCGATGTCCCGGCCCAGCGCCAGCGCCGTGTGGTAGGCGAGCAGTTGCAGCGGGATCCCCATCAGGATCGGGTCCAGCTCGTCCTCGTTCTTGGGCACCACGATCGTGTGGTCCGCCTTCTCCTGCTCCTGGTGCGCGACCGCGAGGATCTTGCCGCTGCGGGCCTTGATCTCCTCCATGGCCGCGCGGTTCTTCTCCAGCAGGTCGTCGTCCGGCACGATCGCGACCGTCGGCAGGGCCGGCTCGATCAGCGCCAACGGGCCGTGCTTGAGCTCGGAGGCCGGGTAGGCCTCGGCGTGGATGTAGGAGACCTCCTTCAGCTTCAGCGAGGCCTCACGGGCCACCGGGTAGCCGCGCACGCGCCCGATGAACAGCATCGAGCGGGCGTCCGCGAACTGCTCCGCCAGCTTCTTGATCTCCTCCTCCTGCTCCAGGATCTCGGAGATCTGCTCCGGCAGCTTGCGCAGACCCTCGATGATCCGCCTGCCGTCACGGACGGACAGGTCGCGGGTGCGGCCCAGGTGCAGCGCCAGCAGCGCGAACGCCACCGTCGTGTTGGTGAAGCACTTGGTGGACACCACGCACACCTCGGGTCCCGCGTGCACGTACATGCCGCCGTCCGCCTCGCGCGCGATCGCCGAGCCGACCACGTTGACGACGCCCAGCACCCGCGCGCCCTTGCGCTTGAGCTCCTGCACGGCCGCCAGCACGTCGTAGGTCTCACCGGACTGCGACACCGCCACGTACAGCGTGTCGGGGTCCACGACGGCGTTGCGGTAGCGGAACTCCGACGCCGGCTCGGCGTCGGCCGGGATACGGGCCAGCTCCTCGATCATCTGGGCGCCGATCATGCCCGCGTGGTAGGAGGTGCCGCAGCCGAGGATCTTCACACGGCGGATCTGCCGCGCCTCGCGGGCGTCCAGGTTCAGGCCGCCCAGGTGCACGGTGGAGAACCGGTCGTCGACGCGGCCGCGCAGCACCCGGTCCACGGCGTCGGCCTGCTCGTGGATCTCCTTGTGCATGTAGGTGTCGTGGCCGCCCATGTCGTACGACTCGGCCTCCCACTCCACGGTGGTCGGCTCGGCCGTCGTGCGGGTGCCCTCGGTGGTGTACGTGCGGAAGTCGTCGGCCTTCAGCGTCGCCATCTCGCCGTCGTCCAGCGTCACTATCTGGCGGGTGTGGGCGACGAGGGCGGCGACGTCGGAGGCGACGAACATCTCCTTCTCGCCGATGCCGAGGACGACCGGCGAGCCGTTGCGCGCCACCACGATCCGGTCCGGGAAGTCGGCGTGCATCACGGCGATGCCGTACGTGCCCTCCACCAGCCGCAGCGCCTGGCGGACCTTCTCCTCCAGCTTCTCGGCCTGGGAGCGGGCGATGAGGTGGGTGAGGACCTCGGTGTCGGTCTCGGAGAGGAACTCGACGCCGTCCGCCTCGAGCTTCTTCCTCAGCTCGGCGGCGTTGTCGATGATGCCGTTGTGGACGACGGCGACCGTGCTGTCGGCCGACAGGTGCGGGTGTGCGTTGACGTCGGAGGGGGCGCCGTGGGTGGCCCAGCGGGTATGGGCGATGCCGGTGGTGCCCTTGAAGCGTGCGGGGACCTTGGCCTCCAGGTCGCGGACCCGGCCCTTGGCCTTGACCATCCTCAGACCCGCCGACTTCGGGGAGCTGATGACGATGCCCGCCGAGTCGTAGCCGCGGTACTCCAGCCGCTGCAGACCCTCCAGCAGGAGCGGGGCCACATCGCGCTTACCGATGTATCCGACGATTCCGCACATGTGTTTCCTTACGTCCCTTTTTGACCCCGTATGAATGGAGCAGCGGTCCGGTGGCCGAGCCCTGGCTCAGCCGTAGACGATGCGCCGCAGTTGCCGGAGCGTGAGCTCGGGCGGTGCCACCGCGCGGTACTTCAGGTCCGCCTCGATCCGTTCGAAGATCGACGCGTTCACCAGTCCCTGGGCCTGCAGTTCGCGGTGGCGGCGACGGACGAACTCCTCGGCCGTCTCGTCGAAGTAGGCGAGCACGTCCTGGACCACACGCAGCGCCTCGCCCCGTCGCAGGGGCGTGGTTCGCGCCAGGTGATCAACTAGTTCGTCGTGCACCCGGTAGATCCTGAGGTACAAGCGCCGTAATCGCAAGAATCGTGCCCGATTTCGGGCAGATGCCGGGTGAAGTTCTTATGGAGCCCTCTCGACGGCTGCCCATCCTGTGTCCTGCGTCACGTCGACGGCCCGAGCCGCAACGGCGCGGCGCCCTCCGGCAGGCTCCCGCGCCCGGAAGGCGGGACGCAGTGGGACGCAGGCGGCCCTCCCGGACTACATGCGCCCGAGGATCGCCTGCTTGGCCCTGGTGAACTCCTCCTCCGTCAGCACGCCCGTCCGGTGCAGCTCTCCCAGCTCGCGCAACCGGCGCAGCAGGGCGTCGTGCTCGTTCTCGCCGGTGCCCCGGGCCGGTGCGGACCCCTCCGTCACCGGCTCTGCGCCGTCCGCGGGCGCCGCCGGGTGCGGAAGCCGCGCCTGGACCGCCGCCGCGACGAGCGCCATCAGCGCGTCCTTCCTGAAGCCCCACAGCTCCACCGAGTTGGGGTCGTACTTCGCCGGCGCCTTGGTCCCGGCCCCGCGCACGGTGAAGCGGAGGTAGCCGTTCTCCAGGCCGGCCGCCGGCTGCCACTCCACGGCGGTCACGTCGGCCACGGAGAGCGTGCGGGTGCCCGCGGCCTGCTTCGCGCCGTCCGTCTTCCAGTTCCACTCCAGGCGTATCTGCTCGCCGTCGAAGCTCGCCGTGCCGTCCCCGGCCGACACGGACAACGGGACGGAGGGGCCGGGCAGCAGATAGCGGTCGACCGGTTCGGCGGGGACCTGCTCCAGCGTCAGCGCGTTCCGCACCTCGTCCACCACGTACTCGGCGACGCCGCAGCGGTCGGACTCGACCGTCAGCTGGTAGGGGTGGTCGGAGTCCTTCAGCCTGCCGCCGGTCGCCTGCCACAGGGGGCAGGCGCCGTCGCGCAGCCGCAGCCTGAGCCGTCCGGCCTTCCTCCCCTGCTCGAAGGAGATCCCCGCCAACGCCTCCAGCGGAACGATCAGTTCGCCCAGCGTGCGACGGAACAGCCCGACGCCCTTGTCGTGCCCCGGAGTCAGCCGCAGGGCGTCACCGTCGAAACTCCACGTGCCGCCCTTCTGGATGATTTCCGCCATGCCGGGGATTGTTCCATCCCGTTCGCGAGAGAGTGGTCTATACCCATCGGGCCCGGAGTGGACCGGCCCGTGGCACCTCGTGGAAGGGAGCGCATGTGAAACGGCACCACGGAACGCCCCGTCTGCTCGGCACCCTGCTGCTCGTCGCCGCGGCGGGCCTGTCCGCCGTCGCCGCGGCACCCGGCCGGGCCGCCCGTACCGCCACCCCCCTCGACCGGGTGGTCCCGGCGCCCGCCTCGGTCCACCCGGGCGGATCCCCGTACGAGATCACCGCCGCGACCCGCATCCGCGTGGACGACTCCGGCGCGGTCCGCCGCATCGGCGGCTACCTCGCCGACGTGCTGCGGCCCTCGACCGGTTACCCGCTGCCGGTCACCACGCAGGGCAGCGGCGGCATCCGGCTCCGACTCCAGGACGGTCCGTACGGCGCCGAGGGCTACCGCCTCGACAGCGGCCCCCGAGGCGTCACCCTCACCGCCCGCGAGCCCGCCGGTCTCTTCCACGGCGTGCAGACGCTGCGCCAGCTCCTGCCCGCGGCCGTGGAGAAGAAGACCGTGCAGCACGGACCGTGGCCGGTCGCGGGCGGCACCCTCACGGACTCCCCGCGCTACGCCTACCGCGGTGCGATGCTCGACGTCGCCCGGCACTTCTTCACCGTCGCCCAGGTCGAGCGCTTCGTCGACGCCCTGGCCCTCTACAAGATCAACGAACTGCACCTGCACCTGAGCGACGACCAGGGCTGGCGCATCGCCGTCGACTCCTGGCCGCGCCTGGCGGCCTACGGCGGCTCCACCGAGGTCGGCGGCGGCAAGGGCGGCTCCTACACCAAGGCCGACTACCGGGAGATCGTCCGCTACGCCGCGTCGCGCTACGTCGAGGTCGTCCCCGAGATCGACATGCCCGGCCACACCAACGCCGCCCTCGCCTCCTACGCCGACCTCGACTGCGACGGCGTCGCACCCCCGCTGTACACCGGCACCGACGTCGGCTTCAGCTCGCTGTGCGTGCCGAAGCAGGTGACGTACGACTTCGTGGACGACGTCATCCGTGAACTCGCCGCGCTCACACCGGGCCGCTACCTCCACATCGGCGGCGACGAGGCGCACTCCACCGGCCACGACGACTACGTGAAGTTCATGGACCGTGTGCAGCCGGTCGTCGAGCGCCACGGCAAGACGGTGATCGGCTGGCACCAGCTGACCGGCGCCCACCCGGTCAAGGGCGCGCTCGCACAGTACTGGGGGCTCGACGGCACCAGCGCCGCAGACAAGGCCCGGGTCGCCGAGGCCGCGCGCAACGGCACCCGGCTGATCCTCTCGCCGGCCGACCGGGTCTACCTGGACATGAAGTACACCGCGGACACACCGCTCGGGCAGGACTGGGCCGGGCTGGTCGAGGTGCGCCGCTCCTACGACTGGGACCCGGGCGCCTACCTCCCCGGCGCACCCGCCTCCGCGATCGCCTGAGTGGAGGCACCGCTGTGGACCGAGACGATCGTCACCGACCACGACATCGACTGCATGACCTTTCCGAGGTTGCCGGGCGCCGCCGAACTGGGCTGGTCACCGGCCGCCACGCACGACTGGACCACGTACCGGGTGCGGCTCGCGGCCCAGGCGCCGCGCTGGGACGCACTCGGCATCGCCTACTACCGCTCGCCGCAGGTGCCCTGGCCCGCACGGTAGCGGGCCGAAGCGTGACGGGCACCCCGGAGGACCGTGCACCGGGGTGCCCGCCCGGGTCAGAACCCCGCGAGGGGATTCCCGAGCGTGCCGACGAGCTGGAGCGCGCCGGACGGGTCGGCCAGGTCCACCATCTGCGTGTTGTCGCGCAGTTGGAGCCGGTTGAGGCAGGACAGGGCGAACTCGGGCGCGAACACGTCGTACCGCTCGAACTTCCCGGCCAGTTCGGGCACCGACTCCTGGTACGCGCGGGTGACCTCCGCGACCGTCCGCCAGAAGTCGTCCTCCTCCAGCAGTCCCTCGGTGGCGAGGTTCGCGGCGAGGAAGCGGAAGAAGCAGTCGAAGACGTCCGTGAAGATCGACAGCAGCTTCTTGTCCTCCGGGACCTCGACACGCAGCCGCTCGACCGCCGGCGGCAGCACCGCGTCGGGGTCCATGACCGCGATCTCCTCGGCGATGTCCTTGTAGACGGCGCGCTTCACGACCCCGTCCTCCAGGACGAGGATCACGTTCTCGCCGTGCGGCATGAAGACCAGGTCGTAGGCGTAGAAGCTGTGGAGGAGGGGGGTGTAGTACGCCCGCAGGTACTGCCGCAGCCACTCGGCCGGGGCGAGCGCGGACCGTTCGATCAGCGCGCCGGCGAAGGAGACGCCCTCGTGGTCGACATGCAGGAGCGAGGCCATGGTGGCCAGGGACTCGCCCTCCCGGAGGGACGGCACCGGACTCTCCCGCCACAGGGCCGCGAGCATCTTCCGGTACGGGGAGTACCGGTCGGTGGCGGCCTCGTACTCCAGGTGCCGGTAGCCGACGGCCGCCCGCTCCCGGATGATCGACAGGCCGGTCGACTTCAGCACGGGGTCCTCGTCGATCAGCCGGGCGAGCCAGTCGTTGATCGCCGGGGTCGCCTCCATGTAGGCGGCCGACAGCCCCCGCACGAAGCCCATGTTGAGCACGGACAGGGCCGTCTTGACGTAGTGCTTCTCCGGGTGGGAGGTGTTGAAGAAGGTCCGTATGGACTGCTGCGCCAGGTACTCGTCGTCGCCCTCGCCGAGGCACACCAGGTTGCGGCGGGCGACCTCGGCGGCGAAGGTGACGGTGAGCTTGTTCCACCACTGCCAGGGGTGGACGGGCATGAGGAGGTAGTCGGCCGGGTCCAGCCCCTGGTCCGAGAGCGTGCCGCGGAAACGCTTCAGCGTCGCGTCCCCCAGCTCCTCCCGCAGAAACGACTCGTACGCGATCCCCGCGCCCGCCGTGAACGCCGCCCGGGAGCGGTGCGCCGCCAGCCACACCAGCCGGACCGGGCTCGCGGTCTCGGGCGCGTACGCCAGGTACTCGTGGATGCCGAAGCCGAGCCGCCCGTTGTTGGCGACGAAGCAGGGGTGGCCCTCGGTCATCCCGGTCTCGATCGCCTGGAAGCCGGAGCGGGCCAGCTCCGCGGACGTGACCCGCGGCTTGGCGAGCCTGTAGCAGATGCCGGAGAGGGTGGAGGAGATCTCCTCCAGGTAGACGGGCAGGACGGCGTCGCTCAGACCCAGTGACCGCCTCAGCTCGATGAAGAAGTCCAGCGGGTCGAGGGGCGGTTCGGTGCCGTCGCGGTGACGGGTGATCGAGTCCGCGTCGACCTGCCAGTGGTCGAGGGCGCGCAGGGTGGCCGTGAAGCGGTAGCGGGTGAGCCCGTCGTCGCTGCGGACGACGAACCGGCCGTCCTCCTCCCGCTCGGGGGTGATCAGCCGCTCATGGGCGAACTCGGCGAGTGCCTTGCGGATCAGGAGGCGGCCCGCCTTCCCCCAGCGCTCGGGGGACAGATGGGCCACGGCGTCGGCGAGGGTCATGCCGTCACCGCCTTCTCGAACCGCTCGCGGGTGCAGAAACTCAACAGGGCCTTCTTCTCGGGCTTCTCGATCTCGCGTTCGGGCACGAATCCGGCCGCCGCGTTCAGGGCGTGCACGGCCGTGTTGCGCACATCGGGCTCGACGACGACCCGGCGTGTGGCGGGGTCCTCGAACAGGTGCCGCATCACGGCCGTGACGACGGCCCGGGTGAACCCGTGCACGGGCGTGTCGGTCGGCGCCACCAGGAAGTGCATGCCGACGTCGCCCGGCTCCGCCTCGTACAGGCCGGCCAGCTCCCGGTGGGCCGGGTCGTACTTCTCCATCAGGAAGGCGGGCTCGCCGTCGTGCAGCCCGAGGAGCGCGTGGTGGTGCCCGTCCGCTTCGATCTCCGCGTAGGCGCGCTCGACGTCCCCGACCGTGGCGTCCTGCATCATCCAGAAGGCGGCCTTGGGGTGCGTGACCCAGGCGTGCAGCAGCTCCGCGTCCTTGCCGGGGTCGAGGGGGCGGAAGGCGAAGGTGCCGATGTCGAGGGTCCTCATGCGGCGAACTCCTGGAAGGCGATCGTCTTCTCGACCGGGTAGTACTCGGTGCCGAGCAGCTCCCGGATGATGTACGCGTTGCGGTAGGCGCCCATGCCCAGGTCGGGGGAGGTGACCGAGTGCGTGTGGACGCCGGCGTTCTGCAGGAACACGCCCCGGCCGGTGACGTCGATCGCGTAGTTGCGGGCCACGTCGAAGTTGCCGTGCCCGTCGTAGCGCAGACGGTGGCGGACGGGCCTCAGGAACTCCGGTTCGACGTACTTGTATCCGGTGGCGAGGATCAGCGCCTGCGAGCGCAGCTCGTAGTCCTTCTCCTGCTCCTCCTGGCGGAAGGTGAGGGTGTAGGTGCCGTCCTCGTAGTCGGCCTTCGTCAGCGAGGAGTTGGTGAGCAGGCGGGTCGGGACCGGGCCGCCGAGGTTCTTCCGGTACAGCAGGTCGAAGATCTCGTCGATCAGCTCGCTGTCGATGCCCTTGAACAGGCCCTTGTGTTGTTCGGCGAGGCGGTAGCGGGTCCGCTCGGGCAGCGCGTGGAAGTAGTCGATGTACTCCGGGGAGGTCATCTCCAGCGTGAGCTTGGTGTACTCGAGGGGGAAGAAGCGCGGGGAGCGGGTCACCCAGTTCAGCCGGTAGCCGTGGACGTCGATCTCCCCGAGCAGGTCGCGGTAGATCTCGGCCGCGGACTGGCCGCTGCCGACCAGTGTGATCGACTCCTTGGCCTGGAGCCGGTGCTTGTGGTCCAGATAGCGGGAGTTGTGGATGACGTCACCGCCGAGACCGCGGCAGGGCTCCGGGATGTGCGGAGGTGTTCCGGTGCCGAGGACCAGACGGCGGGCTCGGTAGGTGCCGCCGTCATGCGTCCGGACGACGTAGATCCCGCCCTCGTCCCGGTACGCCACCTCCGTGACCGTCGTGCTGAAGCGGATGCTGCTCAGCCGGGAGGCGGCCCAGCGGCAGTAGTCGTCGTACTCGACGCGCAGCGGGAAGAAGTTCTCGCGGATGTAGAACGAGTACAGCCTGCCCTGCTCCTTCAGGTAGTTGAGGAAGGAGTACGGGGAGGTGGGGTCGGCCAGGGTGACCAGGTCCGACAGGAACGGGGTCTGGAGGTGGGCGCCCTCCAGGAACATCCCCGAGTGCCACTCGAAGGTGGGCTTGGACTCCAGGAAGACGCCGTCGAGGCCGTCGATCGGCTCGGTGAGGCAGGCGAGGCCGAGGTTGAAGGGGCCGAGCCCGATCCCGACGAAGTCGTAGGTCTTCGAGGTGGCTTCAGGACGGGTGGCCTCAGGACGCGCGGTCAAGGAACTCTCCCAGGTACTGCTCGGCGTGGCCGGCGATCAGGTCGAGGACGGTGGCGATGTCGTCCACCGTGGTCTCGGGGTTGAGCAGGGTGAACTTCAGGTAGTGGCGGTCGGCGACCTTGGTGCCCGCGACCACCGCGTCGCCGGATGCGAACAGGGCCTTGCGGGCGTGCAGGTTGGCGCGGTCGATGTCGGCGGGGTCGGTGACGGCGGAGGGGATGCAGCGGAAGACGAGGGTGGACAGCCGCGGCTCGACGACGACGTCGAAGCGCGGGTCGGCGGCGAGCAGCTTCCAGCCCTCGGCCGCCAGGTCGCAGACCTCGTCGAAGAGCCGGCCGATGCCGTCGGCGCCCATCACGCGCAGCGTCATCCACAGTTTGAGGGCGTCGAAGCGGCGGGTGGTCTGCAGGGACTTGTCGACCTGGTTGGGGATGCTCTCGTGGACCGCGCGGCGCGGGTTGAGGTAGTCGGCGTGGTAGGTGGCATGGCCCAGGGTGGAGCCGTCACGGACCAGGACGGCGGAGGAACTCACCGGCTGGAAGAAGGACTTGTGGTAGTCCACGGTGACCGAGTCGGCGCGCTCGATGCCGTCGAGGAGACCGCGGCGGCGGGTCGAGACCAGCAGTCCGCAGCCGTACGCCGCGTCCACGTGCATCCAGGTGCCGTACTGGGCACACAGCTCGGCGATCTCGGGCAGCGGGTCGATGGATCCGAAGTCGGTGGTGCCGGCCGTGGCGACGACGGCCATCGGGACCAGACCGTCCCGGGTGCAGCGTTCCAGCTCGCGGGCGAGGGCGACGGTCCGCATGCGCTTGTCGGGGCCGACGGGCACGGCGACGACGGACTCGCGGCCGAGGCCGAGGAGTTTCGCGGACTTCCGGACGCTGAAGTGGCTCACTTCGGAGGCGAAGATCCTCAGCTTCGTGGGGGAGTCGCTCTTGGCCTCTTCCCGGGCCAGCAGCAGGGCCTGGAGGTTGGACTGGGTGCCGCCGGAGGTGAACACGCCGTCGGCGGCCGGGCCGAGGCCGATCCGCCCGGCGGTCCAGTCGATGAGCCTGCGCTCGATCAGGGTGCCGCCCGCCGACTGGTCCCAGGTGTCGAGGGAGGAGTTGACGGCCGACAGCACGGCCTCGCCGAGCACGGCCGGGATGACGACCGGGCAGTTGAGGTGGGCGAGGTAGCGGGGGTGGTGGAAGTACACCGCGTCGCGCAGGTAGAGCTCCTCCAACTCGTCCAGGGCCGCGGTGGTGTCGTGCAGCGGGCGGTCCAGGTCGATCCCGGCGATGCGAGGGGCGAGGGTGTCGACCGTGACGCCGGTGAACGGACGGTCGGTGGTGGCGAGTCGGTCGGCCACCCGCTCTACTCCTTCGGTCACGGAGCGGCGGTAGTGCTCCGCGGTGAGGTCATTGAGCAGGTGCGAGCGCATGTGGGTCCTCCGGTGGGGAGTCCGTGGGGGAGTCCGTGCGGGACGGCCGAGGGGCGGAGCCATCTCTCGGTCTAACTTAGGTTAGCCTAACCTAAGTTAGACCGAGAGGAATCTTGTCCCTTCCGTGATCGCCGTCACCGCTGCTCGCGCACCTGCTCCTCGCTCAGCCCCTGCCGCCAGTAGCCGACGAAGGTGACACACCGCCGGTCGACGCCGCGCTCGCCGACGAAGTGCCGGCGCAGTGCCTTGACACGACCGGATTCACCCGCCAGCCAGACGTACGGGCGGGCGGCGGGCGGCAGTCGGGTGGCGCGCAGGGCGCCGAGGGCCATGGGGGACCCCTCGGCGCCGCTCTGGCTCCGTACGAGCCAGGTGATCTCGGCGTCGGCCTCGGTCACCGGGTCCTGGATGTCATCGGTGTGCCCGACCTCCAGCCAGACCCGGGTGCGCATGCCCGGGGGGAGCGTCTCGAGGATCGCCGAGGCGGCGGGTACGGCGGTCTCGTCGCCCCACACCACGACCAGGTCGGTGTCCTCGGGCGGACGGAAGCGGATGGCGCGGTTGTCCTCGATCGCCGGGCCGAGCACGAGTACGCGGTCGCCCGGGGCGGTCCGCGAGGCCCAGAGGGAGGCGGGGCCGGCCGGGGTGTGCAGCACGAAGTCGATGTCGATCTCGTCGGGATCCCGGCGCAGTGCCCGGAGAGTGTACGAACGCAGCACCGCCCGTACGTCGTCCGGGAGTTCACGCCAGGCCTGCCACCAGCCGTCGCCCGGCTCCAGCGGCACGACGGGCTCGGGCTGCCCATCGTGCGGCAGGAACAGCGACAGGCTCTGGTCGCGTCCGTCGGAGCGGAAGGCGTGCAGGTCGTCCCCGGCGAAGGTGACGCGGACGAGCGACGGGCCGAGCCGCCTGATCCGTACGACCTGCAGGGAGAAGAAACGGAACGGGGCGGCTACGGCAGTCGTCACGGTGACTCCTCAGCTGACCTTCTCGGCGGTCTCGATCGCCTTGGCGAGGTCCTCGAGCAGCGGGGCGCACCTGTCGTACGACAGGATGGGCTCGGGGTTGCGGGCGACGACCTGGCCCGCCCTGACCGCGGGGAGCTTCTTCCAGGTCGCCTCGGTGATGTCGGCGGGCCGGATGGCCGAGGTGCGGTTGTCCATCATGACGACGTCGGCCCGGTACTTGTCGACGTTCTCCCAGCTGAGGTTCTCGAACCAGCCCCCGCTCGCCTTCAGCGCCGAGGCGGGCGGCTCGACGAAGTCCACGCCGAGAGCCTTGAAGTACTCCAGGTCGATGGAGAGGTTTGTTCCGGAGACGTAGAAGACGTCCTGGCTCGCGGAACCCGCCAGCACCTTGATGCCGGGCTTGGCCTTGGCGGCGGCGCGCAGCCGGGCCGCGGCGTCCTCGAACCGCTTCTTCGCCCGCGCGGTCTTCGCGGAGGCGGTGTCCGCCCCGAGCGACGTGGCCAGTTCCAGCATCCGCCGCAGGGACTCGGGCATCTGGCGGTCGAAGACGGAGATCCCGACGCTCGGGGCGCCCACGGCGAGGATCTGCTTCCTGGACTCCTCGGGCACGTACCAGAGCGTCCCGGCGCCGTCGAACATGGTGGTGACGAGGAGGTCGGGGGCGAGTGCCGCGTACTTCTCCACGTTGAACTGGCCCCACCCGTTGCCGAGGACGGTGACCTTGCTGACGTCGAGGCCGCCGGCCTGGACGTCGGCCTTGCCGTCCTTGGTCTTCGTCGGCCCGAAGACGCCCTTCACCTCGACCCCGTAGTCGTGCAGCGCGGCGGCCACGCCGACGAACGCGACGATGTTCGACGGCACCTTGTCGGCCTTGGCGGTCTGCCCGCGGTCGTCCTCGAACGACCAGGGCCGGGACCCGCCCGTCGCGGCCCCGCTTCCCGAGCCGCCGCTTTTCGCCTTGCCGTCCCCACAGGCCGCGAGCGCGGCACCGAGACCGAGGGCGCCGCCGGCGGTGAGGAGGCCGCGGCGGGTGGGATGGATGGCACGGACGTTGGGCATGGGTGTGACTGCTTTCGAACAGGGCGCAGCGCCGCCGGGACGGGTCCAAGTCAGGTTAGCCTAACCTAACTTCTCGTCCGGTCGAGTCAACCCCGCGCCGTGCCGGCGGGCGGGGGCTCGGTCCCGTTCGCCGGGTGAACTCCTTTTAATTTCTGCTCAACGGGATTTTCCGATCGTCAACTATGCGTCCATATGTGGATCTGGTGAAACGAAGATCCGGCGTGTCTGTGTCGGCTCCCGTCGCGGTCGTCGCACCATGAGGGGGAAACGCCCGGAAAAGCCGCCCATTGCCGCGAAAACGGTGCAGTTCGACACGGAAAGCAGGTCACTCATGCGGTCTGGATCCCGATTCGGTTCATCGCCTCGCTCCACGAGCGTGCCGGCCATCGTCCTCACGGCTCTGCCGGCACTGCTCGCCTTCGGCGTGGCAACCCCCGCTCTGGCGGCCACCCCTGCGCACCAAGGGCCGACGGGGTCTGCCGCGGCATCCACCTACGTGCAGGTTTCCAACACCCAGACGTGCGGGACCGACACCTTTTGCATGTTCTCGGCCACGTGTCCCTCTGGGACGGTGCTTACCGGCGGCGGTGTGACCACCAACAGCTTCTCCAGTAGCGGTGTGTACCTCTACGAGTCAGGACCGATCAGCACCACCACATGGAGAGCCACCATCCGCAACGTCACCGCTGCCCCCTTCCCGATGACTGTCACCGCCATCTGCGCCACCTCCGGAGGGGGATATTCCGCCTATCCGCCTCTGCATGGCCATCGGAAATGAACCAGTGCGGTCGAGCGGTTTCCGGCAGTGGCGTGCGGACTGATTGACGCGGTGCAGATGTGACGGAGCGGGTTCGGCGAACCGTGGGTTGAGCTGTTCGCCGAACCTCCGCTCGGGGCGGTCAGCCCGCCAGCCCCAGTTCCCGGGCGATCAGCATGCGCTGTACCTCGCTCGTGCCCTCACCGATCTCCAGGATCTTGGAGTCGCGCCACATGCGGGCCACCGGGTACTCGTTCATGAAGCCGTAGCCGCCATGGATCTGGGTGGCGTCGCGGGCGTTGTCCACCGCGACCGTGGAGGAGTGGAGCTTCGCCAGGGCCGCCTCCTTCTTGAAGGGCTCGCCGGAGACCAGGCGGGACGCGGCGTCGCGCCAGGCCAGGCGGGCAGTGTGGGCCTTCATCTCCATGTCGGCGATCTTGAACTGGACGGCCTGGTTGGCACCGATGGGGCGGCCGAACGCCTGACGTTCCTTCGCGTACCTCACCGACTCGTCCACACAGCCCTGCGCCAGACCGGTCGCCAGCGCCGCGATCGCGATGCGGCCCTCGTCCAGGATGCGCAGGAACTGGGCGTAGCCCCGGCCCTCCTCGCCCAGGAGGTTCTCCGCGGGGACGCGGACGTCCGCGAAGGACAGTTCACGGGTGTCGGAGGCGTTCCAGCCGACCTTCGAGTACGGGGCCGCCACCGTGAAGCCGGGCGTGCCCGACGGGACGATGATCGAGGAGATCCGCGGACGGCCGTCCTCCGTGCGGCCGGTGACCGCCGTGACCGTCACCAGGCCCGTGATGTCCGTGCCCGAGTTGGTGATGAAGCACTTGGTGCCGTTGATCACCCATTCGTTCGTCGCCGGGTCCAGGCGGGCCGTCGTACGGGTACCGCCCGCGTCCGAACCGGCCTCCGGTTCCGTCAGGCCGAACGCTCCCAGGATCTCGCCCGAGCACAGCCGCGGCAGCCACTTCTGCTTCTGGGCCTCCGTGCCGAAGCGGTAGATCGGCATCGCGCCGAGGGAGACGCCCGCCTCCAGGGTGATCGCCACCGAGGAGTCCACCCGGGCCAGTTCCTCCAGGGCGATGCCCAGCGCCAGGTAGTCGCCGCCCATGCCGCCGTACTCCTCCGGGAACGGCAGCCCGAACAGGCCCATGCGGCCCATCTCGCGGACGATCTCGTACGGGAACTCGTGCCGCTCGTAGAAGTCGCCGATCTTGGGCGCCACGACGTCGTGCGCGAACTCCTCGACCGTGCGCCGGAGTTCCTCCAGCTCGGGGGTGAGGTGGTGGTCCATGGGGATCACTCCTTGTGGGAGAGGGCTCGGACGGTGCGGGAGGGGCTCGGCCGGTCCAGGTGCGCGGCCATCCACACGCTCGTGGCGGTGAGCCGGCCGAGGTCGACCCCGGTGTCGATGCCGAGGCCCTGGAGCATCCAGACGAGGTCTTCGGTGGCGAGGTTGCCGGTGGCGGACTTGGCGTAGGGGCAGCCGCCGAGGCCGCCGGCGGAGGCGTCGACGGTCGTCACGCCGTGCCGGAGCGCCGTCAGGGTGTTGGCGAGCGCCTGACCGTAGGTGTCGTGGAAGTGCACGCCGACCGCGCCGGCCGGCACGCCCTCCTCGTCCAGACGGGAGAGCAGGGCCTGCACGTGGCCCGGGGTCGCCACCCCGATCGTGTCGCCCAGGCTCAGCTCGTCGCAGCCCATGTCCATCAGGGCCTTGCAGACGCGGACCACCTGGTGGACGGGGACGGGGCCCTCCCAGGGGTCGCCGAAGCACATCGAGAGGTAGCCGCGCACGTGCACCTTCTGCGCCCTGGCCCGCGCGACCACCGGTTCGAACATCGCCAGTGCCTCGTCCACCGTGCGGTTGAGGTTGGCCTTAGCGAAGGACTCCGTGGCGCTGGCGAAGACGGCGATGCGACGGGCGCCGAGCGCCAGGGCCCGGTCCAGGCCGCGTTCGTTCGGGACCAGGACCGGCAGCTCCACCGGCAGGTCGCTGACGAGGGGGAACAGTTCTTCCGCGTCCGCCAGCTGGGGCACCCACCCGGGGTGCACGAAGCTGGTGGCCTCGATCGTGGTCAGGCCCGCGTCGGCGAGCCTGCGGATGAAGTCGGCCTTCACCTCGGTCGGCACCGCGCGCCTCTCGTTCTGCAGGCCGTCGCGCGGGCCGACCTCGTGGATCCTCACCCGGGCGGGCAGGCCCTGCGCGGGTACGGCCATGGGCAGTCCCTCGACGCTCATCGCTCCGCCTCCATGTCGTCCTCGGAGCCTTCCTCGTGCGCCGCGATCACGGCCAGCACCTGCTCCATGGCGACCGTCGTGCCGGGGGAGACGTCCAGTTCGGTGACGGTCCCGGCGTGCGGGGCGGAGATGACGTGCTCCATCTTCATCGCCTCCACCACCAGCAGGCTCTGGCCGGGCGTCACCTGGTCCCCGACGGCCACCTTGACCACGGTCACCGTGCCGGGCATGGGTGCGGTCAGCGAGTCGGTGCCGGAGCGGGCGGCGCCGGTGAGCGACGCGGCGACCGGGTCGTGGTCGCGCACATGCCAGGCGTCGCCGTCCCGGCCGAGCCAGTCGCCGGCGCGGTGGAAGGTGTGGCGTACGCCGTCCAGGACCACGGAGACCTGGTCCTCGGTGACCGTGTGGGTGCCCCGGGGCGTGTACTCCACCGGGTCGTGCACCCGCAGCGGGAAGGCGACCGCCTCGGGTTCGCCCCCGAGCCGCCAGCCGCTCGGCACGGAGAACGGGTCGATCCAGCCCTCGCCCCGCGGCGTCAGCGCGTCGAGGCGCACGGCCGCGGCCGCCTCGTACACCTCTTCCGGTACCTGCGTCGGGACCAGCGCGTCCACCTCGCGCTCCACCAGACCGGTGTCCAGCTCACCGGCCACGACCGCCGGATGGGCCAGCAGACGGCGCAGGAAGCCGGCGTTCGTCTGCACGCCCAGGGTGACCGTCTGCGCCAGGGCCGCTCGGAGCCTTCGCAGTGCGGTCGCGCGGTCGGGGCCGTAGGCGATGACCTTGGACAGCATCGGGTCGTACAGGCTGCCGACCTCCGTGCCCTCCGACAGACCCGAGTCGGTGCGGATCCCGTCGCCCTGCGGCTCGTGCAGCCTCAGCACCGTGCCGCCCGACGGGAGGAAGCCGCGGGCACCCTCTCTGATGGACACGGTCTCGGCGCAGATCCGGGCCTCGATCGCGTGCCCGGTGAGCGTGACGTCGTCCTGCTTGAAGGAGAGGTGCTCGCCCGCCGCCACCCGCAGCTGCCACTCCACCAGGTCCAGGCCCGTGACGAGTTCGGTGACCGGGTGCTCCACCTGCAGGCGGGTGTTCATCTCCATGAAGTAGTACGAGGAGGGGTCGCCGCCGGGGACGATGAACTCCACCGTGCCCGCGCCCTCGTACCCGCAGGAGCGGGCCGCCTGGACCGCCGCCTCGCCCATCGCCGCGCGCGTGGCCTCGTCGAGGAGCACGCTCGGCGCCTCCTCGATGATCTTCTGGTGGCGGCGCTGGAGGGAGCACTCACGCTCACCCAGGTGCACCACGTTTCCGTGGCCGTCCGCCAGGACCTGGATCTCGATGTGGCGGGGGCGGTCGATCCACCGCTCCACCAGGAGCGTGTCGTCGCCGAAGGCGGCGCGCGCCTCACGGCGGGCCGCGGCGATCTCCTCGGCCAGCGCCGAGGGGTCGCGCACCAGGCGCATGCCCTTGCCGCCGCCGCCCGCGCTGGGCTTGAGCAGCACCGGCATGCCGATCCCGCGGGCGGCCTCCACCAACTCGGCGTCCGTCAGCCCGCTGCCGTTCGACCCGGGTACGACCGGCACCCCGGCCGCCCGTACCGTCTCCTTGGCCCGGATCTTGTCGCCCATGAGCGCGATCGCGTCCGCGGGCGGCCCGATGAACACCAGCCCCGCCTCGGTGCACGCGCGCGCGAACGTGGCGTTCTCCGCCAGGAAGCCGTATCCCGGGTGCACCGCCTGGGCGCCGGTCCGGGCGGCGGCCTCCAGCAGGCGCTCCACGGACAGGTAGCTCTCCGCCGCCGGGGGCGGACCGATCCGTACCGCCGTGTCGGCCTCCCGCACGTGCCGGGCGTCGGCGTCGGCGTCGGAGAAGACGGCCACCGAGCGCACGCCCATCGACCGCAGCGTGCGGATGACACGGACGGCGATCTCGCCCCGGTTGGCCACAAGCACTGTCTCGAACATGGTCGTCAAGCCCCCCTCACATCCGGAAGACGCCGAACTGGGGTTCACCCAGGGGCGCGTTGGCGCACGCGGTCAGGGCCAGGCCCAGTACCTGGCGGGTCTCCAGCGGGTCGATCACGCCGTCGTCCCACAGGCGGGCCGTCGCGTAGTAGGCGTTGCCCTGGCGCTCGTACTGCGCGCGGATCGGGGCCTTGAAGGCCTCCTCTTCCTCCGCGGGCCAGGACTCCCCGCGTGCCTGAAGCTGGTCCCGCTTGACGGTGGCGAGGACCGAGGCGGCCTGCTCGCCGCCCATCACCGAGATCTTGGCGTTCGGCCACATCCACAGGAAGCGCGGCGAATACGCCCGGCCGCACATCGAGTAGTTGCCCGCGCCGAACGAGCCGCCGATCACCACCGTGAGCTTCGGTACGCGCGTGCACGCCACCGCCGTCACCATCTTGGCGCCGTGCTTGGCGATGCCGCCCGCCTCGTAGTCCCGGCCCACCATGAAGCCGGAGATGTTCTGCAGGAAGACCAGCGGGATGCCGCGCTGGTCGCACAGCTCGATGAAGTGGGCGCCCTTCTGGGCGGACTCGGAGAACAGGATGCCGTTGTTGGCGACGATCCCCACCGGGTGGCCGTGGATCCGGGCGAAGCCGGTGACCAGGGTCTGCCCGAACTCCGCCTTGAACTCGGCGAAGCGGGAGCCGTCCACCACGCGCGCGATGACCTCGCGGACGTCATAGGGGGTGCGGGAGTCGACCGGCACCGCCCCGTAGAGCCCGTACGGATCCACCTTCGGCTCGGCGGACGGGACCACCTGCCAGGGCAGGGCCCCGCGCGCGGGAAGAGTGGCGACGATGTTCCGCACGATGCGCAGCGCGTGCGCGTCGTCCTCCGCCAGGTGGTCCGTCACGCCCGACACCCGCGCGTGGACCTCGCCGCCGCCCAGCTCCTCCGCGGTGACGACCTCACCCGTGGCGGCCTTCACGAGGGGCGGGCCGCCCAGGAAGATCGTGCCCTGGTTGCGGACGATCACGGCCTCGTCGCTCATCGCCGGGACGTACGCCCCGCCCGCCGTGCAGGACCCGAGAACGGCCGCGATCTGCGGAATCCCGGCACCCGACATCCGCGCCTGGTTGTAGAAGATCCGCCCGAAGTGCTCGCGGTCGGGGAAGACCTCGTCCTGCATGGGCAGGAAGGCGCCGCCGGAGTCGACCAGGTAGACACAGGGGAGCCGGTTGTCCAGGGCCACCTCCTGAGCCCGCAGGTGCTTCTTCACCGTCATCGGGTAGTACGTGCCGCCCTTCACGGTGGCGTCGTTGGCCACGATCACGCACTCGCGGCCGCCGACCCGCCCGATCCCGGCGATCACCCCGGCGGCCGGCGCCTGTCCGTCGTACATCCCCTCGGCGGCCAGGGGGGCCAGCTCCAGGAAGGGCGAGCCCGGATCCAGCAGGGTGTCCACGCGGTCGCGCGGCAGCAGCTTGCCGCGCGCCGTGTGGCGGGCGCGTGCCTTCTCGCCGCCGCCGAGCCGGGCCGCGGCCAGCTTGGTGTGCAACTCCTCCACCAAAGCGCGGTGCGCCGCCTCGTTGGCCCGCCAGGCCTCCGACGCGGGGTCTGCCGCGCTCGTCAGCTCCGGTGCCTCGTGCATCCTGCGGTCCCCTCACCTTGTTAATGAGCGTTAACGCATTTCCTTCAGGTTAACGACCGCTAACCTCCCTGTCTAGAATTGTTTTCATGGCCACCAGAACCGACGCCCCCACCCGTCGCCAGCAGATCCTCAAGGAGGCCGCGCGGCTGTTCGCCGAGCGCGGCTTCCACGGCGTCGGGGTCGACGAGATAGGGGCCGCGGTCGGCATCAGCGGACCCGGTCTGTACCGGCACTTCGCGGGCAAGGACGCGATGCTCGCCGAGCTGCTCGTGGGGATCAGCGGGCAGCTGCTGACCGGTGCCAGGCGGCGGGTCGCCGAGGCCGACGGAGGTCCCGACGGGCGGAAGCCGGAGGCGGTCCTCGACTCGCTGATCGAGGGGCACATCGACTTCGCGCTCGACGACCGTCCCCTGATCACCCTGCACGACCGCGAGCTGGACCGCCTCCGGGACAGCGACCGCAAACTCGTGCGCCAGCTGCAGCGGCAGTACGTGGAGCTGTGGGTGGAGGTGCTCCGCGAGGTCTACCCGGGGCTGGCGGAGCCGGCCGCCCGATCGGCGGTCCACTCGGTCTTCGGGCTGCTCAACTCGACGCCGCATCTCGGCCGCCCGGGGTCGCTGCCGGGGCGTGGGACCACGGCGGAGCTGCTGCACCGGATGGCGCGGGGGGCGTTCGCGGCGGCGGTGGCCGAATGAGCCGGGTGTCCGGTCCGTGAGCGTGACGAGCGTTACGGCCGGGTGCCTCTGGACTGTGGTCTGTACTGGCCGGTACGGTGCTCTCTGAGCAAGCGCTTAGACATGGCCGGAAGTAGCCAGCTGGAGGTGGCGGCGGTGCGCCGTACTGTGTTCAACGAGGACCACGAGGCGTTCCGGGAGACCCTGCGCGCCTTCATCGAGGCCGAGGTCGTACCGGTGTACGACGAGTGGTTCGCCGCCGGCCAGGCGCCGCGCGACTTCTACTACAAGCTCGGCGAGCTGGGCATCTTCGGCATCAGCGTTCCCGAGGAGCACGGCGGCGCGGGTCTGGACACCCACAAGTTCGAGGCCGTCCTCTACGAGGAGACCGCGCGCGCGGGCGTGCAGTTCGGCGGCTCCGGGGTGCACGTCCTGCTCGCCCTGCCGTACCTCAAGATGCTCGCCACCGACGAGCAGAAGAAGCGCTACCTGCCGAAGTTCGTCACCGGCGAGGAGATGTGGGCCATCGCGATGACCGAGCCGGGCACCGGCTCCGACCTCGCGGGCATGAAGACCACCGCCAGGCTCTCCGAGGACGGCACGCACTACGTCCTCAACGGCGCCAAGACGTTCATCACCGGCGGCGTCCACGCCGACCGCGTCATCGTGTGCGCCCGCACCGCCGCCCCGCGCGAGGACGACCGCCGCTTCGGCATATCCCTGTTCGCCGTGGACACCAAGTCCGAGGGCTACTCCATCGGCCGCAAGCTGGACAAGCTGGGCCTGCGCACCTCCGACACCGCCGAACTGGCCTTCGTCGACGTCAAGGTGCCGGTCGAGGACCTGCTCGGCGAGGAGAACAAGGGCTTCCACTACCTCGGCCACAACCTGGCCTCCGAGCGCTGGGGCATCGCCTTCGGCGCGTACGCGCAGGCCAAGGCCGCCGTCCGGTTCGCCAAGCAGTATGTTCAGGAGCGCACCGTCTTCGGCAAGCCGGTCGCCCACTTCCAGAACACCAAGTTCGAGCTGGCCGCCTGCCAGGCCGAGGTGGACGCCGCGGAGGCCGTCGCCGACCGCGCGCTCGAGGCCCTGGACGCCGGCGAGCTGACCCCCGCCGAGGCCGCCTCCGCGAAGCTGTTCTGCACCGAGGTCGCCCACCGCGTCATCGACCGCTGCCTCCAGCTGCACGGCGGCTACGGCTACATGAACGAGTACCCGATCGCCCGTCTGTACGCCGACAACCGCGTCAACCGCATCTACGGCGGCACCAGCGAGATCATGAAGACGATCATCGCCAAGGACATGGGTCTGTAAGGTCACCGAAAAAAGTGCCGGATACAACTGACCCCATGAGTCAGGCACTTCAGTCGCTGCTCGATCTGCTCGATCTGGAGCGGATCGAGCGGGACATCTTCCGCGGCCAGTCCCGCTCCGCCGTGGTCCCGCGCGTCTTCGGCGGGCAGGTCGCGGCCCAGGCGCTGGTCGCCGCGGGGCGCACGGTCCCCGAGGAACGGCACGCGCACTCGCTGCACGCGTACTTCCTGCGCCCCGGCGACCCCGGCGCGCCCATCGTCTACACGGTCGACCGCATCCGCGACGGGCGTTCGTTCACCACGCGCCGGGTCGTGGCCGTCCAGCACGGGCAGCCGATCTTCCACCTCTCCGCGTCGTTCCAGACGTACGAGGAGGGACTGGAGCACCAGGCGCCGATGCCGCCCGCGCCCGACCCGGCCGCACTGCCCACCTCCCAGGAGCGGCTGCGCGGCTACGAGCACCTCGCCCCCGAGGTGGTGCAGAGGTTCCTCGAAGCCCGCGAGGCCGTGGACCTGCGGTACGTGGAAGAGCCGCCGTACGGCAGGTTCGGCGAGCCGCGCGAGCCCCACTCCCAGGTGTGGTTCCGCACCAACGGCAAGCTCGACGACGACCCCCTGCTGCACGTCGTCCTCGCCACCTACGTCTCCGACATGACGCTCCTCGACTCCGTGCTGCTCGCGCACGGGCGCGGCGGCTGGGCCGTGGGCGACGTGGTCGGGGCCTCGCTGGACCACGCCATGTGGTTCCACCGGCCGTTCCGGGCCGACGAGTGGCTGCTGTACGACCAGGAGTCGCCGTCGGCCTCCGGGGGACGCGGGCTGGGCCAGGCCCGCATCTACACCCAGGACGGGCGGCTGGCGATCTCGGTGATCCAGGAGGGCGTGGTCCGCGTCCCCCGCTGACCCGCTCAGTCCTCCCTCAGACCCGCCGCACGCAGCAGGTACGCCGTCAGCGGGTCGTAGTGGCGGGGGCTGGTGACGTGGTCGTCGAGGGGGACCGTCACCTGCACGGTGCCCTCGGCCTCGGCGAGGAAGAGGGCCGGGTCGTTGCAGTCGGCGTACCCCACGGAGTCGATGCCGAGCTGCCCCGCACAGCCCGCCCAGCCGTGGTCGGCGACGACCAGGTCGGGCAGGGGGCGGCCCTCGGCCTCCAGGCCCTTCAGGATCGCCCGCATCGGCTCGCCCGAGTGCGTGTGCCAGAGGCTGGCGCCGTGCTCCAGGACGGCCACGTCCGCGAACTGCATGACGTACCCCTCGTCCGTCTGCAACCCGTCCGGGATCACGACGATCTCGCAGCCGGCGGCGCGCAGGGCGGCCGCGGTGGCGCGGTGCACGTCGAGGAGGCCGCCGGGGTGGCCGGTGGCGAACAGCACACGCTGCCCGCCCCCGGCGGCCTTGCGCAGGCGGGCCGCGAGGCGCTCCAGGGCGTCCACCGTCAGCTCCGGGTCGATGGTGTCCTGGCCGTAGCGGTACTCGGGGTCGTCGTTGACGCCGCAGCGCTCGGCCATCACCGCGAGGACGTCCTGCTCGTCGCTCCAGCGGTCGCCGAGCTCCAGGCCGAGCCAGTAGTTGCGGTCGCCGTTCGCGAGCTTGCGGTAGTGGGAGAGGTTGTTCTCGCGGGGCGTGGCCACCTCACCCGCGATACGGGTCCGGACGAGGTGGACGAGGAGCTCGGAGCGGCTGGGGGTCCCGGGTATCGGCATGTGCTCCATTCTGCCGGGGCGCTCCGCCGGGGCCGCCGGTGTTTCGTCCCGTGGGATGTGCGTCACTCCCCGGCGGGGTGCCCCCTCGGGACGTCGGCCTGGCCGCCCGCCTCCCCGTCACATCGGGTGGGGACCTGTCCGGCGAGGGGCGGGGGCGGCGGCCGTCGTCGGGCCGGCGTTGGTCCTTCGTCGGCCGTCACTCCGCCCCCGTCTGCTTGAGGGCGAACCACAGCTCCATCCGTACGTCCGCGTCGTCCAGGTCCGCCCCCAGCAGCGCCGCGCACCGCGCGATCCGCTGCCGGACCGTGTTGCGGTGGACCGACAGGGCGACCGCCGTGCGGTCCCAACTGCCGTGCAGCGACAGCCAGGCGCGCAGTGTCTCGGTGAGGGCGGTGCCCTGGGCCAGCGGTGCCAGCAGGGTGCGCGCGTGCAGCTCGGCCTCCGCGGGTGGGACCAGGTCCGCCAGGCCCGTGCGCTCGCCGTGCCGGACCAGCGCGGCGCGGGTCGCCCGGGCGCGAGCCAGGGCGCGGGAGGCCTGGGTGTCGGCGGCAGCCCAGTCGCGCGGGGCGACGGCGGCGCTGACGCCGAGGGTCCAGCCGGGCTGCGGGGCCGGATCGCGGTCGGCCGGGACCAGGATCCGTACGGCCCCGTCCCCGAGGTCGATCAGCGCGGACCCGAGCGCCGCCCCGAGCGCGGACGCGGCCACGGCGTCCGGTGCCGGTCCCTCCCCGGTGGGCCGGGCGTGCACCACCACCCACCGGTCCCCGCCGAGCAGCGGCGCGACCGCTTCCGCCGGGGCGCCGAGCAGCAGCCGTACGAGCGCCGAGGAGCGTGCCGCACCGGCGGCGCTCTCGTGCTCCCCGGTGAGGAGGGAGAGGAGCACCGCCGCGACGGAGGCGATGGTGTGGTCACCGTGGTCCCGCCGCGGTGCCGCCACGCCGAGCACGAAGCCCTGCCCGGTGCCGAGGGCGTAGGCGGCGAGTCGGGTTCCGGCGGCGGTGTCGGTGGCCGAGGAGGGGGTGGGGCCCGCGGGGCCGCCCGGGCGGACCACTCCCGCCAGTTCGCCCAGCGCCCGTACCGCCTCCTCGGGTGCCCGCCCCGCCTCCGCCAGTTCCGCGCCGTCCGGTCCGTACAGCACCGCCCGGCCGCCCGCCCACCGGGCCAGCTGCCGCAGTACCGACGGCACCGGGTCCGGGCGGGCCGCCGCCGCGGCCAGGCTCTGCTGCGCCTCCGTGACGCGCCGGAGTTCCGCGAGGCGGGCCTGGGCCATCAGCTGCCAGACCGCGCGGGCCACACCCGAGAACGTGGTCTGCGGAGGGACCGCGAGCAGCGGCAGCCCATGGTGGTCGCAGGCCGCCACCAGCGCCCGTGGCACCGTGTCGTGCACCGGCGCGAGGCCGAAACCGAGCGCCGCGCCGCCCGCCGCCACGATGCGGGAGACGTAGCCGTCGAAACAGGTCCCCGAACCCGCCGTCTCCTGGATGTGCACGCCCGCCGTCAGCAGCAGCTCGCCGCCCAGCAGGTACGGGTAGGGGTCCGCCATCTCCGAGGTGTGCGCCCAGTGGATCGCCGTGCCGGAGTCCCTCGGCCCGGCGATCTGCCGCAGGGCCAGGTCCTCCCGGGCCAGCAGGGCGGACAGGGGGACGGCTGGAGTGGGAGGGACTACAGGTGCGGATGGCTCCTGCATGATGTGCGTTCCCTCCACTTTTCCTCGTCCAGATGGAAGAAACGTACACTTTGCACCCGCCTTCCGGCCACCTACTGTCGTTCCGGGCCGGCAGCCCCGGTGCGGGCGGCCGTTCCACGAGGCCCGGCGCCGTCGGGGGCCCGCGACACTGGAAGACGCACCATGACCTGGAGGAGTCCGACGATGAGCAGCACCGAGAACCCCGCAGCAGGCGGCAGCCGGCCCCGCGGCCCCGTCGACTCGTCCCGCATCCCGCGGTACGCGGGACCGGCGACGTTCGCCCGGTTGCCCCGCCTCGACGAGGTCGGCACCGCGGACGTCGCCGTGGTCGGCGTGCCGTTCGACTCGGGCGTGTCCTACCGCCCGGGTGCCCGCTTCGGCGGCAACGCCATCCGTGAGGCCTCCCGCCTGCTGCGCCCCTACAACCCGGCGCAGGACGCCTCTCCCTTCGCGCTCGCCCAGGTCGCGGACGGCGGCGACATCGCCGTGAACCCGTTCGACATCCACGAGGCGGTGGAGACCGTCGAGGCCGCCGCCGACGAACTCCTCGGCACCGGCGCCCGTCTGATGACCCTCGGCGGCGACCACACCATCGCGCTCCCGCTGCTGCGGTCCGTCGCCAAGAAGCACGGCCCGGTCGCGCTGCTGCACTTCGACGCCCACCTCGACACCTGGGACACGTACTTCGGCGCGGAGTACACCCACGGCACCCCGTTCCGCCGCGCCGTCGAGGAGGGCATCCTGGACACCTCCGCGCTCTCCCACGTCGGCACCCGCGGCCCGCTGTACGGCAAGCAGGACCTGACCGACGACGAGAAGATGGGCTTCGGCATCGTCACCTCCGCCGACATCTACCGGCGCGGGGCCGACGAGGTCGCCGACCAGCTCCGCCAGCGCATCGGCGACCGCCCGCTGTACATCTCCATCGACATCGACTGCCTCGACCCGGCGCACGCCCCCGGCACCGGCACCCCGGAGGCGGGCGGCATGACCTCCCGGGAACTGCTGGAGATCCTCCGGGGCCTGGCGTCCTGCAACCTGGTCTCGGCGGACGTCGTCGAGGTGGCGCCCGCGTACGACCACGCGGAGATCACGTCGGTGGCCGCCTCCCACACGGCGTACGAACTGACGACGATCATGACCCGCCGGATCGCCGCGGCCCGCACCGCTGAGGAGACCGAGAGCAAGTGACCCACGACCACGACCTGGTACTGCGTCCCACGCCGGCTCAGAAGGAGGCCGCGCTGAACCCCCCACCCGGCCGCAACGGCGGAGACCTGGTCGTGGAGACCCTGGCCGGGCTGGGCGCGACGACGGTCTTCGGGCTGCCCGGCCAGCACGCGCTCGGCGTGTTCGACGCCCTGCGCCGCTCGGACCTGCGGTACGTCGGGCTGCGGGTGGAGAACAACGCGGGGTTCGCGGCGGACGCGTACGGGCGGATCACCGGTGAGGCCGCCCCGCTGCTGCTCTCCACCGGACCCGGCGCGCTGACCTCCCTGGCCGCGCTGCAGGAGGCCGCGGCGGCTTCCGCCCCCGTGCTGGCCGTCAGCAGCCAGGTCCCGACCGCCGGACTGGGCGGCGGCCGCCACGGCTATCTGCACGAACTCCCGGACCAGGCCGCCTCGTTCCGGGGCGTGGTGAAGTCGGTCCACCCGGTCCGTACGCAGTCGCAGATCCCGTCGGCGCTCGCGGAGGCCTGGACGTCGGCGCTGACGGTGCCGCACGGGCCGGTGTGGGTGGAGATCCCGCAGGACGTCCTGCTGGCTCCCACCCATCTGCCGGTGGTGACGGCGGTGGACGCGACCCCGGACGAGCTGCCGCCGCGTCCCGAACTCACCGCGGTGGCCGCGGACCTGCTCTCCCACGCCGAGCGCCCGGCGATCATCGCGGGCGGGGGAGTGGTCAGGGCGGACGCGTCCGGAAAGCTCCTGGCGCTCGCCGAGAAGCTGGACGCCCCCGTCGTCACGACCTTCGGCGGCAAGGGGGCCTTCCCCTGGGAGCACCCGCTGTCCCTCCAGTCCTGGCTGGAGGACCGCCACACCACGGACCTCCTCGAGGACGCGGACGTCCTGCTGGTGGTCGGCTCGGGCCTCGGCGAACTCTCCTCGAACTACCACACGTTCACACCGCGCGGCCGGATCATCCAGATCGAGGCGGACCTCGGCAAACTGGAGTCCAACCACCCGGCCCTCGGTATCCACGCGGACGCACGCCTGGCGCTGCAGGCGCTGTCGGAGACGGTGGAGCCGCGCGAGGACGCGAACTCCGCGCGGCGCGTACGGACGCTGCTCGCGAAGGTGGCCGAGCGGATCGCGTCCCAGGACCTGACCCTGGAACAGCAGGTGCTGGCGTCGGTGCGCCGCGCCCTCCCCGCCGGCGCCCCGTCCTTCTGGGACATGACGATCCTGGCCTACTGGGCGTGGTCGGCCTTCGACGCGAAGGGGCCCAACACCATGCACTCGGCGCAGGGAGCGGGCGGTCTCGGCTACGGCTTCCCGGCCGCCCTGGGCGCCGCGGCGGCGGACCCCACACGTCCCGTCCTCGCGGTGTCGGGTGACGGCGGTGCCCTGTACTCCATCGCGGAACTGGCGACGGCGCGGCAGTACGGTCTCCACGTCACCTGGCTGATCGTCGACGACGGCGGCTACGGCATCCTGCGCGAGTACATGACGGACGCCTTCGGCCAGGCCACGGCGACGGAACTGACCCGCCCCGACTACGTGGCGCTGGCGGAGTCCTTCGGCGTCCCGGGCGTGCGCACGACCCCTGAGGCCCTGGAGGCCGACCTGGCGAGGGCCCTGGCGGAACCAGGGCCCTCGGTGGTCGTCCTGCCGGCGGTCCTGCGGATGTTCGCGCCGACGCACCTGGGCACGGGCTGATCACCCGATCGGCTGGTCGCGGTGATCTCCAAGGGATATGTTCCGTGAGGTCGCAGGCGTCCCGGCCGGGCCGATGTCGGACGCGGCCACTACCCTGAGCCCGGAGAGGAGGACAGCGTGCTGCTGAGGTTCCGCGTCGCGAACGTACGGTCCCTGCGGGATGAGCAGGAGCTGTCCTTCGTCGTGCCTGGCGACGAGCAGGGCGGGTCGGCGAACCCGGTGGATCTCGCGGGCGGGGAATCCGTCTCCGTCCTTCCGCTGATCGGAATCTTCGGGGCCAACGCATCCGGCAAGTCGAACGTGCTGACGGCGATGACCGGCATGCGTAATGCGGTCCTCAACTCCTACGCCCGCTGGGCCTCTTACGACGGCATCCCGCGCCAGGTCTTCGCCCTTGACCCCAAGAGCGAGAGCGAACCTTCCTTCTTCGAGGTCGACGTCGTCATCGACTCGGTCCGCTGGACGTACGGCTTCGAGCTCGGCGCCACCCGTGTCGAGTCCGAGTGGCTGCACAGCTACCCGCGCGGCCGCCGTCAGGAATGGCTCGACCGCGACGCCTCCCGGCCGGACGTCTTCAAGTGGCCCGGCGGTCGTGTCAGGGACCGGGCCCAGCTCGTACGGCGTACGCGGCCCAACGCACTGCTGCTCTCCACGGCCGGCACGGACAACCACCCGCAGCTCTCCCCGCTGTTCCACTGGTTCCGCCGTAACTTCTGGATGATCAGTCCCGAGGTCGAGCGGGACGAGCGCGCGCGGTACACCACGAAGGAACTGTCCGGCCCGAGGGCCACCAGGATCCAGGAGCTGTTGAGGGTCGCGGACCTCGGCATCACCGGAGCCACAGTCGTCAAGGACGGCCCGGGCCAGGACGCGGTGAGGCTGACGCACCACGCGGCTCCCGGGGATGTGGCCTTCGACTGGCAGGAGGAGTCCTACGGCACCCGCTCCTGGTTCGCCCTCCTGGGCCCTCTGCTCCTCGCCCTCGACGAGGGCGCGGTCCTGCTCGTCGACGAACTCGACGCCAGCCTGCACTCCCGCTTCGCAGCCGAGGTCGTGCGGCTCTTCCACGACCCGTACGCGAACCCCAAGGGCGCCCAGCTGGTCTTCACGTCACACGACGCGACGGTGCTCACCACCCCGAGCGGCGAACGGCTCCTCGATCCGGCGCAGGTGTGGCTGACGGAGAAGGACAAGGACGGGGCGACCGAGCTGTATCCCCTCACCGACGTCGAGCCGGGCGAGGACGAGGACCTCACACAGTCGTACCTCGCTGGGGCTTTCGGCGGGGTTCCGGCCCTTCTGGAGGGCCAGATCGCGCGGCGACTGCTCGTGGCGCGTGAGGCCGATACGTACGACGAGACAGGCGAGCGAGCGGACCGGGCGGGGCGCGACTGATGGGGCGGGCGCACAAGGGCAGGGACTCGTGGGAGCGTCCGGCCCGAGGGGGCGGACAACGCAGGCGTCAGGTCTTCATCTTCACCGAGGGCAAGGTGACCGAGCCCTCGTATCTCGACATCCTCAAGGACAAGGGCGTCCCGCACGCCGACAAGGTCCCGGTGGAGATGCACATCGCCAACCGCAAGGCGGACAGCGGGCGCAAGCCGCTGGACCTCGTGGAGCAGGCGATCAAGCTGAAGCGTGAAGAGGACCGCAAGGCCAAGCGGGCCAAGCTGGACGCAAAGTACCTGCCCGCGGTCTGGTGTCTCTTCGACCACGACAGATACAAGTACATTCGCGACGCGTTGGAGGAGGCGGAGAAGGCGGGAATCGGAGTCGCCTTCTCGCATCCGTGCTTCGAGGTCTGGCGGCTCGCCCACTACAAGCCGGTCAGCGGCTCGTTCGCCGGGGTCTGCGACGGGGTGGCCGAGCGGCTCCCGTTCCGGCGAGGGTCCCAGGACGCCAAGACCCCCAAGGTCGTCCTGCCGCGCCAGATCCTCGGCCGTTACGAGACGGCGCGGAAGAACGCCGAGCAGATGAACAGTCGGCATGCGGCACATGTGGCCAAGTGGGACAGGGACCCGTACACAGACGTGCACGAGTTCGTGGAGAAGGCGCTGCACATCGGCACGTACTGATCCCGGAGGCCGTCTGCGCACCGATTTCGATATGGCTCCGGCCGGGCAATAAGGTCTCTCCGTTGTCCCAGGTCGGGTTGTAGGGAGTCGTACGTGGCCAAGCTCACGCTCGCGCAGCTGGAACGCCATCTATGGGCCGCCGCGGACATTCTGCGCGGCACGATGGACGCCTCCGAGTACAAGGACTACATCTTCGGGCTGCTCTTCCTGAAGCGCGCCAACGACGAGTTCGAGGCGGCCAGGGACAGGCTCCGGCAGTATGCCGTCGAGGAGCTGAAGCTCGGCGTCGAGGACCTTCGCGGCTACCTTGAGCAGCCGGGCCCCTACCGCAAGCGCGATGTGCTGTACGTGCCCGAGCAGGCCCGTTGGCACAGGATCTCCGCCGTCCCCCACAACATCAACGAGAAGGCGCTGCGTCCCGCGCTGCAAGCGCTCGAGAGCCAGAACGCGAAGCTCAAGGGCCTCTTCGACCACCTCGATTTCAACCGCATCGGAGGATCGGGCGCCGCGTCCGGCGCGGCCAAGCTCGCCGACCAGCGCCTGAAGCTCCTCATCGCGCACTTCGGGCGTATCAGGCTGCGCACGGACGACTTCGAGTTCCCTGACCTGATCGGCGCCGCGTACGAGTACCTGATCAAGGAGTTCGCGGACACGGCCGGACGCAAGGGCGGCGAGTTCTATACCCCGCGCGCCGTGGTCCGCATGATGGTCGAGCTCCTCGCCCCCACCGAGAACATGAGGATCTACGACCCGTGCGTCGGCTCGGGCGGCATGCTCATCCACGCGGCGGAGTACGTGGAGGAGCACGGCGGCGACACATCGTCGATGTTCTTCGCCGGACAGGACGCCAACTCCGGCTCCTGGATCATGTCGACGATGAACATGGTGCTGCACGGCGTACGTCGCTTCGACCTGGCCACCGGGGACACGCTCTCGCAGCCGGCGCACGTTCCGCGCTCGGACGAGGACCGGTTCGACGGGGTGCTCAGCAATCCCCCGTTCTCCCTGGACTACACCCTTGCGGACCTGGCGCACCCGGCCGAGCGTGCCAAGTACGGGGCGACGAGTGAGCGCGGCAAGGCCGACCTGATGTTCCTCCAGCACATGCTGTGGGAGGCCAAGCGGGAGGGCTCTCGCGGCGGCATGGTGATCACGGTCATGCCGCACGGGGTGCTGTTCCGTGGCGGCGGTGAGAAGACGATCCGTACGGAACTGCTGGAGAAGGACACCATCGAGGCGGTCATCGGCCTCGCCTCGAACCTCTTCTACGGGACCGGCATCCCGGCCTGCATCCTGGTGCTCCGCCCGCCGGGCCGGAAGGACCGGGAGCGTGAGGGCAAGGTGCTGTTCATCAACGCCGACCGTGAGTTCCACGCGGAGCGGGCGCAGAACATTCTGCTTCCCGAGCACGCCGAGAAGATCGTCTCGACGTTCCACGCGTACGAGGAGGTCCCCGGCTTCTCGCGGATCGTCACCCGTGAGGAGCTCGCCGCCAACGACGACAACCTCAATATCCGCCGGTACGTGGACAACACACCGCCGCCGGAGCCGCAGGACGTGCGGGCGCATCTGGTGGGCGGGGTGCCGCGCGCGGAGATCGAAGCGAAGAAGGCGCTGCTCGACTCGTACGGGATCGGGGTGGCCGACCTGTTCGTGGAGCGGGGGCCGGCGGACCCGGCGTACGTCGACTTCCGGGACGAGGCGGCGGGCGGCCGTCCCGATCTGGGCGAGCTGGCCCGGCCCCGGGAGGAGGCGCTGCGGGCGGAGTTCGCCAAGTGGTGGGAGGAAGAGGCCGCCCTGCGGCTGGAGGCGGTGGCGGCCACGCCCGAAGCCCTCGCGTCGTCCACGTCCTCCGAGCGCAAGGCCGCGTTGATGGCGGTGCGGGGGCAGCTGATGAAGTCGTTCGGGGAACGGCTGGGCCGGGTCGGACTGCTGGACCGGTACGCGCTGGCGGGGGCGGTCGCGGGGTGGTGGTGGGACGCCAAGTACGACCTGCTCGCGCTGTCGGAGAACGGGTTCGGGGGCGTCGTCGACGGGTGGGTCGAGAACGTCGACACGATGCTCTCGCCCGAACAGGACGCACGCACGAAGAAGCTGCGGACGCGGACGGCCGCGGAACGACGTCAGGCGTACGACCACAAGGTGGTCGCCGCCATCGCTCCCCGGTTTCTGGAGGAGCTGGCGGAGGCGGATGCGCGCAAGGCGGCGGCGGACGCGCGGTTCAAGGAGTTGAGCGCGCGGCTTTCCGGGGGCGGGGAGGAGCCGGAGGCAGATGGCGACCCGGTCGACGATGAGGTTGACGTGAAGGAAGTCGCTCTGAGCGTCGAGGAGTTGGTCGAGCTCACGGCTGAGCTGGCCCGCGTGAAGAAGGCGCGCACGAAGGCGGGCGCGGACATCAAACGCCTTGAGGCGGACTTCCACCGCTACCCATACCCGAGCGATCCGCCGACCTTGGGGGAGCAGCCGCCGCGTTTGTTCCGGGCGCGGGCGGAGCTGGACGCGGAGGGGGAGCACCGGGTGGTGCTCGACCTGCTGCGGGACGACCTGGCGGCGAAGCTGGACGGCCATGTGGTGCGGTGGCAGCGGGAGTTGGCGGCGTCCTATGAGACGTGGGAGCAGAAATACGCGGTGTCGTTGAGGGAGATTCGGGCGGGTCGGGAGCGGACGGCTGGCGAGCTGGACGGGTTCCTTAAGGAGCTGGGGTATGCGTGAGCTGGCTCCTGGGTGGATTTTGAGTAAGGTTGGCGACCTTTTTGACATGCAGCTCGGCAAGATGCTGAGCAAGGACGCTTCCGCGGGGCCTCAGCAGCGGCGGTATCTGACCAACAAGAACGTTCAGTGGAACAGGATCGATTTTGAAGCGCTGAACTATATGAGCTTCAGCTCGGCTGAGCGCGACAAATTTCGCCTGGTTCCAGGCGACCTGCTCGTCACTGAGGGGGGTGAGGTCGGGCGGACGGCGATGTGGGAGGAAGAGCGCGAGGAGTGCTACTTTCAGAAGTCCCTGCATCGGCTGCGGTCCCGTGGGCAGATCGAACCTCGGTACATGCTGCATTACATGAACTATGCGGCGCGCTGGCAGATGTTCACAGATTCGGTGGGGCAGACGAGTATCGCGCACCTGCCGCAGGACAAGTTTGCTGAACATCTTGTCGCGTACCCGGTTGACTTGGCGGAACAGCGGCGGATCGTTGCGGTGATCGATAGTGTCGCTGAGTTGGAGCGCGGAATCGAGACGTCGATCGCCAAGCTGCGCAGCGTGAGGCGGGGAACGCTGCTGGCGGAACTGGTATCTGTTGCTCGAGCAGCGCCTTCGCCAGGGTGGGTTCGCGTGCCACTCAAGGACGTTGTGCCCTCGGTCGAGTATGGAATTTCGGAAGCGCTTGACAGGGATGCTGGCGGCGTTCCTGTTCTGCGGATGAATAACATCCGGGATGGGCAGATCGACGTGGGAGAGCTCCGATACTGTCCGGTGCCAGTCCCAAGGCGGCTACTCCTCCAGCGTCAGGATGTTCTGTTCAACCGGACCAACAGCATCGACCACGTCGGCAAGGCTGCCATGTGGCGCGACGAACTGCCAGCTACAACCTTCGCGTCGTACTTGGTGCGCCTGGTTCCTGACTTGCAGCGGCTGACTCCGGATTACCTCGTCGAATGGTTGATGCACCCCCTGGTTCGGCAGCGTGTGCGATCCATTTCGACGGTTGCGGTGCAACAAGTGAATGTGAATCCATCCCGGCTGCGGGAGGTGGAGATCGATCTCCCAGTCGACCTGGCTGAACAGCGGCGCATCATAGCCACGCTGGAGGCGTGCGACGAGCAGATTGGGCGTGAGAACGAAGAACTGAACAAGCTTCGCGCACTCAAACAAGGACTAGTAGATGACCTGCTGTCGGGGCGAACTGAGAGATCTGCTGTGGTGGCCTGAGTGAACGATGTCTGGCCCGCGCTGGAGGGAGCGCGGGGGTCAGACGAATCGTGGTGGTAGCGGTTAGCCGGAGAGGCTTCCGTCCTTGACTGCTGTGACGAACGACGTCCAGTCGGCCGACGGGAAGACCAGCGCGGGTCCCTCAGGGGTTTTGGAGTCGCGGACGGGCACGCCCGTGGGGTGGTCGTCAAGGACCTCCAGGCAGCTGCCGCCCTGGTCGTTGCTGTGAGAGGACTTCCGCCAGCCCCTCAGTACCCCCGCGTTCGGTATCGCTCGGTCAGCCATGATGTTCGTAGTCCCTTGCTGTTGCCCTGAGCAGATCCAGTGATTCCTTGAGAGGCAGCGCGTTGCCCAGTGCGAAATCGTAGCGATGCTGCAGCTCCTGAACCACGGATGGGCTGTCGTGGATCTTCCCCATGTATAGGCCTTCGCCGTAGGCCACGGGCGGCTGATCCTCGAACCACATCAGCGTGAGCATGTTGCTCATGAGGGGATGCATGCCCAGCGTGAACGGTAGAAGGTGAAGTTGGATCCGTTCGGCCTCGGCGAGTCTGACGAGGTGGTCGATCTGCTCCGCCATGACCTCCGGGCCGCCGATCCGGCGTCGCAGCACCGCCTCATCCAGTAGCGCCCACACTACGGGTGTCACCGGGTCGGCAAGGATCTTTGCGCGTTCCAAGCGTGTGACAAGGCGTCTGTCACGTTCCTGTTCACTCGCCGGAGGGAACGGCATACTCAGAACCGCACGCGCGTACCCTTCCGTCTGGAAGATGCCGGGAATGAACGACAGGGCGAACTCCCTGATCATGGTCGCCTGTCGTTCGAGCTGAAGGGCCGCCTCGAAGTACCCCGCGACAGCGGTGTCGTCGTCCGGCAGGAAGCTGCTGAGCACATCGCCCGTGTTCAGCGCCCTGTCGAGGCGTCTTGCGTCCTCCTTCGACGGGGTGCGTCGGCCCGCCTCGATGTGCGCGATGTGCGAACGCGTCATGACGGCGGCCGTCGCCAGCTCTTGCTGTGTCATCCCGGCCGCCTCGCGCTGAGCCTTCAACCACTCCCCATAGATGTTGCTCATCGTCAACTCCCGTGTGACAGATGCGTTGTCACATCCGACCCTCTGGCGAGCCTAGTCCGATCCGTCTCACTCTGTGAGTGGATCACTACACAGCGATGTCCATGCACCTCGACCTGCCCTCGGGCACGGAAGACCCCCGCGACCGCTACCGACGGCCCGGGGGCATGGCCCTCAACCGCACTGGAGTTGAAGACGTGTTGCACCGTATCGCCCGCCTCGTCGAACCGCTGCTGCGGCTGCTGTGGCCCGCCTCAGGGCGGCACCGGCACCGGCACCGCGCAGGGGGAGGGGTGCCGCTCGGCCCAGTGCCGACCGTCGCCGTCGCACCAGGCCGCCGCCCCTCCCCGCACGAGAACCTCCTCCGCGGCGAGGACTCCCGGCTCGTCCGTCCCTACCTCCTCGCGCATGAGCGACGTGATCAGGCCAGGCGGCAACGCGCCCGGCGCAGGGCACTCTGGCTCGCCGTGCACGGCGTCGACGTAGGGCCAAGGCGTATCCATGGTGTGGACGTCGGCTCGCGCCGAATGCGGGACACCGAGGTGGCCGCCGCGTGATCTACGAGACCCGCGACGCCACCGCCCCCGCGGTCGGCCGGCCCCGCCTCCTCCCCTGGTCCAACCTCGACGGCAACCCTTGCTATCTCCTCACCGACGACACCGGCACCGGCCGTCTCTCGCGCCTCGCCGACGACGTCGAAGCCGTGCAGCTCGGCATGGCAGACGACCTTCTCGGCCATGCCGCCGATCTCCTGGGTGACTGCAAGGCCACTGCGCCACAGCTCCGCTTCCTCGCGGCCCGCTTGGCGGAATCGCTCCACGACGTGCATCGCATCGCCCGCAGCAGGGGAGCGCGCCTCCCCCTGCCCCACGACGACGAGGCCCCCGGCACCGCCCCTGAAGAGGACCCCGGCGCCTGACTCGCCCGCCCCGCCGCCGAGTCTGCGGACGTACCGCTACAAAGCCCCGTACGTCCGCATGCTCAGTCATGTCCTACGCCTGTATCCCTTCCCCTCACCCCGCCCCCCGGGCGCAGAATGGATCTCCGGGAACAGAGGGACTTACGGGAGGCGCGGGGCCGTGGTGGTGCACGTCGAGCGGGACGAGGTGGAACGGCCGTTAGTCGCGCAGTTGGAGGCCATGGGATGGACGCACGTCCCGGGCGTGGAGCTGGACACGCTCGACGCGGCTGTGCCGCTGCTCGTCGACCAGCTCGGGCCCGCACTGAGGCGAATCAACCTCCGGGGCAGTGACGGTCAGTCCTGGATGGGTGAGGACGACATCCGGCGGGCGGTCGGCGAGCTTGCCTCCCTCTCCCTCGGCAAGGGTGTCGTGCAGGCGAACCTCTCCGCCACCGACATGCTGCTTCACGGCTGGACGCTTCCCTCACCGTCCGCCGCGCACGGTGGTCCGTCCGCCACCGTCCAGTACGTCGAGTGGCATCCGGACCTGGTCACGCGCAACACCTTCACCGTCGTCGACCAACTCCGTGTGCGCAGCCGCTCCGGCGAACTGTCCATACTCGACCTCGTCCTCTTCGTGAACGGCATTCCGCTCGTCGTCGTCGAGTGCAAGAGCCCCGATCTCGCCGAGCCCGTCCGCAGTGCCGTGCTCGATCTCCGGTACTACGCGGGGAATCCCGTCCTTGACCTCGACGCCACCGGTACTCCAGTCGCCGCCGGCGTGCCGGAACTGTTCCGGACCGTGCAGCTCCTCGTCGCCGCGACCGGCGAGACCGCCCACCTCGGCACCGTCACCTCCGAGCCCGAGCACTTCCACCCGTGGCGCAGCGTCGAACCGGAGGAAGAGGGCACGCTGCGGCGGGAGCTGCGTACCGCCGGGCTGCTCGTGGACGGCGCCGACCCGGTCGCGCCCGCGCCGCTCGGCGAGCAGCAGAAGCTTGTCGGTGTGGTTCTGCGGCCGGCCGCCCTGCTCAACGTCGTACGGCATTACGTGATCCCGATGACCGTCGAGTCGGATGCGGACGGCGGGGCCGTGCGGACTGTGAAGGCCGTCGCCCGGCACCAGCAGTACCGGGCCGCCGAAAAGGCCGTGCGCAGACTGCTGACCGGGCGGGTCCGTGCCGGGCGTGACACCGAGGACGAGCGCGGCGGTGTCATCTGGCACACGCAGGGCTCCGGTAAGTCGCTGACCATGACGTTCCTGGTGCGGCGGGTGCATCTGCATCATCGACTCAGCGAGTTCATGGTGGTCGTGGTCACCGACCGCACCCAGTTGCAGACCCAGCTCTCACGGACGCTGAAGCTCAGCGAGTCCGACGTCGAGACGGCGGAAACCCGGACGCAGATGGAGGGGCTGCTGCGCGACGGCGGGCGGCGTGTCGTCTTCGGCATGATCCAGAAGTACGGGAGCGGTTTCACCTTCGCCGGAGACGCCGAAGGCAGCGGAGACGACCGGGACCTGACGGGAGAGGGAACGGACCCGAGCGAGGACGAAAGCCCCGGCCCCGTACCGGACTTCCCCGAGTGCAACACCTCACCGGACATCCTCGTCCTCGTCGACGAGGCACACCGCTCGCACACCAGTGTCCTGCACGCCGCCCTGCGCAAGGCCATCCCGAACGCCGCAAAGATCGGGTTCACGGGTACGCCGATCATCACCGAACGTGAGGAGGACACGCGCCGGATCTTCGGGCGCGGTGACTCGCCGCGGGGTTTCCTCGACGAGTACCGGATGGAGGATGCCGAGCACGACGGCGTCGTCGTCCGTATCCGGTACGAGGGGCGGACCGGGGAAGGTGAGGTCCGTGACGGGGAGGTCCTCGACAAAGGGTTCGACGACCTCGTCCGGGACCGCACGCCCGAGGAGCGGGCCGCGCTGCTCAAGCGGTGGCCCACTGAGCGGGACGTCGCCGAGTCCGTACCCATGATCGAGGCGAAGGCCGAGGACATGCTGGAGCACTGGGTCACCACCGTGCTGCCCGGCGGCTTCAAAGCGCAGGTGGCGGCCGTCAGCCGGAAGGCGGCCGTGCAGTACCACCACGCCCTGCGCAAGGCACGTGACGAACTGCTCTCCCAGCTGTCCGAGTTCGACCCGGAGTCGGTGGCCGGTATTCCGCCGGAGAAGCTGTCCGGCAGGCTGCGCTATCTCCACCAGGCCTACCAGTTCAGGGCGTTGCTGCGCCGGATCGACTTCGTCCCCATCATCTCACCGGGCCCCGGCCACAAGCGGGGGGAGTGGAGGGAGTGGACCGACGCCGGCCGCCAGGAGGCCTACACCGAGCGCTTCCAGAAGGCGTTCCCTGAGCTGGTGCCCGATTCGGAGTGGGTCGCCCTGACCCCTTTCAATCCACCCCAAGCCCCGATACCGCCCATCGATCCCGCCGACGGCACGAACGCCCCCTGGTCCGAGGCCGCGAACAGCGAGCCGCAGCCGCTCCCCACCTCGGTGCCCGACCCCGTGCACCCCGACAGCCCCATCGCGTTTCTGATCGTGAAGTCCATGCTGCTCACGGGGTTCGACGCCCCGCGCGAACAGGTGCTCTACCTGGACCGGCCGATCCGGGACGCCGAGCTGCTCCAGGCCGTCGCGCGGGTCAACCGCACCTCGCCCGGCAAGGAGGTCGGTTACGTCGTCGACTACTACGGCGTCTTCGAGCACCTCTCCAGCGCACTCGCCGGGTACCGGAACGCCGACGTCACCGACACCATGCGCGATCTGTCCTACGAGGTGGACAAACTCCGCCCCGCCGCCGAGAAGGTCCGCGACTTCCTGCGGCGCAACGGCATCGACGACGCGCAGCTCGACCAGCTCGCCAAGCTGGGACCCGCGGCCCTCGCCCTGCAACCCGAGGACCTGCGATTCGACTTCGACGAGGTACTGCACGCGTTCCTCGCCACCCTGGAACGCGTCCTCCCGCACGAAGAGGCCCTGGACTACGTCGCGGACGCCCGGCGCTGGAGCCTGCTCCAGAAGCGGGTGCGGCGGCTGTGCAGGGACGACGAGGGCGGCACGTTCACCCTGCGCCGGTACGGGCGCAAGGTCCGGGCGATGATCGCGGACCACCTCGAAGGGCCGGAGATCGACCAGGTCATCCCGCCGGTCTCGCTCACGGCCCTCACCTTCGACGACGCCGTGCGACGGCTGCCGCCGCGGGAGGCGGCGGCGGAGATGGGCCATGCGCTCCGCTTCCACCTGGAGGAGCGGACCAGGCGGGAGGACCCCGCAAAGTACGAGCGGCTCTCCAAGCGCCTGGAAGAGATCCTGCGCACCATGCCGGGCCGCTTCGAGGAGCAGATCGAGGAGTTCGGCCCGCTGATCGAGGAGGCCAGGCAGGAGCAGGAGGAGTCCCCGGAACTCGCCGGTCTCACGCCGCTCGAACAGAGGGTGTACCGGCTGGTGGAGCAGATCCTCGAGGACACCCCCGGCATCAGGCTTGCCGATAGAGGAGACGTCAGACGGCTCACGGGCAGGGTGTGCGACGTGGCCACCGGAGTCATGGCCAGGGCGTCGTACCAGGGGCAGCACCAGGACATCAGCATGCTGGCCGGAGACCTCCAGGATGCCTTGCTCAACAACGATGTCCGGCCCGTGGGCGGGGACTGGGCGTCGTTGGAGAACGCGGCTGAGCGCCTGGCGTCCTTCGCGCAGGACAACCTGCGACAGTTCCGGAGCAGGGCGAGGGGAGAATAAGCGGGTGACCGCGCCGGCCGATCCTTCGACGTACTCGACCCCCGAAGCCCTCCTCATTGTGGAGGGGCTGTCTCTGCGGGTGCGTACCAGCACCCGAAGGAAACGGTTCGCACTGACCGTCGAGACCGACGCGACCCTTACCCTGCACACCCCGGCCGGGCGTTCGACAGCCGAAGCGGAGCAGTTCGTCCGCGCACACTGGCACTGGCTGCTGAGCAAGCGGCGGGAACGGGAGCGCACACGCCCGCTCAGCCCCGTCAAGCAGCTCGCCGACGGAGAGGTCTTCCGCTATCTAGGGCGAACGTATCGGCTCGCCGTATCCGGTGAGGAAGGGGCGACCGGAGGAGTCCGGCTGATCGCGGGGCGTCTTGTCATGGGCCGGGACCTGGCGGCGGAGCCCCAAGCGGGTCGGGCGGCGCTGGTCGACTGGTACTGCCGGGCCGGCCGGAACTGGACGGAACAGCGGCTTCAGCCCTGGGCGGCCCGCATGGCGGTGACCGAGCCGGAACTCGAGGTGCGGGACCTGGGGGACCGGTGGGGTTCTTATCGACCGCCGCGGGACGGGGCGGGCGACAAGGGGTTGATGAGTCTCGGGTGGCCGCTCTTCCAGCTGCCCATGCATCTGATCGACTACGTCATCGCACACGAACTGGCCCACGTGAAAGTGTCCGGGCACCGAGAGGACTTCTGGCGGCTGCTACGGATCGCGCTGCCCGAGTACGAAGAGCGGCGTGCGGACCTCGACGAGCTAGGGCGACGACTTTGGATGGGCGATATTCGGTAAGTCCTGGCGTGACTCCCCGCGTGTAGGGAGTTCAGTTACCGCAGTGCCACCAGTCGCGTCCACCTACTCCGGCCACGGCGGACCCGACGCGCCCCGTCCTGGCGGTGTCGGGTGACGGCGGTGCCCTGTGCTCCATCGCGGAACTGGCGACGGCGCGGCAGTACGGTCTCCACGTCACCTGGCTGATCGTCGACGACGGCGGCTACGGCATCCTGCGCGAGTACATGACGGACGCCTTCGGCCAGGCCACGGCGACGGAACTGACCTGCCCCGACTACGTGGCCCTGGCGGAGTCCTTCGGCGTCCCGGGCGTGCGCACGGCCCCCGAGACCCTGGAGGCCGACCTGGCGAGGGCCCTGGCGGAACCAGGGCCCTCGGTGGTCGTCCTGCCGGCGCTCCTGAGGATGTTCGCGCCTACGCACCTCAGCTGACCGCGGGGCGGCCCGGCGGCCGTCGGACCGGGAGCGGGGGCCGCCGGGGACTTCGGAGCGAGGATGCGTGGCAGAGGTCACCGGTGCACCATGCGGGGATGCCACGGGTACGGACCGTGGTCACCCGGGCGTGGACTGTGGATGGTGAGATCCCGGTAAGCGGACGGCAAGTGAGAGGTTCCTCACAAGGGTGCCGTGACTGCGGGCGTGAACCGGCCTGCGGACGACTGTGTGAGCGAACTCGCCTACAGCTTTCGGACATTGCCGTGAGTCAATGGGGCACGAGCGCGCCTGGGTGCGCTCTTCTCCATGTAAGAGGATGGTCAACCTCTATGACTCACCGGATACCCGGTAATTTCCGGACATTTAACAGAGCTCGGGTCCTTGCGGCCGGGCTCGGCGTCGGCATGCTCGTACCGTTCGCGGCGGCCGCCGCGCCCGCCGCGGCCGCCACGCCCACCGTCAGCTGCACCTCGGGCAAGGCGGGTCTGGCCGCCAAGCTGCAGCACGACATCACCTCGGCCCTCGCCGGCCGAAGCGGCACCGTCGCGGTCGGCCTGTACGACCGCTCCACCAACACCACCTGCTCGCTGCGCGGCACGTCCGCCTACGACTCGGCCAGCGTGGTGAAGGCCACCGTGCTCGCCACGCTGCTGTGGGACGCGAAGAAGCACAACCGCTATCTGACGAGCCGCGAGAACAGCCTCGCCACAGCCATGATCACCAAGTCGGACAACAACGCCACCAGCACGCTGTGGAAGCAGCTGGGCCTGACGAAGATCAAGGGCTTCCTCACCGCCGCCGGCATGACCCAGACCAAGCCGGGCGCGAACGGCTACTGGGGCCTGACCCAGATCACCGTGCAGGACGAGCAGAAGCTCCTCAAGCTCCTCACCGCGAAGAACTCCGTGCTGAGCGACAACTCCCGCGCGTACGAGCTGAAGCTGATGGCGAACGTCATCTCCTCACAGCGCTGGGGCACTCCGGCGGGCGCACCCTCCGGGGTGGCGGTGCACGTCAAGAACGGCTGGCTGCAGCGCTCCACGCACGGCTGGCGGGTGCACAGCATCGGCACGTTCAACGGCCGCGGTCACGACTACATGATCACCGTGCTGACCTGGGACGACAGCACGATGAACTACGGCGTCAGCACCATCCAGAACGTGGCGAGGGCCATCCACGAGGACCTGGTGCCGACGACGTCCACCACCAGCACGTTCGTGCCCACGAGGACGCCGCAGGAGGCGTACCCGGCGGCTCCTGCGAGCTGACACGGCCGGATGCCCGGTGATCCGCGCATCCGGTCCGCAACAATCGGCCTCCTACCCGCCGGTAGGAGGCCGATTGTTGCGGAGGGATGAAAATCGCTGCTGACGGCGTTGGTGCCTTCCGGTAGACCAGGTATGAAGGAGGGCACCGCGTGGCAGCGCACCAGGGCGGGACACAAGGATGGGCGCGCAGGCTCGCCGGCTTCGCCTGGCGGTATCCCAAGGACGTCGTCCTCGCCCTGGGCTCGTCCCTGGCCGGGATGGCGCTCACGGCCCTGGTGCCCCTGATCACCAAGGTGATCATCGACGACGTCATAGGCAACCACAGCAGACCCATGGCCCCCTGGGCCGGCGCCCTGATCGGCTCGGCCGTCCTCGTCTACCTGCTCACCTACGTCCGCCGCTACTACGGCGGCCGTCTCGCCCTGGACGTCCAGCACGACCTCCGCACGGAGATGTACGGGACGATCACCCGGCTGGACGGGCGCCGCCAGGACGAGCTGTCCACCGGGCAGGTCGTCGGCCGCGCCACCAGCGACCTCCAGCTGATCCAGGGCCTGCTCTTCATGCTCCCGATGACCATCGGGAACGTCCTGCTCTTCCTGGTCTCGCTGGTGGTCATGGCCTGGCTGTCGCTGCCGCTGACCCTGGTGGCGCTGGCCGTCGCGCCCGCCCTGGGGTTCATCGCCAAGCGCAGCCGGTCCCGGCTGCACCCGGCGACCTGGTACGCCCAGGCCCAGGCCGCCGCCGTGGCGACCGTGGTCGACGGCGCCGTCAGCGGCGTCCGCGTGGTGAAGGGCTTCGGGCAGGAGGAACAGGAGACCGGCAAGCTCCGGGAGGTCGGTCGCCGGCTCTTCGCGGGACGGCTGCGGACCATCCGGCTGAACTCCAGGTACACCCCCGCGCTGCAGGCGGTGCCCGCCCTCGGCCAGGTCGCCATGCTGGCGCTCGGCGGCTGGCTGGCGGTGCGCGGGCACATCACGCTCGGCACGTTCGTCGCGTTCTCCTCCTACCTGGCGCAGCTCGTCGGACCGGTCCGCATGCTCGCCGTGGTCCTCACCGTCGGCCAGCAGGCCCGCGCGGGGGCCGAGCGGGTCCTGGAGCTGATCGACACCGAACCGTCGCTTCAGGACGGCACCAAGGAGCTGCCCTCCGACGCGCCCGCGACCGTCGAGTTCGACGACGTGTCCTTCGCCTACGAGGACGGGCGCCCGGTCCTGGACGGGCTCTCCTTCGAGATCCGCCCCGGCGAGACCCTCGCCGTCGTCGGCTCCTCCGGCTCCGGCAAGTCCACCGTCTCGCTGCTGCTGCCCCGCTTCTACGACGTCACGCACGGCGCCGTCCTGGTCGGCGGCCACGACGTGCGTGAGCTGACCCTTCCGTCCCTGCGGGCCGCGATCGGGCTCGTCCCCGAGGACTCGTTCCTCTTCTCGGACACGGTCCGCAACAACATCGCCTACGGCCGTCCCGACGCCACCGACGAGGAGGTCGAGCGGGCCGCGCGCGCCGCCCAGGCGGACCGTTTCATCGCCGAGCTGCCCGACGGCTACGGCACCAAGGTCGGCGAGCACGGCCTGACCCTCTCCGGCGGCCAGCGCCAGCGCATCGCGCTCGCCCGCGCCATCCTCGCCGACCCCCGGCTGCTGGTCCTCGACGACGCCACCTCGGCGGTGGACGCCCGCGTCGAGCACGAGATCCACGAGGCGCTCAAGCAGGTCATGCAGGGCCGCACGACCCTGCTGATCGCCCACCGCCGCTCCACCCTCAACCTCGCCGACCGCATCGCCGTGCTCGACGGCGGCCGTCTCGCCGACATCGGCACCCACACGGAACTGCAGGAGCGTTCCGCCCTCTACCGCCGTCTGCTCACCGACCCCGACGAGCTGGGCGGTGTCTCGCCGGGCCACACCCGGCCCGCCGTGCCGGAGGAGGACACCAGCGTCCGGGACGAGCTGGACGCCGAGTTCGACGCCGAGCGCGGCGTCACCCCGCGACTGTGGACCGGCGACCGGGAGCCCAAGGACCACGCCCTCGCCGGGACCCCGGCGACCCCCGAGCTGCTCGCCCAGGTCGAGGAGCTGCCCCCGGCCACCGACACCCCCGGCGTCGACGAGGCACGCGCCGTCCAGCCCGAGGAGTCCTACGGCCTGACCCGGCTGCTGCGCGGCTTCGGGCTGCCCCTGCTCGTCAGCCTCGCCCTCGTCGCGGTCGACGCGGGCATGGGACTGCTGCTGCCGATCCTGATCCGGCACGGCATCGACCGGGGCGTGTCCCGGATGGCACTCGGCGCGGTCTGGTCGGCGTCCCTGCTCGCGCTGGTCACCGTTCTGATCCAGTGGGCGGCGCAGGTCGGCGAGACCCGGATGACCGGGCGCACCGGAGAGCGGGTCCTGTACTCCCTGCGGCTGAAGATCTTCGCCCAGCTCCAGCGGCTCGGACTCGACTACTACGAGCGGGAGCTGACCGGGCGGATCATGACGCGGATGACGACGGACGTCGACGCCCTGTCCACGTTCCTCCAGACCGGGCTGGTGACGGCCTTCGTCTCCGTCGTCACCTTCTTCGGGATCATGGTCGCGCTGCTGGTGATCGACGTACAGCTCGCGCTCGTCGTGTTCGCCACCCTGCCCCCGCTGATCGTGGCGACCGTCTTCTTCCGCCGGGCCAGCGTGAAGGCGTACGAACTGGCCCGCGAGCGGGTGTCGGCGGTCAACGCCGACCTCCAGGAGTCGGTGTCCGGGCTGCGGATCCTGCAGGCGTTCCGGCGCGAGCGGGACGGTGGGCGGCGGTTCACCGAGGGCAGCGACTCCTACCGCCGGGCGCGCATCCGGGGCCAGTGGCTGATCTCGGTCTACTTCCCGTTCGTGCAGCTGTTGTCGTCGGTGGCCGCGGCGTCCGTGCTGATCGTGGGCGCGCACCGGGTCGGGGCGGGGACGCTGACGACGGGCGCCCTGGTCGCGTACCTGCTGTACATCGACCTGTTCTTCGCGCCGGTGCAGCAGCTCTCCCAGGTGTTCGACGGCTACCAGCAGGCCACCGTGTCGCTGGGCCGCATGCAGGAACTCCTCCAGGAGCCCACCACCACGCAGGCCGCAGACGAGCCGCTCGAAGTGCTGTCGCTGCGCGGCGACATCACCTTCGACGGCGTCCACTTCGCCTACGGAGACGACGAGGAGGCGCTGACCGGCGTGGACCTGACGATCCCCGCCGGACAGACCGTCGCGTTCGTGGGCGAGACGGGCGCGGGCAAGTCGACCCTGGTCAAGCTCGTCGCCCGGTTCTACGATCCCACGCGCGGCCGGGTGCTGGTCGACGGCACCGATCTGCGCTCGCTCGACCTGACCTCCTACCGGCACCGGCTCGGCGTGGTCCCGCAGGAGGCGTACCTGTTCCAGGGGACCGTCCGGGACGCCATCGCGTACGGGCGCCCGGACGCCACCGACGCCGAGGTGGAGGCCGCGGCGCGGTCGGTCGGCGCGCACGACATGATCGCCCGCCTCGAGGGCGGCTATCTGCACGAGGTCGCCGAGCGCGGCCGCAACCTGTCCGCCGGACAGCGGCAGTTGATCGCGCTGGCCCGCGCGGAGCTGGTGGACCCCGACGTCCTGCTGCTCGACGAGGCGACCGCCGCGCTCGACCTGGCCACCGAGGCCCAGGTCAACCAGGCCACGGACCGCATCGCCGGGCGGCGTACGACACTTGTCGTGGCCCACCGTCTGACCACGGCGGCCCGTGCCGACCGGGTGGTGGTGATGGACCACGGTCGCATCGCCGAGGACGGCACCCACGAGGAGCTGCTGGGCCGCGGCGGCCGCTATGCCGAGCTGTGGCGGACGTTCGTCGGCGCGCCGGAACCGGAGCAGGAGGAGCCGGTCGGCTCCTCGGCCTGACGCCCCGTCCGAATGCGCAGACGCTGCGGACGTCGCCCCCGGCGTTCGACAACGTCCCTGTGTGCACCACCGTGACGCAACCATTCGACGTACGCCATGCGTCCGTACATCAGTACGTTCATCGTCGCGGAGAGGGACCACAAAGGTGGACAAGGGTGCGATACGCCGGCGCCTGGCGCTCGGCATGACCGTACTGACGGCTTCCGGGCTGTTCGCACTGGCGAGCCCGGGACACGCGGAGGCGGCCGACTTCTGCTCGGGGAACAAGGTTCGTACGCTCTCGTTCTCCAGCGGCTCCGTGCAGGTCTACAGGCGCGACGGCTATGTGTGCGCGGTGACCTTCGCCCGTCGGGTGTCCAGCAGGAGGACGATGTCGGTGAGCGTGCAGGCGCGCGGCAGCCGCCCCGCGGCCGACAGAGGGTGGTACATGCACCACGCCGGGCCCGTCACCGTGCACGCCGGCCACCGGTGCGTGTGGATCCGCGGCTCCGTGGGATCCGGGTCGGTCAGCTCGGGATGGATCCTCTGCTGAGCCCTGACCGCGCGGAATGCCGTCACAGCCGCCGGGCGCAGCCCACCGGTGTGCTGCCGCCCAGTTGCACGTAGAGCGCGGTCGAGGACGGGCACTGCGCGCGGCGTGCGACCGCCGACGTCACCTCGTACTCGGGCGCGTGCGCGCCGCTGCCGTCGCAGGCCGTTTCCCGGACCTCCCCCCTGCCCGCGCCGTACACGCAGTCCCCGACGATCGTGCGCGGGCCGCCGCCGCCACCGGGGTCGCCCGGGTGCGGCGGCTCCAGGTTCCGCATGCACGCGTATCCGCGCCGCACCGCCCCGAAGGGGCTGATGTGCAGCACGAAGTCCGTGGTCGCCGGACATGCCGGGCCCTGCGCCGGATCGCCGTCGTACCGTGCGACCACCCGGGCGGCGGCCCGTTCGCTCGTGCACGGCACTTCCGTGAAGCTCTTCGTCCCGAAGGAACTGCACTCGTCCACGGCGAGGAACCGGGTACCGAACCCGGACGGCCCCGGCGACGCGGCAGGCCCGCTCGGCCGGTCCTGCGCCGCCCCCGCCATCGCCCGGCACCCTGACAGGCCGCCCGCCGCCAGCGCGGCGGCCAGCAGCGCACCCGGCCACGCTCGTGTCCCTCGCATCGCGAACCCCCCGGTCCACCCCCGTCCAGCGTGACCCGCGGCCACGGCGCACGCCAGACGTCCCGGGTGCTTTGCGACAAAAAGGGGCGGGGTGCCCGGTTCCCGGCGTACGGCTAGTACGACAGTCCGTACCCGATCGGGTACAGCACCTGCGCCGGGTCGTCCGCCCGTCGCACCGGCACCGGCAGCTTCCCGCGCGGCCCGACCCGGCCCGCGATCACCCGCGCCGCGGCGCGCAGTTCGACGTCCGTCCAGGAGTACGAGGCCAGGAAGGCGCCCACGTCGGGGAGTCGGGCCACGTCGTACGGGTTCCGCAGAGCGAGCGCGATCACCGGCTTGCCCGTGGCCACCAGCTGGTTCACCAGCGTCCGCTGGGAACCGGTCGCGCCCACGTCGTACGTGGCCACCACCACCGCGTCCGCGCCGTCGGCAGCCGCCACCGCCTTGGCGACGGTGGCCGACGAGGGCGCGGTCCCGGTGGACAGCGCGGTCGCCGTGAAACCCAGCTCGGTGAGGGCGTTCGCCAGGACGGTGGTGGGCGGTCCGTCGGTGCCGGTCGGGGACGCGGGGTCCGCGCCCGCCACCAGCAGCCGGGCGCGGGTGCGGCGCGAGAGCGGCAGCAGACGCCCCTTGTTGACCAGCAGGGTGGTCGTGCGGTCCGCGATGCGGTCGGCGGTGCGCAGGTGCCCCGGCGTGCCGACCGTCCGGTCCACGCCGGCCTCGCTCACGCAGGGCTGGTCCAGCAGCCCCAGCTTCGCCTTCAGCCGCAGGATGCGCAGCAGCGACTCGTCGAGCCGGGACTCGGTCAGCTCGCCGTCCCGCACGGCGCTGAGCACCGCGTTCCAGGCGAGGTCCAGGTTCGGCGGGTCGAGCAGCTGGTCGACTCCCGCCCTCAGGGCCAGCACGGGCACGCGGTCGTCGCCGTACTTCTGCCGTACGCCCGCCATGGCCAGCGAGTCGGTCACCACGACCCCGTCGTGGCCGAGTTCCTCGCGCAGGATGCCGGTGACGACGGGGCGCGAGAGGGTCGCGGGGTCGCCGGAGCCGTCCAGCGCGGGCACCATGATGTGCGCGGTCATCACGGCGTCGACCCCGGCCCGGACCGCCGCCCGGAACGGCACCGCGTCCAGCCTCTCCCACACCTCGCGGCTGTGCGTGATGACCGGGAAGCCGTAGTGGCTGTCGACGGCGGTGTCGCCGTGGCCCGGGAAGTGCTTGGCGGTCGCCGCGACGCCCGAGGACTGATACCCCCTCACCTCCGCCGCGACCAGGCCCGCCACCGCGTCCGGGTCGGCGCCGAAGGACCGTACGCCGATGACCGGGTTGGCCGGGGCGACGTTCACGTCCGCGTCGGGCGAGTAGTTCTGGCGGATGCCGAGGGCCCGCAGCTCGGCGCCGGCGATCCGGCCCAGGGCCTGCGCGTCGGCACGGGAGCCGCCGGCGCCGATCGCCATCGCTCCCGGGAACAGCGTCGCGGGCCTGCCCACGCGGGCGACGATCCCGTGCTCCTGGTCGGTGGCGATGAGCACGGGCAGCCCGCGCGGCTGGTCCAGCGACGCCTTCTGGATGCCGTTGGACAGATCGGCGATCTGGCGGGGATCTCGGGTGTTGTGCGCCCGGGTGAAGTAGATGATGCCGCCGACGCGGTACCTGGCCACCAGCTCGGCGGCGGTGCGGACGCCGATCTCCTTGAGGTTGGCGTCGATGTCGGACTGGTCGGGGGCGGTCGCGGAGTGGCCGTGGACCCGTGTCACGAACAGCTGGCCGACCTTCTCCTGGAGCGTCATACGGGAGATCAGGCCCCCGAGCCGCTTGTCGTCGTACGCGGCGTACCCGGCCGCTCGAGCGGCTCCCGGGGTCAGGGCGACGGCCGCCGTCAGGCCCGTCGCGGCGGTGAGGACCGTGCGTCTGGAGGGCAGTGCGGTGCTTCCCGTGCCGCAGTCGTGCACGTGCGCTCCTTCCGGAGGAGAACGCTGAGGGAAACTTCCGAGGGATCAGCAATATCCGGGAGCTTTCCGCCGGTCAAGGCGCCGCACAGGGGATACCGCGCATGAGGGGCCGCCATCGGCGCTGTTGGAGGGGGCGCGCCGACGGCGGCGTGCTGCCGGCCGCGTGCGGCGGAGAGGGTGGTCAGCGATCGCAGCCAGCGGCGAGGCCGACACCGCAGCGCGGAGACTCATCCGGCAACCTGCCCATGGGACGAAGGGACCCCGGGTCGGGTTCCCCGGAATCGGCCGGCGGCCGCACGTCGGTACCGGAGTGGTCAACGGGGCCCGTGCGTCGACACCGCGGGCCAGTGGTGCTGGAGGGTGCGCACGGTCTCGGCGATCGCCGGCCGCCGGGCCGCCCCCCTGCGCCACAGCGCGTACAGGTGCCGTACCGGCAGGGGGTCCAGGGGCACCTCGACGACCCCCTCCGGCAGCGGGCCCCGGCCCAGCCGCGGGATCAGGGCGATACCGAGTCCGGCGGCGACCAGGGCGACCAGGGTCGGGTTCTCGTCGGCTCGGTGGACCACCTCGGGCTCGTGCCCGGCCGCGCGCAGCGTCCGCACCAGCCACTCGTGGCAGACCCGGCCGGGCGGCTGGCAGATCCACCGTTCACCGCCCAGCTCCTCCCGGCGCACCGCCGACCGCCCGGCGAAGCGGTGCCCGGCGGGCACGAGCAGATCGCACAGGTCGTCTCCGATCGCCGCCTGTTCCACCCCCTCCGGCGCGGGCAGCGGCGCGATGTCCCAGTCGTGCGCCACGGCGACGTCCACCACGCCCTTGGCGACCAGGTCGACGGACAGATGCGGATCCACCTCGGTCAGCCGGGTGTCCAGGGCGGGGTGCCGGCTCGCGAGATCCGCCAGCACCCGGGGCATCAGCCCGCGCGCGGCCGACGCGAACGCCGCCACCGTCAGCCGTCCGGAGGGCAGGCCCCGCCGCTCCTCCAGTTCGGTCTCGGCACGCTCGACGATCGCCAGCAACTCCTGGGCGGTGGCGGCAAGTTGCCGTGCCTCGTCGGTGAGCCGCACGCCGCGCCCCTCGCGCTCGAGCAGCACCGTCCTGGTCTCCCGCTCCAGCTTGGCGATCTGCTGGGAGACGGCGGACGGGGTGTAGCCGAGCGCGACGGCCGCGGCGCCGACCGTGCCGTGGACGGAGACGGCGTGCAGGGCGCGCAGACGCTGGAGATCGAGCAAGATGCCCCCCGAGGAATCACCGATGCTTCATCCAACCATGCAGGAATCATCGCTGGTGCTTCACTGTTCTGGGGCGTGATCCTCGACGCATGCGACCCGCACACCTGTCTCTCGCCGTTCTCGTCGCCGCCGTCTGGGGCGTCAACTTCACCGTCATCGAACTCGGCCTCGGCCACTTCCCGCCCCTGCTCTTCTCGGCCCTGCGCTTCCTGGCCGCGGCCGTCCCCGCCGTCTTCTTCGTGGGCCGCCCCAAGGTGGCGTGGAAGTGGATCGCGGCGGTGGGCCTGGTGCTGGGCGTGGCGAAGTTCGGGCTGCTGTTCCTCGGCATGGCCGCGGGGATGCCCGCCGGCCTGTCCTCCCTGGTCCTGCAGATCCAGGCGGTCTTCACGGCGCTCATGGCCTTCGCACTCCTCGGCGAACGCCCCACGCGCCTGAGGGCGCTGGGCATGGCGGTGGCCCTCGGCGGTGTGGCCCTCGCGGCCGTCGACGAGGGAACGGCCGGCCCGCTCGGCGCGTTCGCCCTGGTCATCGTGGCGGCGGCCTGCTGGGGCCTGTCCAACGTCCTCACCCGCAAGGCGTCCCCGCCGGATCCCCTGAACTTCATGGTGTGGGTGAGCACGGTGCCGGTCCTGCCCCTGCTCGGCCTGTCCCTCCTCAGGGAGGGCCCGTCACGCGACCTCGCCGCGCTCCGCGCCCTCGACTGGCAGGGGGTCGGCATCGTCCTCTACGTCGCCTGGATCACCACGGTCTTCGGCTTCGGCGCCTGGGGCTGGCTGCTGCGCCGCCACCCCGCGTCCACGGTGGCCCCGTTCTCCCTCCTGGTCCCGGTCTTCGGGATGTCGTCCGCGGCCCTGTTCCTGGGCGAACCGATCAGCCCGCTGCGCTGGGGCGCGGCGGCACTGCTGGTGGGCGGGGTGGCGCTGACGTCGCCGGCGCCGGCGGTGAGGGTTTCGCCGAAGACGGTCCAACCGGCGGACGTGTCGGCGCGTGAGCCGGTCAGCGAGCCGGCATGAGGCCATGCCCGTGGTCCGGATCCCGGCTGGGGGGCGGGCGCGCTCCAGGGAAACCTGGGCTTCGTGGACGTGCTGCGGCGGATGGGCGCGGAGGTGGAGGTGGGCGCGGACCGCCCCAACCTCCTGCTGTTCCGCCACGCGTTCGAACACTGGGGCGTGGCGCGCGTCGACCTGAAGACCGACGCCCGCAACAACCGCTCCCGCGCGGCGATCCAGAGCGTCGGCGCCCGCTTCGAGGGCGTCCTGCGCAACTGGTCCCGCTCCTGGGCACCGGGCGAGGAGGACCGGCTCCGGGACTCCGCGATCTACTCGATCACGGCGGAGGAGTGGCCGGAGTGCCGGTCACTGCTGGAGGCGAAGGTGAGGAAGCGGGTCCAGGCGTCGGGGGAGACGGTGAGGTAGGGCAACTCCCGGGCCTTGGAGTCGCGGATGTGTATCGCGGTGGAGGGCGCGACCTCCACGCATTCGCCACCACTGCTGTCGCTGTAGCTGCTCTTGAACCACGCCAGTTCGGTCATAGCTCACCTGCCAACTGCTCGATCAGGGCGACGGATTCCTCCGGCTGGAGGGCCTGACTTCTGATCATCGCATAACGCCGCGCCAGGACACCGGCCTCATCCGGCCGGGAGATGAGAGTGCTGTGGCCGTTGCCCTCCATGTACGCCAAGGTGGTGTTCTCGGGGGTGTCGAGCACGGTCAGCGCCCCTTGCAGGCCTGCGTGTCCCGGCCTGTTTTCAGGCATGACCTGAAGCACGATGTTCGGTCGCCCGGCACATGTGAGCAGGTACTCGTACTGGTTGTGCATGGCCTCATGGCCGCATACGTGGCGCTTGAGAGCCGCCTCTTCGAGGATGACGTTGACGACGCATCCCGGCTTACGGTCCAGCAGCGCCTTGCGCTCCATGCGTGCCGAAACGAGCAGTTCGACCTCATCGCCTTCCAGCGGCGGGAAAGCGTAGTGCAGCACCGCCTCGGCGTACTCCTTCGTCTGCAGCAAGCCATGGATGAGCTGCGTGCAGTACGACGAGACACTCAACGCCTCCTGCTCCAGCTGCACGAACCCTTGGAAGTGCTCGGGATACCGCTCCAGCCGCAAGTACTTCGCCGCCGCCGCAATCAACCCCCCGGCATCCAGTGCCTTCTCCGCCGCCGCGATGAACTCGTCCGTCGCCGGCTTCGCGCACGTCTCCACCGCGCTCACCGCCGCCCCCGAGTAGGCCATCCGGTCGCCCAGTTCGTTCTGCGACAGCCCGGCCTTCATCCGCAGCGTCCGTAACACCTCCGCGAAGTACTGCGCTGCGGGTGACGCCGAGTTCCTCCTGGGCTGCCCCATCGCAGCCACCCCCCTCTACACGGCTCTACGTGACTCAACGTGAGCCCCGCCGCAGTTGCCGTACGTGACCGTCGTGTTCCGGGCCTGGTGGCGGCGGGCCTTCTGGCCGACAGTATCTCTATGAGCACAGAACGTGATGGCGTACATCCGCAATCCCGTACCTGGAGGCTGAGGTTCGCACCGACCCCGCGCAATGTCGTCGAGGCCCGACGCGGCGCCCGCTGCGTGCTGCGCTCCTGGGCGGTGTCGGCCGACGCGCGGGACGTGGTCGAACTCGTCGTCTCGGAGCTGGCGACGAACGCGATCCGCCACGGCCGCGTCCCGGGGCGCCACTTCGAGGTGGCGATGACGTACGACGGTGAGAAGACCGTGGACGTGGAGGTGTCCGACGCCTCCCCGCGCAGGCCGGTCCTGTCGGCCCCGGACCCGGCGGCGACCTCGGGCCGCGGCCTGCTGCTGGTGGCCGCGCTGGCGGAGGCGTGGGAGGTCAGGGAACGGTGCGTCGGGAAGACGGTGTGGGCCCGCGTCGTCGTCTGACCGCGGGGAGTTCGTACCATCGGCCCATGAGCGCCTACCTCATCCTCCACGGCTGGCAGAACCACCGCCCGGAGGACCACTGGCAGCACTGGCTGGCCGACCGGCTCACCGGACTCGGCCACCACGTCACCTATCCGCAGCTGCCCGACCCCGACGACCCCGAACTGGACGTGTGGCTCGCGGAGCTGGCCCGCTACCTCGAAGAGCTCCCCGGCGGCGCTGAACGCGTCGTCGTGGCCCACAGCCTGGCCGGCGTGCTGTGGCTGCACGCGGTCGCGCGGGGGGTGAAGGGCGTGGAGGTGGACCGCGTGCTGCTCGTGGCCCCGCCGTCCGCCTCCGTCCTCGCGCGGTACCCGGAGGTCGCCGCCTTCGCGCCGCCGCTCGACGGTCTGACGTCGCCCGCGCCCACCCTTCTCGTCGCGGGCGACGACGACCCGTACTGCCCGGAGGGCGCGAAGACGGTCTTCGGGGATCCCCTCGGCATCCCGACCGAGATCATCCCGGGTGCCGCCCACCTCGACCTGGACGCCGGCTACGGCTCCTGGCCCGCAGTCCTGGACTGGTGCCTGGACGGCTCCGCGAAGCTCACCGGTCGCTGAGGCCGGTCCGGGCGTCCCTACGCCGACTCGTTCAGCAGCCGCCGCAGATGCTCCCGCCCCGCGCCCAGCAGCTCCGGCAGCGGGGTCGCCGACTCGTACCAGCGCTTCTCGTACTCCCAGCACAGCCAGCCGTCCCAGCCGTGGCGGGAGAGGACCTCCACGCACTCGGCGAGCGGCAGCACGCCGGAGCCCAGCGGCAGCGGCGTCGTGTCGTCGGCGGACGCGATGTCCTTGACCTGGACGTAGCCGAGGTACGGGGACAGTGCCGCGTACGTCTCCTGCGGCTGCTCGCCGCCCAGCCAGGTGTGCATCACGTCCCACAGCGCGCCCGCGTGCCGGTGGCCGACCGTGCCGAGGACGCGCAGGGCGTCCGCGCCGGTGCGGTGCGAGTCGTGGGTCTCCAGCAGGATGCGCACGCCGGCGTCGGCGGCGTACTCGGCGGCGGTGCCCAGCCGCCGGGCGGCCGTGGCGTCGGCCTCCTCGGGGCTCTGCCCGGTGCCGGCGCCGGGGAAGACGCGGACGAAGGGGGCGCCCACGTCGTGGGCGAGGTCGAGCAGGGCGCGGATCTCGGCCAGGACGGGCGCGTCGTCCCCGGGCGCCGCCACGCGCGCGTACCCGGCCAGGCCCAGGATCTCGACGCCGGCCGCCTTGAACTCGGCGGCCGTGTCAGCCCGTTCCGTGGCACCGATACCCGGGTGGACGGGCTCGTCCGGATGCGCGCGCAGTTCGACGCCGTGGTAGCCGTGGGTGGCCGCGAGGTGGACCACGTCGGGTATGGGCAGGCCGGGGACACCGAGGGTGGAGAAGGCGAGCTTCATGCTCATCGACCCTACTGGGCAGCCAGGGGGAGCGCCCGTCGGCGACACCCGGGCGCGCCCGTCGCGGGGAAGCGCCCGCGGCCCCGGTCGGGCAGGCAGCGGCGGGACGTTCCCGTGCCCGCCCCACCATGCGGGCTTCCCGTGCCCGCCCCGTCATGCGGCGTTCCCGTGCCCGCCTCACCATGCGGCGCTCCCGTGTGCGCCTACCCCCGCGGCGCCCCCGTGGATCCCCGCACCATCAATTCCCCCCGCACCGTCGCGATCCCGCCCGGCGGCGGCTCCTCGCGCTCCATCGCGATGCGGCCCGCGCGTGCCCCCGCCGCCGAGAGCGGGAGGCGGACCGTCGTCAGGGCCGGTACCGCGTCGATCGCGAACGGGAGGTCGTCGAAGCCCGCCACCGACACGTCGTCGGGGATGCGCAGTCCGGAGTCCCGCAGGGCCGCGCAGGCGCCCAGCGCCACGGTGTCGTTCGCGGCCACGATCGCCGTGAGGGACGGGTCCCTGCGCAGGAGTTCGAGTGTCGCCTCGTAACCGGCCCGGCGGTCGTACCGGCCGTGCACCGTCAGCTTCGGGTCGTCCTCGATCCCGGCGGCGGCCAGCGCCTCCCGGTGGCCCTCCAGGCGGTGCCGCGTCGTCGTGCGCTCCTCCGGGCCCGCGATGTAGCCGAGCCGCCGGTGCCCGAGCCCGATCAGGTGCTCGGTGAGCTGCCGGCCGCCGCCCCGGTTGTCGAAGGTCAGTGCGATCGCCTCGGGTGCCGGTGGCCGGCCGCACAGCACCACCTTCGTCCCCGCCTCCGCGAGCTTGCGCAGTTTCGTGCCCACGGCCTCCACGTGTGCGCTGACCTCCACCGCGCCACCGGTCAGCACCACGGCCGCGGCCCGCTGACGCTGCAGCAGCGTCAGATACGTCAGCTCCCGCTCCGGCGAGCCGCCCGTGTTGCACACCACGGCGAGCCGTTCGCCGCCGGCCCGGCCGCCCGGGCCCCCTATCTCCGACTGGATCGCGCTCGCCATGATCCCGAAGAAGGGGTCGGCGATGTCGTTGACGAGGATGCCGACCAGGTCGGAGGTGGCCGCCGCCAACGCGCTCGCCGGGCCGTTGAGGACGTAGTCCAGCTCGTCCACCGCGCGCAGCACCCGCTCCCGGGTGGACGCCGCCACGGGATAGTTCCCGTTCAGCACGCGCGACACGGTGGCGGGCGACACCTGCGCGCGCGCCGCCACGTCCGCCAGGGTCACCGTCATCGTCGTCGTCCTCCGGTCGCGTGTTCTCGTCGTACCCGTCGTGCTCGGCGGCGTCCGCCGGTCCGTCCACCGACGTCGACCGACTTCCACCGAGATCCATCTACAGCTCTACAGACACCCGTGTACAGGCCCTCGGTTCGCCGTGTTCGACGGATCGACCAACTTCGCGCTCCCGGACCGTCCGAGTTCACGGCAACGTGTCCGTAGTGTCACGTCCTGTGACGTTGTATGTGGACACGTACATCTCGTCGTCGCCGCGGTCTTGTCCGGGCAGCCGAACAGAGGCTAGCGTCTCCTTCTGTAGAAAGCGCTTGCTGTCGCGCTCGTCGCCGAGCGTACGAGGCGCCGGACGCGTACGAAGGGATTGACGTGACACGCAAGACGGTGCGTATCGCCATGAACGGCGTGACGGGGCGCATGGGCTACCGCCAGCACCTGGTCCGCTCCATCCTGGCCCTCCGCGAACAGGGCGGCCTCGACCTGGGCCACGGCGTCGTGCTGTGGCCCGAGCCGGTCCTCGTCGGCCGCCGCGAGCACGCCCTGAAGGCGCTCGCCGAGCAGCACGGCCTGGAGCACTGGTCGACGGACGTGGACGCCGTCCTCGCCGACCCGGCCGTCGAGATCTACTTCGACGCGCAGGTCACCTCCGCCCGCGAGAAGGCGCTCAGGAAGGCGATCGCGGCGGGCAAGCACATCTACACCGAGAAGCCGACGGCCACGGGCCTCGAGGGCGCCCTGGAACTGGCCCGCCTCGCCCACCACAAGGGCGTCAAGCACGGCGTCGTCCAGGACAAGATCTTCCTGCCCGGCCTGCTGAAGCTGAAGCGGCTCATCGACGGCGGCTTCTTCGGCCGGATCCTCTCGGTCCGCGGCGAGTTCGGCTACTGGGTCTTCGAGGGCGACTGGCAGCCCGCCCAGCGCCCCTCGTGGAACTACCGTGCCGAGGACGGCGGCGGCATCGTTGTCGACATGTTCCCGCACTGGGAGTACGTACTGCACGAGCTGTTCGGCCGCGTGAGGTCCGTACAGGCCCTGGCGACCACCCACATCCCCCAGCGCTGGGACGAGAACGGCAAGCCGTACGACGCCACGGCGGACGACGCCGCGTACGGCGTCTTCGAGCTCGAAGGCGGCGCGATCGCCCAGATCAACTCCTCCTGGGCGGTGCGCGTCAACCGTGACGAGCTGGTGGAGTTCCAGGTGGACGGCACCGAGGGCTCGGCCGTCGCGGGGCTCAGGAAGTGCCGGGCGCAGCACCGCTCGGCGACCCCGAAGCCGGTGTGGAACCCGGACATCCCCGCCACCGAGGTCTTCCGCGACCAGTGGCAGGAGGTTCCGGACAACGGCGAGTTCGACAACGGCTTCAAGGCCCAGTGGGAACTGTTCCTCAGGCACGTCTACGCCGACGCCCCCTACCACTGGGACCTGCTGGCCGGCGCCCGCGGCGTGCAGCTCGCCGAACTCGGCCTGAGGTCCTCGGCCGAGGGCCGCCGCATCGAGGTGCCGGAGATCGCGCTGTGACCATCCACCTGCCCGACGCGAGCGGGCGGCTCAGGGCGTACGAGCCGCGCCGCGAGCCCCTCGCCGTCTCCACCGGCACGCCGTTCACCTCACGTACCGTCCTCTCCGCCGCGCACGTCGTCGCCGACCCGTACGCGGACGTGTCCCCCGACTCGCCCGCCGCCGTCGACTGGGACGCCACGCTCGCCTTCCGCCGCCACCTGTGGTCGCACGGGCTCGGTGTCGCCGAGGCCATGGACACCGCGCAGCGCGGCATGGGCCTGGACTGGGCGGGCGCCGCCGAGCTGATCCGCCGCTCCGCCGCCGAGGCGAAGGCGGTCGGCGGCCGCATCGCCTGCGGCGTCGGCACCGACCAGCTCACCGCCGGGTCCCTGGAGGAGATCCGCAAGGCGTACGAGGAGCAGCTCGCCGTGGTGGAGGAGGCGGGCGCGCAGGCGATCCTCATGGCGTCGCGCGCCCTGGCCGCCACGGCCAGGGGGCCCGAGGACTACCTGGAGATCTACGGCCACCTGCTGCGTCAGGCCGCCGAACCCGTCGTCCTGCACTGGCTCGGCCCCATGTTCGACCCGGCCCTGGAGGGCTACTGGGGCTCGAGCGACCTGGACGCCGCCACGGACGTCTTCCTCGAGGTCATCGCCGGTCATCCCGACAAGGTGGACGGGGTCAAGATCTCCCTGCTCGACGCCCAGCGCGAGATCGGCCTGCGCCGCCGCCTCCCGCAGGGCGTGCGCTGCTACACCGGTGACGACTTCAACTACCCCGAGCTGATCGCCGGCGACGAGAAGGGCTTCAGCCACGCCCTGCTCGGCATCTTCGACCCGCTCGGCCCGCTGGCCGCCGAGGCGGTACGGGTCCTGGACACCGGCGATGCGAAGGGCTTCCGGGAGCTGCTCGACCCGACCGTGGAGCTGTCCCGCCACCTGTTCCGGACCCCCACCCGTTTCTACAAGACGGGCGTGGTCTTCCTGGCCTGGCTCGCGGGCCACCAGGAGCACTTCACGATGGTCGGCGGCCTGCAGTCGGCACGCTCGCTGCCGCACTTCGCGAAGGCCTACGAACTCGCCGACGGCCTCGGCCTGTTCCCGAATCCCGCGTTGGCCGAGGCACGGATGAAGACGCTGCTGTCCCTGTACGGAGTGGCCCGGTGAGCGCGGCACCGGAGCGGTTCTCCATCAACCAGATGACGGTGAAGCAGCTCGGCATGCCCGAGCTGGTCGACGCCTGCCTGGAGTCGGGTGTCCGGGGCGTGGGCCTGTGGCGGGAGCCCGTCCGGTCCTACGGTCTGGAGGCGACGGCGAAGCTGGTCCGTGACGCCGGGTTGACGGTGACGACGCTGTGCCGGGGCGGCTTCTTCACCGCGATCGACACAGCGGCGCGGGCGCGGGCCCTCGACGACAACCGCCGGGCGGTCGACGAGGCGGCCACGTTGGGCACGGACACGCTCGTCCTGGTGTCGGGCGGGCTGCCGGCCGGCTCCAGGGACCTGCGCGGGGCGCGCGAGCGCATCGCGGACGCGCTCGCGGAACTGGGCCCCTACGCGGCCGGGCGCGGCGTGCGGCTGGCCATCGAGCCGCTCCACCCGATGTACGCCTCGGACCGCTGCGTGGTCTCCACTCTGGCCCAGGCGCTGGACCTGGCCGAGCGCTTCCCCGCGCAGCAGGTGGGCGTCACGGTGGACACGTACCACATCTGGTGGGACGACACGGCCCCCGAACAGATCGCCCGCGCCGGTGCCGGCGGCCGGATCCACACCTTCCAGCTCGCCGACTGGACCACCCCGCTGCCGGAGGGTGTCCTCAACGGGCGCGGGCAGATCGGCGACGGCGCGATCGACATGCGTGAGTGGAGGGGCTACGTGGAGGCCGCCGGCTACACCGGTGCCATCGAGGTCGAGCTGTTCAACGACGGGCTGTGGGCGCGCGACGGCCGGGAGGTCCTCGCGGAGACGGTGGAACGGTTCGTGGAGCACGTGATCCGGTGACGCGCCCTCGGGCGGGCCGGGCCCGGCCCGCCCAGGTGCTCCACGTGCTCTCACGCGCAGCGCAGGGCCCCGCAGGGGCTCTCACGGTGGGAGCAGCGTGCCCAGCGGGCCCAGGTCGATGTTGAGGTCGGCCATGGTCAGGCCGTACTGGTCGCACAGGTCGGCCATCTTGTCGTGCAGGAGCATCAGGGTCAGCCCGAGCCGCTCCTCCTGCTCCTCGCTCAGGTCGCCCTCGTCGACGCGGTGCAGGGCCTGCCGCTCCATCAGCTGACGCAGCAACTCGACGATGGTGAGGACCAGTTTGACGAGGTCACGCTCCACCGTCTCCGGGTCGGCGTGCAGACGGCGGGCGAGCTGCGAGCCCCGGCCGGCGGACGGCGGGGGGACCTCGTCCGGGCGGGCGGGCAGCAGCGAGAAGGCGCGGGTCGCGGCCTCGGCCACCTCCCGCAGCCGGTCGGCGTCCGCGCCGTCAGCCGGGCCCGTCACCGTGGCTCCCGTGGACGGGAAGCGCGGTGGGCCCCGGGGGCAGGAACGTCGACCATCCCTCGTCCAGCTCCTCGCGGACCGCGACGATCACCGCGCGCAGCGAGATCCGCACCAGGTCGACGTCGGCGATGGACAGCACGAGATCGCCCGTGAGCACCACACCGCCGCTCAGCAGCCGGTCCAGCAGGTCGATCAACGCCACCTGCGGCTGAGCGACCGGGCGGTCGTCGTACGCGTCGTACTCGCTCACCGCTGCCCGGCCCCTTCCGGCGTGTCGGGCGCGAGCGGCGCGGTGAAGGAGTACGGCGCCCACGGCCCGGTGACCTCCACGCGGATCCCGGGCAGGCCGTCGGCCGCGTGCAGCATCCGGTCGCGGAACTCCTCGGACCGCCGGCGCGGGACCAGATAGGCGTCGTTGGCGATGTTCTCGCCCGGCACGTGCGCGAGGCCCTCCTGCTGCGGCCGGTGCCGAGTGCGCTCCACCGCCAGGCCCCGGGCCTGCTCCTCGGTCCGTCGTACGGCCTCCTCGGCGGTCCGCCACGCGTCCGCGCGTGCCTGCCGCTGGTGCCGGCGGCTGCGCAGATACGCCCGGCCCGGGTTCTCCTCGCCCGCCGCGTCGCCGGTGGCCGCCTGGGCGGTCGGGGGCTCGGGCGGCGCCTCGACGTACACCTTCACGCCCCACTCCACGTGCTCGGCGAGCCGGGCGAGGAGCGCCCTGAACTCGTCCTGGCGACCGGCCAGCATCTCCCGTACCCGGCTCTCGTCCAGGTAGACGGTGGCCAGCCGCAGCGGGAGGACCGTGGTGCGCCCCGCCAGGGCCTCGATCACGAAGTGGTGCGCCCGGGCCGTCGCCTCCAGCCACCGCAGGTCCTCGAGACCCGCCTTCAAGGCCGCCTCCGAGAACTCGGCCGCGGGCACCGCGCTGACCGCGGCGGCCACCTCGCCGGAGCGGACGAGGGTGACGGGTGCGTCGGTCACGCCCCGGACAGCCGCGAGCGCCGTGTCCTGCACCGCGGAAGCGCCGAGCACGGCATACGCGTAGCACAGCTGCTCGTCCACCGTCCTCAGCTCCGGTCGTCGTGGTCGGCGTCATCGGTCCTGCGCCGGGTGCGCCGCGGCTCGGTGCGTGGCTTCCGTTCGGTGTGCGGCTTCCGTTCGGCGCGTGGCTCCCGTTCGGTGCGCGGCTCCCGTTCGGTGCGCGGCTCCCGTTCGGTGCGCGGCTCCCGTTCGGTGTCGCGGTCGCGCCGCCGCTCCCGCTCGGTGTCATGCTCCTCCCGCGGCCGGCCACGGCGGGCGGACCTGCCCTCGGACAGCTCGGGCGTCGGTGAGGCGGCCAGCTGTTTGCGCAGTTCCGCCACCTCGCCACGCAGCCGCTCGTTCTGCTCCCTCAGGTCGCGTCGGCCGTCGGCGCGGGAGGACAGCGCCGGGTCGTGCTCCCACCAGTCGATGCCGATCTCCCGGGCCTTGTCCACGGACGCGACCAGAAGCCGGAGTTTGATGGTGAGCAACTCGATGTCGAGCAGGTTGATCTTGATGTCGCCGACGATCACGATGCCCTTGTCGAGCACGCGTTCAAGGATGTCGGCCAGGTTGGCGCCGGAGGACCCCTGACTGTAGGGAGTCAGGGGCCGCGACGCGGGGACGGCGGGCTCGGACACGTCACACTCGACCTCGTTTCCCTGAGCACCCGACGTCGGCGTCGCGGAGACCGGGAGGTTCGCGCACCTCAGCGCCCGGAGCTATCCGCGGCGCCGACGCCCTTCGGGTGCCTCCCTCTCGTCGTAGCGGTCGTCGGGTTGCTCGTCTTCGTCCTCGTCCTCCTCCCACTCGTCGTCTTCCCCGGATGCGGGGTCGTCCTCGGATTGCCGGTCCTCTTCGTCCTCTTCGTACTCGTCCTCTTCGTCCTCGTCCCGGCGCCGCCCGCGGCCCTCCTCCTCTTCTTCCTCTTCCTCGCCCTCGCGGCGCTCCTCGGGTTCTTCCTCGCGGCCTTCCGCCTGCCCCTCCTCCGCTTCCTCGCGCTCCTCGCTCTCGACCTCCTCCGAGCTGCGGACCACCTCCCCGTCGCGGATCTCGCCGCGCCAGGCGCCGGTGGCCTCACCGCGGTCCATGACGAACGAGCGGTAGAGCTTGAGATCGAGCCGCGCCCGCCGCCCCTGGGCGCGCCACAGGCTGCCCGTCTTCTCGAACAGGCCCTTGGGGTAGTAGTGCAGGACGAGCAGCACCTTGGTGAGGTTGTCGCCGAGCGGGTGGAAGGTGACGACGCCCTTGTTCGTGCCCTTGGGGCCCTCAGTGGTCCAGGCGATGCGCTCGTCGGGCACCTGCTCGGTCACGATGCCCCGCCACTGGCGGTGTGACTTGGCGATCTTGACCTTCCAGTGGGTCGTGGTCTCGTCGTCCTGCCGGACGTCCTCGACACCCTTCGCGAACCGTTCGAAGTCCGGGAACTGCGTCCACTGGTTGTAGGCCTCACGCACGGGCACGCCCACGTCGACGTCCTCGACGATGGTCAGACCTCGCTGCGGTCCGCCGGCCTTGCCCTTGCCTCCTCCGCCCACCGCCTCCTTGGCCTTGCCGAGGAGCGTGTCCTTCGCCTGGGACAGCATCCCGCCCACCCCCGCGCCGTCGCCTCCGCCGCCGAGGAGCTTCTTGCCGCCCTTGAGGGCGAGCTTGGTCACCATGCCGGGACCGACGTGCGTCTCCGCGAGTCGGCGCGCTCCCTCGCCCAGTCGCTCGCCCATGCCCTCGAGCATCACCTGGAGCCGGGCCTGCAGGTAGTTCTCCAGCTCTTCCTTCAGCCGGTCCGCGCCAGGGCTCCCCTGCACCTGCTCACGAACCTTGTTGAGGGTGCCCTCAGCCATCGTCCGGCCTCCTCGATCGTGCGGACCCGCTTTTCGTCTTCTTCTCGCGCTCCTCGCTCCGGCGCCCCTGCCGCTCGCGGGTTCCGCCCCCACGCTTGCTCCGGCTTCCCCCGCCCCGGCCGCCTTCGCCCCGGCCGCCTTCGTCCCGGTCCTTTTCGTTCTCGCCTTCCTCCTCGCGGGCTTCCTCGTCCCGGCCGCGCCCGCCCTCGCCGTGCGCCTTCTCCTGCAGTTCCGCGGTGCGTTCGTGCAGGGCGTCGGCCAGACTCTCGGCCTTCGCCGACAGCACGGTGGTGGCGGCGGACTTGCCCGCGCTCGCCAGCTCGCCGCGCACCTGCCTGCTGACGTCGCCGAGGAGGGGGGAGTCCTGCAGCAGCTTGCCGACCCCTCCCCGCCTCATCCGCGACCCGGCCAGCGCCGCCCCGACGCTCAGGGCGAGCTTGCCCTTCTTCGTCCGGCCCAGCAGATAGCCGCCGAGGACAGCCGCGCCGATCTTGGCGTTGTTCATGGTTCCGTCCCTTTTCTTTCCTTCGCCGATCGTCACGGCCCGCCCTGTGCACGCCGCAGGTGGTAGGCCCTGATCTCCTCCAGGCGGTGCAGCAACGCCTCCTCGCGCCCCGCGAACTCCTCCTCGCCGATCCGGCCCTCGGTCCGCGCCTGCTCCAGGTTGATCAGCTCCTCCTGGACGGGAGCCGGGTCGTAGTACTCCTGCTCCGCGTTCTGGACGACCTTGTCGAGCACCCAGCCGATGCCCTTGAACGGGGCGAGCGGCAACCCCAGGATCCCCGTGACCAGTCCTCCCACAGCGCCTCCTCATGCCGTCCGGGCCGGTCGGTCCGGCCGGTCGATCGCACCGTTCAGGCGAAGCTGTACGGCGGCAGCGGCCCCCGTACACGCAGCTCGATGCCCTCTCCGAGGCGCTCGGCCAGTTCCTGACCGGTGCGCGTGAACTCCTCCGCCCGCTCGCCCTCCACCAGGAAGGACGCGTTGACGAAGTACTGCTTGGAGGCCGGGGACCCCTTCTCGGACAGCGCGAGTGGCCGCAGGGCGGCGACGACCTCCTCGGCCAGCGCGTCCTGACGGGTCTGTACCTCCTGGGCCACGAGTTGACCGAGCGCCAGCCGGTCGTCGTAGCTCCCGCCCTCGCGGGTCCGCTCGCTCAGCGCCCGCACCTGCTCGGACCCCTCCAGGACGGTGCGCAGCAGCGCGTCCTCCTGCCAGACGCCCTTGATGTTGAACTCCGCCCGCCCGGCGAGCTCGTCGAGCCGCCGGGAGAACTCCTCCGCCCGCGACTCCAGCACGGCGCGCACGGCGTCCTCGTCCTCCGCGACGTACCCGAAGCCGAGCGGCAGGATGCTGCCGCCCGCCCACAGACGTCCCTGGACCTCGTTGTGCGCCTCCAGATCCCGGCGCGCGACCGACAGGTCCGGGGGCGCGTCGCTGACGACGGCGCACAACGAGCCGCTGTGGACGGCACGCAGCTCGGCGGGGGCCTCACCCACGCCCTTGACCCCCTCCAGATCCAGCGGATGCGAGTCCTTGGTGATCGCGTACACGTACAGCGACATCGGCCCGCTCACTCCTCCCGGCCCTTCGAGGAACGGCGGCCCGAGTCGCGTTCGACGTGCTCGCGCTCCCTCTCGTGCTCCCCGTGCCCCTTCTGGAGCGACTCGGTGAACGCCTCGACCGCGCCGGTCAGCGCGCCCTTGCTCTTGCCGTGGGCCCCACCCTCGGTGACGCTCTGGGTGATGTCCGTCAGCGTCGCGGGGGCCTTGCGGCCGGACTCCAGGTCCAGCCGGTTGCAGGCCTCGGCGAAGCGCAGATAGGTGTCGACGCTGGCCACGACCACGCGGGCGTCCACCTTCAGAATCTCGATTCCGATGAGGGACAACCGCACGAAGGCGTCGATGACCAGGCCCCGGTCGAGGACCAGTTCCAGTACGTCGTAGAGGTTGCCCGAGCCGCCGCCGCCCCCGCCGGCCGGCGGCCCACCGCCCTGCGGCACTACAGTCACGATCTTTCCCTTCGAGCGAAGGGCGTCGGCCGCTGTCAGCGGCCCTCTTTGTCGACCTGCGCGCGGGTGTAGCGGCGTACGCGTTCGTAGCCCATCAGATTGCCCGCGGGGTCCAGAACGACCCTGTAGCTGGCCATGACGCTGCTCGTGTCCGGAACGCGCTCCAGCTCGAGGACCTCGATGAGGGCCTCCCAGCCCTGATCCGTCGGTCTCAGCGCCGAAACGGACTGAGGAGCCCGCCCGAGCAGCTCGGTGAGCTGCGCAGCCGCGCTCCGCATGGCCTCGGGAGCCGACGTTCGCTCCGGAGCGGACGCCTTCGGCGAGGGGGAGTCTGCCTTGTCCGGCTCACGGTCGTTCGTGATCCATCACCTTCTTCTCTCCCTCCATCATCGCCCCTGAACACAGCCCCTGCCAGTCAGGCTGCGCCGCCCGCAGCGGGCCCGCGGGAAATTCCTCGGCGAACGGTGCAACCCTCGCCGCTCTGTGCGTGTCGTAAGGGGAGTCAGGACTTCCCGGGGGGATCCGGGGGGATCACGGGGGTTCTGACGGGGTGGGGGAAACCGAGGGGCCCGGGCTGTGACCGGGCCCCTCGAAGTGTCAGGGCTGTTCCGGCGGGGCGGCCGGTCAGAAGAAGACGCCGCAGTGCAGGAGCACGTTCGCGTACGGGCGGGCCTCGCCGGTGCGGACCACCAGGCGCGCGTCGGCCGCGAACCGCTTCAGCTTCTCGTGCGGGACCGGCTCCAGGCGCGGGAAGCGGGCGTCCGGCAACGCCGTGGCCTGCGGGTTGGCGTGCCGCACCTCGTGCGCGGCGGTGGCGTCCTCCACCACCAGCTCCCGAAGCAGACCGTCCAGGACCTCGGCGAAGGACGGCACCCCGGCGCGGAACGCCAGGTCCACGACCCGGGGCCCTGCCGGAATCGGCATGCCCGCGTCGCAGACCAGCACCTCGTGCCCGTGCCCCGACTCGGCGAGGGCGCCCGCGAGGTGACGGTTCAGGATTCCGGCCTTGTGCACAGGGAGTCGACCTCCTCCGCCGTGGGGTACGACTCCTGCGCCCCCGGCCGCGTGACCGCCGCCGCCCCCACCCGGGCCGCGTACGCCGCCGCCCGAGGCAGCGACGCGCCCGTGCCCAGCCGCCAGGCCAGCGCCGCCGTGAACGCGTCGCCCGCGCCGGTCGTGTCGACGGCGTCAACCCTCACGGACGGGACGCGCGTCATGGACTCGTCGGCCGCCACCAGAGCGCCCCGCGCGCCCAGTGTCACCACCACCGAGCGGGGACCCAGCGCCAGCAGTGCCCGCGCCCGGTCCTCGGGCACCCCGCCCGGCTCGCCGCCCGCGATGACCCGTGCCTCGTGCTCGTTGACGATCAGCGGGTCGCAGGCCGCCAGCACCTCGGCGGGCAGCGGCCTCGGCGGCGACGGGTTGAGCACGAACCGGGTGCCGGACGGCAGGTTCCGTACGACCTCCTCGACCGTCTCCAGCGGGATCTCCAACTGCGCCGACACCACCCGGGAGGCGTGCAGCAGGCGCCGCGCGGCCCGTACGTCCTCCGGGGCGAGCCGCCCGTTGGCGCCCGGGGAGACCACGATGCTGTTGTCCCCCGACGGGTCCACCGTGATCAGCGCGACCCCCGTGGGCGCCCCGCCGGTCAGGACCCCCACCGTGTCGACGCCCGCCCGGCGCTGCGCGTCCAGCAGCAGCCGGCCGTGCGCGTCGTCGCCGACCCGGGCCAGCAGCGCCGTACGGGCACCGAGGCGGGCGGCGGCGACCGCCTGGTTCGCTCCCTTGCCGCCCGGGTGGACGGCCAGGTCCGAGCCGAGCACGGTCTCCCCGGCCGCGGGCCGCCGCTCGACCCCGATCACCAGGTCGGCGTTCGCCGATCCCACGACCAGGAGGTCGTAGTCGTACATCAATGGACTCCCCTACAGATGACATGGGGTGGGCGGTCGCAAGGACCGCCCGCCCGCCGTGCGGTGTCAGCCGCTGAACCCGGCCACGTTCTGCTTCGTTACCACCTTCACCGGCACCTTCACCGCCGTGTCGACCTTCCTGCCCTCCAGCGCCCGCAGCGCGGTGTCGATCGCCATCCGGCCGGGCTGCGAGGGCTGCTGCGCCACCGTCGCGTACAGCGTGCCCGCCTTGACGGCGGCGAGTCCGTCCGGACACCCGCCAGGCGTTCACGCCGTACCGGCGCACCTCCGCGCCGACCGCCCGCACGGCTCCCCCGTCATGGGGATCGGTGCGCATCCGGCCCACCCGCCCCCGTCTGTCACACCTCGGCGGTAGCGTCGGATCATGACCAAGGAGGCCAGTCGGGCAGGGCGGGCGGACGGCGCCGGGGAACGGCGCCTCGCCATGCTGGAAGGCGTGCTCGAGCGGATCACGTACGCCAACGAGGAGAACGGCTACACCGTCGCCCGTGTCGACACCGGCCGCGGCTCCGCTGACCTGCTCACCGTCGTCGGCGCGCTCCTCGGCGCGCAGGTGGGGGAGTCGCTGCGGATGGAGGGGCACTGGGGGTCGCACCCCCAGTACGGCCGGCAGTTCACCGTGGAGAACTACACGACCCTCCTCCCGGCCACCGTCCAGGGCATCCGCCGCTACCTCGGCTCCGGCCTCGTCAAGGGCATCGGACCCGTCTTCGCCGACCGGATCACCCAGCACTTCGGCCTGGACACCCTGAAGATCATCGAGGAGGAGCCGAAGCGGCTGATCGAGGTGCCGGGTCTCGGCCCCAAGCGCACCAAGAAGATCGCCGACGCCTGGGAGGAGCAGAAGGCGATCAAGGAGGTCATGCTCTTCCTGCAGACCGTCCAGGTGTCCACCTCCATCGCCGTCCGCATCTACAAGAAGTACGGCGACGCCTCCATCTCCGTCGTGAGGAACCAGCCGTACCGCCTCGCCGCCGACGTCTGGGGCATCGGCTTCCTCACCGCCGACCGCATCGCCCAGTCCGTCGGCATCCCGCACGACAGTCCGGAGCGCGTCAAGGCCGGCCTGCAGTACGCACTGTCGCAGTCCGCCGACCAGGGGCACTGCTACCTGCCGGAGGAACAGCTCATCGCCGACGCCGTCAAACTCCTCCAGGTCGACACCGGGCTCGTCATCGAGTGCCTCGCCGAGCTGGCGGCACCCCCGGAGGACGGCGAGGACCCCGGTGTCGTACGGGAGAAGGTGCCCGGCCCGGACGGAGGGGACCCCGTCACCGCGGTCTATCTCGTGCCCTTCCACCGCGCCGAACTCTCCCTCTCCGCCCAGCTGCTGCGCCTGCTGCGCACGGAAGAGGACCGGATGCCCGCCTTCCGGGACGTGGCCTGGGACAAGGCGCTGGGCTGGCTCAAGGGCCGTACGGGCACCGATCTCGCGCCCGAGCAGGAGGAAGCCGTACGGCTGGCGCTCACGAAGAAGGTCGCCGTGCTCACCGGCGGCCCCGGCTGCGGCAAGTCCTTCACCGTGCGGTCCGTCGTCGAGCTGGCCCGGGCCAAGCGCGCCACGGTCGTTCTCGCCGCCCCCACCGGCCGCGCCGCCAAGCGCCTGTCCGAGCTGACCGGTGCCGAGGCCTCGACCGTCCACCGGCTCCTCGAGCTGAAGCCCGGCGGCGACGCGGCGTACGACAGGGACCGCCCGCTGGACGCCGACCTGGTCGTGGTCGACGAGGCCTCCATGCTCGACCTGCTCCTCGCCAACAAGCTGGTCAAGGCCGTGCCGCCGGGCGCCCACCTGCTCTTCGTCGGCGACGTCGACCAGCTGCCGAGCGTGGGTGCCGGGGAAGTCCTCCGGGACCTGCTCGCCGACGGCAGCCCCATCCCGGCCGTCCGCCTCACCCGCGTCTTCCGCCAGGCCCAGCAGTCCGGCGTCGTCACCAACGCGCACCGCATCAACGCAGGTCAGCACCCCCTCACCGACGGCCTGACGGACTTCTTCCTCTTCGTCGAGGACGACACCGAGGCCGCGGGACGCCTCACCGTGGACGTGGCGGCACGGCGGATCCCGGCCCGCTTCGGTCTCGACCCGCGCCGCGACGTGCAGGTGCTCGCGCCCATGCACCGCGGCCCCGCGGGCGCGGGCACCCTCAACGGCCTGCTCCAGCAGGCGATCACCCCCGCCCGCCCCGACCTGCCCGAGAAACGGTCGGGCGGCCGCGTCTTCCGCGTCGGCGACAAGGTGACCCAGATTCGCAACAATTACGACAAGGGGGAGAACGGTGTCTTCAACGGCACCGTCGGCGTGGTCACCGCGCTCGACCCGGTCGACCAGCGCCTGACGGTGCTGACGGACGAGGACGAGGAGGTGGCGTACGAGTTCGACGAGCTGGACGAGCTGGCCCACGCCTACGCGGTGACGATCCACCGCTCCCAGGGCAGCGAGTACCCGGCGGTGGTCATCCCGGTCACCACCGGGGCCTGGATGATGCTCCAGCGGAACCTCCTCTACACCGCGGTCACCCGGGCCAAGAAGCTGGTCGTGCTCGTCGGTTCACGCAAGGCGATCGGGCAGGCGGTCCGCACGGTCTCCGCCGGACGCCGCTGCACGGCCCTGGACTTCAGGCTGTCGCCGCGGCCCCTGGAGAGCTGAGCCCTCTCCTTGGGCACCCGGGCCCGGTCGTCGAAAAAAATGATCGATCAAATGAGTCGCGAAGGTCACAGAGCACTTCCGGAACCGGTCCCGGGCGGGCAGGATGAGCAGGTTGACGGCACTCAGTGCCGCCGATGAGCCCAACGGCCGACCCCGAGTGCACTCTCCTGCGCCAAATGGGGGATGGTAGAGACAGTCAGGGCACCTCGAAGATGAGGCACTACGTCGGTGAGGGAAGACGTGAGCGACAACTCTGTAGTACTGCGGTACAACGGCAGCGAGTACACCTACCCGGTGGTCGACAGCACCGTCGGTGACAAGGGCTTCGACATCGGGAAGCTCCGCGCCCAGACCGGTCTGGTGACCCTGGACAGCGGCTACGGCAACACGGCCGCCTACAAATCCGCCGTCACCTACCTCGACGGCGAGCAGGGCATCCTCCGCTACCGCGGCTACCCGATCGAGCAGCTGGCCGAGCGCTCCACCTTCCTGGAGGTCGCCTACCTGCTGATCAACGGCGAGCTGCCCACGGTCGACGAGCTCTCCTCGTTCAAGAACGACATCACGCAGCACACCCTGCTGCACGAGGACGTCAAGAACTTCTACAAGGGCTTCCCGCGCGACGCCCACCCGATGGCCATGCTGTCCTCGGTGGTCTCCGCGCTGTCCACCTTCTACCAGGACAGCCACAACCCGTTCGACGAGAAGCAGCGCACCCTCTCCACCATCCGGCTGCTCGCCAAGCTCCCGACGATCGCGGCGTACGCCTACAAGAAGTCGATCGGCCACCCGTTCGTCTACCCGCGCAACGACCTCGGCTACGTCGAGAACTTCCTGCGCATGACCTTCTCGGTCCCCGCGCAGGAGTTCGAGCTGGACCCGGTCGTCGTCTCCGCGCTCGACAAGCTGCTGATCCTGCACGCCGACCACGAGCAGAACTGCTCGACCTCCACGGTCCGCCTGGTGGGCTCCTCGCAGGCCAACATGTTCGCCTCCATCTCGGCCGGCATCAACGCGCTGTGGGGCCCGCTGCACGGCGGCGCCAACCAGTCCGTCCTGGAGATGCTCGAGGGCATCCGTGACTCCGGCAACGACGTCGACACCTTCATCCGCAAGGTGAAGAACAAGGAGGACGGCGTCCGCCTGATGGGCTTCGGCCACCGGGTCTACAAGAACTTCGACCCCCGCGCCAAGATCATCAAGGCTGCCGCGCACGACGTGCTCTCCGCCCTCGGCAAGGAGGACGAGCTCCTCGACATCGCGCTCAAGCTCGAGGAGCACGCGCTGTCCGACGACTACTTCGTCGAGCGCAAGCTCTACCCGAACGTGGACTTCTACACCGGCCTGATCTACCGCGCCATGGGCTTCCCGACCGAGATGTTCACGGTCCTGTTCGCCCTCGGCCGCCTGCCGGGCTGGATCGCCCAGTGGCACGAGATGATCAAGGAGCCGGGCTCCCGGATCGGCCGCCCGCGCCAGATCTACACCGGCGTGGTCGAGCGCGACTTCGTCCCGGTCGAGGAGCGCTGAGCGGCGCCGCCGCGTAGCTGTCGTAGGTATCCATGGCGTACGCCGTCGTCGTAGAGCGGCGTACGCCATGCGCTCCGCGCGCATGAGTCGAAGGGGCGCGCGGAGCGCGCTGTCGAGAGCGCCGGTGGTCCCCCTGCTCGAAGAGCTCGGGGGGCGCGGAGGCCGGAAGGGCTGAGCACGGTCGTGGTCTGGACACCGCCACGCCGGCAGGCGCATATCGGCACTGTGGCGCTCCGGAGCCGAACCCAGCCGCAGAAGGGCAGAAGGCGCCCCGGCGCGCCGGTCCCCCCACGGGCCGACGACCAGGGCGCCTTCCCATGTCCCGGTGCGGATTCCCCCCACGGGATCCGGCCGGGCGTCTGCGGGACAGCGCCTGAATCGCTGCGAGCAAAACGAGCAGAACTCGGCATACCACTGCGGTGCGGTCTGCCGGGACGCGTACGGACGGGAGGGCCGCTCAAAGCTCCCCGGTGTACGTGCCCCGGCAACGCAATTACCCGGGAACGTCCCCCAAGACATCCCCAGATGTCAGTCACGCCCCCCAAGACGCTTCTGACATCGCCAACTTAGACCCACGAACCCTTCCGCTGGTTACGTTCACGTCACTGTGATCTGTGTCTCTTGCGCACCCCCGTCCTGAAACCACGCAAGAGCCTCGACGCGTTGATCGAGGTCCCAGCGTAAGGATGGTGCGCGGGCCTTGTGAAGAGCTTATGTGAGGCCCGCTTCGGACTCCAGAGGGACTCCTGCTCCGTGACCGGGCCGCCTCAGGAGAACGCCCGCAGCCGCAGGCTGTTCGTCACCACGAACACCGACGAGAAGGCCATGGCGGCCCCGGCGATCATCGGGTTGAGGAATCCCGCCGCGGCCAGCGGCAGCGCGGCCACGTTGTAGCCGAAGGCCCACACCAGGTTGCCCTTGATCGTGGCGAGCGTCCGCCGTGACAGCCGGATGGCGTCCGCGGCCACCCGCAGGTCCCCGCGCACCAGCGTCAGATCGCTCGCCTCGATCGCGGCGTCCGTCCCGGTGCCCATGGCCAGGCCCAGGTCGGCGGTGGCGAGGGCGGCCGCGTCGTTGACACCGTCACCGACCATGGCAACGGTCCGCCCCTCGGCCTGGAGCCGCCGCACGGCTCCGACCTTGTCCTCGGGCAGCACCTCCGCGATCACGTCCGCGCCGTCGATGCCGACGGCCCGCGCCACCGCCTCGGCCACCGCCCGGTTGTCCCCGGTCAGCAGCACCGGCCGCAGCCCCAGCGCGCGCAGGTCCCGTACGGCTTCGGCGCTGGTCTCCTTGATCGCGTCGGCCACGGTGACGACACCGAGTGCCATGCCGTCCCGGACCACGACGACGGCCGTACGTCCCTCCGCCTCGGCCCCGGCCTTCGCGCGGGCCAGCGGCTCCGGGAGCACGCCCGGGAAGCGGCCCACCATGACCTCGTGACCGTCGACGCGGCCGCGCACGCCGAGACCGGGCACGCTCTCGAAGTGCTCCAGCGCGGGAAGGTTGCCGACGCGCTCCTGGGCGCCTTCCGCGACCGCCCTGGCGACCGGGTGCTCGGAGGCGTGTTCCAGGGCCCCCGCGAGCCGCAGGACCTCCTTCTCGTCGCTGTCCTCGGCCGCGTGGACCTCCTGGAGCGTCATCCGGCCGGTGGTCACTGTTCCGGTCTTGTCCAGCACCACGGTGTCGACCCGCCGTGTGGACTCCAGCACCTCGGGGCCCTTGATGAGGATGCCGAGCTGGGCGCCGCGCCCCGTGCCCACCATCAGGGCGGTCGGCGTGGCGAGGCCCAGCGCGCACGGGCAGGCGATGATCAGTACCGCGACCGCCGCGGTGAAGGCGGCGACGGTGTCCCCGGTCACGCCGAGCCACGCCGCGAAGGTGCCGATCGCGATCAGCAGCACCACGGGCACGAAGATCCCGGAGATGCGGTCGGCGAGGCGCTGCACCTCGGCCTTGCCGTTCTGCGCGTCCTCCACGAGCCGCGCCATCCGTGCGAGCTGGGTGTCCGCGCCGACCCGGGTCGCCTCGACCACCAGCCGGCCCCCGGCGTTCACGGTCGCGCCGGTCACCGAGTCGCCCACCGTCACGTCGACGGGCACCGACTCGCCGGTGAGCGTGGAGGCGTCCACCGCGGAGACGCCCTCGACGACGGTCCCGTCGGTGGCGATCTTCTCGCCGGGCCGCACGACGAACCGGTCGCCGACGGCCAGCTGCGTCACCGGAACCCGCACCTCACGTCCCTCGCGCAGCACCGCGACGTCCTTCGCGCCCAGTTCGAGCAGGGCCTTCAGGGCCGCGCCCGCGCGCCGCTTGGAGCGGGCCTCCAGGTAGCGGCCGAGCAGGATGAACGCGACGACGCCGGCGGCCACCTCGAGGTAGATCGTGGACGCCCCGTCCGTGCGGGAGACGGTGAACTCGAAGCCGTGACGCATGCCGGGCATGCCCGCCTGCCCCCGGAACAGCGCCCACAGGGACCAGCCGTAGGCGGCGAGCGTGCCGACCGAGACGAGCGTGTCCATGGTGGCCGCGCCGTGCCGGGCATTGGTGAACGCCGCCTTGTGGAACGGCAGTCCGCCCCAGACGACGACGGGTGAGGCCAGGGTGAGCGAGAGCCACTGCCAGTTGTCGAACTGCAGGGCCGGCACCATCGCGAGCAGCACGACGGGCAGGGCGAGCAGCGCGGAGACGGTCAGGCGCTGACGGAGCGAGGCCGGCTCCGGGTCTTCCTCGAGCGCCGCGGACTGCTCGGACCCCTCGGCCGCGGCGGACGGTTCGGGCTGCGGCGGCGGGGGTTCCTCGGCGGTGTAGCCGGTCTTCACCACGGTGGCGATCAGATCGGCGACCTCGATGCCCTCGGGGTAGGAGATCTTCGCCTTCTCCGTCGCGAAGTTCACCGTGGCGGTGACGCCGTCCATCCGGTTGAGCTTCTTCTCGACACGGGCCGCGCAGGAGGCGCAGGTCATGCCGCCGATCGTGAGTTCGACCTCGGAGTGCGAGGTCGTGTCCTTTGTCGGAGTGGGTGCTGCGGTGCTGGTCATGTCCGGACTCCAGACGACGGACCGGGTCGTGCGGAGCCAGTATCAGCTGGTCGGTACGGCCCGGTACGGTGGGCGATGCCGGTGGTTCAGGCCCTGCCGACGAGTTCGAAGCCCGCCTCGTCGACCGCGGCGCGCACGGCCTCGTCGTCCAGGGGGGCGGCGGAGACGACCGTGACCTCGCCGGTGGACGCGACGGCGGTGACCGAGGAGACGCCGTCGATGCCGGAGATCTCGCCGGAGACGGAGCCTTCGCAGTGCCCGCAGCTCATCCCGCTCACCTTGTAGACGGTCGTCACGGAACCCGGGGTGTCGGTCTGCGCGGTCATGGCATTACTCCTCAGGGGGCAGATGGGGCCTACGTGAGTCACAGTATACCCCCTGGGGGTACCTGGTGGAGAGAAGTCGGGGCGCATCGGCGGGGCGCGTACCGTTCGGCCGGGGAGTGCGTGGCCGGCGTTCGCCGGGAGACGATCTCCGGGGCAGGGGCACCGGGACATGGGTGGAGGGTGCGGTCGTATGCGTGCGGTGGTGTTCGAGCGGTACGGAGAGCCGGCCGAGGTGCGGGAGGTGCCGGACCCGGAGCCGTCCGAGTACGGGGTCGTGGTGCGGGTCGAGGCGACGGGGCTGTGCCGCAGCGACTGGCACGGCTGGATGGGGCACGACCCGGACGTCGCGCTCCCGCACGTGCCCGGCCATGAACTCGCCGGTGTGGTCGAGGCGGCCGGGGTCCGGGTGACGCGCCGGCGGCCGGGCGACCGGGTCACGGTGCCGTTCGTGTGCGCCTGCGGCAGCTGTGCGTCCTGCGCGGCGGGCGACCAGCAGGTGTGTGAGCGGCAGACCCAGCCGGGGTTCACCCACTGGGGGTCCTTCGCGCAGTACGTGGCGCTGGATCATGCGGACGTGAACCTGGTGGCGGTGCCGGAGGAGATGTCGTTCCGGACGGCGGCGGCCCTCGGGTGCCGGTTCGCGACGGCGTTCCGGGCGGTCGTCCAGCAGGGCGGGCCGGCCGCGGGGGAGTGGGTCGCCGTGCACGGCTGCGGGGGTGTCGGACTGTCGGCGGTGATGATCGCGGCGGCGGTGGGCGCACGGGTGGTGGCCGTCGACGTGTCACCCCGGGCCCTGGCACTGGCACGGAAGTTCGGCGCGGCGGAGTGCGTGGACGCCGCGGGCACCGACGACACGGCCGAGGCGGTCCGCACCCTGACCGGCGGCGGTGCCCACGTCTCCCTCGACGCGCTCGGCTCCCCGGCGACGTGCGCGGCGTCGGTGAACGGACTGCGCCGCCGCGGACGTCACATCCAGGTCGGCCTGCTGCCCTCCTCCGACGGCACCACGCCCGTCCCCATGTCCCGGGTGATCGCCCTGGAACTGGAGATCCTCGGCAGCCACGGCATGGCGGCACGCACCTATCCGCCCATGCTGGAACTGGTCCGGTCCGGCGCTCTGCGCCCCGACCTCCTGGTCACGCAGGCCATCCCGCTGGCCGCGTCCCCCGAGGCACTGGCGGCCATGGGGACGGCACCGGGACAGGGAGTGACGGTCGTCGAGCCGTGGCGCTGAGCCTCCCGGTCGGGGGCGACCGGGAGGTGACGGCAGAGCCCAGGGGGAAGGGAAGCGGTCAGGCCTCCCTGCGACCGCGGTTGCCGGGCCGGGAGGCGACCCAGGCCCGGACCGTGTCGGCGTACCAGTAGGGCTTACCGCCCTCCACATGGTCGGGTGGGGGAAGCAGTCCGTGTTTGCGATAGGACCTCACGGTGTCCGGCTGCACGCTGATGTGCGCGGCGATCTCCTTGTACGACCAGAGGCGACGGTCGGTCATCTTCAAGCACCTCCTCGCGCACGCCACGGCGGCGACCGGGGGAAGGTCGTCGGGGGAGCCGGGCCTGCGCCGGCGATCACAAAGCCTGTGCCGGGTCAACGACCCTCGGCGCAGGGAGAAAGGGCCTGTGAACCGGCTGTGACAGAAGGCCCGCAGTGTCGGGACATGCGTGACCTGAGGGAGTTCTTTGTGACAGGCGCGGTGCGTCGGGGCGCAAGCGCGTGCGGAGGAACGACCCAGGGGCGGCGTCCGGAGTGGACGCCGCCCCTGGGCGGTGAACTGAGGGAGTGACGTGTGAACGACGGCACGGGTGCCGGGCGCGGCACGCCCGGCACCCGGCGCGCTACCGGCGGGAGGTGACCCGGCCCCGTCGGTACAGGATGAGCCCGCCGGTCAGCATCGCGACGCTGACGGCCGAGGCGGCGAGGATGCCCTCACTGCCGGTCTCGGCCAACGCGGGCAGCGTGCGCGCGGCCGTGACGGGGTGCATGCCGGCCCGAGGGTTGTCCGTCTGCGGAACACCCGCCTGCGGCGGCAGCGTTCCGTGCGGCGGCAGCGTTCCCTGCGACGGGATCCCGGTGCCCGGCCGCGGGCTGCCCTGTCCCGTGCCCGGCGTCTTGGGCGTCGTGCTGGATCGGTGCGGGGCGGCCGGCGTGCTCGGCCTGTTCTTGCGGGGCGTCTGCACCGGGACGGTCGCGGTGGGGGCGGGGGTCACGGGTGCAGGGGATGCCGTGGCACCCCGGCCGTTGGCACAGGCGTTGCCGAACGCCGGGTTCAGCACGGCGATCACGTTGACCGTGTTGCCGCAGACGTTGACGGGGATGTTCACGGGGGCCTGGACGGTGTTGCCGGACGCGAGGCCCGGTGATCCGGTCGTGGCGCCCTCGGCGCTCGAGTCGGCGAACACCGGGCTGCCGCACAGGGACAGAATGCCCGTCGCGGCGGCCGCCGCGACCATTCCCCTGCTCAGGGTCTGTCGCAATCTCGTTGTCTTCCTGCTGGTAGAGGTGGGAGAAGTGGTAAAGCCGGCCCTGGAACCGAGAAGAGCAGTCCAAGGCCGGCCATGCCACAGCCGGACGGCTGGTGTGTGACGTCAGCCGCGCGCGGCCATGGCGTCAGGTGTTCGAGCACGCACTGCCGGACGCGGGGTTCAGCAGCGAGATGAGGCCGATGCTGTTCCCGCAGAGGTTGACAGGCACGGCCACCGGAACCTGGATCACGTTCCCGGACAGGACACCCGGGGAGTTGGTCGCGGAACCGTCGGCTGCCGAGTCCGCCATGGCCGGGGCGGCCATTCCCAGAGTCATGATGGCGCCGGCCACCACGGCGGCGCTCTTCTTGTGCTTCACGGAGTTTCCCTTCTGTGCGGTCGTGCCCCTGTGACGGCCGAAACCGAGCGAGCACGCTTGAGGCGGCCCGCCGCACGACCTGCATCTGTGAAACGAGGAATAGGCGGCCGAAGCAACCCCCTCGCACGGGTCGCCGGACAATTCACCCGAACGCCGATCGTGAATGCACGCAAAAGGCGGCGCGGGCCGTCTGTGCGAATTCGTGCCGTCCAAAGGAATTCGAGCAGGGGCCGGGAGGGGGAGAACGTGCCGGCAACCGTCCGCACCCGGGCCGCCCGAAGATCCGACCGGCGGGCGGCCGGTGGGTGCGCGGCGGTCAGCGGTTGCCCGTGCCGTTCGCGGACAGGACCGGAACGTCGTCCAGGACGTGCGACAGCGGCTCGTCGCCCTTGGCCTGGGTGGAGTTCTCGGTGCACTGCTGGTTCTGCGGAGCCGACAGGACCGGGACGTCCTGCACGGCGACCGGCACCAGGCCGACGAGCGAACCGGCGCCGGCCTTGGCCGGCACACCGACGCAGAGCTTGTTCAGCGAGCCCTGCGCCAGGGACAGCTGCGGGCTCATGGCGCCCGAGGTCGCGGCGTTGCCGAACGACTCCGAGACGGTGTTCGCATTGGTGGACGTCGTCCCGGTGTCGTCACCGAGCGCCAGGGCCTGCGGAGCGGCCGCCGCCGAGACGCCCACCACGGAAGCCGCGACCGCCGCCGCGGCCATCGCCTTCTTGAACATGTCGCGTTCCTTTCCTGACAGAAGACACGTGTTCCTGCCATGCGACCAACCCGGCACCTTGGTATTGGTTTCGGTCATTCACCCGGTCGGACCGTTACGCGGGCAGAAATTCTGGAAATACGCGCCCGGCATACGGCTCCACTCGCCCCGTTCGGTATGGGCCATCGGAGTGAAGCGGAGCAACCATGGCACCGAGCGGCAGTTGTCCAGAGCGCTCCGGTGGACGGGGTTTCTCCAGAAGGGACTAGCAAGTGATGAAGAAGTTCATGACCGCCGCGGCGGTCGCCGCTTCCGTGGTGGGTGTCTCGGCCGCGGCCGCGCCCCAGGCGCTGGCGCTCGGCAACGACACCGGGACGACGTCCACCAACGGCAACACTTCGACCCAGCAGTACGGGAACTCGGCCACCTACGGCACCATGAGCCCCCAGATGGCGCTCATCCAGGGCTCGCTGAACAAGCCGTGCGTCGGTCTGCCGGCGAAGGTCAACGCCGGTTCGCTCGTCGGCGTCGTGCCGGTCGGCGTGCAGGACATCCCGGTCCTGTCGGCGTCGCAGAACCAGCAGTGCACCGAGAACTCCACCCAGGCCAAGGGCGACGAGCCGCTGTCGCACATCCTGGACGACGTTCCGGTCCTGTCCGCGAACGGCACCAGCAACGGCTGAGCCCGAAGCATCGGGCACACGAGGAGCGGCCCGCCGAGCGATCCGGCGGGCCGCTCCCGCGCATGCACCCCGGCCACCGCGCTCCGGGCATCCCCGGCCGGCCTACGAGACGACGTCCTTGCGGGCGAAGCCGCGGAACGCCAGGGCGAACAGCACGAGCGCGTAGGTCACCGAGATCGCCGTGCCCTGGATCATGCCGGCCCACTCCGGCTGGGACTGGACCGCGTCGGCCCAGGCGAACTGCCAGTGCGCCGGCAGGAAGTCGCGCCAGTGGCCGAGAGCGGTGACCGCGTCCAGGACGTTCCCCACGATGGTGAGACCGACCGCGCCGCCCACCGCGCCCAGTGGGGCGTCCGTCTTCGTCGACAGCCAGAACGCGAGCCCGGCGGTGACCAGTTGGGACACGAAGATGTACGCCACCACGACGACGAGCCGCTGAGCCGCCGTGCCCGGGGACAGGGAGCCGCCGGTCGGAATCTCCAGCGGCCCCCAGCCGTAGGCGGCCGTCCCCACCGCGAGCGCGACGACCGGCAGCAGCACCATGGCCGCGAGGCTCATGCCGAGTCCGACCGCGAGCTTGGACCACAGCAGGCGGGCGCGGGGCACCGGTGCCGCGAGCAGATAGCGCAGCGAGGACCAGCTCGCCTCCGAGGCGACCGTGTCACCGCAGAACAGGGCCACCGGGATGACCAGCAGGAACCCTGCGGAGACGAACAGGTTCACCGCGGCGAAGTTGGCACCCGACGCCGTCGCCGTGTCCATCAGCGTGATCCGGCCGTTGCGCGAGCCCGGGTCGCCGCCGATGGCGAACGCGACGACCAGTACGAAGGGCAGCAGACCCAGGATGGCGCCCATCACGAGGGTGCGGCGCCGCTTCAGCTGCCGGACGAGCTCGACGCGCAGCGGCAGCGTCTGCCGCGCCCGGTACCCGTCAGCCGTCCCCGCCTGCTCGGCGAGCGCACTCATGCGGAACCTCCGATCAGGGTCAGGAAGGCGTCCTCCAGACGCCGGTGGGGGCCCACGGACTCCACGGGGACGCCGAGCCGCACCAGCTCCGCGACCAGCCGCCGGGCGCTGCCGTCCGTGCCGAGCCGGACCAGCAGGCCGTCCTCCGTGCGCACCGCCGAGGCGATGCCCGGCAGTGCGCCCACCTTCTCGACGAGCGGCTCCTCCACGGGTGCGGCGGTGCCGACCAGCAGGGTGTCGCCCGAGCCGATGATCTCCTTGACCGGGCCCGCCTGGAGCAGCCGGCCGCGGTCCATGACCACCAGGTGGGTGCAGGACTGCTCGACCTCCGCGAGCAGGTGACTGGAGACGATGACCGTGCGCCCTCCCGCCGCGTACCGGATCATGACCTCCCGCATCTCGCGGATCTGCGGCGGGTCCAGGCCGTTGGTCGGCTCGTCCAGGATCAGCAGGTCCGGCAGGCCGAGCATCGCCTGGGCGATGGCGAGGCGCTGCCGCATGCCCTGGGAGTACGTGCGCACCGCGCGCTCCAGCGCGTCGCCCAGCCCCGCGATCCGCAGCGCCTCGTCCAGGTGCGCGTCCTCGGCCGGGCGGCCCGTCGCCCGCCAGTACAGCTCCAGGTTCTGCCGGCCGGACAGGTGCGGCAGGAAGCCCGCGCCCTCCACGAAGGCCCCGACCCGTGACAGCACCGGCGCCCCCGGGCGCACCGCATGGCCGAAGACGCGGATCTCGCCGCCGTCCGGCCGGATCAGGCCCATCAGCATGCGCAGCGTGGTCGTCTTGCCCGCGCCGTTCGGCCCCAACAGGCCCAGCACATGGCCCTTCTCCACGCGGAAGGACAGGTCCTTGACCGCGTACCGGTCCGCGGACTTCGCGTACCGCTTGCTCAGGCCGGTGATCTCCAGCGGCACGTCCGCCAGCGCGGTGTCGGGTGCCGGTGCCGTCGTGCGGCGGCGGGCCGTGAGCAGCAGGGCTGCCGCGACCGCCGCTCCCGTCACCGGCAGCCACCACACCCAGGAGGGCAGCGGGGCAGCCGCGGTCCTCACGCCCGGCGCCGTCGGGACCTTGAGGCCTCTCTTCAGGGAGACCGTGTACGTGGCGGGTGCCGCCGGGGAGGCGTAGCCGAGGTCCGTGGAGGAGAGGACCAGCCGCAGTCGGTGCCCCTTGCGCACCTCGTGGTCGACGGCGGGCAGGGTCAGTGTGACGTCCTTGCCTCCCTTGGCGCCCTCCACGCGGACGGGAGCCACCAGTTGCGAGGGCAGCACCGGCCGGGAGTCGCCCGGCCCGACGTCGTACACCTTCCCGAACAGCACGGCGTCGTCGCTCGTCGACGTGACATGCACCCTCACGGTCGGCGAGCCGGTGATCCACAGGTTCTCGCGCACCGGGCGCGAGTCGAAGTGCGCGTACTGTCCGGGGAAGTCGAGCGACACCCCGACGCCCAGCGACGACAGCTGGGCGAGGCCGCCCGAGCCGCCGAGGCCCGGGAGCGCGGAGACCGCGGGCGGGGTGGCCCCGGCCGGGTTGGTGAAGCGCTGCTCAGGGCCGCTGAGCCGGACCGTCCGCTGCCCGCTCGCCAGCCCCGGGTACCGGGAGCCGCTCGCGCCCTTCAACCGGGCCGCGCCGTCCGTGGAGTCGATGCCGCCGGTGCGGGTGATCCGGAAGGCGGGCCCCGTGTCGACGCCCTGGTCGCCCTTCAGATAACGGTCGAACCAGGCGGTCTCGCGGGCCTGCACGCGGGTCGTCTCCATGTCCCCGCCGTCGTGACCGCCCGCGATCCAGTCGACGTCCACCGGGGCGCCGTTGGCACGGATCGCCCGGGCCGCCGCGTCCGCCTGGCCGAGCGGGAACAGCGAGTCGGACTGGCCCTGCACCAGCAGGGTGGGCACCTTGATGTCCTTGCCGACGGCGGACGGCGAACGCGCCTGGAGCAGGGCACGCGCCTCGGTGTCCGGCGTGCCGGACTCGGCGACCCGCTCGTACATCCGGCACAGCTCGGCGGTGAATTTCGCGCAGCCGCCACCGGAGTTCACGAAGACTCCGGCCCACAGCTTCTTGAACACGCCGTTCGGGAACAAGGCGTCCGCCAGGTTCCAGTACGTGATCGCCGGGGCGATGGCGTCCACCCGGTGGTCGTGGCCCGCGGTCAGCAGGGCGATGGCCCCGCCGTACGACGCGCCGGCCATGCCCACGCGCGGATCGCCCGGCTTGTCCAGCTGCACCTCCGGCCGCTTCGCCAGCCAGTCGATGAGCCGGGAGACGTCGGCGACCTCTCCCTCCGGGTCGTTCAGCCCGATCCTCCCCGTGGACCTGCCGAAGCCGCGCGCCGACCAGGTCAGCACCGCGTACCCGTGCCGGGCGAGCCTGACCGCCTGGTCCGTCATGTCGTCCTTGCTGCCGCCGAAGCCGTGCGCGAGCAGGACCGCCGGGCGGCGGCCACCGGACCCGGACGTGAAGAAGGCGGTGTCGATGCGTACTCCGCCGCCCATGTCCATGACCCTGTCGGCGCGGTGCACGGCAGGCGCGTCGTCCGATGCGACGGCCGTCCACGTCCCGACACCGGCCAGCACGAGCAGGACCGCGGCCACGGCGGCCACGGCCCCTCGGCGCAGCTCGCGGACTGCGGGCAGTCGAAGATCCATGCGTCCACGGTAAGGGCCACCACCGACAACCGCGGCAGCCGCCGGGCTGAACCACGGCCCCTCCTGCGGGCGTACGGGTCTGCCGCCGTGTACCGCAGCTGTGGTACGCCGACGCGACCGCCCCGGCCGCCCGTCGGGTGCGGGCGGCCGGGGCGGCGCGGCGACGTGACGGCGGCTCAGGCCCGCGCGTCCTCCGGGAGCGACACCAGCCAGCGCGTCTCGCGGCGCGGGCGGAGGTAGAGGGCCCAGTACAGGGTGGCGGCGGCGGTGATGCCGCCGGTCCACAGCAGGTAGCCCGGCTCCTGCTGGGTGAGGATGTATCCCAGGACCGCGATCAGCAGGACCGGCATCGCGGGCCACAGCGGCATCCGCCAGGCCGGCGTCGTCGCGTGCGTGCCGCGCCGGGACAGCAGGGCGGCCACCGCGACGAGCAGGTACATGCCGGTCACCGAGACGCCCGTGACGCCGTAGAGCGTGTCCAGGTTGACGAAGCAGAGCAGCGCGCCGGGGACGCCGACGACAAGGGTGGCGACCCACGGGGAGCCGAAGCGGCCGAGCCTGGCGAGTGCGTTGTTGACCGGCTCGGGCCACGCCTTGTCGCGGGCCGAGGCGAACAGCACGCGGGAGTTCTGGATGACCATGACGATGCCCGCGTTGATGATCGCGAGCGCCACACACAGGCTCACGAAGGTGCCGACGGCCGTGTCGGACCAGGCGGTGACCATGCTGCTGAGGTCGCCGCCGGTCAGCGCCTTGAGGTCGGGGGCGCCCATGGTGATCGCGACGACCGGGACCAGGATGACGACGGAGGAGATGGCGAGGGTGGCGAGGACCGTGCGGGCGACGGTGCGGCGCGGGTTCTCCAGCTCCTCGGAGAGGTAGACGGCGGTCGAGAACCCCTGGGTGACGAAGAGGGCGATGGCCAGGCCGGAGACCACCATCATGGCCGTCACATGATCAGCGTGCCCGCCCGCCCCGGTCACCTGCATGGAGACCAGGCTGCCGAGCCCGCGCTCGCCGTGCGCGAAGCCGAGGACCGCGACGACACCCGCCGCCACGACCTCCAGGACCAGGAAGATCCCGGTGATCCAGGCGTTGGCACGCAGATCCAGCAGACCGGCGAGGGTGGCCAGGAGCATGACCCCGGCGCCCGTCGTGGCCGGGTCCAGGTGCACCACCGGAGCCAGGTAGTCCGCCGTGCCCGTCGCGATCACCGGCGGCACGACCATGACGACCAGCAGGGACAGCACGAACACCAGCCACCCCGCGAGCCGTCCGGCCAGCGTCGACACCATCGCGTACTCGCCGCCCGCGCTGGGGATCAGGGTGCCCAGCTCCGAGTAGCAGAACGCCACCGCGATACACAGGACGGAGCCGATGGCGATGGTGAGGGCGGTGGCGGTGCCGAGCGAGCCGAACAGGTCGGGGACGACCACGAAGAGCGTGGAGGCGGGCGTCACGCACGACAGGGTGAGCAGGGTGCCGCCGACGACGCCGATGGACCGCTTGAGCTTCTGGGGACTGTCCGATGCCCGGGCGGGGGCGTTCTCGACAGGGCGGAGCGTGTCGGTCATGCGGCGGTTCCGATCGACTCGTGCGACATGGTGGGGTCGGGAGCGTCATCGCCTCCGGCGGCTTCGGTCGTACTGCTGTGGTCCGCTCCCGGGGCACGCATCGAACCCCGACGAAAACCGGCGCGTCAATGGGGGTCCACCTACGAAATCCGTACCAGAGAGGCGATCTTCCACCGAATCACGTGTCATTGAGGGCGTCTGTTCGGCGTCTTGCGCGCATACGGGAACCGCAGCGCGACTCCGCAAAAAAATGAGGCCGTCCGCATGGCGGACGGCCTCGTCACCCGCACGGGCCGAAGGTCAGTGGTTGCGCGGGAAGCCCAGGTCCACGCCGGCCGGGGCGTCGGCCGGGTCGGGCCAGCGGGAGGTGACCACCTTGCCGCGGGTGTAGAAGTGCGTGCCGTCGTTGCCGTAGATGTGGTGGTCGCCGAAGAGGGAGTCCTTCCAGCCGCCGAAGGAGTGGTAGCCCACCGGCACCGGGATCGGAACGTTCACGCCGACCATGCCGGCCTCGACCTCCAGCTGGAAGCGGCGGGCCGCACCGCCGTCGCGGGTGAAGATCGCGGTGCCGTTGCCGAAGGGCGAGGAGTTGATCAGCGCCACGCCGTCGTCGTACGTGTCCACGCGCAGCACGCACAGCACCGGGCCGAAGATCTCGTCCTGGTAGGCCTTCGCCGTGGTCGGCACCTTGTCCAGCAGCGAGATGCCGATCCAGTGACCGTCCTCGAACCCCTCGACGGTGTAGCCGGTGCCGTCCAGGACCACCTCGGCGCCCTCCGCCGCCGCGCCCGCCACGTACGACGCCACCTTGTCGCGGTGCGCCTTCGTGATCAGCGGGCCCATCTCGGACGTCGGGTCGCCACCGGGGCCGATCTTGATCTTCTCGGCGCGCTCGCGGATCTTCTCCACCAGCTCGTCGCCGATCGAGCCGACCGCGACGACCGCGGAGATGGCCATGCAGCGCTCACCCGCCGAGCCGTACGCCGCCGAGACCGCCGCGTCCGCCGCCGCGTCCAGGTCGGCGTCCGGAAGGACCAGCATGTGGTTCTTGGCGCCGCCCAGGGCCTGGACGCGCTTGCCGTGCGCGGAGGCCGTGGTGTGGATGTGGCGGGCGATCGGGGTGGAGCCGACGAACGACACCGCCTTGACGTCCGGGTGTTCGAGCAGCCGGTCCACGGCCACCTTGTCGCCGTGCACGACGTTGAAGACGCCGTCCGGCAGCCCGGCCTCGGCGAGCAGCTCGGCCAGGCGGATCGAGGCCGACGGGTCCTTCTCGGACGGCTTCAGCACGAAGGTGTTGCCGCACGCGATGGCGACGGGGAACATCCACATCGGCACCATCGCCGGGAAGTTGAACGGCGTGATGCCCGCTACCACGCCCAGCGGCTGCCGGATCGAGGCCACGTCCACCCGGCTGGCCACCTGCGTGGACAGCTCGCCCTTGAGCTGCACACTGATACCGCAGGCCAGATCGACGATCTCCAGGCCGCGCGCCACCTCGCCGAGCGCGTCGCCGTGCACCTTGCCGTGTTCGGCGGTGATCAGCTCCGCGATCTCGTCGCGGTGCTCGTCCAGCAGCGCCCGGAACCGGAAGAGGACCGAGGTGCGCTGCGCGAGCGAGGACTGGCCCCAGGTGGTGAAGGCCTCCTTGGCCGCGGCGACGGCCGCGTCCACCTCCTCCACGGTCGCGAACGCGACCTCCGTGGTGACCGCGCCGGTCGCCGGATCCGTCACCGGCCCGTACGTGCCCGACGCGCCTTCGGCGGTCTTGCCGCCGATCCAGTGGTTGACGATCTTCGTCATGCCCGAGAACTCCTTCACAGATGGCGGCGTCGGGTGGCAACGTGCCGTTCGTAGACCTCGCGCGCCTTGACCGCGGACGGCCGGGTCGCGGTCTCGGCCACGGGCACATCCCACCAGGCCTGCGCCGGAGGCGCGCCCGACACAGTGTCTGCGGTTTCGGTCTCCACATAGACACATGTGGGAGTGTCCGCGGCGCGCGCCTCGGCGAGCGCGTCACCCAGGTCGCGTACGGTCCTGGCGCGCAGCACCCGCATCCCGAGACTGGCCGCGTTGGCGGCGAGGTCGACGGGCAGCTTCGCCCCCGTGTACGTCCCGTCGTCGGAGCGGAAGCGGTAGGCGGTGCCGAACCGTTCGCCGCCCACCGACTCCGACAGGCCGCCGATGGACGCGTAGCCGTGGTTCTGCACGATCAGCACCTTGATGGCGATGCCCTCCTGCACGGCCGTCACGATCTCCGTCGGCATCAGCAGATAGGTGCCGTCGCCGACCAGCGCCCACACGGGACGCTCCGGCGCGGCCAGCTTCACACCGATCGCGGCCGGGATCTCGTAGCCCATGCACGAGTAGCCGTACTCGAGGTGGTACTGGTCGTGGGACCGGGACCGCCACAGCTTGTGCAGGTCGCCGGGGAGCGAACCGGCCGCGTTGACGATCACGTCCGACTCGTCCACCACCGCGTCCAACGCGCCGATGACCTGCGGCTGCGTCGGCCGCAGATCCGGTTCCTCGGCCTCGAAGCAGGCCTCCACACGCTGCTCCCAGCGCTCCTTGTCCTCCGTGTACTCGATGACGTACGCCCGGTCGACCCGGTGGTCGTGCAGTTCGAGCGCCTCGGTCAGCTCTTCCAGGGCGCTTCGCGCGTCCGCGACCAGCGGCGTTCCGGACATCTTGTGCCCGTCGAACGACGCGATGTTGACGTTGAGGAAGCGGACGTCCTCGCCGGTGAAGAGGGTGCCGGAGGCGGTGGTGAAGTCCGTGTAACGGGTGCCGACACCGAGGACCAGGTCGGCGGTGCGAGCCAGTTCGTCGGCGGTCGCGGTGCCGGTGTGGCCGATGCCGCCGACGTCCTGGGGGTGGTCCCAGCGCAGCGAGCCCTTGCCGGCCTGGGTGGAGGCGACCGGGATGCCGGTGGCCTCGGCGAACTCGGCGAGGGCCGCCTCGGCACGGCTGTGGTGGACACCGCCGCCCGCGATCACGAGCGGGCGCCGGGCGGCGCGGATCGCCCGGACGGCCTCGCCGAGTTCGACCGGGTCGGGACCCGGACGGCGCACGTTCCAGGTCCGTTCGGTGAAGAACTCCTCCGGCCAGTCGAAGCCTTCCGCCTGCACGTCCTGGGGCAGCGCGAGCGTGACCGCGCCCGTCTCCACCGGGTCGGTGAGTACGCGCATCGCCTGCAGGGCGGCCGGGATCAGCGCCTCCGGGCGGGTGATCCGGTCGAAGTACTTCGACACCGGGCGCAGGCAGTCGTTGACCGACACGTCCCCGGCGTGCGGAACCTCCAGCTGCTGGAGGACCGGGTCGGCCGGGCGGCCGGCGAAGGCGTCGCCGGGCAGCAGCAGGACCGGGAGGTGGTTGACGGTGGCGAGGGCGGCCCCCGTGACCAGGTTTGTCGCGCCCGGTCCGATGGACGTCGTCACCGCGTGCGCGGACAGCCGGTTCGACTGGCGGGCGTAGCCGACCGCCGCGTGCACCATCGACTGCTCGTTGCGGCCCTGGTGGTACGGCATGAGGTCGGGATACTCGACCAGTGCCTGCCCGATGCCCGCGACGTTGCCGTGCCCGAAGATCCCCCAGGTGGCGGCGATCAGCCGGCGGCGCACCCCGTCGCGCTCGGCGTACTGGGCGGTCAGGAAGCGTACGAGCGCCTGAGCGACCGTGAGCCTCGTCGTTGAGGTCATCGGTATCCCTCCGTGTGGTCCGGGTGGAAGCAGATCCGCACCTGAGGTACGGCCCTGCCGCCCTGCACGTCTCGACCGTACGTCGCTGGGACCTCCGGCGCGGGGCCGTAGCGGGCGGGGAGTCTGCGCTCGCACTTCGCTCCTGCCAGGGCGAAGCGGTCTCCCGCGCCGGAGGCGATCGGTGCCCGGGGGTCCGGGACCCGTGTGCGGAGCCGACGTCCCCGCCAACACCGTGCCCCTGTCCGGGAGTTGTTACGTTTTGCCCTCTATGCGCACGGTACCGTCCCGGGGGCGGGCAGCTCCGTGCTCATGTGGTCCACGCGGTGGTGGCGCGCCGGTGTCCACGGTCGCGGCGCACGCACGCGCACGGTGGCGGTCTTCTCGGGCCGCGGCGCGCCGTCGTGGACTGTTTCGGGCCGCACGCGCGCGGTGGTGCCGTTCGCGGCGGTCACAGCGCCGCTTCCGCCGTGATCGCTGCCTCCGCCTCGTCGGCCGCGGTCATCGCGGACGAGCACTCCGGGCGGGAGGCGACGACGGCGCCCGCCGCGTCGCCGAACCGCACGATCCGTTCGCAGGTCCTCACGGCGGCCGAGACGGGCTGCGGCGAGCGCGGCGTCCGTCGCCGAACCGCCCGGAAACCTCCCGAAGGACGTCACCTGCGGCAGGGGCAACCCGGTCTGCAGCGGATAGAGGTCCACGCCGATCCCGCCCATGGCGATCAGGTCGTAGGCCTCCATCGGGTTCCCTTCGTATCGGCTGCCCCCAGGTCTAGCCGTGCCGGGAGGCGCTGTCAATGTTTTGTCCAGACATTCGGATGACACCTTGACGTGGTGTCGGGGAGTCGAGGGTCATGGGCTTCCGGAGCCTGCGGTGGGTGGGCACCATGGATGCTTTCCTGTGCGCCTGTGCGCCTGTGCGCCTGTGCGCCTGTGCGCCTGTGCGCCTGTGCGCCCGTGCGCCCGTGCGCCCGTGCGCCCGTGTGTCTGTGTGCCTGTGCGCCGGGAGGGCGGATGGCGAGCGGGACGGTGGCGCGGAGCGGGCGCGGGCCGTGCGGCAGTTGGGAGACCGTGTTCGCGCGGCCGCACCCCCGGTCGCGCCGGTGTGATCGGCTACCGGGGGCTCCGGCTCGCACTCGACGGCCCGCGCAGCCGCCTGCAGACCCCCGTCGGCGCGGCCGCGCTCCTTCTTGGCTTCGAGGGCACCGTCCGTGTCGCGCGCCTCGGCCGGCCGCCGACGCCCCTCGGGTCGGTGTACTCCGGGCTGGACACCACGGCGGCCGTCGGGGAGCACGGCGGCCGCATCGTCGGCATCGAGATCCTGCTCACCCCGTGGGCCGCCTTCACGCTCTTCGGCACACCCCAGTACGAGTTGACCAACCGGCCCGTCCACCCGGACGAGCTGCCGCGTCCGACCGGGGGCGGCGGCCGGGCGGGCGCGGCCGAACCCGCCGCCGCGCCGGCGGCGTTGCCCGGCTGGACGGACCGTTTCGCGCTCCTGGACGACCTGCTCGCGCGCTGGTCGCGGGCCGGGCCGCCGAGTTCGGCACCGGTGGTGCGTGCCTGGTCGCTGTTGCGGCGCAGCGCAGGTGCCGTGCCGGTGGCGCGGCTCGCGGACGAGGTCGGCTGGAGCGTGAGGCAGTTGGAGAACCGGTTCCGCGAACAGATCGGGCTCGCCCCGAAGGCCGCCGCGCGTGTGCTGCGGCTGCGACGCGCGCGCCGGCTGCTCGCCTCCGGGCGGTCGGCCGCCGACACCGCGGCGCTGTGCGGTTTCTACGACCAGGCGCATCCGAACGGGGAGTTCCGGGCCATGACCGGGTGCACGCCCAGGGAGTTCACCGCGGCGCGCGGGGCGGTCGCGGCGGCGCGGTCCGGGCTGCCCGGGGCGGACCGGATGACGGGCGAGGCGACGAGCCTGGTGCTCTCATCGAACGGCAGTGCGCATTTTTCCGAGACCGGAAGGATCGCCTGACGGCAGGGTGGGTCTGCGGCGGTCGCTGCGGGGGAACGCCCGGACCGCGGGCCGGGCCCGACGCAGTGGGTCCGGCCCGCCCTGTACGGGGGGCAGGGCCGGCCGGACGCGTACGCGACATCGGCTCGCACCGGCGTGGCGGCGACCGCCGGCCACGGCCCGAGACGTCGGCTCATGCGGAGTACGAAACCGGTCAAATTTATCACAGGGGTGAAGCGTGGCAACTGGGTAGATCACCCCATCGGAGGCGCAACCCGGGCGGGCGCATCGCAGTTGACTCAACGTCGGGCATTCCGCCCGGCTTGTTGTGACAATCCCCAAGGAGCACCTCTCCATGTCGCGTATCGCGAAGGGCCTCGCCCTGACCTCCGTTGCCGCCGCGGCCGTGGCGGGCACCGCCGGCATCGCCGCCGCCGACAGCGGCGCCAGCGCCGCCGCCGACAACTCCCCGGGCGTTCTGTCGGGCAACGTCGTGCAGGTCCCGATTCACGTTCCGGTCAACGCGTGCGGGAACACGATCGACGTCGTCGGCCTGCTGAACCCGGCGTTCGGCGGCACCTGCGCGAACGGCTGACGCCCGACAGCGGACCCTTCTGCCGGCCGTCCCCCTTCGGGGGGACGGCCGGTTGGCGTCGTCTCGCCCGTTTGGCGTTGCACCGAACGGGTGGTGCCCTCTCCGACCCCCTCCCATGGCGTCTGATCAGCGGAAACGTGGTGCACGACGGGCGGCTGGCGCTACTCCGCGCAGCCGATCTGTTGCACGCCACGGCGGCTCCTTCCACGGTGAGCACAAGCACCCTCACCGACCACGAAGGGACCACACATGCCCGCTCTGCCCGTTGTCCGCCTTGCTTCCACCGCTGTCTGCGCCGCCCTGCTGGTCGGCGTCACGGGGCCCGCCGCGATGGCCGCCGACCACGACGCGTCCCGCGGGCGTACCCACGCCTCCGCGCCCCTGCCGGCACCCGACGTGCTCCTGCCCCGCGTCCAGCGGCTCGCCGAAGCCGACCGTGCCGTGGCACCCGTCTCGGAGCTGCTCAAGGCCGCGCTCGCCGGTGACAACCACCGGCTGCCCGCCAAGGAGGTGGCCAGGCTCGCCAAGGCCGCGAAGGACTCCATCTCCGGGATCACCTCGCCCACCCCGGCGCCCACCGGGTCCATACCGGCGCACAACGACACCCAGCGCGACGCGCTCGCGGCGCTGCGCAAGGCGGTCGACGACCTGGCCGCGGCGGCCATGTCCGGCAACGTCGGTCAGGTACTGCCGGCGGCCACGACCGTGCTCAACAAACTCATCAGCGTCCTCGTCGCTTCCGTCGCCAGTGGGATGACCATGCCCGCTCTTCCCAGCCTGCCGAACCTGCCCAGCCTTCCGCCCTCGCTGACGCCGAAGCCGAGCGGGAGCCCCTCGGCGAAGGCCAGTTCGACGGCCACGCCGGGTCTCAGCGGGAAGTCCAGGCCGTCCAACACGCCCATGGACCCGCCACAACGCACGGTCTCGGCCACGCCGTACGGCAGGCGCTGAACCGGGCCGTCCGAATCCTCCGCACGCGGGGTTTCCGCCGGGTCGGGGGCTCGTTAGCCAGGACGCAACCGTCCCCTCCGGTGGCCTTCGGTCACCGAAGCTCCGGTGACATCGGTCGCCGAAGAAAGGAACACGGATGAAGTCCCTCAAGGCCGTCGCAGTCGTCGCCGGGTCCCTGGCCCTCACCGGCGTCGCCGCACCCGCCTTCGCCGACGACGCCTCCGGCCTGACGCCCACCAGCCTCAACGGCGCGCTGCAGACCATCACCACCCAGAAGACCCTCGACGTCCGCCCCATCGCCCACCAGTCCGAGACCCTGGACACCGAGAACAAGCACTCCGTGCTGAGCACGGTGAACGGCGCGGCGGCCGCCCTGAACCGGCACGTCGGCACCTCCCGCCTGCTGGGCGGTCTTCCGCTCCGAGGCCGGTAGCCGTCCGCGTCCCCGTCCCTCGTTCGTGTGGTCACCGCAGTCCGCATCCCCCGGTCGGGCGAGAAACCGCACGGTGACCCGCCCGGCCGTCGATACGGTTCGGCGGTGACCACAACTTCCAGCGCGGCGCGCCCCTTTCGTGCCGCAGACCTCGGCACGCTCGTCGTCCTGGCCTGGAGCGGCGAGGCCCCCGACGGGGACATGCCCTACCTGCTCGCCTACTCCCTCGGCGACGGCGACAGCGGTCCGGAGGGCTCGGCGGCCGCCGTCGAGACGCTGCTGCGCGCCAACGGGCTCGACCCCGGCGGCAGGCTCATCGACGGCACCCAGCGCCCGGGCCTGCCGGTGACGCTGCTGGCCGAGGCGGGTCAGGTCGTCGTCACGATGCCGTATCTGAACGCCCAGTGCACCGTGCCGCCTCAGTGGCTCGCCGCCCTGCGCGCCCGCGGCCACGCCTACTTCCTGTTCGCCACCCGCCCGTGGCCCGGGGCCGCGCCCGGCAGGCCCGTCGAGCCGGAGCGGCTGGCGGAGTTCGCGGGCGCCGAGGAGACCCTGACCACGGCCGCGCACGTCCTGGTGCCGGCGCTCAGTCTGCGCGGCTGACCCGAGAACACGGGCCGGCCGCGGCGGCAGGTCGTGGTTCGTCATGAGGCGTCGTGCGTTCGTCATGAGACGCCATAACGCGTCATGACACATCATGAGACGCCTTGACACATCATGAGATGCCCTGACACATCATGAGTCGTCGGAGGACGTGCGGGATCACTGCCCCTGTCTGTTGCCCCACAGGTAGACGCTGTCCCCGATGCGCAACAGGGACCAGAGAGCCTTGGCGTCGTCGTACCGGAGATTCACGCAGCCGTGCGATCCCGGGTCCTCGAAAATGGGCCGGTAACTGGCGTGGAGGGCCTCACCGCGGTCGAAGAACTGGCTGTACGGCATCGGGCCGGGAAACAGGTCCGAGTAGAAGTCCTCGACGCGCCGGTAGATCTTGTGCCGGCCATTGCGGGTCCCGTACCCCGGCCTGCCGGTACGCGCGGGGACGGGACCGAAGACGATCTTTTTCTTCTTCCGCACCCACAGCAGCTGACGGGTCTGGTCCACACAGACCACGACCTTCCGCGCCTCCGGGCATCCGGTGAGGGACTGCTTGTGCGTCGCCGCCCAGACAACGATCGACGCGCGGTAGCTGACGACGTCGGCATAGCCGTCCGCCGGGTCGATCTCGTACTGCTGCTGCATTTCCTGGATGGCCGCGCAGTCCTCCTCGGACTGCACTCCGTCCTGGGGCAGGCCCAGATATTTTTCCACCTGCAGTTGAAAAGGCCCGGTGCTGAGCCGGCATGCCCGGGCGCCGCCGCCGTCCGGCGTGCCGTCGTCGGCGGGGCGGACCTCGCTGGTACTCGCGGCCGAAGGCGCCGAGGCGACGGCAAGCGTCACGGGAAACACGATGCCCGCAGTGGCCCAGACGCGAATCCAACGAAGGGGGATTCGTCTCCTCCTTGCCATCAGGTTCCCTCTCGGTACCGGGCCCATGGAATTCCCGGGCGTCACGGGGGACCAGTTGACGTTTCCCGTTCCCGCCAAACGTCAGGCGCCGCGGGCATCACCCCAATGCCCCGAGGCGCTCCGACGACAGCGCCCTACGGCCTCCTCGTCGGCCCTCGAAGCCCTGAGCGCGCAGGATCGCGTCGACGCGGACGCGGTGAGCCTCCCCCCACGCGTCCAGGGTTTCGGCGGCCTCCTCGGCCCGACCCCGGAACCGCCGGCCCGGTCGCGGGTGTCCCAGGGCGTGTGCCGAAACCGGATCAAGGTGCCGGGAGACGCGGACTGGCCACGTGGGCACTGGGAGCGGTCCTGCTCAAGGCGCCGGCGCTCGGTCTGGACCGGGTCCTCCTCACCCGTGACGACGGCAACGCCGGAATGAGGTGCTCATGACCCTGATTCCCCGAGCTTCCCGCCCGATCCGGTGCGGTAGTGGCGCGGCCACTCGGACGGCCCGCAGGCGGCCCAACGCTTCCCGCCCATGCGGAGCCTGGTCTGCTGGGCGACCCTGGAGGCATGAACCGCCGACCCCCTGAGCGGCCCTCGGAGACCCCGACGGCCACCGCGGCCCAGACGGATTACAGCGGCGCCGTCTACGGCTCGCTGCTTGCCGCCTCCGTGGTGGTCGGCGCCGGATCGCTCGGCTCGTTTCCGCGACTGGAACTCGTTCTGCTGCTGCTGTGCACCGGTGTGGTGTTCTGGGCCGCGCACGTCTTCTCCCGCCTTTTCGGCGCCCGGATCGTGCACCACTTGAGCCGGGGGGAGGTCCGCCGTGTGTGCGCGGAAGAACGCCCGATCATCGACGCGGCCGTCCCACCTGCCGGTGCCGTGGCCATCAGTCCCATCCTCGGCCTGGACGTTCGGGGGGCGGCATGGCTGGCAGTCGGGGTCGCTTTGGCCGGGCAGGTCGGCTGGGCAACCGTGGCCGCCAGCCGCGTCGGCGCATCACCCCGTTTGATGCTGCTCGCCGGTGCGATCAACCTTCTCCTCGGATCGGTCATCGTGGTTTTCAAGGTCGCGCTTCAACACTGAGGTCCCGTCTCCGCGATCAGGGCGGATTCCGCGGCCTTTGCCCTGGTGCCCGGCAGGATTCGAAGCCGCGACACCCGCTTCAGGAGTTCGGTCGACCGGGCGCTACTGCTGCGGTGAAGGGTGCGGTGGCGTAGGGGACCGCTGGGGTCCGCCGGGGACCGTGGGCGTACTCGTACTCCGTCGTTGATGTCACGCGTGGTGTCAGGCAGGCCGAGGCACGATGCTCACCGCGCGGTAGTCGTACCCGTCCTGCTTGAAGCCAGGGGCTTCCCATGTGAGTTCGACCTGCTGCCCGCGTGAAAGCGTACGGAAGCCGGTCGACTGGATGTTGGAGAAATGGCCGAAGCAGCCGCCGGGGGTCTCGGGGGAGTCGAGAACGCCCCATCCTTCCTCGTCGTCCCACTCGCGGACAGTCGCAGTCACCACGGACGGAACCCTACGGCTTCCTCCGCGCCGACGCGCCTGGCGCGCCTCCCTGCGGCCCGAGGTCGACCAGGCTTCGCTGAGGAGCAGGCAGTTGCAGCTCCGTGAGGGCTGTCCCAACAGCATGACGGCGCTGTGGATGCAGGGCTGCTGACCAGGTGAGAAGGTCGGGGCCACATCATTGCCACGGCGCGTCGGTCACCGTGGTTTGCGCACGACCGGGAACCGCGTGAGCCACAGGCACCGTGCTTGAGCATCCTCACCGTGACTGCTGTGGCACCTCGGGCGGGTGATCCCCAGCGTTGTTGTCAATATGCCTGCGGATCGGTCTGACTACTGATTGCATGACGGTCATGGCAACGTCTCCGCCCCCGCACGATGAGCGAGCGCTCATCCAGTACCAGATTGTTGCCACCAGACGAGCTGGGTTCGACTCGATGATGTGGCAAGTACCTGGTCTGGCGCTGGCGGCCCAGGCGTTCCTGATGACGATCGCCCTCAGCCCGGATGTCGGGCGACTGGCGCGGGTCACTGCAGGCGTGCTGTCGATCGTGGTGTCCTTCATGTCCGTGCAGCTCTTGGCGAAGCACCGGCGTCACGAACTCGCTGACAGCCTCTGGTTACAAGAGTTCGAAAGAACCACAGGGCTGCCCGAGATCCATGCCCCCGCAGAGAAACGTTGCCGATCCGTAGGACTCCCTTCCAAGGGCCTGGTCAAGCTGCGTTCCCATCGCGTATGGACAGCCGGCCTAACCGTGTTCGGGCTCGTCGGCCTTGGCATTGCTGTGGTAGCCCTGGTGCGACCGTAGATCAGGGGATGTTCGGCGCTGTCGGCTTGGGAAGCTTGGGGCCGCCCTGGACAGGTTCGGGACGCTGCTGTCCGGCGAGTGACAGGGCCGTTGCTGTCAGCGTTGCCGCTGAGGTTGAAAGGGTGGGGTGACAGCGGGCGTTGGTGGTGCTACATCCTCGTCATGAGATACGCGGATGGCGGCGGTGGGGGCCACCGCCTGCCGGCGCGGACACGCTGGTCGGCGAGCAGAGGGCGGGGTCGAGGGGGAAGTCGGCGTCCGTCAGGAACGCCCGCAACGCGCCCTCGGTCATCCAGGGGGGCGCGCGGCAGGTCCTCCGCCCTGCGGGCGGGGTACCAGACGCCGGCCATCAACTCGCGGTGATGCCCGGGGCCGGCCACGGGATCCGGGCGTGAGGTGTCGACGAGGTGGAGTGGCACCGTGCCCACCGGGTGCGGTCCGGTGGGCGGAGGCAGTGTGAGTTGTGCCGGGCTGGAGGCGGTCGGAGCCGCCCACGCGCGGTTCGAGGATGTTCACCGCAGGACACTGCCTTGATCGGGCCGAGGTTCCCGACGCCGAACAGACGGATGGTCTGAAGGGATGTACATCGTCAAGGCTCCTGGCTGTGGATTCAGAGACAACCGTTGTCGTGCCGCGAAGAGCTCCATCAGCCCCGGACGCCCATGGGAAGGATGTCTGGGGCCGTAGCGGGGAGTTGCGTGTCAGCCGTTGCGGGCGGCCTCTGGGCCGGTGATGCGTTTGAGCAGGGGGAGAGTCGAGGCGATGATGCCCAGCGAGGCGACGAGGCCGAGGGCGACGAGCGCGTAGTACGCCGTGCCCGGCGACACCAGGTCGTAGTGCATCTGCGATTTCAGGAACAGGGCGGAGGCGGCGAAGGCCGTACCGATCGAGATCGCGGCCACCGCCAGCAGCGGCAGTGTGCTCTCCAGGCCGATCACCCGCTGCAGCAGCCGCAGCGGCGCGCCGGTGAGTCGGAGCAACGCGAACGGGCGTCGGCGATCCGACAGGCCCGCAACCACGCTCACGGCCAGGCTGCAGCCGGCGATCGGCAGGGTGGTCAGCAGCACCACGTCGGCCAGCTGCCGCCAACCGGCCAGCTCTTGCTGCAGATCGGTGCCCCAGTCGCCCACTGTTTGGGCCTGTTGGTGCGGGTAGGCGGTGGTGAGCAGGGTCCGTACGCGTTCCATGGCGGCTGTCGACCCGTCGGTGGCCACGTAGACCAGTTGCACGGGCAGCTTGGCGACGGCTGCGGTGCTGATCGCAGCGGCGGGCCACGGCAGGCTCGGGTGCGACTGCAGGCTGACGAAGGCGTAGAAGTCGACGGCCGTGACGCTCGCGCCGGCCGGGCAGCGGCCGACCATGGGAGTCTGCGCCAGGTCGGAGCAGGTCACCAGTGCCGGCGCGTCTGGAGGAGGATCGCCCGGGTGGACTCGCCGGTGTACCACCTTGCCGACGCCGTCGGGGTTGGCGTGGACGACGGCCAGGCCCCGCACGCCCGGGATCGCCCGCACCTCGGTGAGCAGCCGTGTCGGGACGGTCCCGGCCAGGGGCGCCTCGCCGAGGGCACCGGCCTCCACCACCGTCCGGGTCTGCCGGTCGCCGTCGAGCGTGCCGCGGTTGTGGTTGATGGTGCCGATGATGCTGACTGTCGCGGTGGTCACGAAGAGGGCCAGGACGAGGCCGCTGACCGCGCGGAAGCCGGCCTTCGGGTCGTCGGCGAGCCGGCGCACCGCGATCAGGGCGGCCGGGCGGCGGGTGCGCCGGGCGACTGCCCGGGCGGCGGCCATGGTCAGCCACGGCCCGGCGATCACCAGGCCCAGCATTACCACCAGGAAGCCCGGGAGGTAGGCCGCCGTCTGGCCGTTCCCGGTTGCCGGGCGGTGGCCGGCGAAGACGAAGTACGCCAGCTCGGCCAGGCCCGCCAGCAGCGGGATCAGCCGCCAGGCGCGCGGCGGGCGCGGGGTCACCCGGCGGGTCACGCCGAGCGGGGAGACGGTGACCCGGCGCAGCGCGAGGCGCGCCACGATCGCCGCCGCCACCGGCACGCCCACGACGATGCCCAGGGCCTGCGGGGCGCTGAGCGTCAGGTCCGAGGGGAAGAACCGCTGCCCGGTGAACGAGATGGTGGCGACCAGCGGGCGCAGCGCGGCGTAGAGCCCGAAGCCGACCATCGTCCCGGCGGCCGCCGCCAGCGCGGATTCCACTGCCGAGATCACCGACACCTGCCGGGGAGTGGCGCCGACCAGCCGCATCGACGCGTACCGCTGTTCACGGGTGGCGGCGGACAGGCGGGTCGCGGTGGCGATGAAGATCAGCACCGGGAAGATCAGTGCCCCGGCCACCACGGCGGAGATGAGTGTCATCGCGTCGCCGCGCACGGCCTTGTCCCAGCACTCGTTGTCGCAGGGGGATGGCCGGGTGCCGGCGATGGTGGTGACCGCTCTCGCCCCTGGTGCGCCCTTGATCTGGGCGGGGGTACGGCCGATGACAGCGATCAGTGAGTCCGGGGAGGCCAGGGCGGCGTCGCCGATCGTGCCGGTGAGCCGCCCGGGGAAGCGGTCGCCCAGCTGGTCGGCCGGGGTGTCGCGGATCAGCTTGGCCAGCGCGGGGGAGGCGTAGTACTCGCCGGGCGCCGGCAGGTGCGTGAGGCCGGGCGGGACGGGCGAGGTCGGGCCGGTCGCTGCGACGTCGACCTCGGTGAGGGACTTGCCGTCGTAGTAGTCGCCGTGCGGCCACCACCACAGCGGGTCCGCCGACGCCCGCTCGGTACGGCTCGCAGCGCCGGTGTCGAGCCACACCTGCCGCTGGTTCGTCCGTTCGACGGCGTTCATGCTGGCGAAGGTCGACAGCAGCAGCCCGACGCCGATGGCGACCGCGGCGGCGATCATGGCCAGCCGGGCGAGGGCCTCCCGGCCGCCGCTGACCGCGAGGCGGAGCGCGAAGGCGATCACGAGGCGATCCCTCCGGTCGTGAGCAGGTTGGCCTTGCCGTCGCGGACGATGGCCTCCCGGTCGGCATGCGCGGCGACCCGGGGCTCGTGGGTCACCAGGACGATGGTGGTGCCCTCTTCGTGGGCCGCGTCCACCATCAGGTCCATCACCTGTTCGCCGGTCAGCGAGTCCAGCGCCCCGGTCGGCTCGTCGGCGAACAGCACCTTGGGCCGGGCCACCAGGCCGCGGGCCAGCGCCACCCGCTGCGCCTGACCGCCCGACAACTCGCCGGAGCGGCGCTGCTCCAGGCCGTCCAGGCCCAGCCGGGCGAACCAGGGCCGGGCCTCGGCGAGCGCGCTCGCCCGGCGCATGCCGGAGAACAGCAGCGGCAGGGCGATGTTCTCCTCGGCGGTCAACTCGGGGACGAGCTGGCCGAACTGGAAGACGAAGCCGAAGGTGTCGCGGCGCAGGGCGCTGCGCTCGGCCTCGTTCATGGTGTCGATGCGGTGTCCGTCGAAGTGGACCTCGCCCGAGTCGGGGGTGAGGATGCCGGCCAGGCAGTGCAGCAGGGTGGACTTGCCCGAGCCGCTCGGGCCCATCACGGCGAACACCTCGCCGGCCTCGATGGCCAGGCTGGCGCCGCGCAGGGCGGGGGTCTCGCCGAAGGAGAGGGTGAGGTCGCGGGCCTCGATCAGGGCGGTCATCCGCGCACCGCCGCTGCGAGTGTGTCCATCCGGGCCGTGGTCAGCTCGATCCATCGTAGGTCGGCCTCCAGGTGGAACAGGCCGTGGTCGGCGAGCAGGGCGTCGATGATCGGGCCGGTGCGACGCAGCTTCGTCAGCTCGTGCATCCGCTTCAGGTGGGCGGCCCGCTGGGTGTCGAGGTACTGCTGGGCGTCGCGGCCGAGCATCAGGGCCAGCACGACTTTGGTGAACAGCACGGTCTGCAGATTGGGCTCGGGGGCCACCGGCTCGGTGAGCCAGGTCTCGAACTCCGTCGCCCCCGCCTCGGTGATCACATAGCGCTTGCGCTCGGGGCCGACCCCGGGCTCCGCCTCGCCTGCAATGACCTTCCCGTCCCGCGCCAACCGGCCAAGAGTCGTATAGACCTGCCCGTACGGCAGCGGCTTGCCGCGGTTGAAGAAGGCGTCATAGTCGCGCTTGAGGTCGTAGCCATGGCTCGGCTCCCGCTCCAGCAGCCCCAACAGGGTGAGAGGAACACTCATGCGAGGACCATACACCGCAGATATACTCTGAGTGTATATCTGCTGAGAGTGCGTTCTGGTTTTGGCCTCGCATCCGGTTGCGGGCGCGTCACCGGCGACCAGCGTGTCGCCCTGAGCCGACTGTCAGGGACGCTGGTTCAGAGCTTTGGTCGGCTCCCGGTTGGCGGCTCGCGCGGCGGCGGGTGTCGGCTTTGTGATCTGAAAGACCGCCCTTTTCAGGCTGTAGCCGACAGCACGACACCCGCACGTCGGCGCGCTCGGTCCGCTCCCACGAACCCCCGATCGCCGCCGGCCAACGCCACCAACGCAGCAGGTCGTACGCGTACGAGCGGCACGAGCTGCGGCTCACGTCGCCCGTGCTGAAGTCCCGTAGGCCGTCGCCCTGCAAGATCCACCACCGCACACCACCGAGGGCTGTCGGGGCGATCAACGGCCCCCTGCTCTGCCCCGCAAAGCCTCTTGATCCCCAGAGGGGCCCGGCACCTTGCTGGGCGGCTCACTGTTGCCGGGCCGACGCCCCCGTGGGGTGGATTGCGGTTCACGACGTCGCAGGAGGCACGGAAGCTGCCTCAACCGCCACAGGGCGCGGGAGAACTTCTCCGCGTATTCACCGCGGCCATCCGCAGAAACCCGGTGACAGCCGGACGCCGCCGGAACCTCCCCGCGATCAGCGGGGGCGGTCCGGCGCTCTTGCGTGTGCGCCCGCACCCGCCCTGACCAGCAAAAAGCCCTTCCCGAAGGGAGAGCCGAAACCGGCGCCCCCGGCAGGACTCGAACCTGCGGCCAAGCGCTTGGAAGGCGCTCTGCGGCTGCGTCCCGTCCTCCTCTTGACCTGTGACTCTTCCTCAGCTGAGCGGCTTGTCGGTAGAACTTCGACACGGATTCGACACGCAGTGTCCTGGTGGCTCTGTACGGTGCCAACGACACACACGCCGAGTAGCAACTGTTGGGGGCGGGCATGACGGAGTATCTGTCTGAGGTTGATCCGCGATGGGCTGAGCACTCGGGCGAAGACGGGCACTACGGCGCCCCGGAATGGGGTCCGGAGGACTTGCAGCGCGCCGCAGTGTTCTTGGCTGAACTCGCACCGCAGGCCCGGCAGGTGCTCGAGTACTTGGCGCGCAACCCTGGCCGGCGGATCCACTGCACGGAGCTGGTGGACAAGGCCCTGGACGGGCCGAACGAGAGTGATCCGGCGCGGCGCGTGGCAGGGGTGCTGTCCGGGATGCGCAAGGGACACAGCAAGAGTGGGCGGCGGCTTCCGTTCTACTGGTGGGAGGCACCCGAGGGGAGCGCGGGCGCGACGTACGCAGTCCGCCCCTCGGTGGCAGCGGTGTTCCTGGCCGCTCAGCTCGGCGAGTGACTCCATCGCTCATGGCCTAGGTGTTCTGGCCGGCGGATCACGGGCCGAGCCAGGGCCGGACCGAGGCGAGGGCCGACCAGTGCCCTGATCGTGTTGACCGCCCCCGACAGGCAGTGCTGGAGTCGGCACGTGGACAGCATCCCCGCCAACCGGCGGCTCTGGAACCGGATCAGCAGCGCCTACCAGCGCGAACACGACCCGCAGATCGGGGCCACCCCCCGGCTGTGGGGCATGTACTCCATCCCCGATGCGAACCTGAAGGCCCTGGGCGACGTCACCGGCAAACGCGTCCTCGAACTGGGCTGCGGCGCCGGCCAGTGGTCCAGGGCGCTCGCCGCCGAGGGCGCCACTGTGGTGGGGCTCGACCTGTCCGAAGCCCAACTCGCCGCAGCGAGCCGCGCGATGGGAGCGGCCCGCTATCCGCTGGTGCAAGCCGCCGCCGAACGACTCCCCTTTGCCACCGACAGCTTCGACCTGGTGTTCTGCGACTTCGGTGGGCTCAGCTGGGCACCCCCGCACATGGCCGTCCCGCAGGCCGCGCGCGTCTTGCGCCCAGGCGGGCGCCTGGTGTTCAACGTCGCCAGCCCATGGTTCGAAGTCTGCTACGACGAAGCCGCCAGCCGCGTGACCACGACGCTGCAGAAGGAATACTTCGGGCTGAACACCATTGCCGAAGACGGCGACGCGACCAGCTATCAGCTCACCTACGGCGACTGGGTCAGGGTCCTGCGCGGCGCGGGTCTCGTCATCGACGACCTCATCGAGCCGCGGCCCGAACCCGGAACACCCAACGGCTACAACGAAACCGACCCACCCGACTGGGCACACCGCTGGCCGGCGGAACTGCTCTGGGTAACCCACAAACCGTCAGTTCCGCCGGCCGAGACGGTGAAGGCATTCCCTCGCCGGGCAGGCCTTAAGGGACCGCTGATCTCGCAGTGGCGCCTCGCTGACGACCAACTGTCGTCGACGGGGCGCACGCCTTTTGCACCTCACGCTGCGGCCGTCAGCCGCCCCCGGAGTGACGGTTAGCGGTTGATCGGGATCTCGTAGACGATCTCGCAGTGCGCGGCGGGCACCACGATGTCCGCTGTCTCGACCGGCCGTCCTTCGTCGCTGTAGTACGTCCGCCGGATGTGCGTCACGAGCGCGGCCTTCTGGATGCCCAGGAGTGAAGCCTCCTCGGAGGTCGCATGCCTCGGCTCCGGCTGCTCAACGGCGTGGCTGACCGTGACCCCGATGGCCGCCATCCGGTTCACGACACCCGCTCCGGCGTGGGGCCCTCCCTCGGGGAGTACGACGAGGGTGCCGGCGGTGAGGTCGTACGGCTCCCAACTCGTAGAGAGCTGTACTGGTCGGCCATCGGCCAGGAACTCGTACGTCGTCCGGACGCAGAGGTCGCCCTCGGCGATGCCGAGCCGCGCCGCGATGTCCGCCGGAGCCGGCACCTTGGCCTCAGTCCGGCTCTCCCAATCCCCTTGCCTGCCCACAGCCTTCATGTCCGCCCGGAACGGCGATCCGTCGGGCCGCTCACGCGCGGAGGAACGAACCACTCGCGCCCGCTGCCGGGGCTCGGCGACGTACGTGCCCGAACCGGCGCGGCCCTCCAGCACACCCTGGGAAATCAGCAGCTCTTGGGCCCGGCGGACCACGTTCTCGCCCACCCCGCACTCCTGGCCGATCTGAGCGCGGGAGGGCAGACGATCCCCCGGCTCCCATACGTGCTCCGCGATCCGCCGCCGGAGTTCGTCGGCGATGCGGAGATAGGGCGGCTGCTCAGGCATATGGAAAATCTAGTCCACTAGCTCTAATCTAGTTAACTAGCTTCACTGAAAGTGATCACCGATTGACGGAGGCTGCCCTGTGCCCGCTTCGGGATCTAGCGCGGCGGCCATCGCCGCCCGGCTGTCCGCCGTCGGGCTTCCCACGCGCGTGGAGGAGCACGACCGGTACGCGTCGGTCGAAGCGGAGGTACCGGGATCGCTCTCCGCCGACTTATGGCGGGAGGTTCTGGAAGTGGTGGCCGAGGCCGATCGGTTCGGGCTCGTCGCCACCAGTCTGAACGGCCGCACCCTCTGGGCGGTCGTACACAAAACGGTCCCCACGACGGGCGATGTCGGGGGACCCAGCCATCAGCGGAAGGAGCTGAGCAGCGTGCTCAACCGTATCCGCCGTGCCGTCTCGCTCACCAGAGCGCGGTACTTCCCCAAGGGCAGGCACCGCCGCCCCTTAGCGCCCTCCCGGCCGCCGGCCGCCCCCGCCTTCTCTGCGTTCGCTGACGCCGCGACGGTCATCGTGGGCCGGGCTGCCGAGAGCGCGAACCACTGTCACCCGCTCAGGGGCGAGGAAAGCGAGCTCGTCCGTCCGTACCTGCTGGCTTGGGAGAAACGAGTGCGGCCGCGCGCGGTGGTAGGGGCTTCCCATCTGACCGCCGAAGCCTGGTCGTCCCTCGCGCGGGGGTCAGCTGATGCCTAGCCAACAGCCGACATCGCCGAGGCCTCGGCCGTCCCCTACCGGTCGACCGCCTGCCGTATCGGCGCACACCTTGCTTGCACGGAGTCCTCCCCCGTCTCCGCACCGATCGACCTGCCGGTTGTCTACGAGACGTGCGACTGCCCGTGTCACCCGGCTTCCGACCAGTCCACGCCTGCGGAGGTGGAGCGGTGACCGGCTGGACACACGGTGGCGCGCCGGTATCCAACATCGAGGTCACCGCGACCACCGTGCAGCGTGGCGACATCATCCAACTCGGCGTCCGGGGCTACCGAGTGACAGACCTCTTCCAACTGCCCCAAGGCGCCAAGCAACTGCTCTTCGAGTCGGGCGAGCTGCTGACCATACACGCGCGAACCCGGATCGCCGCCGTTCGGATGTTGAGAAGGCGGTGATCCGGTCCGTGCCTTCACACCATCACGAGATCGCCGACGATCTGAGTCACCAGATCGCCACTGGCAGCATCAAGCCCGGCGAACGGGTCTGCTGCACGATCGGGTGACATCTGAACTGGCTTGCCTTGTAGGGCGGGTGGGAAGGATGTCGCTGTGCCCCGGCTCGGAAAGAAGAAGCTCGCCCGCGACGCGTCGCTCGGAGCGGCCGGTCCCCCTCCCGGCCGTGTGCGTGGACGCACTCCGCCGGCACGGTGAGCGCCAGGCAGAAGAGCGCGAGACTGCGGGGGAGCAGTGGCAGGAAACCGGCCTGGTCTTCACCACCAGGCGGGGGACCCCGATCCGCCCCGGAACCTGAACCGGCACTTCTACCCGATCCGGGAACGGCTGGGCCTGGACGTCCGCTTTCACGATCTCCGCCACACCTGCGTGACCTTGCTGCTCGGCCTCGGCATCCCGCCGCACATCGTTCGCGACATGGTCGGGCACAGCGCGCTGGACGTGACCATGAACATCTACGCGCACGCGGACATGAGCGAGAAGCGGGCCGCCCTGGACCGGCTGGGGAGCCTGCTGGCCGACGAGTGACCGGGCCGTTGCCGTCAGCGTTGCCGTCAGAGACGCGAAACGCCCTGGAGGGGAGAACCCCTCCGGGGCGTTTTTGCAGGTAGGACGTGGCGCCCCCGGCAGGACTCGAACCTGCGGCCAAGCGCTTAGAAGGCGCCTGCTCTATCCACTGAGCTACGGGGGCCTGTGTGGTGGCCTGTCGTGGTGCCCGGACGGGCTGATCCGTGACCTTGCCGGGGACAAGGATAGGGCTCCCCGGGCCCTTGTCCCTGTTGCTTCGCCTCCGTGGCTCCCTGTGGAGGTTCGGTGAAGCGGTCCGATAATCGCAGGCAGGTACGAATCGTGCACCGCTTTTGGCGTCCGACGCCCCGGGTGTTGTGCACTCGTTATGCCTGCGTCCCAGTCGCCCCTTCCGTCCCGTGTGTCCTTCGGCGCGCAGACATTGCCATATGCTTCAGAAAACCTCCAAAATTGGGCATTCTTCGCATGTGGTGACCTTGGACGTACGGCCTCAGCTGCTCGACGCACTCTCCGCCCTGCGCGACCGTGTCGCCGCCGCACGCTTCCCGCTGCCCCTGGCCGGGGCTCAACGCGCGCGTGCGAATCGCGACGAGCTTCTCGCACAGCTCGACGACTATGTCGTGCCCCGCCTGAGAGAGCCTGAAGCGCCCCTGCTGGCCGTCGTCGGGGGATCCACCGGCAGCGGCAAGTCGACGCTCGTCAATTCCCTCGTCGGGAGGAAGGTCAGCGAGGCCGGAGTGCTGCGGCCCACCACCCGTACACCCGTCCTCGTCTGCCACCCGGGGGACCACCACTGGTTCAGCCGTATGCGCGTCCTGCCCGCCCTTCCGCGCGTGTGGGTGCCGCAGCAGGACTCCGGCGACGATCTGCGTGCCGCCGTCGGCCGCGAGGAGCGAGTGCTGCGCATCGAGACCGCCGACACGCTGCCGCCCGGGCTGGCCCTCCTCGACGCGCCCGACATCGACTCCCTGGTGGCGGGCAACCGGATCCTCGCGGCCGAGCTGATGTGCGCCGCCGACATCTGGATCCTGGTCACCACCGCCGCCCGCTACGCCGACGCCGTGCCGTGGCACCTGCTGCGCACCGCCAAGGAGTACCGCGCGACCCTCGTCACCGTGCTCGACCGGGTACCGCACCAGGTCGTGTCCGAGGTGTCACGGCAGTACGGCGCCCTGCTCGCCAAGGCCGGGCTCGGCGACGTTCCCCGCTTCACCGTGCCCGAACTGCCCGAGTCCGCCTGGGGCGGAGGCCTGCTGCCCGCCACGGCCGTCGAGCCCCTGCGCGAGTGGCTCACCCACCTGGTGCGGGATTCCGCCGCCCGGGAGGCCGCCATGACACGGACCGCCCAGGGAGCCCTCGACTCGCTCAGGGCGCGGTTGCCCGAACTGGCCGGCGCCGCCGCCGCCCAGTACGCCGCCGCCCTCCGGCTCACGGCCGAAGTCGACACTGCGTACGACAGCGAGTACGCGCGCGTGCGGGAGCGTCTGGAGTCCGGGGCCGTCCTCTCCGGCGACGCCCTGAAGCGCTGGCGCGGTCGCCCCGTCGACAGCACCGCCGCGGAGCTCCTGGACGCCCTCGTCGACAGCCTGGGTGCCCTGCTGCTGTGCGCGGTCTCAGCCGCCGACGAGCGTGTGGAGGAGGCCTGGCGGGCAGAACCCGCCGCTGCGGCCCCGGAACTGACGCAACGCGACTCCACGCTGGAGAGCGCCGAGCACCGCATCGGGATGACCGTACGACGCTGGCGGCGCGTCCTGGAGGAGTACTCCGAGGAAGCGGTGCGGGACCTCGACAAGGCCGCCGCCCAGGACGCCGACGAGGTGGCCGCCCTCGTCGCCACGGCCCTGCTCGGCGGACCGCGGGCCAGGACGGCCGGCGAGGGGCTCGCCGAGCGGATCGGCGCCCAACGGGCGCTGCGGCTGCGTGAGCGCGCCGCGCTGCTGCTCTCGGAGTACCTCGACCGGGCCCTGCGCACGGAACGCGAGCGCCGCCTCGCCCCCCTCGACGCCCTCGACGTCCACGCCGAACCCCAGGCCGAACTCATCGCCGCGCTGTCCGTACTGGAGAAGGAGAGGTGACCGCGGTGACCGCTGCCAAGGATCCCGGGGACCACAGCCATCACAGGGCTCAACACGAGCCTCACGATCTTCCGGAGGGACTCGTCAGCACCGTTGAGGGGCACGCGGGCGGCGATCGGCCGACCGGTGAGTACGCGCGCGAGGAGCACGATTCCGGGCACACACGCGGGGAGCGCGGTGCCGCGGCACAGGAGACCGGTGCGGGCATCGGCGCGCCGTACGGATCCCCGACGGGCGCGCCCGAGCAGACGTCCGCCGGCGTGGCGGAAGACCGGCACGCGGGCGTGCACGGCGACCCGGTGGTGGGTCCGGAGGCGCCTACCGTCTGGGACGACGGACTGATCGCCCGCCGCATGCCCGCCACGGCCGTCCCGCAGGAGGGCATCGCACCGGGCGAGCCCACCGGCGCGGCCGTACGGCAGCCCGCGCCGCTCGCCTACGACGGCCCCCTGCGCTCGCGCCTGGACGCGCTGCGCGAACTGGTGGGTCTTTCGCGGACCCGGATGGACAGCCGCGCGCTCGCCGAGGCGGGCCGCGTCCTGGACGAGGCGGCCGCACGACGCAGGCTCTCCGGGGAGCACACCGTGGTCGCCCTCGCGGGCGCCACCGGCAGCGGGAAGTCGGCGCTCTTCAACGCGCTCGCCGGTGTGCCCCTCTCCGAGACCGGGCTGCGACGGCCGACCACCGCCGCCCCGATCGCGTGCAGTTGGAGCGACGGCACAGGCCCGCTGCTCGACCGCCTCGGCATCCCGGGGCGGCTGCGCCGTCGCCCCCTGCCGAACCCCGACGGCGAGTCGCGGCTGAACGGGCTCGTCCTGGTCGACCTGCCCGACCACGACTCCGCAGCCGTGGAGCACCGGGAACAGGTCGACCGCATCCTGGCGCTCGTGGACGCCGTCATCTGGGTCGTCGACCCCGAGAAGTACGCCGACGCCGTCCTCCACGAACGCTACCTGCGACCCCTGGCCGGGCACGCCGAGGTCATGTTCGTCGTCCTCAACCAGGTCGACCGGCTCCCCGGGGAGGCCGCCGAGCAGGTGCTCGACGATCTGCGGCGGCTGCTCGACGGGGACGGGATCGCCCTGGGGGAGTACGGCGAGCCGGGCGCGACGGTCCTCGCGCTGTCCGCGCTGACCGGCGAGGGCGTGGGTGAACTGCGCGAGGCGCTCTATCAGTTCGTGGTCGAGCGCGGGGCCGCCGCGCGCCGTGTCTCCGCGGACGTGGACGCGGTAGCCGCCCGGCTGCGGCCCCTCTGCGCCACCGCGGTGCGGGCCGGGCTCACCGACGAGGCGCGCCAGGAGTTCGCCGCCCGGCTCGCGGACGCGGTGGGTGCGACCGCCGCGGGAGAGGCCGCCGAGCGCGCCTGGCTGCGGCACGCCAACCGGGCGTGCGGAACGCCGTGGCTGCGGCTGTGGCGGTGGTGCCGGCAGCGGCGCGAACCCTCCACGGGACGTCTGCCGCTGCCCGTGCCCCCGGATGAGGAGGCAACCGCGCGGCAGCGCGTCGAACAGGCTGTGCGGACGGTGGCGGACCGGGCGGCCGCCGGGCTGCCGGTGCCCTGGGCTCAGGCGGTGCGTGAGGCCGCGGTACGGGGAGCCGTGGGGCTGTCGGAGGCGCTGGACGAGTTGTCGGTGCATGCCTCCCCGCCGACGGAACGGCCGCCCCGGCCCGGGTGGTGGCGGGTCGCCGTGCTGGCCCAGATGTCGATGACACTTCTGCAACTTGTGGGGTGCATGTGGCTGTTGGGACAGGTTGTCGGCTTCATGTCGTCGAGCCCCTGGATGCCGTTGCTGCTGTTGGTGGCCGGGCTGGCCGGCGGTCCGGCCGTCGAGTGGGGTTGCGGGATGGCGGCACGGGGACCCGCCCGGCGGTACGGGCTGGAGGCGGAACGGCGGTTGAGGGACGCCGCGGCCGAGTGCGGTCGGGGCCGGGTCCTGGACCCGGTGGCGGCGGAACTGCTGCGGTACCGGGAGGTGCGGGAGCAGTACGCCAAGATGGCGGGGACCGGGGTGGCGGCGCGGGTGGGGTGAGTGCCGTGCTTCCTGTGCTTGTCGTGCCTACTGCGTTTATGGGCTTGTGTTTGCTGTGGGCGCCCTGCTTGCCGTGCTCGTCGTGCCCCTCGTGCTTCCTGTGCTTGTCGTGCAAGCCGTGCGGCCGTCGTGCCGGAGTGCGGACAGAGGCGCGGTCAGGCGCAGGGAAGGGGAGGGCCTCCTTCGGGTGGCGAAGTTTTCCACAACCGGGAGGTAGCCCACAGCGCACAGCGGGATCTTGCCGCCGGAGGCAGTCTGGCTTCGCGGCGATCGCGGACGACGCGGTCGCCGCGTCGGCGGCGGGCGACAGGGCCTGACCGCCACGGCAGACGCATCCGTGCGGGAGGGCCCGTACGCGTACCGCTCCGGCGCGCAGCCGGGGCGAGGGAGGGGTTTCGCCATGAACGAGACGACGGTGTGCGTGGTCGGCAACGTCGCCACCCAGCCGGTGTACCGGGAGTCGCCGACGGGTCCCACCGCGCGCTTCCGGCTGGCGGTGACGGCGCGGTATCTGGACCGCGAGAAGAACGTGTGGACGGACGGGCACACCAACTTCTTCACGGTGTGGGCCAGGCGCTCGCTGGCCACGAACGTCGCCGCGTCGGTGGCGGTGGGGGATCCGCTCGTCGTCCAGGGGCGGTTGAAGGTGCGGACCGAACAGCGCGACGGGCAGGGCTGGCTGTCGGCGGACCTCGACGCGGCGACGATCGGCCACGACCTGTCGCGCGGCACATCGGCCTTTCGACGGTCGTCCCGGCCCGAGGCGCCGACCGGCGTGACGGCGCAGCCCGAGCCCAACTGGGAGACAGGTGAGGCGAGTCGGGGGCCCGAGGATGCCGAGGGGGGCGAGGAGAGGCAGCAACGACGCCTGGAGCCGGCCGGAGTGACGTGACGCCAGTCACGCCGCATCCCCGTCCTTCCTCAACTGCCGCTTATCCCTGCATGTATGGGCGGATATCCCGACGCTTCCTGCGCAGAGGGCGACAGGCGCAGCTCACAGGCTGGGTGAGCGATAACGATTACGAGTCGGATCGGCTGTTCGGTCACATGATCGAGGAGCGGGATGCGCGGCCTCCTTAGGATGCCGGACGTAGCTCTCGGGGCTTCTGATTCTGCTGGTGGGACCACGCCCCCCACATCAACGGGTCCTGCTCGAAGGGGAATTCTGTGTTTACTGCGTTCTCTGCGCGGTCCCCGCGCAGGCGAGGGGCCGCCCGCCTCGCCGCCGCGACGCTGGTGTCCGGACTCGTGGCGGCGGGCCCGCTGTCAGCCACGGGGGCGGCGGCCGCCGACCGCGCGCCGCAGGGTGAGGGCGGGGCGACCGCGACCATCGGGGGCCTGAAGACCTACGGGGCCGCCGTCGTCCACGACGGCGGCACGAACGAGCAGGTGTCGGCGGGCTTGTTCGAGATGTCCGTCGACGACGGCGGCACCCTGCAGACGTACGGAATCGACCTGCACAACCCCACGCAGAAGGAAGCCAGATACCAGGAGACCGCCTGGAGCGGCACGTCCCTGAACGGCAACAAGAACGCCGGAAAGATCCGCTGGATCCTGCAGAACTCCTATCCCCAGGTGAACGACCTGGCGCGGCTGGCGGCCAAGGCCGGGGTCAAAGTCCTCACCGAGCAGGATGCGGCGGCCGGCACCCAGGTGGCGATCTGGCGCTACTCGGACGGCGCCGACGTGGACGCGGTCGACCCGCAGGCCGAGAAACTCGCGGACTACCTGGAGAAACACGCGCGGAGCCTCCCGGAGCCCGCAGCGTCCCTGACTCTCGACCCGCCGGCCGTCTCCGGCCACCGGGGCGAACGGCTCGGCCCGGTCACGGTGCACACGAACGCGGACAGCGTGACGGTGACCCCGCCGGCGAACGCCGCCACCACCGGAGTCAGGATCGTCGACAGGAACGGCAAGCCGGTCACCACCGCGGCCGATGGCAGCCGGATCTACTTCCAGGTGCCGAAGACAGCGCAGGACGGTGTGGCCGAGCTGACCGTCCAGGCGTCGACCACCGTGCCGGTCGGCCGGGCCTTCACCTCCGAAACCCACAGTCAGACGCAGATACTCGCCGGCTCCAGCGAGTCCACCGTCTCGGCCACGACCACGGCGGCCTGGGCCGGGAAGGGCGCCGTACCGGCCCTGTCGGCCGGGAAGAACTGCGCCGAGGGCGGCGTGGACGTCACCGCGGTGAACAAGGGCGACGAGGCGTTCACATTCGAGCTGATGGGAGCTGAGCACACGATCCCCGCAGGCGCGTCACAGACCGTGACCGTTCCGCTGCAGGAGGATCAGCCCTACGACTTCAGGATCAAGGGGCCGGCGGGGTATGAGATGTGGGTCAAGGGCGTCCTCGACTGCAAGACGGAGACCGCCACGGGCGGCCTGAAGATACAGACACTCGGCGAACCCAGCCCGGCCACGGCGGGCGGCACGGCACCGGACACCAACCTCGCCGAGACCGGCACGTCGGACACCACCCCGTTCATCGCGGGCACCGCGATAGCCCTGGTCGTGATCGGCGGCGCGACGCTGCTCCTGCTCCGCACGAGGCAGACGGGGACGCGGGACTGACCGGTAGGGATCATCCGGCCCCGGGGTGAAGGACCGGCGGGCGCGGGACTCGGCGGCGACGAGGTCGGTCTCGGCTGCCGGCGCAGGACGTCCTGCTCGCGGCCGGGCTTGGCCGCGCATCGACGACGCCTCCGTCAGCTGCGACCTGGACGCCGGGCGGAACATCGGCTTCGACGACGCCTTTCCGTACGGAGGACGGACGAGCCACTGCCACCACCAGTGAAACCGCAGGTCACAGGCCCCGAACCCAATGGGTTTCCGCCTACGCCTGGCCGTACGGCAAGATGGGGTGTATCTGCCCACTGCCAGATTTCAAGCTGCCGGACGGTTTCTCTTGGCTGAGTTCATTTACACCATGCGCAAGGCGCGCAAGGCGCACGGCGACAAGGTGATTCTCGACGACGTCACCCTGAGCTTCCTGCCGGGCGCGAAGATCGGCGTCGTCGGTCCGAACGGTGCCGGCAAGTCGACCGTGCTGAAGATCATGGCGGGACTGGAGCAGCCGTCCAACGGTGACGCCTTCCTCACGCCCGGCTACAGCGTCGGCATCCTCCTGCAGGAACCCCCGCTGAACGAGGAGAAGACCGTCCTGGAGAACGTCCAGGAGGGTGTCGCCGAGATCAAGGGCAAGCTCGACCGGTTCAACGAGATCGCCGAGCAGATGGCGGTCGAGTACACCGACGCGCTGATGGAGGAGATGGGCAAGCTCCAGGAGGACCTCGACCACGCCAACGCGTGGGACCTGGACTCCCAGCTCGAGCAGGCCATGGACGCGCTGGGCTGCCCGCCCGGTGACTGGCCCGTCACCACCCTCTCCGGTGGTGAGCGCCGCCGCGTCGCGCTGTGCAAGCTGCTGCTCGAGCAGCCCGACCTGCTGCTGCTCGACGAGCCCACCAACCACCTCGACGCCGAGTCCGTGAACTGGCTGGAGCAGCACCTGGCCAAGTACGAGGGCACCGTCGTGGCGATCACCCACGACCGGTACTTCCTGGACAACGTCGCCGAGTGGATCCTCGAGCTGGACCGCGGCCGCGCCTACCCCTACCAGGGCAACTACTCCACCTACCTGGAGACCAAGGCCGCCCGCCTCAAGGTCGAGGGCCAGAAGGACGCCAAGCGGCAGAAGCGGCTCAAGGAAGAGCTCGAGTGGGTGCGGTCGAACGCCAAGGGGCGCCAGGCCAAGTCCAAGGCACGTCTGGCCCGCTACGAGGAGATGGCGGCCGAGGCGGAGAAGATGCGGAAGCTGGACTTCGAGGAGATCCAGATCCCGCCGGGGCCGCGCCTGGGCAACGTGGTGGTCGAGGTCGACGACCTGCACAAGGCCTTCGGCGAGAAGATCCTCGTCGACGGGCTGTCCTTCACCCTGCCGCGCAACGGCATCGTCGGCGTCATCGGCCCCAACGGCGCAGGCAAGACCACCCTGTTCAAGATGATCCAGGGTCTGGAGACGGCGGACTCCGGCGACATCAAGGTCGGCGAGACCGTCAAGATCTCGTACGTCGACCAGAGCCGCGCCAACATCGACCCCAAGAAGACGCTGTGGGAGGTCGTCTCCGACGGGCTCGACTACATCAACGTCGGCCAGGTCGAGATGCCGTCCCGGGCCTACGTCTCCGCCTTCGGCTTCAAGGGGCCGGACCAGCAGAAGCCGGCCGGTGTCCTCTCCGGCGGTGAGCGCAACCGCCTCAACCTGGCGCTGACCCTGAAGCAGGGCGGCAACCTGCTGCTCCTCGACGAGCCGACCAACGACCTCGACGTCGAGACGCTCTCGTCGCTGGAGAACGCGCTGCTGGAGTTCCCCGGCTGTGCCGTCGTCGTCTCCCACGACCGGTGGTTCCTCGACCGTGTCGCCACGCACATCCTCGCCTACGAGGGTGACTCCAAGTGGTTCTGGTTCGAGGGCAACTTCGAGTCGTACGAGAAGAACAAGATCGAGCGGCTCGGCCCCGACGCCGCCCGTCCGCACCGCGCCACCTACAAGAAACTGACCCGGGGCTGATCTTGCGGCACCTCTACCGCTGCCCGCTGCGCTGGGCGGACATGGACGCATACGGGCACGTCAACAACGCGGTGTTCCTCAGCTACCTGGAGGAAGCCCGGATCGACTTCCTGAGCCGCCCGGACAAGGAGTTCAGGCAGGGATCCGTGGTGGCACGCCATGAGATCGACTACAAGCGGCAGCTCGTCCACCGGCCCGAGCCGGTGGACATCGAGCTGTGGGTGACGGAGATCAAGGCGGCGTCCTTCACGGTCGCCTACGAGGTCAAGGACGACGGGAGGGTGTGCGTCCGGGCGTCGACGGTGGTCGTGCCGTTCGACTTCGCGACGCAGCGGCCCCGCCGGATCACGGCGGAGGAGCGCGCGTTCCTCGAGGACTACCGGGACGACGAGGAGGAGGCCGTCGCCGCATGACGGTGCTCCACCTCGCCGACGACGGCGAGGCGGCCGACCTCGCCGCCTTCCTGTCCCGGCTGCTCCACTACGACCGCGGCGCCGCGGTCCGCCTGCAGGCGGCCGGGACGGCGCTGGCGGTCTTCGGGCGGCCGCCGTCGTTCGAGGTGCTCGCGGTCCGCGCCGTGCGGCTCGCCAAGCCGTACGAGAACGGGCTGGAGGACCAGCTCGATGCGACCGTGTCGGCGGGTGAACTCCTGGAGTCCGTCGACGAGTCGGCGGCCACGGCGGCGGTTCCCGCCGTCGTCACCGGGCCGCCCTGGGCGGGGGTTCTGCCGCCGCGCGCCGGCTGGCGGCCCGAGCCCGGGCTTCCGGCGTCCGGAGCGTTGCGGGCGACCGTGGCCGCGGTGGTGGCCGAGTTCCGGTCGCGCACGCAGGAGCTGCCGGCCGAGCGGCGCACCCGTGGCGAAATCGACCGGATCGGCCGGGAGATCTGGTCCCGCACGGTGGCGGACACCGCGTTGCCGGTGCGGGCCGTGCACGCCGCGCAGTCGCTCGGCTTCCTCCGCCCCGCCGCGCAGGCGTTTGCCGAGGAGGAGCCGGCCGAGGCGGAGCAGGTCGCGCTGCTGTCGTCCGGGGCGTGGCTCCGGCTGCGCACACCGTACGGGTCGATCGCCGTGCGCAGAGCCGGACTCGGCGCGCTGAACGTCAGCGTCCGCTGACGTCAGGGAGATCCGACGCCTCGGGCGGGGTTCACCCGGGGGTGTTCACCATCGTCGCAGCGGCGTACGTCAGGTAGTTCCACAGCGTGGTCTCGTGTTCCGGGGAGAGCCCGAGTTCCTCCACGGCGACCCGCATGTGCCTGAGCCAGGCGTCGTGGGCGGCCCGGTCCACGGTGAAGGGGGCGTGCCGCATGCGCAGCCGGGGGTGGCCGCGCTGCTCGCTGTACGTCGTCGGGCCGCCCCAGTACTGCATCAGGAACAGCGCGAGACGCTCCTCGGCGGGGCCCAGGTCCTCCTCCGGGTACATCGGCCGCAGGACCGGGTCCTCGGCGACCCCCTGGTAGAAACGGTGGACCAGACGGCGGAAGGTCTCCTCACCGCCGACCTGCTCGAAGAAGGTCTGCTCCTGAAGCGTGCCGCGCCGAATCTCATTCACATGCTCCATGGTCTCAGACCCGGTGACCGAGCATGCAAGGCTCAGGGCCAGGGGAACCGCTGGATCCGAGGGGACCTGAGGGACGGATTCCGGATCCGGCGCGGCGTGCTCGCCTCGGGACTGTGTGCGGCAGCACAGTGGAGGTATGGCCACGCACGCTCTCGACCGGGATCTGGAGAACATCGCCGCGTCCGCACGGGCGGATCTCGTGCGGGAGATCGACGCGAGCGGCGCCTGGGACGCGGATCCCGTGTGGCGGGAGGCGTTCGAGGCGGTGCCGCGCCATCTCTTCGTGCCGTACTACTACCTCGGCGTGAGGGGCGGCTACGAGCGACGATGGTGCGGCGACCCCGACCCGGAACGCAGGGAACGGTGGCTCCGCGGCGCGTACACCGACGCCCCGCTGGCCACTCGTGTGCGCGACGGCGAACTGGTCTCCTCCAGCAGCCAGCCCTCCCTGATGGCGGAGATGCTGACCGAGCTGAGGGTCGAGGACGGGAACGCCGTACTGGAGATCGGTGCCGGCACCGGCTACAACGCGGCCCTGCTCGCCCACCGCCTCGGCGACGACCGGGTCACCACCATCGACCTCGACCCGGAGATCACCGAGTCCGCCCGGCAACACCTGGCGGCCGCGGGCCACCACCCGGTCGTGGTCACGGGCGACGGCGGGCGCGGTGTACCGGAACGCGCCCCCTTCGACCGGGTCATCGCCACCTGCTCGCTGAGTTCGATCCCGGGCGCCTGGCTCGCGCAGTGCGCTCCGGGCGCGCGCATCCTCACGCCGTTCGCGACCGGGCTGCTCGCCCTGCGGGTGCGGGACGCGGAGCACGCGGAGGGACCTTTCCTGCGGACGCCCGCCTTCTTCGTACCTTTGCGCGGGGGCACCCGTGGTGAAACGGAACCGCGGGATCTGAGCGCACTGCCGCAGCGGGCGCGCGGAAGCGACCGGTTCCGGTTCCTGCTGACCCTCACTCGGGGCAGCCTCGACCCCTACGAGGCGTACACGCTGTGGGAGCGTGAGGGGCAGCCCGGACGGGACCGGTACGGCATCACGGTCGGCGGCGACCGTTCCTGGGCGTGGCTGGACGATCCGGAGGGGCCGTACGCCTGGCCCCTCCCCTGATCGTCGTTTCCCGCGCCCTTCAGCCCCGGCGGAGGGTGATCGTCGTCCAGGCGCCCACGTGCACCCGGTCCCCGTCCTGCAGGGGCACCGGCACGAACGGCTGGATGGGCTCCTCGGAGCCGTTGACCGTGGTGCCGTTGGTGGAGTTCTGGTCGACGATCGCCCACGAGCCGTCCGGCTGCTGCACCAGCACCGCGTGCTGGTGCGAGACGCCCGGGTCCTCCGGCGGCACCGACAGGTCGATGTCGGGGGTGTCGCCGGTGGAGTGGCGGCGGCGGCCGATCGTGACCTGGTTGCCGGTGAGCGTGCGCTGCTGCTCCGGGGAGTACGCGGGCAGGTTGAGGCCCGCGGCCTCGGGGCCGGAGCGCTGCATCATCGCCATGAAGTACTCGCGGTCCGGACCGATGGTCGCGGTCCAGGTCGCCGGCCGCTGCTGCTCGTAGGGGCGCGGCGGGGCCTGGGTGGAGCCGGGCTGCGGGTAGCCGTAGCCGCCACCCTGGCCGCCGGGGCCCCCCGGGCCGCCGTGGGTCGGGGCGGGCGAAGGCGGCGAGATCACCCAGTCGTCGTCACCGCCGCCGAAGGACGGGCCGTCCGACTGCGGCGGCGCGGGCGGCGGGAAGCCCTGGGTCTGCGGCGGGGGAGGCGGCGGACCGGGCCGCTGGAAGGCGGACGGCGGTGCACCCTGCGGGAGGAAGTTCGAGGGGGCACCCGGAGAGGTGGTCTGCGGACCACCGGGCACACCGGGACCTCCCGGACCACCGGGACCGCCAGGGCCACCGGGACCGCCAGGGCCACCGGGACCTCCCGGACCACCGGGCGTGGGCGGAACCGGACGCGACGGATCGGCACCGAAGCCGGGCGGACCGGGCGGACCGGGTCGGCGCGAGCCGTCCGGGCCGAACCCCGTCGGCCCGGACGGCTCGCTGCCGAACGGCGGTGACGGCGGAATCGGTTCGGCGGGCCGGTTCACCTGTGACGGCCGGGAGCTCTGGTAGTCGTACGAGTCCGGACCGGGCCCGGCCGGGCCGCCCTGCTGGAAGCGCACCCCTGTACCGGGCGCCGGCTGACGCGGGGCGGCGGGGGTGTACGAGGTCGCCGTGTTGGTCAGGAAGTTCCACCGGCACTCCTCGCAGAACGGGGCGCCACCCTCGCGGGGCGTACGGCACTGCGGGCACAGCTCCGGCTCGGCATCCGGGCGTCCCCCGGGACGGCCGCCCGGGCCCGGAGGCGGCGGGGGCGAACCCGCCGACGGGTAGCCGTAACCGGCGGCGGGGGGCGGTGGTGGAGGCGGCGGGGGCACGGCACCGGCCATACGGTGACCGCAGACCTCGCACCAGTCGTCGGAACCCGACTGGTGTCCGTTCGGGCAGGTCGGCATGTCGGCGCGTCCCCCTCTCCTTCTTCCGGCCCTCGAGGCCGGCATGGTTCTCCAACCCCTGGGGGTCGGGCTGGTTGTTATGTCACTTCTTTACACGAACAGTCTTTGTGGACCGTGTCTCGAGTGTCATCTCGTCGGCCTCTGCGACCTTCGCCTTCAGTCGCACAGTACCTGTCGCGGCATCGACCACGTCCACCACCTTCGCAAGCAGTTTCGCAGTATCCGCGTTCCCCGAGGCGTTCGCGAGCTGAACGGCGCGGCCCAGTTTGGCCGTTGCTCCATCGAAATCGCCCTCTTTGCGGAGATCAAGCCCCTGTTGGATGACTTGGGCGAGTTCGGCCTGCCCTGTGTAGTGGGCGACCTGCGGGTTGATCGACGTGGACACCGCCATGTCGTCGGTCCACACGGCTCGCACGAGCCCCTGCGCGCCGAGGTTGCGCGCACTGCCGTCGCCCTGGGGTATGACCAGGGACACACGGGCGGCGAGCATCTCCTGACCGACGTTCGCGGACGGGACCTGGACACAGATGTGGTAGTCGCGGGACTCGTCGCCCCAGGAGCCGGTGGGGTAGTCCCCTGCGCGCGGACCCGCCTCGACCCGGCGGCTGGTCAGATCCTCGACGGTGGGGGCCACCTGCTTGACGAACCTGATCTCCGTGCCGACGGGTGTCCACAGCCGCAGCGCGACGTCGGCGACCTCCTTTCCCATGGCCGTCTCCATCATCTGCGTGAAGTCCGCGGCGAGCGCGGCCGGGTCGGCGACGATGTCGGCGGTGCCGAGCAGCGCGGAGGCGATCCCGGTGACCTCCTTGACCTCCCAGTCGGTGCCCACCCCGCGCGCGTCGCAGGTGAAGCGGCCGGCGCAGGCGTCCAGGGTGGCCTTCAGGGCGTCGGGGGACTCGTGCTCGTTGCGGCCGTCGGTGAGCAGGATGCCGTGGCGTATGGAGACGTCCGCCGAGGACAGCAGTCGGTCCGCGAGCCGCAGCCAGGTGCCGATCGCGGTGCCGCCGCCCGCGCTCAGCCGGCGCAGCGCCTGCTTGGCCTGGCCTCGGGTGGCCGCGTCGGCGACGGCGAGCCGCCCGCCGCCCGGGTAGACCTCCTTGGCCACATGGGTGCCGTCGATCACCGCGAAGCGCACGCCGTCGCGCAGGGTGTCGATGGCGGCGGACGTCGCCTCGCGCGCGTTGCGCATCTTCGTCGGCGGATGGTCCATCGACCCCGAGCAGTCGACCATGATCGCCACGGCCGCGTCCGGGCCCTGCCCGGGAGCGTAGAGGTGGGGCGCCGTGACGGCGCCACCGGTCGTCCCGCCGCCGGTCGCCGTCACCGTGACGATGGCGTTGACCTCGCGGCCCCCCTCCGGCAGGTACTCGTTCTGGTAGACGTCCACCGAGAACTGCGGCGCGTTCGACTTCGAGAAGTTGGCCATGGCCGTATCGGATCCCCCTTGAGAACCCCACCGCGGTGGGGGGTGACTGCTGACGGACCGCTCCCCTCCGGTCCTTGGGCCGGTCCCCGCCGGCCACGGGCGCGCCCCGGGCACCCCTCACGGGACCCCGGGCACACGTCTCAGGCGGATCCTGCCCCCTGCGGTGCCGCCGGGAACGGGAGCACCGCCACTGTTACGTTGTCGTGCCCACCGCCGTCCAGGGCATGGCCCACCAGTACCCGGGCGGCGTGCAGCGGGCGGAGCCCCGCGTCCAGCGGCACCACCTCGGCCATCTCCTCGGCGCTCTCCGCGTAGTTCCACAACCCGTCGGTGCACACCACCACGACACCCGGCCGGTCCGGCTTGAAGGACGCGGTGTGCGGGTCCAGTTCGTAGGCGTCCGCGCCGAGCCAGCCGGTGATCGCGTGGGCGCGCTCGTCGGCGTACGCCTCGGCCCCGTTCATCAGGCCCGCGGCGACCATCTGCGCGGCCCAGGAGTCGTCCTCGGTGAGCCGGGCCGGCGGCGCGGCGCGGTCCAGGGGGACCCAGTAGGCGCGGCTGTCTCCGACCCAGCCGACGACGAGCAGGCTCGCGGTGACCACGACGCCGACCAGGGTGCACGCGGGCGCGTTCTGGTGCGGGGCGTGCTCCTGGGCCCTCTCGGGCTCGGCGGCCAGGGAGTTGACGGCGTGCGAGGCGGCGACGATCGCGTCGTGCATGGCCTGCTGCGGGTGCGTGCCGCGCGGCAGGGCGTCCAGGAGCGCCTCGTTCGCCGCCCGGGCGGCGGCCAGCGAGGCGTCGTCGGGGCGGGTCGCCGAGGACACGCCGTCGCAGACGATCGCGACGACCGCGGGCGAGCCGTCGGGCAGCGCGGTCGCGGAGACCGCGAACGCGTCCTCGTTGCGGTGGTGGCGCAGGCCCCGGTCGCTGACCGCGGCGACCGTGCCGAGCTCCTGCTCCATGTGGTCGCGTTCGCGCGGCTGGGCGTGGCCGCAGTTCTCGCAGTAGCCGTCGTCGTCCACGGTGCCCGCGCGGCAGGCCACGCAGACCTTTGTGCCGGCGGGAGGCGTCGGCGGGACGGCGGTGCGCGGGTCGACCGGCTGGGGCGCCGCGAGATGGTAGTCCGCGGAATCGGCGGGGCGGTCGAAGCGCACGTCCCTCGCGGCGGGGGCCGCGGGCAGCTCCGAGCCGCCGGAGTCCGTGCCCGGGATGTCGGTCGGCAGGTGCGGCGGGTCCGGCGTCCGGGTGCCGCCCGCCGTCGGGGCGGCCGGCCAGTCCACCGGGGCCTGTGAAGGGGGGCGCGGCACCGTGCCGTTCATGGTCAGCGTCGGGGGGTCCGACGGCGGGGCGGGGACCACCGACAGGTCGTACCCGCAGGCACCGCAGTAGAGGTCGCCCGACTCGAGGGGCTCCTCACAGCTGGGGCACCTCGAAAGCGCCGTCGACCGGGGCATCTGCGACATCGATCACACCCACGTTCGGGGGCGGTAACGGTTGGCACGTTCCACCAGGTCGATCCTCTCCTCGCCGCCTTGTGCGAGCCTGGCCAGCGTTCGGTACGAGCGCTCCAGGCCGAAGCGCAGGCCGCGCTCGTCCAGGTCACTGCCGAGCAGCGCGCGTCCGTCGGCTGCGGGCGGCGCGGTGCCCCGGCCACCGGAGAGTACCCAGTCCAGCGCACAGCCCAGGACCTCTGTGGACAACTGCTCGCGCCGTACGGCGTCCAGACCGTACGCCTCCAGGGCCTGTACCTGGCCCGCGGCGGCCACCAGGTCGTCCAGGAAGGCGCGGTCCGGTTCCCGGCCGGCGCGCTGCCGCAGCCGCGCCCGGACGGCGGCGACACGGGCGGCGGTGTAGTGGATGGACGCCTCCGGCACGGACTCCAGGGTACGCACGGCGCCCTGGCGGTCACCGGAGGCGAACTGGACGCGGGCCAGGCCGAACGCCGCGCTGACATAGCTCGGGTCGGTCGTCCACACGAGGCGGTAGTACTCGGCGGCGTTGTCGAGCTGGCCGAGCACCTCCGCGCACAGGCCGAGGGCCAGCTTGGGGGCGGGCTCGCCGGGGAAGGCGTCGTAGACCGCGTCGAAGGAGAGCGCGGCGGCCTCGTGGTCACCCGTGACAAGCGCGGCGACGCCCCGGTACCAGACGACCCGCCAGTCGTCGGCGTGGTCCTCCTCCAGCGCCGCGAGAGTCTGCCCGGCGTCGGCCGTCTCGCCCATCTCCAGCCGGGCGCGCAGTTCGCGCAGCCGCAGCTCCGGGGAGGCGGCGGGCGCGGTCCGCAGCGCTACGACCAGCTCGGCGGGCGCGGAGGCCATGAGGCCGGCCAGGAAACCGGCGTTGGGGTCGCCGGGGTCGACGTGCGGAACGGGCAGCGCGAGCGCGGCGGCGGGGGTGTCGACCGGCTTGACGGAAGCCCGGGCGCCGGGGGTTGCGGCTGTGCCACCCGTGCTCCCCGCCGCTCCCGGAGCGGTGCCGGCGGTGGGGAAGCCGGAGGCGGCGGGGGCGGCGACGGGAGGGGCGGACGCGGCCTCCACGGTGCCGTGGCCCGGCGTGCCCGGTGCCGCGGGCGGCGCGGTCGCGGTGGCGGAGTTCGCCGTGCCCGGTGCCGCGGGCGGCGCGGTCGCGGTGGCGGAGTTCGCCGTTCCCGGCGTCCCGGGCAGCGCGCCCCCGGCCGCCCGGCGCCAACGGCGCGCCGTCACCACCCGCGCCCCCAGCCGCGACACCTCCTCGGCCTGCTTCGGGAACAACTCGGTGTCCGTGACCTTGAGTTCCGGACCGAACAGCGTCGACAGCGCGGGCTTCGGACGGCCCGTCGAAAGCGCGACGACCTCACGCAGCACACCCGTCAGCTGTTCCGCCATCTCCTGCGCGGACCCGAACCGGCGCGCCGGGTCGGGGTCGGTGGCGCGGACCAGCAGCCGGTAGAACGACTCGTACCGGCGGAACACCTCGATGGTGTCCGGGTCGGGCAGCGAGTCCGCGTAGACGTTCGTGTAGCCCTGGAAGTCGAAGGTGAGAACCGCCAGGGTGCGCGCGACCGTGTAGAGGTCGGAGGCCACCGACGGCCCGGCCTCCGCGACCTCGGGAGCCTGGTAGCCGACCGTGCCGTAGATGGCCGACTCGTCGTCGTCCATCCGTCGCACGGCGCCCATGTCGATCAGCTTCAGCTGGTCCTCGGTCTGGATGGCGTTGTCCACCTTGAAGTCGCAGTACAGCAGGTTCCGGCTGTGCAGGTGACCGAGCGCCTCCAGCGCCTCGATACCGTACGCGCACGCCTGCTCCACCGGCAGCGGGTCGCGTCGTCCGCCCGGTGTGCGCCGCTCGTTGGCGATCTCCTTCAGCGACTTGCCGCCGACGTACTCCATGACGATGTAGCCGTCGAGCGAGCCGGTGCGCTGGTCCAGGTGCTCCACGAAGTTGTAGATCCGCACGATGTTGGAGTGCTCGATCTCCGCCAGGAAGCGCCGCTCGGAGATCGCCGCGGCCATCGCGTCCTGGTCGCCGGTGTCCAGCAGGCCCTTGAGGACCACCCACCGGTCGGAGACGGCGCGGTCCACCGCCAGGTAGATCCAGCCGAGGCCGCCGTGCGCCAGGCAGCCCACGACCTCGTACTGGCCGTGCACGATGTCGCCGGCCTTCAGCTTCGGCACGAACGAATAGGGGTGGCCGCACTTGGTGCAGAAGCCCTCCGTGCGCCCCGGACGGTCACCGCGCGCCCGCCCCACCGGGGCGCCGCAGTCGGAGCGCGAGCAGAACCGCTTGCGCTCGGGCACCTCCGCGCGTTCCAGCACCATCGCCCGCGGGTCGGGCCGCGGCACCGCCGGGACCTGCACCAGGCCGAGACCGAGCCGGCTGCGCCCCGAACTCCCGGATGTGGAGCCCGAGCTGCGCACCGACACCGAACGGCCGGTGGACTTCCCGGACAGCCGGCCCGACACCGACCGCCGGGACTGCGAGGATCGCGAGGACGACCGCGACGACGGCCGGGAACCGGGCTGCGAGCCGCTGCTTCCGGAACCCCCGGAGCCCTGGCCGCCCGCGCCTTCCCCCGTCGGCGGCGAGCCCACCGCGGCCTTCGCCGAGACGACCGGCGCGAGCCCGCACGTGTCGCAGTACAGCTCGCCGCCGCCCATGTCCTCGTACGACCCCTCGCAGCCGGGCCGCTGACACATCCGCCCCGCCCGGCTCATGCCTCCCCCCTTCGGTCGGCCGGTGCGCCCGGCTCGGGCACCCGCGCGCCGAGCAGTTCCGCGGCCGCCCGCTGGTAGCGCAGTACCGCCTGCTCCGCGGCTCTCAGGTCGCAGGGCGCGCTCCACAGCATGCGCCGCGCCGCGTCGTACCGCTCGACCAGCAGCGGGTCCTCCGCCAGGCCGTGCCGGGCCACCTTCGCCTTGTACGCGTCGAGACGGCCGCGCAGCTCGGCGCGGACCGCGAGCGGCGCGGTCACCGCCGTCAGCGACTCGCGGGCGCGCTGGAGCTCGTCCTCCGCCCTCTGTTCCAGCGAGTCCAGGAGCGGCGACAGACGGTGCCACTGCGCGTGCCTGCGGTACTCGGCGGCCGTCGCCAGCTGCTCCTGCAGTGCGGTGGGCGGGCCGCTGACCGCGGGCACCTCCGAAGCGGCGATCTTCGCCAGCACCTCACCGCGCGCGCTGCGGGCCTCGGCCAGGGTGCGGTCCGCGCGGCTGAGCAGGTCGCGGAGTCTGACGAGCCGCTTCTCCGCGTCCTGCCGTACCGTCAGCACCGCGTCGATCTCCCGGCGCACGTCCTCCAGCGCGCGCGCCTGGCGGTCGTACACCGTGGTGTCCGGCCGGCCGCCGCCGGGTGCCGAACTCCCCTCGGCCGGGACCCAGTACGCCAGCGGGTCGGAGACCACCTGTTCGCGCAGCCTGGTCAGGGTGCGGGTGATGCGCTCCAGGTCGTCTCCCGCCGGGTGCTCGCCGGGTCGTACACCCACCGAGTGGGCGAGCTGACGGGTGCGCTGCAACTCCGCGGCCAGTAAATCGATCCGGGCGGGCAGCGCCGACCACACCGCGTCGGCGGCGACGACGATGTCCAGCGAGGAGGCGTACAGATCGTTCATCCGGTCCACGAGCTGCTCCAGGGAGAACCGCTCGCTGAGCCGGCCGGTGCCCGCGAGGGTCGGCGCGTTCGCCGTCGCCGTGACACCGCCCGCGACGGTGACGCTCGGGCCGCGCAGCAGCTCGGTCAGCTCGACCAGGTCCTCACGGCTGGACCAGCGCCTGCGGGCGCGGATCTCGCGCGCGGTGCGCAGGGTCTCCGTGTAGGCGTCGAAGTACGCCCACAGCAGGGTGATCGACGCCTCCGCCGACGCCCACCGCTCCTTGGTGACGCCGGTCAGTTCGGCACCCTCGAGGAGTCTGCGGCCCGCGTGGTCCTGGAGGGCGAGGAGCGAGGTCTCTATGGCCTCGTGCTCCGCGCCGAGCCGCGCCAGCGCACGGTCCACCTCGTCCCGGTCCATCACCGGCCCGGTGGGTCCCGTGACGCCCATCGATCACCTCTCGCTCTCGTCGTTCCCCGCGCTCCTGTCCGGGGCGCCGGGGCAACTCTCCAGTGGTACCAGGTCGGTCGCGCCGGTTCAGGTCGAAGGCGGCTGTGACGGCGTCGAGTCCTCGCCGAGCGTCTGGGACAGCCACCGGGTGTACGAGGCCTGCCAGCCGTTCCTGCGGTAGTCCTCCAGCACCTGGTTGACCCGGCGTACCAGATCCCTGTCATCCTTGTTCATCGCCACGCCGTAGTACTCGGTCGTGAAGGGCTTCCCCTTGAGTTGGACGGTCGGGTCCTGGGCGGCCTGGCTCGCGGCGAGCGCGCCGTCGGTGACCACCGCGTCGACCTCGCCCAGTTGCAGCTTCACCAGGCAGTCGAGCTGGTTGGGGACGGTGGTGGAGATGTCGGCGGACGCGGCGAGCCGGCCGCGCTTCCGGTCCTCGGTCAGTGCGGCGTTCGCGGTCGAACCCTGCGCCGAGCAGATCCTCTTGCCGGCGAGCGATGTGTCGTAGCCCGTGATCGGGGACGACCTGGGAGCCAGGACCTGCTGGCCGGTCGTGAAGTACGGCTCGGAGAAGGCGACCTCCGCCAGCCGGTCGCAGGTGATCGTCATGGTGCGCACCACCATGTCCACCTGGTGGCTCTTGATGGCCGGGATGCGCTGGTTGGTGGGGATGGCGTGGAAGCGGACGGCGTCGGGGCTGCCGATGATCTGCCGGGCGATCTCTCGCGCGAGGTCGATGTCGAAGCCCTCGAGGTCGCTGCCCTTGGTGTTGGGGTCGCGGTAGCCCCAGCGGTAGCTGTTCTGGTCGACGCCCACCGAGAGATAGCCGCGCTGCTTGATGGCCGTGACCGCCCGGCCGCTCTCGTCGCTCGACGGCGGCGGGCTCATCCGCTCCGGGTGGCCGCCGCAGGAGTCGGCCCTGGCCTGCGTGGCCTCGGCGAGGCCCGGGGCCCGGGTGCCCGCCGTGCCGTTCTGGCGCGGATGGGCCAGCGGCAGCAGCAGCGCGAGGACGAGGGTGAGAGTGCAGGCGACGAGCATCGCCGCCACACCGCCCCAGCCCTTCAGGCTCGGCCTCGGACGCCGTGCGATCATCGCCGCTCCCCCTCTCACCGGTACTCCGACAGCCTGCGCCCGATGCCGAGCACCGCGCCGGACGCGCCCAGCACGGCGAGCACGGCCGCGCCCACCGGAAGCCCGGTCATGGCGTCCCGGCCGCCGCTCGCCGCCCGCACGAACTCACTCTCCTCGTGGTCCAGCGCCTTCGCCAGGTCCGCGTCCACGCCGTCGAAGCACTCGCCGGTCGGCCGGTTCGCCTTCGTTCCGATGACCTTGTCGAGCGCTTGCCGGTAGTCGCCCTGGTCGTCGGCGGTCCGCGCCTCGGCGTGGCGCTTGCGCCATTCCCTCATGGCGCCGGCGGCGGCCTTCACGGGCTGCCCGCCCGCCTGGTCGTCGGCGAGGGAGGCGGCCTTGGCGAGGCCGGTGTTGAGCGCGTCCATGTCCTGCTGGAAGGCGTAGTCGTAGGCGTCCTCGACCGCTCCGCCGGGCAGCTTCCTGGTCTCGGCGCCGCGGCTGACCAGGGTCAGGTTCTCGTTGCCCCGCGCGTTCAGGGACGCGATGCGGGCGTCGTGCAGCACGTCCAGCGAGCGGATGCCGTGCGCGTACGAGGAGTTCAGGCCCGAGCGGGCGACGCTGTGGCCGACGGCCAGCCACAGCAGGACGATCGCGGAGGCCGCCGTGGCGGCGACCAGGCCGTGATTGAGCACCCGGTTGGTACGCAGGTAGTGGCGGCGCTGTACCCAGCCGAGGGCGGCGAGTGCGAGGACGCCGAGGGCGAGGGCGAACCAGGGATAGGGAGTGGCGCTGCGGTAGTCGGAGCGCAGCCGCTGGTTCTCCTTGGTGTACAGGTCCTGGGCGGCCGGCAGCATCTCCTGCTGCATCTCCTCGTTCGCGGCCCGCAGGTAGGCGCCGCCGACCGGGAAGCCCTGGCGGTTGTTGGCACGGGCGCGTTCGATGAGGCCCTTGTACTCGGGGAGCAGCGTGTTGAGCTTGGTGATGGTGGCCGCGGCGGGGGAGCCGGGCTCGGCGTTGGCCGCGGCGGTGACCAGCTTGGCGGCGGCCGTCCGGATGTCCTTCTCGTACCGGAGGGTGGTCGCCGCGGGTTCCTGGCCGCCCGCCAGGAAGCCGCTGGAGGCCGTGGTGTTGGCGTCCGCCAGGGAGCGGTAGATGTCGGCGGCGCCCGCGCTGAGCGGCTGGCTGTGGTGCAGTACGTCGTCGGCGGCGCCCGCGCGGTCGGTCGTCTGCCAGGCGGTGACCGCGCCGAAGGAGACGACGAGCAGGGCGAGGACGGCGCCGATGACGCGGAGCCGGCCGGGCTCGGTGGCCGCGGCGACGCGCAGACGGTCGGCGCCCTCGGCGAAGGCGGTGCGGCGGGGTGCGACGGGCGTCGCCGGTGGGGCCACGCCCTGCTGCAGCTGTGTCACCTGACCTCCCCCTTGGCCATCTGTCGCGGCAAGTATCGCCGCCGGGGGTGCCGTCCGCACAGGGCTTCATACGATCTTGTTGCTGAGCTGTGCCGTTGCGGTGCCCCCATTTCTTGAATACGCGGCCTGTACCTGGTTGGTTCCCGGCGGCGGGGTGGGCCGGGGGCTGCGCGACCCGGCGCCGACCGGGTGCCTCCCCCAAGCTCTTCGAGCAGGGGGGACCTCCGGCGCCCACCCGTGCCGGCCCGGCGCCCACCCGTGCCGGCCCGGCGCCCACCCGTGCCGGCCCGGCGCCCACCCGTGCCGGCCCGGCGGCGCCGCTGACCGCAGCTGTGCAGGCGGGCTCCCCGCGGCTACGCGGGTGCGTAGTGCGCCCGTACCCGTTCCTGTGTCTCCTGCGGTGCGTTCTCGTGGTCCAGGCCCAGGAGTGCCGCACCCAGGACCGGGCGGGCCGTCACCACCTGGGGGACCGCCTTCGGGGCCCTTGCGACCAGGAGGTCCCTTACCGCGTCGTCCAGTTGGGCATGCCGGGCCGCCAGGATGCTGCCGCCCAGGACGACCGGGGTCTCCTCCTCCAGGAGGTTCAGCCGGCTCAGTGCCACCGTCGCCATCGTGACCACCTCCTCCGCCAGCCGGTCCACGACCGCGCGGGCCACCGGGTCTCCCTCCGCGGCCGTCCGGAACAGCACCGGGGTCAGTTCGTGCCGCCGCTCGGGGGCGATGTGTCTCAGGTGCAGCGCCTCGATGAGCGCGTACATCGAGACGAGGCCGAAGTGCGCCGGCAGCGTGCGTGCCAGGGCGGTGGGCCCGCCGCGGCCGTCCTCCGCGCGCGCCGCCCACCACAGGGCCTCCTCCGCCAGGCCCCAACCCCCGCCCCAGTCGCCGGAGATGCGGCCCAGGGCGGGAAAGCGGGCGGTGCGTCCGTCGGGGCGCATGCCGACGCAGTTGATGCCGGCGCCGCAGACCACGGCGATGCCCCTCGGTTCGGCCACCCCGGCCCGGAGGATCGCGAACGTGTCGTTGCGTACCTCCACCGTCGTGCCCCACGCGCGCGCGTGCAGCGCGGCGGCCAGCTGCTCCTCCTCCGCCGGCAGGTCGGCGTTGGCCAGACAGGCCGAGACATGGGCGACCGAGGCGACCCCGGCCGCCGCGCAGGCCCGCTCGACGACTTCGGCCAGGGCGTCCACCGCCGTCTCCACGCCCACGGACGGCGGCCGGAACCCCCCGCCCCGCGCGGTGCCGAGGACCTCCCCGTCGGCGGCCACCACGGCGACGTCGGTCTTGCTGTTGCCCGCGTCGATGGCGAGGACACTTGCGGTCAGGCCCACGCGAGATGCTCCCGGTTGTGCGCGATCAGTCTGTCGGTGAGGGCGTCGGCGTGGTCGTACTGGCCGATCAGGGGGTGGGAGAGCAGGGCGCGGAAGACGCGGTCCCGGCCGCCGCGCAGGGCGGCGTCCAGGGCCAGTTCCTCGTACGCCGTCACGTTCGCCATCAGGCCCGCGTACAGCGGGTCCACGGCCGGCACGGGCAGCGGACTCGGTCCGTGCGGGCCGACGGCCGCCTGCACCTCGATCACCGCGTCGTCCGGCAGGAAGGGCAGCGTGCCGCGGTTGCAGGCGTTCACCACCTGGTACGGCGACCCGGAGCCGCCGAGCAGCGCCGCCGCCAGGTCGACCGCTGCCTCCGAGTAGTAGGCGCCGCCCCGCTTCGCGAGCAGCGCCGGCTTCTCGTCGAGCGAGGGGTCGCCGTACATCTGGAGCAACCGCCGTTCCATGTCGGCTACTTCGGCGGCACGGGAGGGTTTCGTCCGCAGCTCCCCGACGACCTCGTCGTGCGCGTAGTAGTAGCGCAGGTAGTACGACGGGACCACGCCGAGCCGGTCCAGGAGTGCCCGGGGCAGCCGCAGATCGGCGGCGACCGCCTCGCCGTGCTCGGTGAGCAGCCCGGGCAGCACGTCCTCGCCCTCGGGGCCGCCGAGGCGCACACCTGTCTCCCAGGTGAGATGGTTCAGGCCCACGTGGTCCAGGTGCACATCGGCGGGTGTGACCCCGAGCAGCGCGGCGAACTTCCGCTGGAAGCCGATCGCCACGTTGCACAGCCCGACCGCCCGGTGGCCCTCCTTCAGCAGGGCACGGGTGACGATGCCGACCGGGTTGGTGAAGTCGATGATCCAGGCCTTCGGGTTGGTGCGGCGGACCCGTTCGGCGATGTCCAGGACGACCGGCACGGTACGCAGCGCCTTGGCCAGGCCGCCCGCGCCGGTCGTCTCCTGGCCGACGCAGCCGCACTCCAGGGGCCAGGTCTCGTCCTGCTCGCGCGCGGCCTGGCCGCCGACGCGCAGCTGGAGCAGCACGGCGTCGGCGCCCTCGACGCCCGCGTCGAGGTCGGAGGTGGTGACGATGCGGCCGTCGTGGCCCTGCTTGGCGAAGATCCGGCGAGCCAGTCCGCCCACCGGTTCCAGGCGTTCGGCGGCCGGGTCGACCAGCACCAGTTCCGCGAGGGGCAGGGCGTCCCGCAACCGGGCGAATCCGTCGATGAGTTCGGGTGTGTAGGTCGAACCTCCGCCGACCACGGTGAGTTTCATTGCGGCTGACTAACCCTTCACTCCGGTGAGCGTGACGCCCTCGACGAACGCCCGTTGGGCGAAGAAGAACACGAGGATCACGGGGGCCATGACCAGCACGGTCGCGGCCATGGTCAGGTTCCAGTCGGTGTGGTGCGCACCCTTGAACGACTCCAGGCCGTAACTCAGCGTCCAGGCACCGGGATTCTCGGATGCGTAGATCTGCGGGCCGAAGTAGTCGTTCCAGGCGTAGAAGAACTGGAAGAGCGCGACGGCGGCGATCCCCGGCCGGGCCATGGGCAGCACGACCTTCAGCAGGGTCCGCAGGTCGCCGCAGCCGTCGACCTTCGCGGCGTCCAGGTACTCGTTCGGGATGGTCATCAGGAACTGACGCAGCAGGAAGACGGAGAACGCGTCGCCGAACGCCATCGGGATGATCAGTGGCCACAACGTGCCCGCCAGGCCCAGCTGCTTCGCCCAGAACAGGTACATCGGGATGATGATCACCTGCGGCGGCAGCATCATCATCGAGATCACCAGCATGAGGGACAGATTGCGTCCCCGGAAACGGAACTTGGCGAGCGCGTACGCCACCGGAACGGAGGACACGACGGTCAGGACGGTGCCGAGGCCGGCGTAGACCAGGGTGTTCCTCCACCAGGTGAGGAAGCCGGGGGTGGTGAGCACGCTCCTGTAGTTGCCCCACTCCCAGGTGTGCGGGACCAGGTCGCGGCTGAGCGCCTGGCTGTCGCTCATCAGCGAGGTCAGGAACACGAACACGAACGGCAGCGCGAAGAACAGGGCGGCGGCGACGCCGAGGGAGTGGACCGCGACCCATTCCAGGGCGGCCCTGCGGCGGGCGGTGCGCTGGGCCGGCGAGACGGGGACCCGCACCTGTACCGGCTGGTCGAGTACTTGGGTCATGGTCAGTCACCTGCCAGGTTGAGGCCGCCCCGGCGCCGCATCAGGAACGCGGTGAACACCATGGACAGGGAGAACAGCACGAGCGCGACCACGCAGGCGGAGCCGTAGTCGAAGCGCTGGAAGCCGAGGTTGTAGACGAGCTGGGGCAGGGTGAGCGTGGACTTCTCCGGGTAGCCCGGCTCGAACTGGGTTCCGGCGCCCTGGATGACACCGGAGGCGACCTTTCCGGCGATCAGGGGCTGTGTGTAGTACTGCATGGTCTGGATCACTCCGGTGACCACCGCGAACATCACGATCGGCGAGATGTTCGGCAGCGTCACGTACCGGAACCGCTGCCAGGCCGACGCGCCGTCCAGTTCGGCCGCCTCGTACTGCTCCTGCGGCACGTCCAGCAGCGCGGCCATGAAGATCACCATCAGGTCGCCGATGCCCCACAGGGCGAGCAGGGTGAGCGCGGGCTTGGACCAGGAGGGGTCGTTGAACCAGCCCGGCGCCCGGATGCCGATCTTCTCCAGGATCGAGTTGACCGGGCCCGTACCGGGGTTGAGGAGGAAGGCGAAGGACATGGTCGCGGCGACGGGCGGGGCGAGGTAGGGCAGGTAGAACAGGGTGCGGAAGACGCCCGTACCCGTCTTGATCTTCGTGATCAGCAGGCCGACGCCGAGCCCGAAGACGACCCGCAGGCTGACCATGACGACGACCAGCCACAGGGTGTTGCGCAGCGCGGGCCAGAAGTAGGGGTAGTCCTCGAAGACGTACGTCCAGTTCTTCGCTCCGCTCCAGGCCGGTGGCCGGAAGCCGTCGTAGTGCATGAACGAGAAGTAGACGGTCGAGACCAGCGGATACGCGAAGAAGACCGCGAAGCCGATCAGCCAGGGCGACATGAAGGCGGCCGTCCGAAGCGCCGCCCTGCGGCGCTTCGAGGCGAGGGTGATCGTGCTCATCGCTACTTCGCCTGCGCGATGTCCGTGTCGATCTGCCGGGCGGTCCTCCGGAGAGCGGCCTTCAGGTCGGTGACCTTTCCGCTCTCGTAGTCGTATCCGAGCTGCTGGATCGTCGTGAGGTACACGCCGCCGTTGACCGAGGCGGGCGTGGTGGTCGAGTTCGGGTCGGCGGCGATGTCCAGGAACGTCCTGAAGCGCGGGTCGTACTTCAGCTTCGGGGACTTCAGGGCCGCCAGCGTGGAGGGCACGTTGTGGATGGCGTTGGAGAAGTCCACCACCGCGTCGGTGTCGGTGGTCATGTACTTCACCAGCTCCCAGGCCGCGTTCTGCCTGGTGCTGGTGGCGGCGATGCCGGCGATCGTTCCGGTGATGTAGCCCTTGCCGTACTGGGCGGCCTGGTCGTCGGGGACGGGCAGCGGGGCGACCCCGATGTCGAAGTTCGGCTTGGCGGCCAGGGCCATGCCCAGGCGCCACTCGCCGTCGAGCTGCATGGCCACCTGGCCGGTGTGGAAGGGGTGCTTGGGGCCCCATTCGTCACCGAGCTTCGAGCGGTACCGCTCCAGCTTCTGATAGCCGCCCAGTTCGTCGACGAGCTTCTTCTGGAGCGTGAAACCCGCGGTGAACGCGGGGTCCCCGGCGAGGTTCGACGTGCCGTTCTTGTTGAAGTAGGTGGGGGAGAACTGCGCGAAGTAGTGCTCGGTCGTGGTCTCCCAGCCGTGGTAGTCGGGCATGAATCCGAGCTGCCGGTAACCGTCGCCGTCGGGGATGGTCAGCTTCTTGGCGTCGGTCTCGAACTCGGACCACGTCCTGGGCGGGGCCGTGATGCCCGCCTTCTTGAAGGCGGTCTTGTTGTAGTAGAGCCCGTACGCGTCACCCAGCAGCGGCACCGTGCAACGGTTGCCGTCGAATCGGGTGTACTCGTTCATCGCCTTCGGGAAGGTCGTGTCCGGGTCGATACCGGCCTTCTTGAAGAAGGGGTTCAGGTCGACGAGCGCCCCCGAGGAGCAGAACTTGCCGACGTTGTTCGTGGTGAAGGACGAGATGACGTCGGGGGCCTGGTCGCCGCCGGTGCGCAGCGCCTGGTTGATCTTGTCGTCGGTCATGTTGGCGACGACGTGGACATGGATGTTGGGGTGCGCCTTCTCGAAGCCGGCGACCAGCGCGTTCACGGCCTTGGTCTCGTTCGGCGCGCTCCAGGCGTGCCAGAAGGTGATGGTGGTCTCCTTCGAGGCGTCGTCACTCGCGCCGGAGGAGGACTGGCCGGTACAGGCGGTGGTGAGGAGGGCGATAGAAGCAGTCAGGGCAAAGGCGACTTTTCTCGCTGTTTCGGGCATGACGGGGTCTCCCTGGGCGGGCGGAGGTGTGGTTCGACCGGGACGGATGCTTGGGGCGCGGGTGGAACCGGGGTGGGGGCCCGGGGCTTCAGCGCGAGGTGTCGAAGACCTCGTCGCGGGTGGCGGCGAGGGCGCTCTCCAGCGCACCGCGCAGCACGGGGTGTTCGCGTACGTCGCCGACGACGAGGCGTGGCCGGGACGCGGCCAGCTCCTCCAGTTCGGCCTGGAGCAGGCCTCGCAGCGGCTCGCCCCCGGCGGTGAGGGAGGCGCCGCTGAGGACGACGAGTTCGGGGTCGAGCACGGCGACGAGCGAGGCCAGGCCGGTGGCGAGCCGGGTCGCGTACGCCTGCAGGAGCCGCCGGTGGGGGCCGGAGGCGCTGTCGGCGGCCCGGGCGACGAGGGTGGCGGCGACCTCGGCGTACGGGCCCGTGGGCAGGTCCTCGACGCCCAGTTCCCGGGCGAGCTTCGGGATCGTCTGGGAGCCGGCCAGCTCCTGGTAGCCGCCGCTGTTGGCCTTGGTGACCTGGCGGACCAGGGGGGCGCCGGGCACCGGCAGGAAGCCGACCTCGCCGGCGCCGCCGGTCCAGCCGCGGTGCAACCGGCCGCCGAGGACCAGGGCGGCGCCGAGACCGCCCTCGTTCCAGAGCAGCACGAAGTCGTCGTGGCCCCTGGCCGCGCCCAGGCGCTGCTCGGCGAGGGCGACGAGATTGACGTCGTTCTCGTACTCGACCGGCATCGGCAGGGCGGCGGCGAGTTCCTCCAGCAGCGTGGGGGAGTGCCAGCCGGGCAGGTGGGAGGCGTAGCGCAGGCGGCCGGTGTTGGGGTCGAAGGCGCCCGGGGTGCCGATGACGACCCGGTGGACGTCGGAGACGGCGAGCCCGGCGGCTTTCACGGCGCCGTCGAGGGCGTCGGTGACCTGGCGTACGGCGGGTTGCGCCGGGCGGCGGCCGGGGGTGGGCAGCTCGTACTCGCCGACCGTGCGGCCGGTGATGTCGGCGACGGCGGCGAGGATGCGCTCGGGGGTGACGTCGAGGCCGGCGACGTGGGCGGCGGCCGGGTTGACGACGTAGAGCTGGGCGCCGGGGCCCGGGCGGCCCTCGCTGGTGCCGGTCATCAGGACGAGTCCGGCGGCCTCGAGGCGGGCGAGCAACTGGGAGGCGGTGGGCTTCGACAGGCCGGTGAGCTTGCCGATGCGGGTGCGGGTGAGCGGGCCGTGCTCCAGGAGCAGGTGCAGGGCGGCGCGGTCGTTCATGGCGCGCAGAACGCTCGGTGTGCCCGGCGTGCCGGCGGATCCTGCCATGCGTGTCGCCACCTGCCTTTCGACGGCCCAGCTTCGCAGCCGGGGCGCGGGGAAGTCCACCGACTGATCGCTCGACCCGCGATCTGTTAGGAAGGTTTCCTATCGATGGCAGGAAGGTAGGCCCGTGCCCACGTGGGCGTCAATACCGGCCACCGGCGGGCAACCGACTCGTTACCGGCGTCAGCCCTCCGGGAACGGGACGGTGTCCAGGGTGGGGGGCGGCGCCCGACACCCGGACGCCGCCTCCTCGTACGACCGCGGAACCCGCTACTTCGCTGCCGGACGCGGCGGCGAGACGGGGGACGCCGCCGCCGACTGCGGGGAGTCCGGGTTGGGGTGGGTCGAGGGGGGTGCCACCGGGGCCGCGAGGCCGGCTGGTTGCTCCTGCTGCGTGAGGGTGGTGGGCTGGCCGCCCACGATGCGGATGCCCGCCTGGTCGAAGGCCTGCTTGACGCGCCAGCGCAGCTCCCGCTCCACCGCCCGGGCCTTGCCCGGCATGGTCTTCGCCGAGAGGCGGACCACCATGGAGTCGATCAGCACGCTGTCCAGTCCGAGCACCTCGACCGGGCCCCAGAGGATCTCGTTCCAGGGCTCCTCCTTGCTCATCCGCTCGGCCGCCGCGTCCAGGACCGCCTTCACCCGGTCCAGGTTCTCGCTCGAGCGGACGGTGACGTCCACCCCGGCCGTCGCCCAGCCCTGCGAGAGGTTGCCGATGCGCTTGACCTCGCCGTTGCGGACGTACCAGATCTCGCCGTCGGCACCGCGCAGCTTCGTCACGCGCAGGCCCACCTCTATCACCTCGCCGGAGGCCACCCCCGCGTCGATGGTGTCGCCGACGCCGTACTGGTCCTCCAGGATCATGAAGACGCCGGAGAGGAAGTCCGTGACCAGGTTGCGGGCACCGAAACCGACCGCCACGCCGGCGACACCCGCCGAGGCCAGCAGCGGGGCCAGGTCGATCTGGAAGGTCGACAGCACCATCAGTGCCGCGGTGCCCATGATCAGGAAGCTCGCCGCCGAACGCAGCACCGATCCGATCGCCGCCGCACGCTGCCGGCGCCGCTCGGCGTTGACCAGCAGGCCGCCCAGTGCCATGCCGTTCGTCGACTCGGTGGTGCGGTTCATGCGGTCGATGAGCTGGGTGATCGCACGCCGTACCACCACTCTCAGCACCGCCGCGATCACCAGGATCAGGATGACCCTGAGGCCGATCGCGAGCCACGTGGACCAGTTCTTCTCGACCCAGCTCGCGGCGTGGTTCGCGCTCTCCTGGGCGTCCTGGAACGTGGGAACCGCCGGAGCCGTCGACTTCTTGGGGGACGGAGCCGGTGAGGCGCCGGCGGCCAGCAGGGCGGGCAGGGACACGTCGGGTTACCTCCTGTGCGTCCGCCTCCGGTGGAGCGGTCAAGGTCGTCGAGGTCACAGAAAGGTCACCGGACGGCAGAGGCACCACACTAACGGGGCATCGTGTGGGGATCATGGCGATGTTCCGTGGAGAGACCGTGTCACCTGGGGGTTCACCAGGTGAAGCAGGGGGGCGCGCGGCGGGCGGCGCACCGGGTGTGGTCGAAAACACTCCCAGCCCGTTACCGGGACATGGTGGCGCTTCCACCAGCCATGAGGGGAGACTGGCTCTCAGATCGTCCCGGCGCGAGCCACGCGCCGCCGGCGTACAAGGAGGGCATCCGTGCCGCACGTCCTGGTCCTCAACGCGTCGTACGAGCCGCTCGGCGTCGTACCGCTCCGCCGCGCGCTCATCCTCGTCCTCGAGAACAAGGCTGTCTGCCTCGAGGAGTCCGGCGCCTACATGCACAGCGCGACCGTCACTGTCCCCGCACCCAGCGTGGTCCGGCTCAAGCGATTCGTACGGGTTCCCTACCGGGGGCCCGTTCCTCTCACCCGTCGCGCGCTCTTCGCCCGCGACGGCGGCCGGTGCATGTACTGCGGTGGCGTCGCAACCAGCGTCGACCACGTCATCCCGCGCAGCCGCGGTGGTCAGCACGTCTGGGACAACGTGGTGGCCTCGTGCCGCCGTTGCAACCACGTCAAGGCCGACCGCCACCTCGTCGAGCTGGGCTGGCGGCTGCGCCACAAACCCGCCCCGCCGACCGGCCTGGCCTGGCGCATCATCGGCACCGGCCATAGGGACCCGCGCTGGCTGCCATACCTGCAGCCGTACGGCGCGGACGACGCCTTGGCCCGGATCGACGGCATCTCAGCCTGACGATCCGGGCCTTCGTGTTCCCCGAGGCGGCCGCTCGGGGCCCGGTTCCGGGAGTCCTCTGCGCCCCCGGGGCCGGCCGTCAGGCCTGCCGCAGTTCGCCCGGGTGCACCGAGCGGCGCAGCAGGGGCAGTGATGTCGCGGCCGACAGGAGGCACGCCGCGTAGACCGCCACCGGTACCAGCAGCGACGGCAGCGGGACGGACGCGCCCGACCCCGACACCAGTGCCGCGTACCAGGCGCCGATCGCCATGCCGCCCGCACCCGCGAGGACCACCGCCGGGGCCAGCGGCAGCGCGGTCTCCAGGAGCAGCGCTCGCGCCAGCACGGAGGCCGGCACTCCGGCGCCCACCTGTGCGGCCAGGCCCCGGCGCCGGGTGGCCACGGACTCGGCGGTGCCCACGGCCAGTGCGGACAGCGTGATCGCGAGGGCGACCAGCACGGCGGCACCCGTCAGGTCGATACCGGTGGTGTAGAAGGACAGGTCCTCGGCCGGGGTGATGTGGTGCAGGCTGTTCAAGAGCACCTGGCGCACGCCCACGAACCCGGTGCCCACGACGGTGACCAGCAGCACCGCCGCATGCGTACGGGCCGCGGCCCACGGGTCGTCGCGCAGCCGTTCCGCCGCGATCAGCACCGCCGGGCTACCGGTCCGCTCCGCCAGCAGCCGGCCCGTGCGCCGCGCGGTGGCGCCGCTGAGCCAGACGGCGCCCATACCGGTGAGCACCACCACGGCGAACACCAGTCCGGGAGCCGTGGCGAACCCGCCGGACTCGCCCGGTACCAGGAGCAGCCCCGCCACCAGCAGCACCACCAGCGCCGCCACCAGGTACGCCACGACCGGCCCCCGTGACGCGGGCGGGCGCACCCGCCGTACCCGGCCCAGCGGTTCGGCGACCACACGGCGCAGCGCGACCACGCTCACCAGCACACCCAGCACCGGCACGGCCGTCGCGACCACCAAGAACGCCGCCCAGACCACGGCCGGGGTCCCCCGCCACAGGCGCAGCAGGAGGAGGACGGAGAACAGCGTGGCCAGAGCCGAGCCCGCCACGCAGGCCGGTCCTGTCTCCAGGGCGGCGATCCGGCGCACCCGGTCCGGTTCGGCCCCCGCCAGCCGCAGTGCGGCCAGCCGCCGGTCGCGGTGCACGGCCCCGATGCGGGCGCACTGCCCGAGGAAGCCCAGCACCGGCACGAGCAGCAGGAGCAGCGTGAACACGATGCCCCTGCGCTCGCCGGGGCCGTTCAGCAGTCCGCTCGCGAGCGGGATCCGGTGGTACCCGCGCAGCGCGGCGACCGCGACGGCGGCCAGCGCGAAGGCGGTGGCGAGCCCGGCTCCCGCCGCGGTGAGCAGCACCCGCCGCCATTCCCGCCGGTCGGACCCACGGGTCAGCAGCCAGGCCAGTCGGAGGTCCACGCTCAACGCGCCACCTCCGCGGACTGCCCCTCGAAGGCCCCGTCCCGCAGGGTCGCCTCCCGGTCCGCGTACGCCGCGACCTGCGCGTCGTGCGTGATCAGCAGCACCGCCGTGCCCGACTCGCGGGCCGTGTGCACCAGGGCGGTCATCACCTGCTCCGCGGCCAGGGAGTCCAGCGCACCGGTCGGCTCGTCCGCGAAGACCACCTTCGGTGCGGTCACCAGTGCCCGTGCCAGCGCCACCCGCTGCGCCTGGCCTCCGCTCAACTCCCCCGGACGCAGCGCCTCCTGCGCCAGTACACCGAACCGCTCCAGCCACGCGCCGGCCCGCTCGCGCGCCGTGTGCCGGGGTGTGCCCGCGAGCAGCAGCGGCAGCGCCACGTTGTCGGCCGCGGTGAGCTCCGGGATCAGCTGCCCGAACTGGAACACCACCCCGAACTCCGTCCGCCGGAGCAGGCTCAGCCGTGCCTCCGGCAGCGTGTCGAGGCGCTCACCGGCGTACTCCACCGTGCCGGAGTCCGGGCGGACGATCCCCGCCAGGCAGTGCAGCAGCGTGGACTTTCCGCTGCCGCTGGCCCCGGTCACGGCGAGGATCTCGCCGGGGCGCAGCGCGAGGGAGGCGCCGCGCAGCGCCGGGGTGGGGCCGTGGGCCTTGTGCAGGCGGCGGCCCGTGAGGAGGGGGGTGCTCATGGTGAGTCGACCTCCGCGGTCAGAGTCGTGAGCCGGGCCGCCGTGGTGGTCATCCAGCGGAGGTCGGCGTCCAGGTGGTTGAGGGCGTAGTCGGCCGAGAGCACCGTCGCGAGAGAGGCGCCGGGGGCGGTCTTCACAGCCGTCAGTTCGCGCATCCGAGCCATGTGCGCGCCGCGCTGCGCCGCCAGGTAGGCGGCAGGGTCCGCCGACGCGAGGATGCAGACCACCACCTTGGCGAAGATCTCGTTCGCCACGAACGGTGCGGGTGGTGTGGTCTCCCCGGCCCAGCGGACCAGCTCGCGCGAGCCGGCGTCGGTCGAGCGGTACAGCGTGCGCTCCGGGCCGCCGTCGGAGTCGGTGCCTTCCACTTCGGCCAGGCCGTCGCGGACCAGGCGCTGCAGGGTCGTGTAGACCTGCCCGTAGGCCAGGGGCCGCGCCTGGGGGAACCGCTCGTCGTGCCGCCGCTTGAGGTCGTAGCCATGGCTCGGTCCCGCGGCGAGCAGCCCCAGGAGGATGTGGCGGGTGCTCATGGAGATCAGTATGCACTCGCTACATGTACTGAGTGAATAGCGAGCCGGGGGTGCGCCGGGAAATCTGCGGGAAGTCCGGAAGCTCCTCGGGGCGGTGGCGTGCCGCGGGGCGCCGCACCTGGATATGGTCTGTGAGCAACCCCACCTTGTTCACCCTCGTACGTCTGCGCACGCGCCCATTGGGTAGGCCTGCACTCACCCGCAGAACGTCGCACGACGACAAGGAGGCCCCCTGTGGCCGCACCGGCACACCATCCGCTCCCGACCCTGTCCAAACGCCATGCGGAACCCTGCGCCGCCCCCCGGACCCCGATCGGCGTCCTCAGCGCGGAGGGCGCCCGCACCCAGGTGCCCCTGACGAGTGAGCCGCCGCTGCCCGACGCCGAGCCCCTCACCAGCGAACCCCCGCTCGCCGACGTCGCCCCCCTGACCAGCGAGCCCCTGGCCGCCGGGCCGGACCCCATGGGGTACTAGATGGCACCGGCGGTCCCCGCGCGCGACGACACGCCCCTCGCCCGGCTCGCCGCGCTGCACGGCGTCGCCACCTCCTACCGCCCCTCGCCGGACCGTACGGTCACGGCCTCGGACACCGCGGTCACCGCCGCCCTCGCCGCGCTCGGCGTGGACGCGGGTACCCCGGACGCCCGATGCCAGGCCCTGGCCGCCCGTGAAACGGAGCTGCGGGAGCGGCTGCTGCCCCCGACCGTGGTCGGCTGGGGCGGTGAGCCGCCCGCCGCGCTCACCACCCTCCCGGACGGCACCCGGGTGCGCGTCGAGACCGAGCAGGGCGAGACACGCCCCTCTGCGGAAGGCCTCCCGCCCGGGGTTCACACCCTGTACATCGCCACCCCCGACGGCCGCACGGCCGAAGCCCACCTCGTCGCCGCCCCCACCCGGCTGCCCGAGCCGCCGGGGCGCTCGTACGGACTGCTCGTCCAGCTCTACTCCCTGCTCTCCCGCCGCTCCTGGGGCATGGGCGACCTCGGCGACCTGGCCGAGCTGACCGCCTGGGCCGGGCGCGCGCTCGGCGCGGGGTTCGTGCAGGTCAACCCGTTGCACGCGGCCGTACCCGGCGCTCCCGCCGACCCGTCTCCCTACCGCCCCTCCTCCCGCCGCTATCCGGACCCCGTGCATCTGCGCGTGGAGGACATCCCCGAGTTCCCGTACACCGAGGACCGCTCCCGCATCCGTACGCTGCTGGAGCGTGCCGCGCGGCTGCGTGCGTCCGTGCTCGACAAGGGCGAGCTGATCGACCGCGACGCCGTGTGGGAGCTCAAGCGCGAGGCGCTGCAACTCGTGCACACCGTCCCGCTCGGGCCCGGACGGCGCGCCGCCTACGCCGACTTCCTCGCCGAGCAGGGCCAGGAGCTGGAGGACCACGCCACCTGGTACGCGCTCGCCGAGCTCTACGGCTCCGACTGGCACACCTGGCCCACCCCGCTGCGCGACCCCCGCTCGGCCGCGACCGGCCGCGCCCGCGCCGAGCTGATGGACCGCGTCGACTTCCACAGCCGGCTCGCCTGGCTCACCGACGCCCAGCTCGCCACCGCCCAGCGCACCGCGCGCGACGCCGGAATGCCGATCGGGCTGATCCACGACCTCGCGGTCGGCGTGCACCCGGGCGGCGCCGACGCCTGGGCCCAGCAGGAGTACCTGGCGTCCGGGATGTCGGTGGGCGCCCCACCGGACGCCTTCAACCCCCGCGGCCAGGACTGGGGCCTGCCGCCCTGGCGGCCCGACCGGCTGGCCGCCTCCGGGTACGCCCCCTACCGCCGGTTGCTGCGCGCCCTGCTGCGGCACGCCGGTGCCCTGCGCATCGACCACGTCATGGGCCTGTTCCGGCTGTGGTGGGTGCCGCAGGGGCAGCCGCCCACAGAAGGCACCTACGTCCGCTACGACGCCGAGGCCATGCTCGCCGTCCTCGTCCTGGAGGCCTCGCGCGCCGGGGCCCTGGTCATCGGCGAGGACCTCGGGACCGTGGAGCCCGGGGTGCGCGAGGCGCTGCACGAGCGCGGGGTGCTCGGTACGTCCGTCCTGTGGTTCGAACGGGACTGGGAGGGCGACGGCCGGCCGCTGCCGCCCGAACGCTGGCGCGCCGACTGCCTGGCCACCGCCACCACCCACGACCTGCCGCCCACCGCCGCCCGGCTCAGCGGAGAGCACGTGGAACTCCGCGACCGGCTCGGCCTGCTCACCCGCCCCCTGGCCGAGGAACGCGCCGAAGCCGCCGCCGAGACCGGCCAGTGGCTCGCCCTGCTGTCCCGGCTCGGACTGCTCGAAGGGCTCACCGGCGCGAACTCGGCGGTGTCGCAGGAGCGGGAGATCCAGGCCGTGTACCGCTTCCTGCTGCGCACCCCCGCCCGGCTGGTCGGCGTCTGGCTGCCCGACGCGGTGGGCGACCGCCGCCCGCAGAACCTGCCGGGCACCTGGGACCAGTACCCGAACTGGCGCCTGCCGATCGCGGACGCGGAAGGGCGCCCGGTGACGCTGGAGGATCTGGCGGCCTCGCCGCGGCTGTACGCGCTGACGGACGTGGCGCGGGGCGGGTAGGCGCGGGTAGGACGCTCCCGCGCCCGGCCCCGGTGGGGCAACCCCGGCGGTTCGGGCCGGGTGCGTCGGCGGCCGGGTGGGGGGATCGGCGGCCGGGTGGGCACCCCAGCGGTTCGGGCCGGGTGCGTCGGCGGCCGGGTGGGGGCGGACCGGGGGCCAGGAAGGGCACCCCGGGCGCGCGCGCCGTTCGGGCGTTCGCTACTTTTGCAGGGTGGACAAGAAGAACGCCCTGCGCGCCGGCGCCCTGGCCGCCGGTACGACGCTGATGATGCTGCTCATGTCGTCCCCCGCGCTCGCGCTGACGCGCGACGACGGCGACGACCCCGGCAAGGGCCTGAGCGTCGCGGAGACGCTGGGGCTGTTCGTGGCGGCGCCGATCGTGTTGTTCCTGGTGATCGCGGGCCTGGTCGTGGTGACCGACAAGACCCGCAAGCGGGCCGAGCAGGGCTGACGCCGGCACTTCTCACACGTTTCCCCGAGGGAGTCCGCGCACCGGATGGGTGCGCGGACTCCCTCGGCGCGTTCGTACCGGGCTTTTGGTGCCGGACGCCGGTGCCGGGGTCACGGGTGCGGAGCGGTGAGGTAGCGCCGCAGGGTGGGAGCCAGCCAGGCCACCACCTCCTCGCGGGCCAGGGCGACGGCCGGCGGGATCTTCAGGACGTAGCGGGCGAACGCCATCCCGATGATCTGTGAGGAGACGAGCACGGCCCGGGCGGGCGCCTGCTCGGGGTCGGGGCAGGTCTGGCGCGCCACCGGCAGCAACTGGTCCCGGAAGATCGTCTGGAGCCGCCGGGACCCTGCCGGGTTGGTGACGCCGACGCGCAGCAGTGCGGTGAGGGCGTCGTGGTTCTCCTCCCAGAGGGTGAGGAAGTGGTTCACCAGCACCTCGCCCACGTCGTGGCGGGGCACTCCCCGGAGGTCGGGCAGCTGCAGATCGACGTCGAGGACCGCGTCGAACAGGCCCTCCTTGGAGCCGTAGTAGCGCATCACCATGGACGGGTCGATCCGTGCGTCCTTGGCGACGGCACGAATGGTGGTGCGCTCGTAGCCGTCGGAGGCGAAGCGCTCCCGAGCGGCGGCGAGGATGGCGCCGCGAGTGGCGTCGGAGCGGCGGGGTGGGGGCTTTTCGGACATGCCAACAAACGTAGGCCAACAACTGTTGACCGTCCAGTGGAAGTCAACGTACGTTGGCACACGAACGTTGGCCTACAGGTGTTGGCCAACAGATGTTGGCAGCAGGAGGCAGCCATGACAGAGACGCCCCGCACCACCGCTCCCGGCGACGGCACCGCCCCCACCGGCGTCCTCGTCGTCGGCTCCGGCCCCACCGGTCTGCTCCTCGCCGGTGACCTCGCCACCGCCGGCGTCCCCGTCACCCTCGTCGAGAAGCGCCCCCACAAGATCAGCAACCTCTCCCGCGCCTTCGTCCTGCACGCCCGCACCCTGGAGCAACTCGACGCCCGCGGTCTGAGCGACGACCTGGAGGCCAAGGGGCAGCCGCTCTCCGGCATCCGCCTCTTCGGCGGGCTCTCCATCCGGCTCGACACCCTCCCCTCCCGCTTCCGCCATGTGCTGGTCCTGCCCCAGTACGAGGTCGAGAAGGCGCTGGAGCGGCGCGCGGTCGACGCCGGGGTGCGCTTCCTGCACGAGACGGAGGTCACCGGCGTCAGCCAGGACGCCGACGGTGTGACGCTGCATGTGCGCCGCCCTGACGGCGAGCCCGGCGAGCTGCGCGCCGCCTACGCCGTGGGTGCCGACGGCCTCCACAGCGCCGTGCGCACCTCGATCGGCCTGACCTTCCCCGGGAAGTCGGTCATCCGTTCCGTCGTCCTCGCCGACGTCCTCCTCGACGAGCAGCCCGAGCGGACGCTGACCGCGAACGCCGTCGGTGACGCCTTCGCCTTCATCGCGCCCTTCGGCGACGGCTACCACCGGGTCATCGCCTGGCAGCGCGGCCGCGACGTCCCCGACAGCGCCCCGCTGGACCTCGACGAGGTCCGTGAGACCGTCCGACTCGCGCTCGGCCGCGACTACGGCATGCGCGAGGCGCGCTGGATGTCCCGCTTCCACAGCGACGAGCGGCAGGCGCCCGCCTACCGCGTCGGCCGTGTCTTCCTCGCCGGGGACGCCGCACATGTGCACACCCCGGCCGGCGGGCAGGGCATGAACACCGGTCTCCAGGACGCCGCGAACCTCTCCTGGAAACTCGCCGCAGTCCTGCGCGGCCACGCCGATGCCGCCCTCCTGGACACCTACCAGTCCGAGCGGCACCCCGTCGGCAGGGCGGTGCTGCGCAGCAGCGGCGGCATCGTGCGTCTCGCCATGGCCAAGCGTCCCTGGACCCTGGCGCTGCGCACCGCGCTCGCCACCGCCGTCACCCGCGTCGGCCCCCTTCGGCGGCGGGTGACGGGCCAGGTCACCGGCATCGGCTACGCCTACGCCGCTCCCCGCGGCGCCCACCCGCTGACCGGCAGGCGCATCCCGGACGTGGCGCTCACCGGCGGCCGGCTCCACGAGGCCCTGCGCGGCGGCCGGTTCGTGCTGATCACCCCCGGCCCCTGGGACGCGGACGGCCGCAAGGACCGGCTGGCCGTGGAGCAATGGGCGAGCGGACGGCGCACGACCGTGCTGGTACGGCCCGACGGCTATGTCGCCTGGGCTGCCGAGGCGCCCGACGCCGCGCAGATCCAGGCGGCCCTGCTCGCCTGGACGGGCCGGGGATGACCCCACCGGACAAGGCCAGTGGGAGAACCGGAGGAAGGGGTGTCCGGCACGTGCCGGACATCCCTCCCGCGTGCGGTCAGGCCGCGGCCGCGTCCGCCGCCTGCGCCTTCAGCGCCCGTTCCACGCCCGCGCGCGCCTCCGAGACCAGGCGCCGCAGCGCCGGGGGCGGCTCGGCGGAGGCCAGCCAGGTGTCGGTCTTCGCCAGCGTGTCCTCGGACACCTGGATCGACGGGTAGAGACCCACCACGATCTGCTGGGCCATCTCGTGCGAGCGGGAGTCCCAGATGTCCCTGACCACCTCGAAGTACTTCTCCGCGTACGGGGCGAGCAGCTCCCGCTGGTCGGTCTGGACGAAGCCCGCGATCACCGCCTCCTGCACGGCGTTCGGCAGCTTGTCGGACTCCACGACCGACGCCCAGGCCTCCGCCTTGGCCTCCGCGGTCGGGCGGGCGGCCCGGGCGGTGGCCGCGTGCCGCTCACCGGCCGCCGTCCTGTCGCCCTCCAGCTCGCCCGCGATCTCCGCCTCGTCGAAGCGGCCCACCGCCGCGAGCCGCTCCACGAACGCCCAGCGCAGCTCGGTGTCCACGACCAGGCCCTCCACCGACTGCGAACCGTCGAGCAGCGCCTCCAGCAGGTCCAGCTGCTCCGGGGTCCGGGCGGTCGCCGCGAAGGCACGCGCCCACGCCAGCTGGTGGTCGCTCCCCGGCTCTGCGGAGCGCAGATGGGCGAGGGTCGCATCCGTCCACCGGGTCAGCAGCGCCTCGCGTGCGGACGGGTCGGCGTACAGGTCGACCGCCAGCTTCACCTGGCGGTGCAGCGACTGCACGACACCGATGTCGGACTCCTTGGCGATACCGGACAGGACGAGCGAGAGGTAGTCGCGGGTCGCCAGCTCCGCGTCCCGGGTCATGTCCCAGGCCGACGCCCAGCACAGGGCGCGCGGCAGCGAGGACTCGAAGTCGCCCAGGTGCGCGGTGACGAAGGCCAGCGACGTCTCGTCCAGGCGGACCTTGGCGTAGGACAGGTCGTCGTCGTTGAGCAGGACCACGTCCGGGCGGCGCCGACCGGTCAGCTGCGGCACGGCGGTCAGCTCGCCGTCGACGTCCACCTCGATCCGGCCGTCCTCCTCGCGCAGCAGCTTGCCGCTGTCACCGTCGAGGCCGTACAGGCCGATGGCGATACGGTGCGGACGCAGCGTCGGCTCGCCCTTGGCGCCGACGGGCAGCGCGGGGGCCTCCTGGCGGATCGCGAAGGACGTGATGACCCCGTCCCCGTCCGTCTCGATCTCGGGCCGCAGGATGTTGATCCCCGCGGTCTGAAGCCACTTCTTCGACCATGTCTTCAGATCGCGCCCGGAGGTCTCCTCCAGGGCGCCCAGCAGGTCGGACAGGCGGGTGTTGCCGTAGGCGTGCTGCTTGAAGTACGCCTGCACCCCGCGGAAGAACTCGTCCATGCCGACATACGCGACGAGCTGCTTGAGGACGCTCGCGCCCTTGGCGTACGTGATGCCGTCGAAGTTGACCAGGACGTCGTCCAGGTCGTGGATCTCGGCCATGATCGGGTGCGTGGAGGGCAGCTGGTCCTGCCGGTACGCCCACGTCTTCATCTGGTTGGCGAACGTGGTCCAGGAGTGCGGCCACTTCGACTCGGGGTGCAGCGCCTGGCAGGCGGCCTCGGCATAGGTGGCGAACGACTCGTTCAGCCACAGGTCGTTCCACCACTCCATGGTCACCAGGTCGCCGAACCACATGTGGGCCAGCTCGTGCAGGATCGTGGCGGCCCGGGCCTCGTACGCCGCGTCCGTCACCTTGGAGCGGAACACGTACTGGTCGCGCAGGGTGACAGCGCCCGCGTTCTCCATCGCGCCCGCGTTGAACTCCGGCACGAAGAGCTGGTCGTACTTCCTGAACGGGTACGCGTAGTCGAACTTCTCCTGGAACCACTCGAAGCCCTGCCGGGTCACCTCGAAGATCGCGTCGGAGTCGAGGTACTCGGCGAGGGAGGGCCTGCAGTAGATGCCGAGCGGGATGCTCTGGCCGTCCTTCTCGTACACGCTGTGCACGGAGTGGTACGGGCCGACGATCAGCGCCGTGACGTACGTCGAGATCCGCGGCGTCGGCTCGAAGATCCAGACGTCGTCCTTGGGCTCGGGGGTGGGCGAGTTGGACACGACGGTCCAGCCGCTCGGCGCCTTCACGGTGAACTGGAAGGTGGCCTTCAGGTCCGGCTGCTCGAAGGAGGCGAACACCCGCCGGGCGTCGGGCACCTCGAACTGGGTGTAGAGGTAGGCCTGGTCGTCGACCGGGTCGACGAAGCGGTGCAGGCCCTCGCCGGTGTTGGTGTAGGCGCAGTCGGCGACGACACGCAGGATGTTGGGGCCCTCCAGCAGGCCGGGCAGGGCGATCCGCGAGTCCTTGAAGACCTCGGCGGGGTCGAGGGGGTCACCGTTGAGGGTGATCTCGTGGACGGTCGGGGCCACCAGGTCGATGAAGGACTCCGCGCCTCCCCCGGTCTCGGCTTCGCCCGACCGGGGGGTGACCCCACCGGCTACGTCGAAGCGCACCGTGGTCACGGACCGGTAGGTGCCGCCCTCCTGCGCGCCGGAGAGGTCGAGATCGATCTCGTACGAGTCAACGGTGAGCAGCTTCGCCCGCTGCTGCGCCTCTTCGCGAGTCAGGTTTGTGCCAGGCACGCGGTCATCTCCTCGTGATGGGTCGGTTCCGTCATCCTTCCACGTCACCGCCACGTTCGGCGATGATCAGGGCCTACAGCAAGGGGCGCGCACCGGCAGCGGTGCGCGCCCCCTGAACCTGAGGGTTTTCCCTATTCGCTATGCGCTCAGCTCGGCCGCCACCAGCTCCGCGATCTGCACGGCGTTGAGCGCCGCGCCCTTGCGGAGGTTGTCGTTGGAGACGAACAGGGCCAGACCGTTCTCCACCGTCTCGTCACGGCGGATGCGGCCCACGTACGACGGGTCCTTGCCGGCCGCCTGCAGCGGGGTGGGGATGTCGGAGAGGGCCACCCCCGGCGCGCCGGCCAGCAGCTCCGTGGCGCGCTCCACGGGCAGCGGACGCGCGAAGCGGGCGTTGACCTGGAGGGAGTGCCCGGAGAAGACCGGGACGCGGACGCAGGTGCCGGAGACCTTCAGACCGGGGATCTCCAGGATCTTGCGGGACTCGTTGCGGAGCTTCTGCTCCTCGTCGGTCTCGTTCAGTCCGTCGTCGACGAGGTTGCCCGCGAGGGGAACGACGTTGAAGGCGATCGGGCGCTTGTAGACCTGCGGCTCGGGGAAGTCGACCGCCTCGCCGTCGTGGGTCAGCCGGTCGGCCTCCGCGACCACCTTCTGCGCCTGGCCGTGCAGCTCCGCCACGCCCGCCAGCCCCGAACCGGACACCGCCTGGTAGGTGGCGACGACCAGTGCCTCCAGGCCCGCCTCCTCGTGCAGCGGCTTGAGCACCGGCATGGCGGCCATCGTCGTGCAGTTCGGGTTGGCGATGATGCCCTTGGGGCGGTTCACGACCGCGTGCGGGTTCACCTCGGAGACGACCAGCGGTACGTCCGGGTCCTTGCGCCAGGCGGAGGAGTTGTCGATCACGACGGCACCCTGCGAGGCGACCTTCTCGGCCAGCGCCCTGGAGGTCGCGCCGCCCGCCGAGAACAGCACGATGTCCAGGCCCGTGTAGTCGGCCGTCGCCGTGTCCTCCACGGTCACGCCGTCGAGGATCGTCCCCGCCGAACGGGCCGAGGCGAACAGGCGCAGCTCGGTGACCGGGAAGTCGCGCTCCGCGAGGATCCTGCGCATGACCGTGCCGACCTGACCGGTCGCTCCGACGATTCCGACCCTCACGGCGACTCCCTCTCGTGATCTTTACGTGCCTGTTGCCCGATCGAGGCTTTTCCATCATGCGGCCGACCCCGGCCCGCCTGTCCAATCCTTTGTACGGTGTGCCCGAGGAATGGGACGCGACGACGCGGCCGCCGATTGCGGAACTGCGGCGTCCACCCCGCTGAGCTGCAGAAATTCAGCCGCCAGACGTTCCGCACCGCAAGCTGTGCTGCCCCGCACCTGCCCCGCCCCCTTCCGGCGCACACGGCGGTGTGATGTACGCCCCATCGGCCCGGCGGACGAAGAAGGGGGGGGGCGCCCCCGAGGACGCCCGCCCCACAGCCGTACGGAGCCCTACGGCGTGACCTTCTCGATCTTGACGCTGCCGGTGCCCGCGACCGTGCCGCGCGCGTTCACCAGCTGGACCCGGCCGAAGAACTCCCGGCCCCCGGGTGCCGGAGCGGCGGCGGTGACCGTGCCGGACACCGTCACGGAGCCGCCCGTGCCGAGCTCGACCGGGGCCGAGCCGTCGACCGTGACGGAACCGAGCGCGGAGGAGAAGAACACGTCCCGGTAGTCGTAGGCCGTCGAGCCGGACGGCACCGAGTAGCCGGCGACCTCGATCGTGTACGTCCCGGCGGCCGGCCTGTCGATGTGCACCGCCTCCTCCGAGTCGCCGTCGGCGGACTGCGCGACCTGCTTGCCGCTCGCGTCGTAGACCGTCAGGTCCAGGTCGGCCGCCGTGTCGGACACGTTGCCGATCGCGACGTCCAGCGAGGCGGCACCCGCGGGCACCTCGACCGTGGTGGTCTGCGTCTCGCCGTTCTCGATGGTCGGCCGGTCCGTCTTCGACGAGCCGAGCGGGCCGCCGACCAGCCTGCCGTCGAGCGCGGCGTACTTGTTGGTGACGTTCCAGGAGGCGGCGGACGGGGTGCCCACCCTGGCCTCGGGCACGGTCACGGTCTCAGGGGCGAACGCCGCGCCGAGGGCGGTGACGTCCAGCGTGTACGGGTTGTCGAGCAGCGGCGAGGTGCGGCGCGACTCGACCTCGATCTCCCAGACACCGGCCTGCGGGTCCGCGTACGAGCGCACGTCGGGCCTGCAGCCGTTGCCGTCGAGGTAGTTGTTGTAGCAGTACGGCGTCGAGGTGTTGTCGACCGGAGTGCCGTACGGGTGGATCGCGACGAACCGCGTCTGGCTCCCGTCCTTGAGCCCGCCGATCGCGACCTCCAGCGACTTCGCACCCTCGGGCACGGTCAGGAAGTACGACTGCGAGCTGTTGCGCTGCACCGAGCCCGACACGGAGTAGGTGTACTTCACCGGGGCCGACACCACGACCGTGGTGAGGATCTGCTTGTCGACGCCCTCGGTGAACGGGTCGTCGACCTCCAGGATCGCGCTCTTGACGCCCGCGGAGCGCGGCGCCGCCTGCACCTTCACGGTCACCGGCTGGTTCAGCGGCAGTCGCACCAGGGGCGAGCCGAGGAGGCGGAAGGTGCCGCCCGCGTTGTCGGCGAAGCGCAGCGTGTGCCAGACCGCACGGTCGGGGCCGGAGGTGCGGGTGACGGTGATGTCGTACCTCTTCTTCTCACCCGCCTTGAGGCCGCCCTCGCGGTCGTAGAGGCCGGTGCCGAAGCCCGGGGTCTTCAGCGACTGGTCGAGCGCGGTGTCGACCGGGGCCCTGACGGTGTAGTCGTGGGCGGAGGCGCCGTCGCGGATCGCGTCCCAGGCGTCGACGACGTTGATGCGGCCCGCGCCCTCCTCGTATGCCTGCACACCCTTGATGTGGTCGGCGGTCGAGGTCAGGGCCGTGCGCAGCTTCGCGGGCGTGAGGGCGGTGCCCTGCCGCCTGGCAGCGCTCAGCAGCAGCGCGCCGGCGCCCGTGGCCTGCGGGGACGCCATCGAGGTGCCCTGGAGCATGGAGTAGCCGGCCGGCAGGGAGTAGCCCGCCTCGGGGACCGGGGAGCCCGGCAGCCAGGTCTGGGTGGTGTTGATCGCGGCGCCGGGCGCGACCAGGGTCGGCGTGAAGCCGCCGTCCTCGCGCGGGCCGCGGGAGGAGAAGGGCATCATCTGGTACTTCTTCTTCACCGCCGAGCCGTAGTTGGCGGCCCACGTCTCCTTGGAGATGGCCGCGCCGACCGAGATCACCTTGTCGGCGAGCCCGGGGTCGCCGATGGTGTTCGCGCCGGGGCCGGAGTTGCCCGCGGAGATCACCAGCTGGACGCCGTAGGTGTCGATGAGACGCGTGTACAGCTCGGCGCGCGCGTTGTTGCCGTCGTTGAGCGCCGGCAGGCCGCCGATGGACATGTTGACGATGTCGACGCCGCGGTTGACGACGAGGTCGATCATGCCCTCGGTGAGCGCGACGTTGGTGCAGCCGCCGGTCCAGGTGCAGGCGCGGGAGGAGACGATCCTCGCGCCGGGCGCGGCGCCGTTCATCCTCCCGCCGAACAGGCCGTTGGCGGCGGTGATGCCGGCGACGTGCGTGCCGTGCTCGGACTCGATGACGCCGATGTTGACGAAGTCGGCCTTCTTGCCGACCCAGGACCCGCCGTAGGGGTCCATCGGCACGTCCTTGCGGATCTGCACGACGAACGGCACCCGCTCGACGACGTCGGTCTTCGGGTCGTCGGTGCCGAAGTAGCCGACCTGGAAGCCGTCCTTGTACGGCTTCATCGGGGTGTCGTCCGTGAAGTCGTTGTTGTTGTTCAGGTCGAGCGTGACCGTGCCGGCCGCGGGGTCGTACAGGACGCCCCAGCTGTCGGTGGTGTCGCCGTCGCGGTCGAGGTCGCCCTTCTCGTCGCCGCCGGTGGTCGCGGACTCCTTGAAGGTGCTGATCCCGTACGAGCCCGCCGGGGCCTTCCAGCTCTGGCCGCCGTAGGTGAAGGAGGGCCCGGAGACCGCCGTCACCATCGGGCGCCAGGTCGCGTCGCTGTCGACGATCGGGTCGGTCGCGGTCACCCAGTCGACGATCTTCCGCTCGCCGGTGGTGGTCTTCTGCAGCGCCGGGTGGCCGAGGTCCACGCCCGAGTCGAGGATGCCGATGGTGATGCCGCGGCCGTCCGCCTTCGGATGCTCCTTGACGAAGTCGACGGCGCCCGTCTCGAAGGACGGGTTGTACGGGTTCTTCGCCGGGGTGTCCTTGCCCGGTGCCGGGTAAGTGATGCTCCTGGCACCGGACGTGGCGCCGTCCGCGCTCGGCGACGGGTCGTCGAGCGGTATCTCCCGCCTGAGGTCGATGGCGTGCACGGACGGCAGCTTCTCGGCGGCGGCGATGGTCGCGTCCGCCTTGGCCGTCGGCACGGTGGCGCGGACGTAGCCGAGCTTGTCGTAGGTGCGGCCCACGGAGCCGCCCTTGACCGCGTCCAGCTCCTTGGCGACCTGCTCGGTCTGCCCGGGCGCGGTCGCGACCATCATGGTGACGTTCTTGGCACCGTCGGCCTTCGCCTCGGCGAGGAGGCCGGCGTCGTCCGAACCGAGCTTGGCGCTCGCGGACTTCACGGCGGGGTCGGCGCCGGCCGGCTGCTGGTCCGAGGCGAAGGCCAGGGGTATCGGCCCGGCCGCGCAGAGCGCGGCCACCAGCCCCGCGGCCGCTGCTGTGCGCGCCACACGTCTCGTGCCCGTTTTCGGGCCGCGCTGGGGGGTGAAGGTCATCGGCATCCCTTGTAGGTAAAGGAGCGTGCAGGACCGACCGGGACGGATCGGTCCTGGTCGTGGTCGTCCGGTGGGCGACCCCGGACGATCGCACAGCTTTACCTAAGGAACGTGTGTTTGGGGAGTGTTGACCGAATCGAAATGGATGTATGGGGAAAACCCGCGACGGCCTTGGGGGAGTTCGGCCCGGAAGAACGACAACTCGCCTTCACTTCAGGCCTTCTTGGGGTCGTGCGTTGCGCTGGTCCGCGCCCTCACATTCCTTGCCGGTCCGGAGCCGGCGGGCCAACGTGCCCCGAGTGCGTACACGAGTGAGGGTGGCGGCCGACGCCGTCTGCGTTCACGACGGCCGGCTCCCGCCCGCCCGGGGGCGGGCCTTCGACGGCACCCCGAGCGGACCCCTCGGGCGGCGGCCCGGAGCGCGGCGCGCTCACTCCGAGCGCGGCAGCACCAGCTCCGCCCGCTCCACGACCGGCTCGCGTGGACCCGTCGAGCGGTTGGCGGTCGTCGGGCCCTGCGGGACCGGGCCCGTGAAGCGGAAGGAGAGCGCGGTGAGGAAGAGGCGGCCCCGCTCCCAACGCGTCGGGACCGTCGCGGTCACGCGGGCCGCACCCGATGCGGCCGTGCGGGCCAGCAGCGCGGTGGCCAGGGGCCGGGCCGCTCCGGTACCCCACAGCGAGGGATGCAGCAGGAACAGGCCCACCGCGCAGGTGTCCGGGTCCGGATGGTGCAGCACCGCGTCGACGATCCCCACCACCGGGCCGTCGCCGCCCTCGGTCACGGCCAGGATCCGCTTGTCCTGCCGGTCGGCCCCCGGCGGCAGGCTGTAATAGAGGCTCTGCAGGTCGGCGGGGCCCGAGGGCAGGCCGGTGGCCGCCTCGAAGTACTCCGTGCTCGCCTCGAACAGGGACGTCACACCCGGCTCGTCGTCGGGCGCGGCCTCGCGGACGGTGTACCGGCGCCCGTCCTCCGTGGTCACGGTGATCGGTTCGGTCATCCGGCCATCGTCACATCGGCCGTCGCCCGATGGCCATCGGATTGCGGTCCACCACTGGATCACGGTGTACAAGACTGACGATTACGGCGTAACCCAGCCGACCCGGACATGAGACCCCGTGTTCATCCGTCCGAAACATTTGTGGCGCCTCATAGCGACCAACCCGCTGTTCACGGGGATGCTTCGACACTTGTGCAAGGCGGGTGGTCACGTGCGCGTACGGCACGAGCTGCGCGTGCTGTCGGTCTACGACGGCTTCTTCTCCGGGGGCGCCCGGATCCTCCACAGCGACGTCGTCCTGGGGCTGCGCGAAGGCGGCCAGCACCACCGGGTGCTCAGCGTCCACGGGGAGGTGCTCCGTGAGGCCACCCGGCAGGCCATGCGGGACGACGCCTGCTACCGGTCGCTGACCGCGGCCGGGGTGGAGGTCACCTCCCTGGACCGCACCTTGGGGCTGACCGGGGCCCCGGCCGCCGATCCGGCCGTCTTCAGCGGCCCGGAGCTGGCGGAGACCGCACGGGCGATGGCCGGGGCCGATGTCGTGCTGTCGCTCAAGGAGCAGCCGCTCGGCCTGCTCAACCAGGCGGGCCTGCCGCGCCGCCCGGTGATCGTCTGTCTGCACCGCTCCGACCCGGAGAACCAGGGCGGGGCGCTCACCGAGCTCAAGGCCGCCATCGCCGACGGCACCGTGGTCGCCTGCGTCTGCTGCGCCGAGTCCACCCGGGAGGCGTACCGGGCCGCCGGGATTCCGGCCGAGCTGCTGCACGTCATCCCGAACGGGGTCGACCTGCTGCGCTTCCGCCCCGACCCGGGCCGGCGGCTGCGCATGCGGGAGGCGCTCGGCATCCCGGACACCGCACCGGTGGTCGTCTTCGCGGCCCGCTACGACGCCATGAAGAACGTTCCGCTGTTCCTGCGCGCCGCACACGCCTGGCTGCGCCGCGAGCCCGCCGGGCACGCGCTGATGTGCGGTGCGGGCATGACCGGGGACCAGCCCGGGCTGGCCGCCGACATCCGGGAGGCCTTCGGAGACGACACGCACCTCACCGGGCGGCTGCACGCGTTGGGCGTCCGCCGCGACATGGAGACCGTCTACGCCGCCTCCGACGTGGTGGCGCTGACCTCGTCCTGGGGCGAGGCGGCCCCGCTGTGCCTGATCGAGGGCATGATGTGCGGGGCCGTCCCGGTCGCCACGGACGTGGGGGACAGCGCGCTGATCGTCTCCGGGCACGGCCGGCTCACCCCGCCGGACCCCGACGCGATCGCCCGGGCGTGGACCGAGGCCGCCGCCGCCCGCACCGACCTCGCGCCCGTCCTCGTCCGCAGCCGCGAGCGTTTCAGCCGCACCCGGATGATCGCCTCGTACGCCGACCTCATCGACCGTGTCCACGCGGAGGCGATGCGGCCCGCCCCACCGGAGCCGGAGCCCGCGCTCCCCGAACCGCCCCTTCCGGACCCGTTCTGACGGCCGCCCTCCCGAACGGCACAGCAGGAGGGGCCGCCGGTAAGGCCGGCGGCCCCTCCTCCTCCCTCCTCGTGCCACCCCGGTCCGTCACCGGGGCAGCACCTCCACCGGCGCGGCCGGTTCGCGGTCCAGGGCCGCCATCAGCGCCGTGCGGACCACTGTCGCCTGCTGCTCCAGGCAGTCGCGCAGCTTCTTCGGCGTCAGGTACACGACCGTGATGCCGAGCCGCTCCAACTGCTCGCGCTTGCGGGCGTACTCCGACCACAGTGCGTCCTCGTCGTGGCGCGGGGCGCGGATGTCGAGTTCCAGCGCCACCGCCTGTTCGGGCCAGTACGCGTCCAGGCCGCCGAGGCAGGGGCCGCCGGGCAGCCTCAGGTCCACGTTCCAGACCGGGTCCGGGAGGCCGTGCTCGCGCACCATCCGGTACAGGCGGTCCTCCGCCACCGCCCGGCTCTCCGCCAGCAGCGCGTCCACGGCGTCCACCACGTGCGGGCGGCTCAGCAGCCGGGCCTGGTTCAACTCCTTCACCACCGCGGCGGGTTCGCAGTGCCCGCCGCGGACCGCCTCGGTCAGCAGCCGGCGCACCACAGCCGGGTCCGGCGCCGCGGCCACCGCGTCGGCCAGGGCGCGCGCGACCGGCGCGACGGGCGCGCCGGTCACCAGCCGCGGGTCGGGCAGCGAGGGGGTGCGGACCACATGGGCGCAGCCGGTGCTGCGCAGCCGGCGGGTCCGCGGCACCAGGACGTCGATCCTCTCCAGCGACGACAGCCCGGGTGCGGAGGCGAAGCCGTACAGCGCGAGGGCGGCCAGGCCCGTGACCACGGCGTCCGTGTACGGCAGCGGGCCGTGCGGGGAGCCCGCGCCCGGCTGGGCCGGGACCGCGGGAGCGGGGTCGGCGAGCGAGGAGCGGGCCGCGTAGAGCAGTACCGCGTGCAGACGTTCCTCGGGGGTCGGTGGGCCGGGGTGCAGCAGGTACACGCCGGGCAGGATCTGCTGCCAGGGGCCGCCGGACCGGCACTTCTCGGTGGTCTCGGCGGCGCCCACTCCGTGGGCGCGCAGCTGGGCGGTGGTCAGCACCCGGCGCTGCGCGTCGGACAGATGGCGCAGGGGGCGGGGGGAGAGCGGGGTGTTGTGGTTCATGATCCCGGATTTCCCGCCCCCGGTCCGCCCTCTAACCGCTGTTACACGCCTGTCGACAAATGCGGACAACACGGCGCTAAAGTACGTGCGTTCGACTGCCGAAAGAGGCTGGTCCGGACGGGGGACGGGCCAGGTTACGGGTTCGGATACTCGTATTTCGTCACCGCAGGCCCGCCGCGCCCGTCAACCACCGTCCCCGGCGTCAGCCCGCGGCCGCCGCGTCGCAGGACTGCCCCCGCAGGGAGCGCGCCAGATCGTCGCGCGCCTCCAGCACCAGCCGTCGCAGCGCCGGAGGGGCGTCCCGGTGCGCGGCGAGCCACGCGTCCGTCGCCTCCAACGTGCCGGGCGAGTCCTGCAGCGCGGGGAACAGGCCCCTGACCACGTGCATCCCGATCTGGATGGAACGGTCCGCCCACACCCGGCCGATCGCCTCGAAGTACTTCTCCGCGTACGGCGCGAGCAACTCCCGCTGGGAGGACTGCACGAAGCCCGCGATGGTCGCCTCCACGAGCGCGTTCGACAACGTGTCGGACTCGACGACCTGCGCCCACGCCTGCGCCTTGACCGCGGCCGAGGGGCGCGCGGCCAGGCAGCGGACCTGGTGGCGCTTGCCGGACGCCGTGTCGTCGCGGGCCAGTTCGGCCGCGAGCGCCGACTCGTCGGCGGCCCCGTGCGCGGCCAGCGGCTGCAGGAACGCCCAGCGCAGCTCCTGGTCCACGTCCAGACCGTCGATCTTGTCCGTGCCGTCCAGCAGACCCCGCAGCAGCCGCATATCGGCGTCGTCGGACGCCATCGCTGCGAAGAAACGCGCCCAGGTCAGCTGGTGCTGGCTGCCCGGCTCGGCCCCCCGCAGCTCGCGGAGCGCGCCCTCGGCGAGCAGCCGCCCGCCCGTCTCCCGCCACGCGGGCGCCGCGTAGTACGCCAGTGCGGAGCCGGCCCAGGCGTGCAGCATCTGCAGCACGCCGATGTCGGACTCCCGGCCGGCGAACCGCAGCACCAGGCCGACGAAGTCCCGCGCCGGCAGCAGCGCATCCCTTGTCAGGTTCCACAGCGCCGACCAGCACAGCGCTCGCGCGAGCGGGTCGCTGATGTCGCCGAGACGGCCCTTCAGGGTCTCCAGCGAGGTGTCGTCGAAGCGGATCTTGCAATAGGTGAGGTCGTCGTCGTTGACCAGGACCAGCTCGGGTGCCTCCGCGCCGGCGAGTCCACCGACGACCGTACGGGCGCCGTGCACGTCGACCTCGGCGCGCGCGTACCGCACCAGCGCGCCGCCCTCGGTGCGGTACAGGCCCACCGCCACCCGGTGCGGGCGCAGTTCCGGATGCGACTCGGGCGCTTCCTGGAGCACCGACAGCTCCGCGATCCGCCCGTCCTCGCCGAGGAGCACCTGGGGGGTCAGGGAGTTGACCCCGGCCGTCTGCAGCCAGGAGCGCGCCCAGGACGCCATGTCCCGGCCGCTCGTCTCCTCCAGCACCGACAGCAGGTCGGCCAGGCGGGTGTTTCCGTAGGCGTTCCGCTTGAAGTAGCGACGGGCGCCCTCCAGGAACGCCTCCCGCCCGACGTACGCCACCAGCTGCTTCAGCACGGACGCGCCCTTGGCGTACGTGATGCCGTCGAAGTTGAGCTTCGCGTCCTGGAGGTCGCGGATGTCCGCCGTGATCGGGTGCGTGGAGGGCAGCTGGTCGGCGCGGTACGCCCACGCCTTGCGGTTGTTGGCGAAGGTGATCCAGCCGCTGGTGAACCGGGTCGCCTCCACCAGCGAGAACGAGCCCATGAAGTCCGCGAAGGACTCCTTCAGCCACAGGTCGTCCCACCAGGCCATGGTCACCAGGTCGCCGAACCACATGTGGGCCATCTCGTGCAGGACCACATTGGCCCTGCGCTCGTACGACGCCCGGGTGACCTTGCCGCGGAAGACGAACTCCTCCGTGAAGGTGACGAGCCCCGGGTTCTCCATGGCGCCGAGGTTGTACTCGGGCACGAAGGCCTGGTCGTACTTCCCGAACGGGTACGGGTAGTCGAAGTGGTCGTGGAAGAAGTCCAGGCCCTGCTTGGTGACCAGGAAGACGTCGTCCGCGTCGAAGTGCCGGGCCAGACCCTTGCGGCACATCGCGCCGAGCGGGATCTCGAGGGTCGTGCCGTCGTCGAGGGTACGGGTGTAGCTGTCGGTGACGTGGTGGTACGGGCCCGCCACGACACACGTGATGTACGTGGAGATGGGCTTGGTCTCCGCGAAGCGCCACACCCCGTCCTGCTTCCGGCCGGCGCCGTTGCTCCACACCGTCCAGCCCTCCGGGGCGCGGACCTCGAAGCGGAAGGGCGCCTTGAGGTCGGGCTGTTCGAAGTTCGCGAAGACGCGGCGGGAGTCGGCGGGCTCGTACTGCGTGTACAGGTACACCTCGCCGTCCTCCGGGTCGACGAAGCGGTGCAGGCCCTCACCGGTGCGGGAGTACGCGCACCGGGCGTCGACCACCAGCTCGTTCTCCGCGGCCAGGTCCTCCAGCAGGATGCGGGCGCCGTCGAAGACCTCGCCGGGGTCGAGGTCCTTGCCGTTGAGGGAGACCGCGGTGACGCTCGGGGCGATCAGGTCGGCGAAACTGGACGCGCCCGGCTCGGCGCAGCGGAAGCGGATCGTGGTGACCGAGTGGAAGGTGCGCGGCTCGGCGTCCGCGCCGCCGGGTGCCTCGCCCACGGCGGAGCGCAGGTCGAGCGACACGTCGTACCCGTCGACGGACAGCAGGGCGGCCCTCTCCTGGGCCTCGTCGCGGGACAGGTTCTCACCGGGCACGGGCGGCACTCCTTCAGGGCTGCTGGGTGGCGGTCAGGACCGATCCTGCCATGCGCGCCTGACACGGGACAGCAGGGAATACGGCAGGCACGCGCGAGGGAATGAGGCGGGCGGTGCACCGGTTGTCGCCGGTTGAACGTCCACGTTTCCGAGGAGAGCCATGTCCGAGACCGCGACCGCTGCCGGTAAGACCCCCGTCGACTTCTGGTTCGACCCGCTGTGCCCCTGGGCCTGGATGACCTCCCGCTGGGTGCTGGAGGTGGAGAAGGTCCGGGACATCGAGGTCCGCTGGCACATCATGAGCCTGGCCGTGCTCAACGAGGACAAGATCGACCAGCTGCCCGAGGAGTACCGGGAGATGCTGGCGACCAAGGCGTGGCAGCCGGTGCGCGTGGTGACGGCGGCGTGGCAGAAGCACGGTGCGGACGTCCTCGGGCCGCTGTACACCGCGCTCGGTACGCGCTTCCACAACCAGGGCGAGGGGCCGACGCTCGAGGCGATCGCGGCCGCGCTGGAGGAGGTCGGTCTGCCCGCCGACCTCATCGACTACGCCGAGCAGGAGGACTTCGAGTTCGAGGCGGAACTGCGGGCCTCGCACAAGGAGGGCATCGAGAAGGTGGGCCAGGAGGTGGGCACGCCGGTGATCGCGGTGCCGGGCCCGGACGGGGAGCAGATCGCCTTCTTCGGGCCGGTGGTGACACCGGCGCCCAAGGGCGAGGAAGCGGCGAGGCTCTGGGACGGGACGCTGGCGGTCGCGTCGGTGCCGGGCTTCTACGAGATCAAGCGGACGCGGACGAAGGGGCCGGACTTCAGCAACCTGTAGTCCTCCTGCCGCCGGGTGACGACGAACCGGGCGGTCGGGGCGCCACAGCCGTGGCCGGTGCGGCGCCCCTTCCCCACGTGTCCCTACAACTCCTCCGGCAATGTGGCCCCGGTCCTCCAGTGGTCCTTGCGCTGGATGCGCCGGCAGCCGGGGCGGGCGCAGCGGTGGTACTCCCTGGCGACGAAGGAGCGGCCCTCCAGGACCGGCCGGAGGGCCTTCTCGGCCGCCGCCTTCTCGGCGTCTCCTTCCAGATCCCGGAAGTCCTGCATGCTGTCCCCGCAGTTGGGGCAGCGCCGGTAGGCCTGGTAGGTCATGAGCGCCACCCCCGCTTGCCGGTCTCCGCCAGGCAGTGCGCCGGGGACTGCCCGCGCGTCCAGCGGCCCACCTCCTCCGCCGCGAGCGTGGCCGCCTTCACGGCCGCCGCGCGGCTCGACCCGCCGAGGCGCGGGGTCAGCACCAGCCGCTCTGCCAGATCGAGCAGCCGGGAGTCCGGCGGCAGCGGCTCCCGCGCACAGGTGTCGAGGGCCGCCGCCGACAACTGCCCGCCCTCCAGCGCGTCGCACAGCGCGTCCACATCCAGCAGCGCCCCGTCCGCCGTGTTCACCACCACCGCGCCGCGCGGCAGCAGCGCCAGCTCACGGGCCCCGATCAGGCCCCGGGTCTCCGGGGTGAGCGGGGCGTGCAGGGTGACCACCCGGGAGCGGCGCAGGAGGTCGTCGAGCGAGCCGATGCGCAGCCCGTGCACCTCGCCGCGCACATACGGGTCGTGGACCATCACCCGCGCCCCGAACGCGCACAGCACCCGAGCGACCCGGCCGCCCACCGCTCCGTGACCGATCAGGCCCACGGGCAGGTCCTCCAGCTCCAGGCCGGCGTGCTCGTACGTGAGGGACGCGGGCCCCTGCCCCCTCCCGCGCCGGACCAGGAGTGCGTGGGCCTGCGGGATACGGCGCAGGGCGGCCAGCACCAGGCCCAGTGTGAACTCGGCGGCGGCCGCCGCGTCGCCGCCGGGCGTGCGGCACACGCGGACGCCGTGCGCCTGCGCCGCCTCCAGGTCGACGTCCGCGGGGCCGCCCCGGCACACCACCACGAGCCGCAGCTCCGGCGCGGCGGCCAGCACCCGTTCGGTGACCGGGCCCTGCCGGGTGACGAGGACCTCGGCGTCCACGAGCGCCTTGATCAGTTGCTCCTCGGCGTCGCCCGCCTCCTCGGCGAGCGTCAACTCCCCGACCTCGCAGGGACGTTCTCCCATCTCGCGGCGTACGGCCGTCGTGATCAGCGACGGCAGGACGAAGTGGTCACCCGCGGCCACCACACGTACCGGGTCGGTCGACTCCATCGGCTCCCCTTCCCGTTCCCGTCCCCTGGTGGGAACGGCTTGTCGACCGAGGGTGATCCCGCGCTGGCGGACCGTCAATCCCACGTGCGACGGAAAGGGGGGCACCGCGGGCGCCGGACCCCGCGGCGGTCCGGGCGTCAGCGCCCGGCGCGCGCCCTCTGCCAGGCGTAGCCGACGCCTGCCAGGAACAGGGTCATTCCGCCCGTCGAGTACAGCTGCACGCGGGTGTCCGGCTGCCGCGCCATCAGCACGAAGATCGCCACCATGCCGGCCAGCGCGACCCACGTCAGCAGGGGGAACGCCCACATCCGCACGGCCGGCTTCCCGGGCGCCTCCCGCTCCAGACGGCGGCGCAGGCGCAGCTGCGAGACCGCGATGAAGAGCCAGACGACCAGGATCACCGCGCCGATCATGTTCAGCAGCCAGGGGAAGACGTCGTCCGGCCGCCAGTAGCTCAGCACCACGCACACGAATCCGAAGACCGAGGAGGCCAGCACCGCGATCCGCGGGACACCGCCGGAGACCCTGCCCAGCGCCTTCGGGCCCTGGCCGCGCTCCACCAGCGAGTAGGCGATGCGCGAGGAGCCGTAGATGTTGGCGTTCATCGCGGACAGCAGCGCGACCAGCACCACCACGTTCATCAGCTGCCCGGCGGCCGGGATGCCCAGGTGGTCGAGGGTGGCCACGTACGGGCCCTTCTCGACGACCTCCTTCGCGTTCCAGGGGACGAGCGTGACGATGACCGCCATGGAACCGACGTAGAACACCGCGATGCGCCACATCGCCGTCCGCACCGCGCTCGCCACGCCCTTGACCGGGTCCTGCGACTCGGCCGCCGCGATGGTGACGGTCTCCAGGCCGCCGTACGCGAACACCGACGCGAGCAGGCCGACGACCAGGCCCTCGCTGCCGTGCGGCAGGAAGTCGGTCAGGTGCGAGGCGCCGGGGGAGTCGGTGCCGGGCAGCACGCCCGCGATCGCCAGCACACCGAGCACCAGGAACAGGGTGATCGCGCCGACCTTCAGCGCCGCGAACCAGAACTCGAACTCGCCGAAGTTCTTCACGGCGGCCAGGTTCGCCGCGCAGAAGACCAGCATGAACAGCGCCACCCACGCCCATTCCGGCGTGCCCGGCAGCCAGCCGGTGACGATCTTCGCGGCGCCGATGCCCTCCAGGCCGACCGCCGTGCACAGCAGCACCCAGAACGACCAGCCCGCGGTGAAGCCCGCCCAGGGGCCGATGGCCCGCTCGGCGTGCGCGGAGAAGGAACCCGACGAGGGATACGCGGCCGACATCTCGCCCAGCATCCGCATCACCAGCATGACGAGCAGGCCGGAGACGGCGTACGCGATCACGATCGACGGCCCGGCCGCGGCGATGCCCGCGCCGGACCCGACGAACAGGCCGGCGCCGATCACTCCGCCGAGGGCGATCATCGACAGATGGCGCTGCTTGAGGCCGTGGGAGAGGGAGACGTCGTCGGTCGGCGGTGTCCCGACGGTGGTGCTGCTGGGCATGGGGGCGGCTCGTCCCGGGGTGAGGTGGGCAAAACGCCCACAGTGTGGGCAGCCTCCCCGATCACACGGAGAGGATGCCCACTATCCGGACGCCGGATGTACGGGGCGTGATGCACCGGTTACGCGGTGAACGGTGCCCGGCTCCGGGGTTCCGGGCTCCAGGTGCGGCAGGCGCATGACGCCGGCTCTGGTGCGCCGCCGGTGGCCGTCGGCGGTGGGGAAAAGGGGGACCGGAGTGGGTGCGGTGCTACGGGGCGCGGAGGAGCCGTCCACGAAGCCGGCAAGAACGGGCCGCCGCTGGCCCACCGCTGGCCCGGACGGTGGCCGACGGGCGAGGCGGACCCGCGCGGGGCTTTGTTGAGTCTCCACAGTTTCCGGTGACCGGGGATGCGTCGACAGAACGTCTCCAGCTCGGTGACCGAAGTCACGTCCGGACGCGTGTAAGCAGCATCTTTTGTCGAAAGTGCATGAACTCGTCGTTCCAGCCTTTGTCGAGCACCGACGGTGATCGCCCGCAGGCCGCTGGGATAGCGTCGGGCTGTCCCGGCATGTCCACACCACCCCGCGGAGTCCCCATGAGCACCGCCACCGCCACCGCTCGCCCCGGCGCAGTCCTCGCCGACCTGCTGCCCGCGTCCCGCGTCCGCGACGCCGCCGTCGTGCTCGGCGGCGCCGTGCTCACCGGCCTCGCCGCCCAGCTGTCGGTCCCGGTGCCCGGGTCCCCGGTGCCGGTGACCGGCCAGACCTTCGCCGCGCTGCTCGTCGGCACCGCTCTCGGCGCCCGCCGCGGCTTCCTCTCGCTCGGCCTGTACGCGCTCGCCGGTGTGGCGGGTGTGCCGTGGTTCGCGGGCGGCGCCTCCGGCGCGGGTGCCGTCTCCTTCGGCTACGTCATCGGCATGCTGCTCGCCTCCGCGGCCGTGGGCGCCCTGGCCCGCCGCGGCGCCGACCGCTCCCCGCTGCGCATGGCGGGCACGATGGTCCTCGGCGAGGCGGTCATCTACGCGGTCGGAGTCCCCTACCTGGCGCTGGCCGCCCACATGTCCGCCTCCCAGGCGATCGCGGCCGGCCTCACCCCGTTCCTGATCGGCGACGCCCTCAAGGCGGCCCTGGCGATGGGCCTGCTGCCCGCCGCCTGGAAGCTCGTCAGGCGCTGACGCCCGTCGGGCCGCAGTTGCCGCCGAGGAGGTTCGCCGGGTCGACCGACCCTTCGGCCCGGCGAGCCTCTCGCACGTCTCGGCGTCGCTGCGCCGGCCCGTACGGTTCGGCCGCCGCGGCCACCTGAACGCGGCAGTTCGGCCTCGTGGCCGGCGTCCCCCGGGCCGGGCAGGGTGGGGTGGTGCGGTCGTCCGTCCCGGTCGTGCGACGCACGACGGCCGCATGACCTGACAGGTTCCGTCAGGTCATGCGGCCATGTCCGTGCGCGGCCGGATCAGCCGATGGAGACCTTGTCGGCCGGTGCCTCGGTGGCCGCGGCCGCGCGGTTGCCCCCGATCCGCTCCTTCACCACGGCGATCACCAGCACCACCGCCGCGACGAGCAGCGACAGCAGCACCGTCTCGCGTCCGTCGTGCTCCGTGTCGGTCAGCATGTAACCGAGGACGAACACGATCAGCGCGGCCGTCGCCCAGGTCAGGTACGGGTACAGCCACATCCTCACGACCAGCTTCTCCGGTGCCTCCCGCTGGATGATCTTCCGCATCCGCAGCTGGGAGAAGCAGATCACCAGCCAGACGAACAGGGCGACCGCACCGCTGGAGTTGACCAGGAAGAGGAAGACCGAGTCCGGGAACTTGTAGTTGAAGAAGACGGCCACGAAGCCGAACACGACCGACGCCACGATCGCAGCCATCGGCACGCCCCGGGACGTGGTCCGCGCGAACGCCTTCGGCGCGTCGCCCCGCGCGCCCAGCGAGAAGGCCATACGGGAGGCGGTGTAGAGGCCGGAGTTCAGACAGGACAGCACCGACGTCAGCACGATGACGTTCATGATCTGGCCGGCGTGCGCGATGCCGAGCGAGTCCAGGGCGGCGACGTAGGAGCCCTTGTCCTTGATCGACGGGTCGTTCCACGGCAGCAGCGAGACGACCACGAGGATCGAGCCCAGGTAGAAGACGGCGATGCGCCAGATGATGCTGTTCGTCGACTTGGTGACCGCCCGCTGCGGGTCCTCCGACTCACCGGCCGCCAGCGTGGCGATCTCGCTGCCCATGAAGGAGAACACGACCAGCAGCACCCCGGTGAGGATGGCGCCGGGGCCGTGCGGCAGGAAACCGCCGTGGTCGGTCAGGTTGCCGAAGCTCGCCTTGTCGGCGTGCGCGCCCGGCAGCACGCCGAAGACGGCGAGCAGACCGATGACGATGAACACGCCGATCGCCACGACCTTGATTCCGGCGAACCAGAACTCGAACTCACCGTAGGAGCCGACGGAGACCAGGTTGGTCGCGGTCAGCACGATCATGACGATGAGCGCCCAGCCCCACTGCGGCACGGCCGGGACCCACCCGGAGAGGATCTTGGCGCCCGCGGTGGCCTCCACGGCGAGGACGACCACCCAGAAGAACCAGTACAGCCAGCCGATCGAGAATCCGGCCCAGCGGCCGAGCGCCCGGTCCGCGTGCGCGGAGAAGGAGCCCGAGGTGGGGTTCGCGGCGGACATCTCGCCCAGCATCCGCATCACCAGCACCACGAGCGTGCCGACGAGGGCGTACGAGAGCAGGATGCCGGGGCCGGCGGTGGCGATGCCGGAGCTGGAACCGACGAACAGGCCGGCGCCGATGACACCGCCGATGGCGATCATCGACAGATGACGGTTCTTGAGTCCGGCCTGAAGGCCGCCGCCGGGTTCTCCGGGGCGGCCGGATGCGTTTCCGGCCTGGGTGGGGGTCGGCTGCGAAGTCATAAGCGGTGATTCCTTTGCGCCGGGTGTACGAGAAACAGGAGGGGACACACGTACGGACGGACACCTACTGCCCCGTACCAGGGGACGTACGAACGGTGTACGAGCCGGTCCAGTGAATCGGAGGCGAACAAAATCGGGAACCTTTGAATCCCGATTGTTACTTGAGGTTTTCTTGAGGTTCTATGGTGTGGCTCACATCTTTCCCGGCTGTCACCCCGCGAGGCCGGCCCGCGACGGACGTGACACACTCGGACCATGCGCGTGTACCTCGGCTCCGACCATGCCGGTTTCGAACTGAAGAACCACCTCGTCGAGTGGCTCAAGGCCGCCGGCCACGAGCCCGTCGACTGCGGGCCCCACATCTACGACGCCCAGGACGACTACCCGCCGTTCTGCCTCCGCGCCGCGGAGCGGACGGCCGCGGACACGGACTCCCTCGGCATCGTGATCGGCGGCTCCGGCAACGGCGAGCAGATCGCCGCGAACAAGGTGAAGGGCGTGCGGGCCGCCCTCGCCTGGAGCGAGGAGACGGCCTCCCTCGGCCGGCAGCACAACAACGCGAACGTCGTCGCCGTGGGTGCCCGGATGCACACGGGGGAGGAGGCGACGAAGTTCGTCGAGACGTTCCTGAAGACCCCGTTCTCGGGTGACGAGCGCCATGTGCGGCGCATCGACATGCTCTCCTCGTACGAGACCACGGGAGAGCTGCCGGCGATCCCGCCGCACCACCCGCAGGACTGAGAACCGGCAGTCAGGGTCGGGGCAGGGGGCGGTGTGCCCCCTGCCGGCGCCCCGGTGTTGTGAAAGGTCGTAAGAAGCCGTGCCAGAGGGGCACACCATCCACCGGCTGGCCCGGGACTACGCGGCCCGGTTCGCCGGCGGCGCCGTCACCGTCACCAGCCCCCAGGGCAAGTTCGCCGATGCCGCCGCCCTCCTCGACGGGGCCGAGCTGCGCACCGCCGACGCCCACGGCAAGCACCTCTTCCTCGGCTTCCGCGGCGCCGACTGGGTCCATGTCCACCTCGGCCTCTTCGGCAAGGTCACCTTCGGCGACGCCCCCGCGCCCCCGCCCGCGGACACGGTCCGCCTGCGCCTGGTGAACCCCATCGCGTACGTCGACCTGCGCGGCCCGACCACCTGCGCCCTGGTCACCGACGAGGAGAAGGCCGCCGTCCACGGCCGTCTCGGACCGGACCCGCTGCGCGCCGACGCCGATCCCGAGGTCGCCCACCGGCGCGTCCGTCGCAGCCGCACGAGCATCGCCGCCCTGCTCATGGACCAGAAGGTCATCGCGGGAGTCGGCAACGTCTACCGCGCCGAGGTCCTCTTCCGGCACGGCATCGACCCCTACCGGCCCGGCAGGGACATCACGGCCGCCGAGTGGGACGTGATCTGGACCGACCTCGTCGCCCTGATGCGCGAGGGGGTCCGCGCCAACCGGATCGACACGGTGCGGCCCGAACACACCCCCGAGGCCATGGGCCGCCCGCCCCGGGTCGACGACCACGGCGGCGAGGTGTACGTGTACCGCAGGGCCGGCCTGCCCTGTCACCTCTGCGGAGGCGGGATCCGCACCGCCTCCCTCGCCGCCCGCAACCTGTTCTGGTGCCCCGGCTGCCAGCGGTCGTAGAGCCACGCCGCCCCCAACTCCCGGACCGGCGACGCGGGATCGGCCGGGTCCGCCGTCCGCGCGCAGGAGGCGCCCTTCGCGTCGCCCGTCGGTCGCCACCGCCCCTCGTTCCACGGACAGAAGGCCCCCTCGACCTCGAACACCACATCCACCGGCGTCCGGTACGTCCGGGCCTCGAGGGCCGCGCCGACATCGACGGGACGCAGGTGGAGAACGTCCCGCAGCCGCGGCTTGCAGCGCCGGACGTCGGACACCAGGTGCCGCCGGGCGCCGTCGGCCGGCCGCGCCCGCACGACCGGCGCCGTCGTCGGGATCGGTCGAATCAGGTGAGTCCGCGGTCCGACGCACGCTCTTCGGGTGTCGGGTCCGTGCCGCCGAAGCCCGGACCGGGGCGTCGTACCAGGTGTCCGATTCGTCCTGCCGCGGCACCCGCATGTCCGTCGTCATATGCCATGCCTATCAGGGCAATACGGGACGAGCGAGGGAATTTCTCCCCCGTTGCAGGGCGCCGTTCCCTGTGAAGTTCAGCGCTCGGACGGGGGACAAGTGGGACCTCCCCTGCCAAGGGGCTGGTCCGATGGATAGGGTCCCGAGCAATGGCAGCAGGACGAGAGCGGCGCGCGGAAGCCGAGACGTTCACCGCCCGGTTGAGGAAACAGTGGCACCGGGCCCGCACCGGCGTGCGCCGATCCGCCGTGGACTACTTCCGCGGGGACGGCTCGGACTGGGTGGCGCTGGCCGGCCTGCTCCTGACGATCCCGCTGATCGCGGCGGTCACCCTGGCCGATCCGATCTGGTGCTCACCGGCCGTCCTCGTCCTCCCCATCGTCGCCGGCGGACTGCTGCTGCGCCCCTCCAGCCTGCTCGGCCTGTACGCCGCCGCGGCGACCGCGCTGATCGTCGAGTCCGTCAAACTCGGCCCCTACACGGAGGGGGCGTCCCGTGTCACCCCGGGCATCGTGCTCGTGGTCGCGGCCTGCGGCTTCTTCGGGCTGCTGATCGCCCAGTTCCGCAGCCGGGTCGGGGTGCCGTGGCGGCGCGGCGGCACCATGCTCTTCGACCTGCGCGAACGCATCCGGGTCCAGAGCAAGCTGCCGAAGCTGCCGCTGGGCTGGCACCGCGAGATGGCGCTCAGACCGGCCGGCGGCCAGTCCTTCTCCGGTGACTTCGTGGTGGCGGCCCGCACCAACGGGGGCCGCACACTGGAGGTCGTCCTCACCGACGTCTCCGGCAAGGGCATGGACGCCGGTTCGCGCGCCCTGCTGCTGTCCGGGGCGTTCGGCGGACTGCTGGGATCGCTCCCGCCGCATGCGTTCCTGCCCGCGGCGAACGGCTACCTCCTCCGCCAGGACTGGGACGAGGGTTTCGCCACCTCCATCCATCTGGTGCTGGACCTGGAGTCGGGCGACTACGAACTCTATTCCGCCGGGCACCCGCCGGGCCTGCAGCTGAGCGCGGGCAGCGGCCGGTGGGAGGAGAAGGCGGCCGAGGGACCGCTCCTCGGTGTGTACGAAGGCGCCCAGTTCGACTCCGTGAAGGGCACGCTGCGCCCCGGCGACGTGCTGATGCTCTTCACGGACGGCCTGGTGGAGACGTCCGACCGCGACATCGTGGAGGGCATGGACCGCCTCATGGGCGAGGCCGACCGCTATGTCTCCGGCGGCTTCCGCGGCGCGGCCTGGCACCTCATCGAGGCGGTCGCGAGGGACGTCAACGACGACCGGGCGCTGCTGCTGATCTGCCGGGAGGGACCGACGGCGCAGGCGATGCGCTGAGGACCCGCGACACCAGGGGGAGCCCGTCCATGCCGCTCATGACGCTGACCGAGGTCGAGGCCGTCGCCCGCGCCGCGCACTGCGCGCAGCGGGACAAGGCCGGACGGCCCTACGCGGAGCACCTCGCCGCCGTCGCCGAGGGCGTGCGCGCCCGTGGCGGGGGAGAGGAACTCGTGGCCGCCGCCTGGCTGCACGACTCCGTGGAGGACGGCGTCCTCAGTGAGGAGTGGCTCGACAACGCCCCGTTGTCCCCGACGACGAAGGCCGTCGTGCGGGCCGTCACCAAGCGGCCCGGCGAGGACCCCGAGGCGTACGCGCGGCGCATTCTCGCCACCCCCGGCGCCCGCCTGGTGAAGGCCGCCGACCTCGCCCACAACGCGGATCCCCGGCGGCTCGCCGTCCTCGACGCCCCCACCGCCGAGCGGCTCACCCGCAAGTACGCCGCCATGCGGGAGTACCTCGGTCTCACCGCCGCCGGCTGAGGGCCGTCGGCAGGACCGGTGCCTCGACCCGTTCGTGCCCCCGCCTCGCTCCTGAACGTCCGGTTCGTCTCCGGCTCCTCACCAACCGGAAAGCCCTGCGCACCGGTTCCGTGCACAGCAAGGTCACGACAACCCCCGCCGGCACCGTCACGAACGCCTCACCCGGCGGCCGGTGAGCCACCCCGCGTCGTACCGGCCACGGTGATCCGCCGCCTTCACGAGGAAACCGTGCAGCAGGTAGCCGGACAACGTGCCCGCGCCCAGCGAGGTGAACCACAGGGGCCGGCGCGGCACCCAGGAGAAGAGGCAGGCGCTGAGCACCGGCGAGCAGCCCGGCAGCGCCGGCAGCAGCACCGCGCCGCACCACCACGGCGCGCCCAACTCCTGTGCGCTGTCGCGGTGGTGGAACCAGGCCGGGTTCATCCGCGGCACCTCCCACCACGCGACGGCGGGCGCCCCGTCCGCGACGGGCACCGACAGCTTCCGGATCGGAGCCGTCAGCCGCCGGACGAACAGCGCACACGGGAACCAGGTCAGGTCCGGGGGTCGAGCAGAGGCGGCGTGGAACATCTGAGGCGCCCCGGCGTCGCCTTTGATTTCGTAAGACCCGCCGGGTGGACGGGCTTTACGTCGGAGCACATCTCCGATTCTGCCGACTCGCCTCCCGTACGCGGAAGTTATGTCCCTGTTCGTCCCGGTCAAAGGGTGCGTAACGCCTCGCCATCCGCTCTGCTGAAAAGCCGGTTCCGAATACCTGCGAATAACCTGAGCGCGTGGTGTGCGGGCGGGGAAACGAGCGGTGTGGATTTCCTGTACGGATACTGCGGGATTTCCTTGCCGCACCGCCGGGTCGACCATGGTGTCCCGCTCCCGGCCGTGACGAGTTGCCGCCAAGGAGGTCGACGATGCTTCAGCAGCCGCATAGGGCGGGCCGGTTGGTGGCACGATGGTTCTGGCGGGGTGTGCGGCGGACGGCGCCCCGGGCCGGGAGAGCGGACCGACCGAGGGTGTGATCAGTTGTGGCGATTTCGCTGTCAGTGGTGCTGCTGTTGGCGATCATCCTGGTGGTGATGATCCGAGGGGGCTCGATGAAGGCCGGACCGGCGATCGTGGCGATCCTCTTCGGCTTCTTCCTCGCCTCGACCGGCATGGCCCCGTCCATCAACCGCTTTCTGAACTCGATAGCGGACACGATCAACTCGATCCGCTTCTGAGCCGGACGGCACCCTCCCGGGCCCGCGTCGCCCCGCGTCGCCCCGCGTCGCCCCCGGGGCCGACGCGGCGGGTCCGGGGACCGGACGGCACGCCAGAGGCGCGGTGTCGGGAGGGCTTCTCACGTCAGGTTCAGCCCACCGTCGAGCACGATCACCTCGCCGGTGAGATAGGTGCTGGCGATCACCGACGCCACCAGGTCGGCCACGTCGGCGGGCCGGGCCGGACGGTGCATGGGCGCGCGCTCCCGCCAGAGCTGGTGCGCCTGCGCCCAGTCCTTCGTCATCGGCGTGTCCACCAGCCCCGGCGCCACCGCGTTGACCCGCACCTCGGGCCCGAGCGCGGCCGCGAGCAGCCGCGTCACGTGGTTCAGCGCGGCCTTGCTCGCCGCGTACGGCACCGATGAACCCTTGGGGCGCACCCCGGCGTGGCTGGTGATGTTCACGATGCTGCCGCCCGCGGGGGAGCTGCGCAGCGCCGGAAGTGCCGCCGTGCACAGCACCCACGGCGCGACCAGGTTGACCTCCAGCAGCTGCCGCCAGTCCGCCGGCGTCGCCGCGGCCAGGTCGTCGTGCGGGATCGGCCGGCTGATGCCCGCGTTGTTCACCAGCACGTCCAGCCGCCCATACCGGCCGAGCGCCGCCTCGACCAGTCCCCTGGTCTCCTCCTCCACCGCCAGATCCGCCCGCACGTACGTCCCGCCGAGCTCCGCCGCCAGCGCCTCCCCGGCCCGCACGCTGCGCCGCGAGTGCACGACGACCCGCATCCCGTCCGCCGCCAGTCTCCGCGCGACGGCCTCCCCGATCCCCGATGTGGACCCGCTGACCAGGGCGACGGGCCGATCCGCTTGTTCAGTCCCCATGCTCGCGGATCCTGCCACGGCTCTGGGGCGCGTCGGCCACGCGGTCGGCGGAACGGCTGCGCGGAAGACGGCTGTGCACGAAAGGAGAATGCGAGCCGAAGGGACGCGCGGGGGACACGCCGGACCGACCGGACCCCGCAAGTGATCAGGGCCAGGTCGGAGGAAGATCCTCCGACCTGGCCCTGAGCCATCGGAGCGGGCGACGGGAATCGAACCCGCGTAGCTAGTTTGGAAGACTAGGGCTCTACCATTGAGCTACGCCCGCAACATGACGCGCCGCAGGTCACCGACCGCGGCACAGAAGGCATCGTAGCGGGTCGTCCGCCTCGTAGGCCAACGCGTTGGTCCGCGCGCACACCAGTGCACAAAGCGGCGGACGGAGCCGGTTCGGGCATGTACCCTACGTGTCGCACCAGACGGGGTGTGGCGCAGCTTGGTAGCGCGTCCGCTTTGGGAGCGGAAGGCCGTGGGTTCAAATCCCGCCACCCCGACCACCGGCCCGGTACGACCCGGCGCCGACTCGCGTGATCGCCTTTGGGGGCGCTCCATGCCTGCGGTTACTATGCAAGCTGCGCGCCCGTGTGTCTGCACTGCCATGTCTCTCAGGCAGGGGCCCGCGAATCCGCCGAAGGCATGCCCGCCCCCTCCGGGTGGCGCAGGCCCGGCAGAACCCCAAGAAGTCAGCCACAAGGAGACCGAACCGTGAAGAGCGCCGTGGAGACCCTGAACCCGACCCGGGTTCGGCTCACTGTTGAGGTGCCCTTCGAGGAGCTCAAGGACAGCCTCGACGCGGCGTACAAGAAGATCAACCAGCAGGTCACGGTGAAGGGCTTCCGCAAGGGCAAGATCCCTGCCCGCGTCATCGACCAGCGGTTCGGCCGTGGCGCCGTGCTGGAGGAGGCCGTCAACGACGCGCTTCCCAAGCTCTACACCGAGGCGGTCAACGAGGCCGAGCTCAACCCGCTGGGCCAGCCCGAGGTCGACATCACCGAGCTGAAGGACAACGAGCTGCTGTCCTTCACCGCCGAGGTCGACGTCCGCCCGACCATCGAGATCCCGGACTACTCCGGCATCGAGGTCGAGGTCGACGCCGTCGAGGTCACCGACGAGGACGTGGAGAAGTCGGTCCAGCAGCTGCGCGACCGCTTCGCGTCCACGACCCCGGTCGAGCGCGCGGCCGAGGACGGCGACGTGGTGACGATCGACCTGGAGGCGAAGGTCGACGGCGAGGTGCTGGAGGACGGCGTCGCCAAGGACGTCTCCTACACGATCGGCTCCGGTGAGCTGCTGGAGGGTATCGACGACGCCGTGAAGGGCCTGTCGGCCGACGAGGAGGCCACCTTCACCTCCGAGCTGAAGGGCGGCTCGGCGGCCGGCAAGGAGGCCGAGGTGACCGTCAAGGTCACCCAGGTCGCCGCCCGGGAACTGCCCGAGCTGGACGACGAGTTCGCTCAGCTCGCGTCCGAGTTCGACACGCTGGAGGAGCTGAAGGCGGACAGCCGCAAGCGCCTCGAGAACATGAAGCAGTACGACCAGGCCACGCAGGCCCAGGAGCGGGTCCTGGACAAGCTGCTCGAGCTGGTCGAGGTCCCGGTCCCCGAGAAGCTCCTCGAGGACGAGATCAACACCCGCAAGCACAACCTCGAGCACCACCAGCTCGGCCAGATGGGTCTGACCCTCGACCGGTACCTGGAGATCCAGGGCAAGACCGCCGAGGAGTTCGAGACCGAGACGCGCGAGGCCGCGATCAAGGGCATCAAGACGCAGTTCGTCCTGGACGAGTTGGTCAACAAGGAGAAGCTCAACGTCAACCAGGAGGAGCTCACCGAGCACCTCATGCGGCGCGCGGCCTCCTCCGGCATGTCCCCCGACCAGTTCGCCCAGGCGGTCGTCGAGGGCGGCCAGGTCCCGATGCTGGTCGGCGAGGTCGCCCGCGGCAAGGCCCTGGCGCTGGTCGTCGAGGCCGCGACGGTCAAGGACACCAACGGCGAGATCGTCGACCTGGACGACGAGGAGGAGGCGGAGGAGGCTGAGGCCACCGCGGACGCCTCCGCCGAGGCCGAGGCCACCGAGGAGAAGCCGGAGGCGTAACCTCCACCGGCACGGCAGCACACGGGCCCCGGGACGCACAGCGCGCCCCGGGGCCCGTTTTGCCGTGCGGAGCAGGTCGGCCGAGGGCGGGGGAGCCCGGCAGGGACGCGGGGGAGCCGGGCGACCAGCCACCCACGGCCCGCACCGACGCGACGACAACACCCCCCACGGCGACAATGGACTCGGGTCCCGGGGCGGAGTCCCGCGACGGCCGCGGGGACGCCGGGTCGCGCGCGACCGTGCCCCGGCACCGCCCTCGGCCGACCCGAGCGGAGCGCATGCGCTCACAGCGAACAGTCCCCTGTGCGGGATTCCCCGACGGGACCCGCGCGTTAGGGTCCATGAATACGAGGGCAGGGGAGTCCCCGAAGCCGCCCCTCAGGGGGCAAGGAGGGGTCCCACGCCCCAGCAGGACACGTGAGACGGCCCCGTGCCGTCGTAAGACGAGCAGGTGGATACGTGACGAATCTGATGCCCTCCGCCGCCGGCGAGCCTTCCATCGGTGGCGGCCTCGGCGACCAGGTCTACAACCGGCTGCTCAACGAGCGGATCATCTTCCTCGGCCAGCCGGTGGACGACGACATCGCCAACAAGATCACCGCACAGCTGCTGCTCCTTGCCTCCGATCCGGACAAGGACATTTACCTGTACATCAACAGCCCGGGCGGTTCGATCACGGCCGGCATGGCGATCTACGACACCATGCAGTACATCAAGAACGACGTGGTGACGATCGCCATGGGCATGGCGGCCTCCATGGGGCAGTTCCTGCTCAGCGCGGGCACCCCGGGCAAGCGCTTCGCCCTGCCCAACGCCGAGATCCTGATCCACCAGCCCTCGGCCGGTCTCGCCGGCTCGGCGTCCGACATCAAGATCCACGCCGAGCGGCTGCTGCACACCAAGAAGCGCATGGCCGAGCTGACCGCCTTCCACACCGGCCAGTCGGTCGAGCAGATCACCCGGGACTCGGACCGCGACCGCTGGTTCGACGCCCAGGAGGCCAAGGAGTACGGCCTGATCGACGAGGTCATCACCACCGCTGTCGGCATGCCGGGCGGCGGAGGCACCGGGGCGGGCTCGTAAGGGCTCACCGGGCTCGCTCGAGGCTCGACGGCCGCCCAGGCGGACCGTGAGGCTCCGGCGAGGCCCCCACGGCCTGTGCAGCCGGGCAGCCGGCCCGGCCGGCCCTTCGGATCGGCCGAGCCCGACCCGGCCGGCCTGCCCGGGCCCCCGCGAGGGCTCACGGTCCCGGCACGGCCCCCGGGGTTCCCACGGCCCGGCCGCCGTCCACGCAGCCGCAGGCCGGTCCCAGGGCCCGGCGGCGGCCGCAGCGGCCGCACAGGACCCACAAGGACCCGAACAGCCCCCAGCGCCCCTTCAGCCCCCAGCCACCGCCCCAGCCCCCTTCAGGAGACACCGTGAACGACTTCCCCGGCAGCGGCCTCTACGACCGTGCGCGCGCCGAGTACACCGGCCCGACGGCCGAGTCCCGCTACGTCATCCCGCGCTTCGTCGAGCGCACCTCGCAGGGCATCCGCGAGTACGACCCGTACGCGAAGCTCTTCGAGGAGCGCGTGATCTTCCTCGGCGTCCAGATCGACGACGCCTCCGCCAACGACGTCATGGCGCAGTTGCTGTGCCTGGAGTCGATGGACCCCGACCGTGACATCTCGGTCTACATCAACAGCCCCGGCGGCTCCTTCACCGCGCTCACGGCCATCTACGACACGATGCAGTTCGTGAAGCCGGACATCCAGACGGTCTGCATGGGCCAGGCCGCCTCCGCCGCCGCGGTGCTGCTGGCCGCGGGCACCCCCGGCAAGCGCATGGCGCTGCCGAACGCCCGGGTGCTGATCCACCAGCCCTACAGCGAGACCGGCCGCGGCCAGGTCTCCGACCTGGAGATCGCCGCCAACGAGATCCTCCGGATGCGGACCCAGCTGGAGGAGATGCTGGCCAAGCACTCCACCCAGCCGATCGAGAAGATCCGCGAGGACATCGAGCGCGACAAGATCCTCACGGCCGAGGACGCGCTGCAGTACGGCCTGATCGACCAGATCATCTCGACCCGGAAGATGAACAACACCACGGTCCGCTGACGCGAATCCACGTGATTCGTCACCGGACCTGTATCGTCTGCCGCCCCTTGACACGGTTTGCCCCGGCCCACGTCGAAGCGAACCGTGCCAAGGGGGGCCCGAACGGGGGGCCCGGCAAGGTACCGTCGGACATAAGGCAGCACCAGGAGCCGCTGGACGTAAGGCGTCTCCCAGGCGAAGGGGAAGCACACCGTGGCACGCATCGGTGACGGCGGCGATCTGCTCAAGTGCTCGTTCTGCGGCAAGAGCCAGAAGCAGGTCAAGAAGCTCATCGCAGGCCCCGGTGTGTACATCTGCGACGAGTGCATCGATCTCTGCAACGAGATCATCGAGGAGGAGCTCGCCGAGACGAGCGAGGTGCGCTGGGAGGAGCTCCCGAAGCCCCGCGAGATCTACGAGTTCCTCGAGGGCTACGTGGTCGGCCAGGAGGCGGCCAAGAAGGCCCTGTCCGTCGCGGTGTACAACCACTACAAGCGGGTCCAGGCCGGTGAGAACGGCGGCGCCCAAGGCCGCGACGACGCCATCGAGTTGGCCAAGTCGAACATCCTGCTGCTGGGCCCCACGGGCTCCGGCAAGACGCTGCTCGCCCAGACCCTGGCCCGCATGCTCAACGTCCCGTTCGCCATCGCCGACGCCACGGCGCTGACCGAGGCGGGCTACGTCGGCGAGGACGTCGAGAACATCCTGCTGAAGCTCATCCAGGCGGCCGACTACGACGTCAAGAAGGCCGAGACCGGGATCATCTACATCGACGAGATCGACAAGGTGGCTCGCAAGAGCGAGAACCCGTCGATCACCCGGGACGTGAGCGGCGAGGGCGTCCAGCAGGCCCTGCTGAAGATCCTGGAGGGCACGACGGCCTCGGTCCCGCCGCAGGGCGGCCGCAAGCACCCGCACCAGGAGTTCATCCAGATCGACACGACGAACGTGCTGTTCATCGTGGGCGGCGCGTTCGCGGGCCTGGAGAAGATCATCGAGTCACGGGCCGGCGCCAAGGGCATCGGCTTCGGCGCGACGATCCGCTCGAAGCGCGAACTGGAGTCGAAGGACCAGTTCGAGGACGTCATGCCGGAGGACCTGGTGAAGTTCGGGATGATCCCCGAGTTCATCGGCCGTCTCCCGGTCATCACCTCGGTCCACAACCTCGACCGCAAGGCGCTCCTGCAGATCCTCGTCGAACCGCGTAACGCGCTGGTGAAGCAGTACCAACGCCTCTTCGAACTCGACGGTGTGGAACTGGACTTCGAGCGCGAGGCCCTGGAAGCGATCGCGGACCAGGCGATCCTGCGCCAGACGGGTGCCCGCGGTCTGCGCGCCATCATGGAGGAGGTCCTCCAGGCGGTGATGTACGAGGTCCCGTCCCGCAAGGACGTGGCCCGCGTCGTCATCACGGCCGACGTGGTGCTCCGCAACGTCAACCCGACCCTGATCCCGCGGGACGCCCGCGGCCGGGGGCCGGGGGAGCAGAAGACGGCGTAGCCGCCACCCCGTGCACACGGCGAAGGCGCCCCGGTCGACAGGCCGGGGCGCCTTCACTGTTGTGGCGTACGGCGTCAGGCCTTGACGCGCACGTCGTTGCGGAGCCTGGCGGCGAGGTCGGCGACGGTGTCGACGGAACTGCCGCCGGTGGCGAAGGCGGCGAGATCGACGGAGACCACGTCGACGACGGTGCTGTGGTCGCCCCAGATGCAGACCGGCATCTTCACGGTCTTCGCCGCGCCGGCCGCCGCCGAGGCGGAGGAGTCGCTGTTGTCGACCTCGACGACCTGGCACTTCATGATGCCGTTGGAGAAGCCCGAGGGTGACACGGTCTGCGGGCTGCCGATCAGCTTGCCCTTGTCGCTGCCGGTGTCCTTCTCCGACTCCGTCTTCATCTTGGCGAACATGGCGTCCACGACGGCCTCGGGGTCCGCGACGGTGCCGTAGACCCCGCCGAAGGAAATCGACTTCATGGTCAGCCCCGTGCCGTTCTGGTAGGCGGCGCTGACGTCCTTGGCGTTCTTCACGCCCCACTTCTCGAAGTCCGCGAGGTCGGAGTCGCTCATGGAGTTCGAACCGCCGGTGTCCGACTTCTTGTACGTCCCGCTGATCACCGTCGCCGGTGTCACGAGCTTGTGGGCGCCGTCGTCGGCGACCGAGCCGGACCCGCCGCCGCTGCCCCCGCCGATCACGAAGTACGCCGCCACGGCGACCGCCGCCACCGCCGCCACCGCGCCGATGACGATCCCCGTCTTCTTCTTCCCGCCCTCCGGGAGCGGCGGCTGGGGGACGGGGTACGGCTGCCGGCCGTAGGGGGCCTGGCCGTACGGCGGCTGCGGCTGCTGCGGCGGGTAGGGGTTCTGCTGGGGCGGGGCGCTCTGCGGGTTCTGCTGGGGGTGGCCGTAGCCGTAGCCGGGCGCGGGCGCGGGCGGGGTCTGCTGGGGGTGGCCGTAGCCGGGCGCGGGCGGGGTCTGCTGGGGGTAGCCGTAGCCGGGCTGGGGCTGGGGTGCCTGCGGCGGCGGGCCGTAGGGGCCCGGCCGGCCGTACGGCCCCGGCTGCCCCTGCCCCGGCTGACCGTACGGTCCGGGCTGCTGGGACTGCCCGCCGTACGGGCCCGGCTGGTTGTGGCTCATGTTCTGGGTTCCCCTCCAGACGCTCCTGTGGTTCTGACATCCTGGCGCAAGCCGGGGAACGCCGTGTCGCCGGGAGGCTTGCCGTTACGAAAGAATCGCGTTTCGGGACGAGGCCGTAACACCTCTAAACTGACCCCCGTGACCGAGAACGCTCAGCAGCAGCCAACAGCGCCCCACACCGAACTGCCGACCCAGTACGCGCCGGCCGACGTAGAGGGGCCGCTGTACGAGCGCTGGGTGGAGCGCGGTTACTTCGAGGCAGACGAGAAGAGCGACAAGCCGCCGTACACCATCGTCATCCCGCCTCCGAACGTCACCGGCTCCCTCCACCTCGGGCACGCCTTCGAGCACACCCTCATCGACGCCCTCACCCGCCGCAAGCGCATGCAGGGCTACGAGACGCTGTGGCAGCCCGGCATGGACCACGCCGGCATCGCCACGCAGAACGTCGTCGAGCGCGAGCTGGCCAAGGAGGGCAAGTCCCGCCACGACCTGGGCCGGGAAGCCTTCGTCGAGCGGGTCTGGCAGTGGAAGGCCGAGTCCGGCGGTCAGATCTCCGGCCAGATGCGCCGCCTCGGTGACGGCGTCGCCTGGTCGCGTGAGCGCTTCACCATGGACGAGGGCCTCTCGCAGGCCGTCCAGACCATCTTCAAGCGGCTCTACGACGACGAGCTCATCTACCGTGCCGAGCGCATCATCAACTGGTGCCCGCGCTGCCTGACCGCCATCTCGGACATCGAGGTGGAGTACCAGGACGACGACGGCGAGCTGGTCTCGATGAAGTACGGGGACGGGGACGACACCGTCGTCGTCGCCACCACCCGTGCCGAGACGATGCTCGGTGACACCGCCGTCGCCGTCCACCCCGACGACGAGCGCTACAAGCACCTGGTCGGCAAGCTCGTCAAGCTGCCGCTCACGGACCGCTCCATCCCGGTCGTCGCCGACGAGCACGTCGACCCCGAGTTCGGCACCGGCGCCGTCAAGGTCACCCCGGCCCACGACCCGAACGACTTCGAGATCGGCCGGCGTCACGGCCTGCCCGCCATCACCGTGATGGACGAGCACGCCGTCATCACCGCGCACGGCCCCTTCCAGGGCCTGGACCGCTTCGAGGCCCGCTCGGCGATCGTCGCCGCCCTGCGCGCCGAGGGCCGGATCGTCGCCGAGAAGCGCCCCTACGTCCACTCCGTCGGCCACTGCTCGCGCTGCAAGACCACCATCGAGCCGCGCCTGTCCATGCAGTGGTGGGTCAAGGTCGGCCCGCTGGCGAAGGCCGCCGGTGACGCCGTCCGCGACGGACGCGTCAAGATCCATCCGCAGGAGATGGAGAAGCGGTACTTCGACTGGGTCGACAACCTCCACGACTGGTGCATCTCGCGCCAGTTGTGGTGGGGCCACCGGATCCCCGTCTGGTACGGCCCGGACGGCGAGGCCGTGTGCGTGGGCCCCGACGAGGAGCCGCCGAGCGGTGAGGGCTGGCGTCAGGACACCGACGTCCTCGACACCTGGTTCTCCTCCGGCCTGTGGCCCTTCTCCACGCTGGGCTGGCCCGAGCAGACCGAGAGCCTCGCGAAGTTCTACCCGAACTCCGTCCTGGTCACCGGCTACGACATCCTCTTCTTCTGGGTCGCCCGGATGATGATGTTCGGGCTGTACGCGATGGACGGCACCCCGCCGTTCCACACCATCGCCCTGCACGGCATGGTCCGCGACCAGTTCGGCAAGAAGATGTCGAAGTCCTTCGGCAACGCGGTCAACCCGCTGGACTGGATGGACAAGTACGGCTCCGACGCGCTCCGGTTCACGCTGGCGCGCGGCGCCAACCCCGGTGTCGACGTGCCGATTGGCGAGGACTGGGTCCAGGGGTCCCGCAACTTCGCCAACAAGATCTGGAACGCGACCCGCTTCGCGCTGATGAACGGCGCCACGGTCGAGGGCCCGCTGCCCTCGCCCGAGCGGATGTCGGCCACCGACCGCTGGATCCTGTCCCGGCTGAACTCGGTCGTCGCGGAGGTCGACGCCTTCTACGACGACTACCAGTTCGCCAAGGTCAGCGACGCCCTCTTCCACTTCGCGTGGGACGAGGTCTTCGACTGGTACGTCGAGCTGTCCAAGACGACGTTCCAGGCGGGCGGTGGGGCGGCCGAGGTCAGCAAGCGCGTCCTGGGCGAGGTCCTCGACGTCACGCTGAAGCTGCTGCACCCGGTCGTCCCCTTCGTCACCGAGACGCTGTGGACCACCCTCACCGGCGGTGAGTCCGTCGTCATCGCCGACTGGCCGACGGACAGTGGCTTCCGGGACGCGGCGGCCGAGAAGGAGATCGAGACCCTCCAGTCGGTGATCACCGAGGTCCGCCGCTTCCGCGCCGACCAGGGCCTGCAGCCGGGCCAGCGGGTCCCGGCCCGACTGACCCTGGACGGCACGGCGCTGGCCCCGCACGAGGCCGCCATCCGCCAGCTGCTGCGCCTGCAGCCGGAGGGCGAGGGCTTCACGGCGACGGCGACCCTGCCGGTCGGGGGGGCCACGGTGGCGCTGGACCTGTCCGGCACCATCGACGTGGCCGCCGAGCGGAAGCGCCTCGCCAAGGACCTGGCCGCCGCCGAGAAGGAGAAGGCCCAGTCCACGGCGAAGCTGGGGAACGAGGCGTTCCTGGCGAAGGCGCCGGAGCCGGTGGTGGAGAAGATCCGTACGCGGCTGGCCAAGGCCGAGGAGGACATCGCGCGGATCCAGGCCCAGCTGGAGCGGTTGCCGTCGGCGTAGCCGGTGGGCAGAGCCGCGGGCAGTCGTGCCTTCCCCAGAGCCTTGACGGCCGTGACGGCCTGCGGACCCCGAGGGCAGCAGGGGTGGGCGCGGCGGCACCCGCCGGCGCGGGCAGGGGAGAACCGCCCGGCCACCCAGGGCCCCCGGAACCTCCAGGCTCCGGGGGCCTTGGCGTACGGCTGTCACTGCTCCTCCGTAGACTGGCCCCGTGAGTGACCTGCCCCCGCGTGACCCCAACGAGAGCGATCCCTTCGAGCAGATCGTCGAGGCCGAGACCGGCCGCGATCCCGATCTGGCGGTGATCGAGGCCGGCAGCCGTACCCTGCGCACGCAGGGCGGCCCGCCGCAGGCCGACGTGCCCGCGCGGCCCGAGGACCCCGAGGTCGACAAGGCGCTGCGTGAGGTCGAGGCCGAGCTGGCGACCCGCTGGGGCGAGACCAAGCTGGAGCCGTCCGTCAGCCGCATCTCGGCGCTGATGGACGTGCTGGGGGATCCGCAGCGGTCGTACCCCTCGATCCACATCACGGGGACGAACGGCAAGACCTCCACCGCGCGCATGATCGAGGCCCTCCTCGGCGCCTTCGAGCTGCGCACCGGCCGGTACACCAGCCCGCACGTCCAGTCGATCACCGAGCGCATCAGCCTGGACGGCGCCCCGATCCGGGCCGAGCGGTTCGTCGAGACGTACCACGACATCAAGCCGTACATCGAGATGGTCGACGCCTCGCAGGAGTACCGGCTGTCCTTCTTCGAGGTGCTCACGGGCATGGCGTACGCCGCGTTCGCGGACGCGCCGGTCGACGTCGCGGTCGTCGAGGTCGGCATGGGCGGCAGCTGGGACGCCACCAACGTCATCGACGGGGACGTCGCCGTCGTCACGCCCATCGACCTGGACCACACCGACCGGCTCGGCTCCACGCCCGGCGAGATCGCGGGGGAGAAGGCCGGGATCATCAAGGCCGACTCCACCGTCATCCTCGCCCAGCAGCCGGTCGACGCGGCCCAGGTGCTGCTGAAGAAGGCCGTGGAGGTGGACGCGACCGTGGCCCGCGAGGGCCTGGAGTTCGGGGTCGTCTCGCGGCAGGTGGCGGTCGGCGGGCAGCTCCTCACGCTGCGCGGCCTCGGCGGTGAGTACGGCGAGGTGTACCTGCCGCTGCACGGCGCCTACCAGGCCCACAACGCCGCCGTGGCGCTGGCCGCGGTCGAGGCGTTCTTCGGGGTCGGTTCCCAGCGTCCCGAGCCGCTGGACGCCGACACGGTCCGCAAGGCCTTCGCGTCGGTGTCGTCCCCGGGCCGCCTGGAGATCGTACGGCGCTCTCCGACGGTCGTCCTGGACGCCGCCCACAACCCGGCCGGCGCCCGGGCCACCGCGGAGGCGGTGAGCGAGGCGTTCGACTTCAGCCGGCTGATCGGGGTCGTCGGGGCGAGCGGCGACAAGAACGTGCGGGGGCTGCTCGAGGCCTTCGAGCCGATCTTCGCCGAGGTCGTCGTCACCCAGAACTCCAGCCACCGCGCGATGGACGCGGACGAGCTGGCCGCGATCGCCGTGGAGGTCTTCGGCGAGGAGCGCGTCCAGGTCGAGCCGAGGCTGCCGGACGCGCTGGAGGCCGCGATCACGCTGGCCGAGGAGGAGGGGGAGTACGCGGGCGCCGGCGTGCTCGTCACCGGTTCCGTCATCACCGTCGGCGAGGCCCGACTGCTGCTGGGGAAGGGCTGACGTCTCGTGCGTACGCTGTGTGCCTCCACCTTGATCGGCGAGTTCTTCGTCATCGGTTTCGCCGGGCTGGTCGCCATGAAGGACCCGGGTCTGTCCACGGGCACGGTGTGGACGGTCTGCGGGATCGCGATGGTGCTGAGCATCCTGCTGTGCGGAGTGATCACCCGGCCGGGCGGGGTCCAGCTGGGCTGGGCGCTGCAGATCGCGCTGATCGCCTCCGGCTTCTTCGTCCCGGCGATGTTCTTCATGGGCGCGGTCTTCGCCGCCCTGTGGTGGGCGTCGGTCCACTACGGGCGCAAGATCGACGAGGCCAAGGCCCGCTTCGCCGCCGGGAGCGGCGGAAACAGCCCGGCCTGATCCGAACGAGAGGCCCTGGTCCACGACAGGCCGAAGCGGCGGTCCGGGAGCGACGGTTCCCGGACGGCCATCCGCACGAGGGCACCTGACGCTGCGTAACGCCCGCCATCACCTGCCCTGTAACCTCTACGCACCGAAAACCTTGGTAAAGGAGCCCTCTCGTGACCTCGCGGACCCTCGTCCTCCTCAAGCCCGACGCCGTTCGTCGCGGGCTGATCGGCGAGATCATCGGCCGTATCGAGCGCAAGGCCGGATGGACCATCAGTGCGCTGGACATGCGCACCCTGGACCAGGACACGCTGGAGCAGCACTACGGCGAGCACAAGGGCAAGCCGTTCTACGAGCCGCTGGTGGAGTTCATGGCCTCCGGCCCGGTCGTGGCGCTCGTCGTCGAGGGTGAGCGGGTCGTCGAGGGCGTGCGCGCGCTCGCCGGCGCGACCGACCCGCTCGCCGCCACCGCGGGCTCCATCCGGGGCGACTTCGGCGTGATCGTCCGTGAGAACCTGATCCACGCCTCCGATTCCGAGGAGTCCGCCGAGCGCGAGCTGAAGATCTTCTTTCCCGGGCGCTTCTGAGCCCAAGAATGATGAACTTCCGAACCCGTCTTGTGGATGATTTCTGAGGGTTTGTCGCGTCACCCGGATGCCGGAACGGCCCCACCGCCCTTCCCGGCCCCAAAAACGCCGCCGACCCTTGGCATATGCGGCGCGTTCGGGGGAACGGCTACCTCCGATCGCCCGTCTCCAGAAGCGAGGCGACGCGTCATCTGCTGACAATGGCGGAGACCCTCGCGCAGTGTTTCGTGCAGGCGAGACTACGATGTAAGCCTTCACGTCACAGCACCCACTTCGCCGCCCCAACGAAAGCTGTCCAACGCTCCACTTGGGAAGGCCAGACGAATCCTGATGGGGAACTCAATGTCGTTCATCGGCCGTGACATGGCTGTCGACCTCGGGACCGCCAACACGCTGGTGTACGTCAGGGGTCGCGGGATCGTACTCAACGAGCCGTCCGTCGTCGCGATCAACACCAACACCGGTGGCATCCTCGCGGTCGGCGCGGAAGCGAAGAAGATGATCGGCCGGACGCCGGGCAACATCGTGGCCGTGCGCCCGCTGAAGGACGGCGTGATCGCCGACTTCGAGATCACCGAGCGGATGCTCCGCTACTTCATCCTGAAGATCCACAAGCGGCGGTATCTGGCTCGTCCCCGGGTCGTCGTCTGTGTGCCGTCGGGCATCACGGGCGTCGAGCGCCGGGCCGTCATCGAGGCGTCCTCCCAGGCCGGCGCCCGCCAGGTGCACATCATCGAGGAGCCCATGGCCGCCGCCATCGGCTCCGGCCTGCCCGTCCACGAGGCCACGGGCAACATGGTGGTGGACATCGGCGGCGGTACCACGGAGGTCGCGGTCATCTCGCTCGGCGGTATCGTCACCGCCCAGTCCATCCGCGTCGCCGGTGACGAACTGGACAACGCGATCATCCAGTACGTCAAGAAGGAGTACTCGCTCCTCCTCGGTGAGCGGACGGCCGAACAGATCAAGATCACGATCGGTTCGGCGTACGACCTCGACGCTGACGAGCACACCGAAATCCGTGGACGGGACCTGGTCTCCGGGCTGCCCAAGACCGTGGTCATCTCGGCGGCCGAGGTCCGCAAGGCCATCGAGGAACCGGTCAACGCGATCGTGGACGCGGTCAAGACGACCCTCGACAAGTGCCCGCCGGAACTGTCCGGCGACGTCATGGACCGCGGGATCGTCCTCACCGGCGGCGGCGCCCTGCTGCGCGGCCTCGACGAGCGGCTGCGCCGGGAGACCGGCATGCCGATCCACATCGCCGAGGATCCGCTGGACAGCGTGGCGCTCGGCTCCGGCAAGTGCGTCGAGGAGTTCGAGGCGCTCCAGCAGGTGCTGGACGCCCAGCCCCGCAGATGACGCGGCGCGCCGACTCCGCCGTACGAGACGATCTGTGCTCGTGCGGCGGATCGTTGATATAGAGGCATGAGCCCCTTGGCGCCCCCGACAGAACCCCCATCCCCAACCTCCCATCCCCCACCTCCCATCCGACGAGGAAGGCACGGCCGCCGCACGTGAGGGACACACGAGAGAGCCGGCTGCTCCTGGTGCTGCTGATCGCCATCGCGTTCGCTCTGATCACGGTGGACATCCGCGGTGGCCAGGACTCCCCGGTCGAAGGTGCCCGCCAGGCCGCCGCCACGGTCTTCGGCCCGATCGAGAACGGGGTGTCGTCCGCCGTCGGCCCCGTCGGCAACGCGATCTCGGCCGTACGCGACTCCGGCAGCCGGCACGACCGCATCGCCCAACTGGAGCGCGACAACGCCGCCTTGAAGGCGAAGCTGGGCAGCGACGACCGCAACCGCAGCCGCCTCAAGCAGCTCGACAAGATGATCCGCGTGGCGGGCGAGGGCCAGTACGGCATCAAGGGCGCGGAGGTCATCGGGATAGGAGCGGCCCAGGGATTCTCCTGGACCGTCACCATCGACGTGGGCGCCAACGACGGCATCAAGCGCGACATGACCGTCCTCAACGGCGACGGGCTGGTCGGCCGTGTCACCACCGTCGGCCCCGACGCCTCGACCGTGCTGCTCGCCAACGACCCGGACTTCACCGTCGGCACCCGAATGGAGGGCAGCGACGAACTCGGTTTCGCCTCCGGGCAGGGCGACCGTCCGCTGCGCGTGCAGCTCCTCAACGCCAAGGCGGACGTGAAGAAGGGCGACCGCCTCGTCACCTTCGGTTCCGAGGCCGACAGGCCGTTCGTGCCGGGCGTCCCGGTCGGGGTCGTCTCCCGGCTCGACCCGTCCGGCGGCGACCTGACCCGCACGATCTACGTGACCCCGTTCGTGTCCTTCACCAAGCTCGATGTCGTCGGCGTGGTCGTCCAGGCGCCGAAGAAGGACCCGCGCGACACCGTCCTGCCCCCGAAGCCCCAACCGACGCCCACGCCGACCGTGACCGTCACCGTCACCCCCTCGGCCTCCGCCGACGGCGGCCAGCAGACGCCCTAGGAGCCGAACGATGCGCCTCAACCGGATGCTGCTCGCCACCCCCCTCGTCCTCGTCGCCCTGGTGATCCAGGTGAGCGTCCTCGCCCGCCTGCACCTGCCCGGCGCCGTCCCGGACCTGGTGCTGCTGACCGTCGTCGGCCTCGCCCTGGTCTACGGCCACGTCGGCGGCTGCCTCGTCGGCTTCGGCGCGGGCCTGCTCTCCGACCTCGCCCCGCCCGCCGACCACGCCGCCGGCCGCTACGCCCTCGTGCTGTGCGTCATCGGCTACCTCGCCGGACTCGCCAAGCCGGAGAACGGCCGCCTGAAGTCCGCCAGCGGCCCCATGGTCGTGGTGGTCGCCGCCGCGATCGGCTCCACCCTGCTGTACGCGGGTGTGGGCGCCCTCGTCGGCGACACCGCCGCCCGTCATGTGGGCCTGCCCAGTCTGCTGCTCACCGCCGCGCTGTACGACCTGCTGCTCGCGCCCTTCGTGGTTCCCGGAATCATGGTCCTGGCCCGCCGTACCGAGAACGACCCGCTCGCCGAGACCAACTCCGCCAAGACGGCCGACGTCTCCTCCGGCTGGCTCTCCTCCGGCACGGGGCTGCGCATCGGCAGCCAGCGCAGCGGCCTGAGGGCCAGAGCCGCCAGGGCCCGGGTGTCCCGAGCGGGACGCATCAAGGGGGTCAAGCGGCTGTGACGAGCGGTGAACCGGCCGTCAGGGCCCTGTCCCATGCCGTGTACGTACGCTGAGAGGGGGCGGCAGCAGTGACCAACATCCCCGAGACCGGGCGGACTCCACGCGTCCAGATCCGGCTCGTCGTCATCCAGATCCTCGTCTTCTCCCTGCTCGGCACCCTTGGCGGCCGCCTGTGGTACCTGCAGATCCGTGAGGGCGCCCAATACCAGAAGGAGGCGTCCGGCAACCACGTCCAGCAGGTCGTCCAGCCCGCCGTGCGCGGCGAGATCCTGGACGCGCGCGGCGTCCCGCTCGCCGACAACGAGACCAAGCTCGTCGTCTCCGCCTCCCGCACCGACCTGCTGAAGATGAAGGACGACGGCAAGGCGGTGCTCACCAAGCTGGCCGGCGTGCTGGGCATGAAGCCCCAGGACGTGATGGACAAGGTCCGGCTGTGCGACGCCAAGACACCGCAGCCCTGCTGGAACGGCTCCCCGTACCAGCCCATCCCCATCACCGACGAGGCCACGCCCCGGCAGGCGATGCAGATCCGCGAGCGCTCCGAGGACTTCCCCGGCATCACCGCCGAGCCCGAGGCCGTGCGGCGCTACCCGAGCCCCGGCGACGCCAACGCCGCGCAGGTGCTCGGGTATCTCTCGCCGGTCACGGACGCGGAGATCCAGCAGGCCAAGACCACCGACTCCCCGTATCTGCGCTCCGACATGGTCGGGCGCTCCGGCCTCGAGCGCCAGTACGACAAGGAGCTGCGTGGCAAGGCCGGCGTCACCCGCTACGAGGTCGACAACCTCGGCCGTGTCATCGGCAAGGCCAGGTCGGACGCCGCCGAACCCGGCTCCAACCTGGTCACCAGCATCGACGCCCGGGTGCAGAGGGTCGCCGAGTACGAGCTGGACCGGGCGATGAAGGTCGCCCGCACCCAGTTCGACAAGATCACCGGCGAGAACTACAAGGCCGACTCCGGCGCCGTCGTCGTGATGGAGGCCAAGACCGGCCGCGTCGTCGCCATGGCGTCCGCCCCCACCTACGACCCGAACGTGTGGGTCGGCGGGATCTCCGCCAAGGACTACAAGAAGCTCACCGGCAAGGACTCCGACTACCCGCTGCTCAACCGGGCCATCCAGGGCCAGTCCCCGCCCGGCTCCACCTTCAAGGTGGTCTCCACGGCCGCCGCGGTGCAGGCCGGCTACGCCTTCGACGGCAACTACCCGTGCACCAGCTCCTACTCGGTCGGCGGCCAGGTCTTCAAGAACTTCGAGGGGGAGAACTTCGGCCCGATCTCCCTCGGCCGCGCCCTGGAGGTCTCCTGCGACACCGTCTTCTACGGCCTCGCGGACAACGAGTGGAAGAAGGACGGCGGGATCAACCCCAGGAAGGGCCAGCCCAAGGACTGGTTCTTCAAGACCGCCCACCAGTTCGGCCTCGGCAAGCCCACCGGCGTCGACCTGCCCAACGAGGTCTCCGGCCGCGTCCCCGACCGCCAGTGGAAGCAGAAGTACTGGGAGGCCAACAAGGACGCCTGGTGCAAGACCGGCAAGAAGGACGGCAGTTACGTCGAGAGGATCGCGTACGAGAACTGCCTCGAGGGCAACAAGATGCGCGAGGGCGACGAGATCAACTACTCGATCGGCCAGGGCGACACCCTCCTGACCCCGATCCAGGAGGCCGTCATGTACTCGGCGATCTCCAACGGCGGCACCCTGTGGGACCCGACCATCGGCAAGGCGATCGTCAGCCCCGACGGCAAGAAGGTCACCGAGATCAAGCCGAAGTCGCACGGCAGGCTGCCGATCGACGCCAAGACCCGGGACGTCATGGAGCAGGCCCTCGCGGGCGTCGTCACCCGCGGTACCGCCGCCTGGAAGTTCGGCGGCTGGCCGCAGGACAAGATTCCGCTGCACGCCAAGACCGGTACCGCCGAGGTCTACGGCAAGCAGACCACGTCGTGGCTGGCCACGTTCTCCAACGACTACGCGGTCGTGATGACGATCTCCCAGGCCGGTACCGGATCCGGCGCCTCCGGTGAGGCCGTCCACAACATCTACAACGCCCTGTACGGCGTCCAGTCCGACGGCTCGATCGACAAGAAGAAGGCTCTCCTGTACACCCCGCAACAGGGCCTGCCCAAGATCCGGCCCGACGGCTCGATCGTCGCCCCGAAGATCGAGAAGTACGACCCCAACGCCGACCAGGCGAGCCCCTCGCCCGGGCAGACGGCGCCCGGCGACAACCCGCCGGCCACCGCGCCGTCGCCGACCGCGAGCAACCGCAACACCCGACGGCGCACGGGCCGCCCCAAGAAGAGGCGGAGGATCCTCACGTGACCGGAGCGAACAACTTCTCCGTCTCCGGGTACGGACCCGAGCGGCCCGGCTGGACGCGCGTCTTCGCCCGCGACGGCCTGGCCCGCCGCCTCGACTGGCCGATACTGCTGTCGGCCCTGACCCTCTCCCTGATCGGCGCGGCCCTCGTCTACTCGGCCACCCGCAACCGCACCGAGATCAACCAGGGCGATCCCTACTACTTCCTGATCCGGCACCTGATGAACACCGGCATCGGGATCGCCCTGATGATCGGCACCATCTGGCTCGGCCACCGGACCCTGCGCACCGCCGTGCCGATCCTGTACGGCATCTCGCTGTTCATGGTGCTGCTGGTGCTCACCCCGCTCGGCGCCACCATCAACGGCAACCGCAACTGGATCGTCTTCGGCGGCGGCTTCTCCCTCCAGCCCTCCGAGTTCGTGAAGATCACGATCACCCTGGGCATGGCGATGCTGCTCGCGGCCCGGGTCGACGCGGGCGACAAGCCCTACCCCGACCACCGGACCGTGGCACAGTCCCTGGGCCTGGCCGCGGTGCCCATGATGATCGTCATGCTGATGCCGGACCTCGGCTCGACGATGGTCATGGTGGTCATCGTGCTGGGCGTACTGCTCGCCTCCGGCGCCTCCAACCGCTGGATCTTCGGCCTGCTCACCGCCGGCGCCGTCGGCGCGATCGCCGTCTGGCAGCTGCACATCCTGGACCAGTACCAGATCAACCGCTTCGCCGCCTTCGCCAACCCCGACCTCGACCCGGCCGGCGTCGGCTACAACACCAACCAGGCGCGCATCGCGATCGGTTCCGGCGGCCTGACCGGCGCGGGACTGTTCCACGGCTCCCAGACCACCGGCCAGTTCGTGCCCGAACAGCAGACCGACTTCGTCTTCACGGTCGCGGGGGAGGAGCTGGGCTTCCTCGGCGCCGGCCTGATCCTCCTCCTGCTCGGCGTCGTCCTGTGGCGGGCCTGCCGGATCGCCCGCGAGACGACCGAGCTGTACGGCACGATCGTCGCCGCCGGCATCATCGCCTGGTTCGCCTTCCAGGCCTTCGAGAACATCGGCATGACCCTCGGCATCATGCCCGTCGCAGGCCTGCCCCTGCCGTTCGTGTCCTACGGCGGCTCCTCGATGTTCGCCGTGTGGATAGCGGTCGGACTGCTGCAGTCGATCCGGGTGGAACGGCCGATGTCGGCCTGAGCCCCCGGCGCCGGGCCGATGCCGTGGTTCCGTTCGGCTGTGCCGCGCGGGTCGGTCGGCTGTGCCGCGCGGGTCGGTCGGGGTGACCGTCCCCGAGGGCTCCGCCCCCGGGCCCCCGATCGGCCCGAACGGCCTCGTCCTCCACGGCCGGACGGGCTCAGTGGCCCCCTGCCATCCCGCGCCGGTTCCTACTAGATTCGGGTCATGGCGGACACCAAGCGCGAGATCGAGCGCAAGTACGAGGCCGCAGCCGGAGACGAACTGCCCGACCTGACACGCGTCGCGGGCGTCGCGGCCGTCCTCGACAAGGGCATCGCCGAACTCGACGCCACCTACTACGACACTCCCGACGAACGCCTGGCCCGCGCCCGTCTGACCCTGCGCCGCCGCACCGGAGGCGACGACGCCGGCTGGCACCTCAAACTGCCGGTCGCCTACGGCGTCCGCGACGAGATCCGCGCCCCGCTCTCCGACACCGTCCCCCGGACCCTGACCGCCCTCGTCCACTCCCGCGTCCGCGACGTCCCCCTGATCCCCCTCGTACGCCTGCGCTCCGCCCGCCACGTCCGCCACCTCGTCGACGCCGACGGCGCCCTGCTCGCCGAGGTCAGCCTCGACCACGTCCGCGCCGAACGGATCGGCGCCGGCACCGGCGCCGCCGCCTGGACCGAGATCGAGGTCGAACTGGCGGACGACGGCGACCCCCGCTTCCTCGACAAGGTCGAGAAGCGACTCCGCAAGGCAGGGGTGCACCGCTCCGCGTCCCCCTCCAAGCTCGCCAGGGCACTGCAGGAGACCGGCGGGAGCACCGCCCCCGACGAGCAGCCGTCACCGGCCACCGCGGGCGACCACGTCCTCGCCTACCTCCGCGCCCAACGGGACGCGATCGTCGCCCTCGACCCCGCGGTACGCCGCGACGTCTTCGACTCCGTGCACGCCCTGCGCGTGGCCACCCGCCGGCTGCGCAGCACCCTCCGCTCCTACGGCAAGATCCTCGACCCCGCCGTCACCACCCCCGTCGCCGACGAGCTGAAGTGGCTGGCCGGCGAGCTCGGCGTGGACCGCGACCAGGAGGTGCTGACCGAACGCCTGACGGCCGCCGTCACCGCACTGCCCCGCCACCTGGTCGTCGGCCCGGTCCGCGGCCGGCTCCGCGCCTGGTCCGGCGCCCGGCGCGGCGGCTCCCGGCGCCGACTGATCGCGGTCCTGGACGGCGAGCGGTACCTGCGGCTGCTGGACGCGCTGGACGCCCTGGTCACCGACCCGCCGCTGCTGAAGGCAGCCGCCAGGGACCCGTCCAAGGCGATCGCCAAGGCCGTACGCAAGGACGTCCGGCAGGTCGCCGACCTGGTCGGCCGCGCCCAGGACCTGCCCCCGGGCGACGACCGCGACCTCGCCGTCCACGAAGCCCGCAAGAAGGCCAAGCGCACCCGGTACGCCGCCGAGGCCGCCGCACCCGCCCTGGGCCGACCCGCCGAAAGCCTGGCCAGGGCGATGAAGTCCCTGCAAACCCTGCTCGGCGACCACCAGGACAGCGTGATGGCCCGGCTCGCCCTGCGGGAGCTGGCGGCACAGGCGCACACGGCGGGGGAGAACGCGTTCACCTACGGCGTCCTGTACGGCCGAGAGGAACAGCGGGCGGCAGCGGCGGAGGCGGCACTGCCGGAGCTGTGGCGGGCGGTGCAGGCGGAGGCGGGGGTCTGAGGCGGGGGCCGTGGCTCCGCCGCCCCCCGCGGCGGGCCGGCCGCCCGTCGGACGTCCGAAGGGACGCCACGGCCGCGTTAGGCTAGATGGTCACCCCTGACAGTTCCGTCCAGCTCACGAAAGTCGCGAGATGTCTGCCGAAGCCGCTGTATCGGTGTTCCCGCAGCTCGAAGCTCTGCTCCCGCACGTGCAGAAGCCGATCCAGTACGTGGGCGGCGAGCTGAACTCCACCGTCAAGACGTGGGACGAGTGCGACGTCCGCTGGGCGCTCATGTACCCCGACGCCTACGAGGTCGGCCTGCCCAACCAGGGCGTCCAGATCCTCTACGAGGTCCTCAACGAGCAGCAGGGCGTCCTCGCCGAGCGCACCTACAGCGTGTGGCCGGACCTGGAGGCGCTGATGCGCGAGCACGGCGTCCCGCAGTTCACCGTCGACAGCCACCGCCCGGTGAAGGCCTTCGACGTCCTCGGTGTGTCCTTCTCCACCGAGCTCGGCTACACCAACCTCCTGACCGCCCTGGACCTGGCGGGCATCCCGACGGTGGCCAAGGACCGCACCCTGGACGACCCGATCGTCATGGCGGGCGGCCACGCGGCCTTCAACCCGGAGCCGATCGCAGACTTCATCGACTGCGCGGTGATCGGCGACGGCGAGCAGGCCGTCCTGGAGGTCAGCAAGATCATCCGCGCCTGGAAGGAGGAGGGCCGCCCCGGAGGCCGCGAGGAACTCCTCCTGCGCCTGTCCAAGACGGGCGGGGTGTACGTCCCGGCCTTCTACGACGTCGAGTACCTCCCCGACGGCCGCATCGCCCGCGTGGTCCCCAACCGCTCGGGCGTCCCGTGGCGTGTCGCCAAGCACACGGTCATGGACCTGGACGAGTGGCCGTACCCCAAGCAGCCGCTCGTCCCGCTGGCGGAGACCGTCCACGAACGCATGTCGGTGGAGATCTTCCGCGGCTGCACCCGCGGCTGCCGCTTCTGCCAGGCAGGCATGATCACGCGCCCGGTGCGCGAGCGCTCCATCACGGGCATCGGCGAGATGGTGGACAAGGGCCTGAAGGCGACGGGCTTCGAGGAGGTGGGCCTGCTGTCCCTCTCCTCCGCCGACCACAGCGAGATCGGCGACATCGCCAAGGGCCTCGCGGACCGCTACGAGGACGACAAGATCGGCCTCTCGCTGCCCTCCACCCGCGTGGACGCCTTCAACATCGACCTGGCGAACGAGCTGACCCGCAACGGCCGCCGCTCGGGCCTCACCTTCGCCCCGGAGGGCGGCTCGGAGCGCATCCGCAAGGTCATCAACAAGATGGTCTCGGAGGACGACCTGATCAGGACCGTCGCGACGGCCTACGGCAACGGCTGGCGCCAGGTGAAGCTGTACTTCATGTGCGGCCTGCCGACGGAGACCGACGAGGACGTCCTCCAGATCGCCGACATGGCGACCCGCGTGATCCAGAAGGGCCGCGAGGTCTCGGGCTCCAACGACATCCGCTGCACGGTCTCCATCGGCGGCTTCGTCCCGAAGCCCCACACCCCCTTCCAGTGGGCGCCGCAGCTCTCCTCGGAGGAGACGGACGCGCGTCTGGAGAAGCTCCGCGACAAGATCCGGGGCGACAAGAAGTACGGCCGCTCGATCGGCTTCCGCTACCACGACGGCAAGCCGGGCATCGTCGAGGGCCTGCTCTCGCGCGGCGACCGCCGCATCGGCGCGGTGATCCGCGCCGTCTACGAGGACGGCGGCCGCTTCGACGGCTGGCGCGAGCACTTCTCCTACGACCGCTGGATGGCCTGCGCGGACAAGGCGCTGGCCCCCTACGGCGTGGACGTCGACTGGTACACCACCCGCGAGCGCACCTACGAGGAGGTCCTCCCCTGGGACCACCTCGACTCGGGCCTCGACAAGGACTGGCTCTGGGAGGACTGGCAGGACGCCCTCGACGAGACGGAGGTCGAGGACTGCCGCTGGACGCCGTGCTTCGACTGCGGGGTGTGTCCTCAGATGGACACGGCCATCCAAATCGGCCCGACCGGCAAGAAGCTGCTGCCTCTGACGGTCAAGAACGCGGGTCCGGCGCCGGCTTCGAGCGGTCACGCGCACTGAGGTGGGCGAGGCACTCGATCGGGTGATGGAGGCGGTGGCGGGGGCGAGTGAGGAGGAGGTAGCGGCTGCGCTGGCTGCTGTCGGCGTTTCTGGACGTCGGCCGGCGGCCCAGAAACGGACCCTCTGTACGCCCCTGCCGGAGTCGGCAGGCTGCTCGCGCATTCGCTCAGAGGTGGAGTGGGTCTGAGCTCGCTGCGGTGTCGGGCGTCGATCTTCACCGGCCGGGCACCAGGAGATGGACTCGACGACCGGGCCGGTATCCCGGCAGTGCGCGGATCCGGCCGCGATTGGTCACTTTCCGTCGATGCCGGGCTGGATCTCCAGCGTGAAGGCCGCGTCCTCGGGGCCAGTGCCTTCTTCGCCCGCCCACACGATCACGCGCACGTGCTGCTCGCTGATGCCGTTCACCTTCCACTCGGTCACAGGGTCGGTGACGACGCGGGCGGCGACGTATGTGGCATCCTCGCTCCGGGACTCGGTGGTGACCCTTCCCCGCCACCGGTGGGAAGCGCCGCCGTGGGGGCGCCAGCCGTGCGAGCCGTGTGGCTCCTCCGACTCGGTACGCCCACACCCTCTCGGTGCCCATGGCACCGTTCCTGTCACCAAGGAGCCCTCATGCGCCGGATCGGATCGAGCCCGTTGAGCGGGGCAGTGCGACGGGGCAGTCCTGTCCGGACCTCATCCAGGCCGACGACGGGGACTTCCTCGCGATCGGGAAGCCCGCCTGGCTCAGCTTCCGCGACGGCACTGCGGGTCGTCGCCGCAGGGGGCGACTTCTGGGCGGCCGACTGCTACCACCATCAGCAGTACCTCGACAAGAATCCTGCCGGGCACTGCGGGCTGGGCGGGACGGGGGTCAAGCTGAGTACCCCATTCGAGACCAACTGGGGCGCCTCGTGCCCGACGGGCATCGCTCCGGCGCCTGAGGCCATGGAGCAGTAGCGATCCGCGCTGGCATCTGACCCGGCCGAGGGGCAGACCGAGCAGTCATGAGCGGGCTGGCGACACACGCCTGGAGAGCGTGCGCCGGGCCTCGGTCGACCCCGAACGCCGGGCTTGTGCGCGCGTCCGGCCGGGGGAAACCCGACGGCAGGCGGTGGCCGGGTTAGCGTCGACCTGCATGCGGCGTGGGAGCACGGGAGGTGCCGCGATGTCGACAGCTGGGTCACGCAGCGAGGCGGCACTCCTGCCGATCGTCCTCGGGCTCGCCCTCGCTTTCACGGTCACGGTCCTCGACCCGCTGGTGCTCAGCCTGAACCTGCCGCAGGTGACCCGGGCCCTGCATGTACCGCCGCAGCTCGTCGGGCTGCTGGGGGGAGCGGCGACGCTGGTGATGGCCGCCTCCGTCCTAGCCGCGGGCAGGCTCGGGGACGCCTTCGGGCTCAAGCGGCTGCTGATGCTGGGGCTGGGCGTGGTCACGGTCGTCGACCTGCTCTCCATGCTTTCTCCCGGCTACGGCTTCCTGCTGGCGATGCGCTTCCTGGCCGGCCTGGGGATGACCGCGTTGCTGGGAGTGCCGCTGGCCCTGCTGAAGGTGACCGTGGCGCCGGAGAAACGGCCGGTGGCCATCGGAATCATGATGGCCGTCGACGTGCTCCTGTGCGGGGTGACCCCGACATTCGCGGGCTGGGCGGTGGGAGCCGTCGGCTGGCGCTTCCTGTTCTTGATCGCGCCGCTGGTGTGCCTGGTCTCGCTCTGGTTCATCGCCCGGTGCGTCCCGGAGTCACCCATTCAGCCGGGCCGTCGCCTCGACGTGACCGGTGTCGCTCTGGTCGGGCTGACCCTGCTGGGCCTCGTCATCGGTCTCGCCGCAGCGCAGAACGGACTCTGGCGACCCGAGACCTGGATCCCGCTGGTGATCAGCGCCGCCACCGCGGTGCTGTTCGTGCTCCATGCCCGCAGCGCTCCTGATCCCGTGGTGGACCTGACGCTGTTCCGCAACACGCCGTTCAGCGTGGCCCTGGCCGCGACCCTCACGCTGAATCTTCTGATCGCCGGCCTCAGCATCGTCCTGGGGCAGTTCGGCAGCGTGGTGCTGAGGATGTCCCCCGGGTCCATCGGCCTGCTGTACCTGCCCGGCACACTGCTGATCGCCGTTGCCGTGGTCCTTGCAGGGCGCCTGATCGGGACACACACACCGCGGCCGGTGATGGTCACCGGCCTGCTGGTGATGGCGGCGAGCGGACTGCTGTTGGCGGGCACGGCCGGTCCCACGATGGCGCTGTGGCTGCTGGTGCCGACCACATGGCTGTGCAACCTCGGGTCGGTGGTCACTTCCGCATCGGTGTCCGAGACGGTCCTCTCCCAGGCTCCGCCCGGGCATTCCGGAACGGTGGCCTCCGTACAGATGGCCTTCGCCGTGACCGGCAGTGCTTTGGGGCCCACCCTGTACCTTGTACTGCTCGACTTGTTCTTCCAGCGAGAGTGGCTGGCGGATGCGAAGTCACGCGGGCTGTCGGTGTCCCGGGCCGAGCAGTCCGTGGATGCTGTGCGCAGCGGGATGGCTCAGACGCCGGGCGGCACCGCATACGACCCGAATCTGCTCCGTCAGGCCTCGGGGCTGAATCTCAGTCTGGACTTCGCCGACGGACTGCGGCTCACCATGCTGACGGTCAGCATCCTGCCGCTCGTCGTGGCGGTGGTGGCCTTCATGCTGATGCCTCGCCACAAGGAGTCCCGCGCTTAGGGCTCGGCCTGCTCGGACTCAAGTGGCGGGCCCACCACGACGCTCCTAAAATGTGCGGTTCCTCGCACTGGGTGGTGAGCGTCTCGTTCTGCCACCTGATCTGCCCTGCGATGCCGTGATCAGCACATCCTGGCGCCGGTGTTTCTTGAGCCAGTTCGGTGAGTGGCGTTATCGCAACGGCATGCGTTACCGCGGCAGCGCGCCAGAATTGATATCGCCCGCATGTTCCTCCGCAGTGATACGCGGGGGAGGCGGCAAGCCGCGCATCGGAAGGCGGGCCCTGTTGACCAACGGCGGCGGCAAGGACACTTTGGCCGGAATGCTGATCCTCGGCAGGAGCGGAATCGATCACGACGTGTATGAGGGTTACCTGCCGGTGGGCGGTGACCATGAACTACAGCGTCATTTGCTGAACAAGTTGAGGACCAGCGCGACGACTCGGCGCACCAAGGTGGCTCGCGTGCACGTCCATGACGACTTCTATGGCAGACCGGCCATGGAGTTCACCGACGCCGGCGTAACGGTGGATCATTATCGGACCGATTTCACGGTCGGACACACCGCTTGCTACACCGGTTACATTCCGGTCATCCTGCACGGCGGCTATGATCACGTCTGGTTCAACATCGAGCGATCCGCGGACGACCCCCACGTAGTGTGGGACGGTGAGGAAATCAGCCATCAGTGGTGCAAGAGCAGAGAATATCAATTGATATCGTCACAACTGTTCTCGGACCTTACCGGCTGCAGCTGGTTCAGGGGGTTCGATTCCACGCTGCGCGGGCTTTATGACCACGCGATCTATCGCATAGTCGGCGCTCGACCCGACCTCCTTCGCCAGACACACTCATGCAACTATGAAAAGCCTTGGTGCGGCCGATGCCCTAAATGCTGCTTCTGTTACCTCATGACGACCGCATTTCTGGGCGAAGATTACGCTCGACGATTGTTGGGCGTGAGAGAAAGCTTGCTGGCGGATCCCCGGAACCTTCCAGTATGGGAGTCCCTCATGGATTCGTCCCAGGTAGCCTGGGAATGCGTACCATCTCATCAAGAAATTGTGACCGCGGTGGACCAGTGCCTTGCACGAGGCGTCGATTACCCGGTACTACGCCGCTACGCGCCTGGGCACGCGATGGCGGCGCGACTCCGTGCACATTTCATGGACATCGATTGGTCGAATGTTCCCGCCTCAATAGCGTCGGCCGTCCGTGATCTGGCGCACGAGTCCGCCTGAGCAATGGGATGGGCGTCCCTGAACGGACGCTCCGGTGAGGATCAGGCGTATCCCGAACAGACCGGCGCCCGGGGTGGGTGGCATGACAGCACAACCTCGCGGGGACGAGGGTCAAGCCAAGTGCCCCACCCGGGACGCACTGGGGAGCCTCCTGCCCGACCGGCATCGCGCCCGTTTCCAGGGAGGATGAGCGCTGACCTGCTCGTACACCGGTGACATCGACTCCGGCGAGTGTCTGCAGATGGATACGTGGGTACAAGTAGGCCCGACCGGCAAGAAGTTGCTGCCGCTGACGGTCAAGAACGCTGGTCAGGCGCCCACTTCGAGCGGTCACGAGCACTGACGTGAGCGAGGCGCTCGATCGAGTGATGGAGGCGCTGGCGGGGGCGAGCGAGGACGAGGTGGCGGCTGCGCCGGCTGCGGTCGGCGCTTCGGTCCCTCGCCCGTGGGCGCCGCTGGAGTCTCCTCGGACGCCGTTGCCGGGCCCTGGAAGCACCCCGCACATCGTTTCCGAGGTGGAGTGGGTCTGAGTGACCTGCTGGCTTGTGCGTGACTGCGTGGCTCCGCGAGTCGCCGCCGGGCTGTCCGGCAATAGAGCACGGGAGGTCTCGTAGGCGAGAAGCTGAAGTTGGCCAACTGGGCAAGGCCGAGGAGCCCAAGCAGGAGACCGGATACCGGCCGCCGTCGAGGAGAACCCGCAGGCGGTCATTCGTGGCCGGCGAAGTGATGGCCGCTCGTTGAAAACGACCACCTCCTGCTCGGGGGCGACCCCCCACCTGCTCAGTCGATCTCTCCACCGATATAGCACCTGACCTGCGAACGGACGCCACAGTCGCAGTCCGGCCGGCCAGTGGCTGGAGAAGCTGCCTCGCATGCCATGCCCGGCGGGCACGTAGCGCCTTTGGGTGCTTCGATGGCGGAAGTGTGAAGGGAGACGCTGGTGTCTGTGGCCCGGTCGTTGTCGCCTGAGAGCGTGACCGAGCTGACCCGGGCGCTGGACCTGAGCGGGGTGTTCGCCAACGGCACGCTCGGCGGGGTGCTGGCCCGGGCCAGTCGTCTGGATCTGTTCGGCTTCCTGGTCATCGGCATCGTGTCCGGCCTGGGCGGGGGAATCCTCCGCGACACCCTGCTGCAGCACGGCACGCCCGTGGCCTTGACCGACTACACCTATCTCACGGTCGCCACGGTCGGCACCCTGCTGGCTTTCGTAGCCGATCTGAGCCGCCACACGTCCGGTTGGGCCTTCAACCTCCTGGATGCCTCGGCGCTGAGCGTCTGGGCGGTCGCCGGGGCGCAGAAGACGCTCGCTGTCGGCCTGGGCTGGCTGCCGGCCGTGCTCCTGGGCGCCATCACAGCGGTCGGCGGCGGGGCGATCCGGGACCTGTTGCTCGCACGGACCCCTTCCGTCTTCGGCGGCACGCCGTTGTACGCGACCGTCGCGATCGTGGTGAGCGCGGTGTTGGTGGTCTGCAGCCGGTTCGGCGCATCCACCGTAGGTGTCCTGGCCGGAATCACGGTTGGTATCTCGCTGCGGCTGGCCGCGTTCCACTGGGGCTGGAAGCTGCCGGGCAGCCGCGACTGGCGGCTGGGGTCGTCCAAGCACCGGGATCCCTGACATGAACGGGCGCTGCGATCACCCACCGATAGGGAGGAGTACACAGCCATGACGCCCAAGGACATTGCGGATGCTGTCCTGGCCGGGCTCGGTGACATCCGCTCCGAGCTTGAAAAGGTCTACAAGGACCTGCACGCCCACCCCGAGCTGGGACACCAGGAGCACCGCACCGCGACCCGGGTGGCGGAACGCCTGAGAAACTGCGGCTACCAGGTACACAAGGGGATCGGCGGCACCGGTGTGATCGGTGTGCTGGCCAACGGGGAGGGTCCGACCGTTTTGCTGCGGGCCGAGATGGACGCTCTGCCGGTCCTCGAGGAGACCGGTCTGACCTACGCCAGCACAACCGAAGCTACGGACGCTTCCGGCCGCCGGGTGCCCGTGGCGCATGCCTGCGGTCACGACATGCACGTCACCTGCCTGTTGGGGGCTGCGCGGCTCATGGCCGCCGCGCCGGGGGCGTGGCAGGGCACGCTGGTGGCCTTGTTCCAGCCTGCCGAGGAGCCGGGGGACGGTGCTGACCGGATGCTCGCCGACGGGCTGACCGACCGTGTTCCTCGCCCGGACGTCGCCTTCGCCCAGCATGTGCTTCCCTATCCGGCTGGGCAGGTCGGCACGCGCGCCGGGTCCTTTCTCTCCGCGGCGGACAATGTGAAGATCACTGTCCATGGCCGGGGCGCTCACGGCTCGGCACCGCAGGCCGCCATCGACCCCGTGGTGATTGCCTCGATGATCGTCGTCCGGCTCCAGACCATTGTCTCGCGCGAGCTGGCCGCCACCCAGCCGGTCGTGGTCACGGTGGGCTCCGTCCAGGCGGGCTCGAGCGGCAACGTGATTCCGGAGTCGGCCGAACTGCTGGTGAACGTGCGCACGTACGACGACGAGACCCGGCGGGCCGTCCTGGCAGCCGTGCGGCGCATCGTCCACGCCGAGTGTGACGCCTCCGGGGCGATTCGCGCGCCGCAGATCGAGGAGGGCACCCGCTTTCCACCGACTGTCAACGACGACGTGGTGACCCGCGAGGTCTCCGCCGCTTTCGCCGCGATGTTCGGAGAGCGCGCGGTCACTGTCGAGCTGCAGAGCGCTAGCGAGGACTTCAGCCGGATCCCGGACGCCTTCGGCGCCCCGTACACCTACTGGGCCCTGGGCTGTGTGGATCCGGACGCCTACCAGGCCGCCCGGCAACGCGGCACCGTGGCCCAGGACATCTCCGTCAACCACAGCCCCCGCTTCGCACCGGTCCTGCAGCCCACACTGGACACCGGCGTCCAGACCCTCGTCACAGCCGCACTCACCCACCTCGGGGAACCGACTCGCACGAGTTGATGAGCTTCCGGCCTGCTCGCCTCTGATGCCGCAGCACAGCAGCAATCGGCCGCCTCGGCAGCGCCCGCGCAGCTTGCGCGGCTGCAGTTCTCGACGCCCACAGCACCGGTGCTTCACACCTCCGTCGAGGAATGCGGGTGGGCCGAGGCGGATCCACGCAGTCACCTGGACGGATCTGCCAGCACGCGCCCCGCTCCCGGCCGTGGTTTCGTTCCTTGCATAACTCCCTGATTGGATCGAGGAACCGATGACTACGTACAGGGTCGGCTACTTCGTGGGAAGTCTGGCGACTCACTCCATCAATCGGACGCTCTCGAAGGCTCTGACCCGGCTGGCCCCATCTGATTTGGAATTCTTCGAGATTCCGATCAAGGACCTGCCTCTCTACAGTTACGACTACGACAGCGACTACCCTGCTGAGGGCAAGGCGCTCAAGGATTCCATCGCCTCCGCCGATGCCCTCCTATTTGTGACCCCTGAGTACAACCGATCCATTCCGGGCGCCCTCAAAAACGCCATTGACTGGGCCAGTCGCCCCTGGGGTAGCAACTCATTCGCGCACAAACCCTCCGCTGTGATCGGAGCGTCCCCCGGCGCCCTCGGCACTGCCCTCGCCCAGCAGAGTCTGCGCGGTGTCCTAAGCTTCTGTGACTCGCCGCAAATGAATGCACCGGAGGCCTATGTCAAATTCAAGCCCGATGTTTTCACCAGCAACGGAGAAGTCGTCGACGAGCATACGGAACGTTTTCTCCGAGATTTCATGGAGGAATTCCGGGACCACGTTGTCCGGGTTCTCACGGTGCTCCCGCCAAAACCCTGAAGTGTGCGGACTCGGGTTCGTTACGCTCGCTGACAGGAATCACGAAGGGCTTCATGTGGTCGACCGGCCGACAACGCGGACCTGCATCCCGCGCCCATGCCCGGCTACGCGGGCCGACCTGCTGGGCGAGAGGTTGTTCTCGATGGAACACCTCTACTCCTGGGGTGGAGGTGGAGCAGGTCGACCGTTCTTCGGACCAGGCTACGTCTGGGCGGTCCACCGGTCCTACCGGCAAAAGCTGATGTCACCTTCGAAGGGGCCATCCCTGCGGGTGCGGGGAGTAGCGGGGCGCCCGCCGGCGGGAGGAGTCCCGCACGGGACCGTCCCCGCGGGTGCGGGGAGCAGACCGCGACGGTCGGGGCGCGCCAGTACCCCGCCAGGCGGCGTCCGGCACGTTCTAGGACGCGCCGTCGCCGGCGGTATCGCCGCAGCGCGGTCCGATGCGGTCGACTACTTGCTCGCTCCATGCCCGGATGACCGCCGCCTGCTCGGGGGCGAGTGAGCCGAAGAAGTGGCGGCGGATGTTCTCGGCATGCACGAGGATGGCGCTCTGGGCGGCGCGGCGGCCCTCGGCGGTCAGCCCGACCCCCGCGCGGCGACCATCGGCCCCGTACTGGGTGCGCTTGACGAAGCCGCGCTTTTCCATGCGGGTCAGCTGATGTGAGACGCGGCTCTTGTCCCAGTCGAGCGACTCGGAGAGCTCGCCGACACGCATCTCGCGGCCGGTAGCCCTCCACAGCGTCACCAGCACGCTGAACTCGGCCTTCGAGATATCGCAATCACGCTGCAGACCACGCTCCAGCTCCCTGGTGAGCAGGCGCTGCGCGCGCATCCAGGTATCCCAGAACTCCCACTCCTCGGGTTCCAGCGATCGCGTCTCCGTCATGTCGCCGAGGATATCGCGACCAGCGGAGTTGTCACTTCAACTCCCCCCGATCTAGAGTTGATGTATCAACTCTCCCGGAAGAAGACCATGACACTTCGCATCGCACTCATCCTCGGAAGCACCCGCCCCGGACGCCGCGGCGACCAGATCGCCGCCTGGGCGCTGGAGGCCGCCCGCGCCCACGGGGGCGCCGACTACGAACTCATCGACCTCGCCGACCACAATCTCGGCAACCTCGACGAGCCCGGCAACCCAAACCTCCAGCAGTACCAGTACGACCACACCCGCGCCTGGGGCGCACTCATTGACAGCTTCGACGGCTACGTATTCCTCGTCCCCGAGTACAACCGCTCCTACCCCGGAGCCCTGAAGAACGCCCTGGACTACGTCTACCGGGAGTGGAACGACAAGGCTGCAGGGATCATCAGCTACGGCGGCTGGGTCGCCGGGGCACGGGCCGCCGAGGCACTGCGGCTCGTCCTCGCTGAACTCCAGGTGGCCACCGTCCGGGCCCAGCCCACCATCTCGACACACCCCTCGTTCCACACCGGCACCTTTGTCCCCCAGGAGGGCCTCGACACCGCCCTGGGCGGCATGCTCGACCAGGTGATCGCCTGGTCCGGCGCCCTGCGCGGAGTCCGTGAGGCCAAGGCGCAGACGGCCACGGCTGCATGAGGCCCGGTTCGTGGCCGATCACGTGAGCGGACGTGGCGAGCTGACGGACACTGCAACGCATCCGCCTCGCCATCACCGTCAACGGGCAAGAACAAGCTGACCCGACCCGCTTCAAGAACCGAGGCCGACGCCCATACAGGGCGCCGGCCTCGGCCCGGTTGGGCACGAGCCGTTCTCCGTCCGTCGTGCCAATGCCCGTCCTCGCCGTCCACCACAGAGGAGAATCCGTCGGTCCCGGATCGAACAGGGGTCGAGACCCTTTGGTCCGGCGGGCTGTCGGGGCCCGTCGTCCAGTCCGGATCCGATGTGCTTCACGCCACCGCTCCGCCCCCTCCTCACGGCCAGGGAACCCACTCGCTCGGGGTGGGGCCGGCCATGAGGCAGATGACGGCTTCTTTGCTCATGAGGCGAGGATGCCGATGCCGTCGCCGAGCAGCTTGAGGCCGAGGACGAAGAAGAGCACCGCCATGACGGCGACGTTGTGACGGGTGGCCCACTCTCGCCAGTTGCCGAGCACGCTCTTCGCTCGTTCGCCCATGAGCAGGTAGACGGCGAGTGGTGCGAGTACGCCGATCGAAGCGGTGATCACAAAGATGGCGAGGGTGCCGATCTGTTGCGGGAGGGAGATGTCGGCTGAGCTGATCGAGGCACCGGCGGCAATGGTCAGAGGCGCGTTCTTGGCGTTGGCCGCCGACAGCAGGACCCCGAGTCCGAGAATCTTGAGCGGGGTGAAGCGGTCGATCGCGGCCATCCACTTGGGCAACTGCGCCTGTGAGGGGTCGGCAGGGCGTCGACGCCACAGCCGGGCACCGAACAGAGCCAGGAGCAGGCCGAGGGCGAGTTTCAGGGCGCCTACCCAGATGGCCGGGTGCTTGTGGGTGGAGGCGCCACCCGAGCCTCCCACGGCGAGCATGATCGCTCCCAGGGCGGTGAGGCCCAGGACCCAGCCGAGGGCGAAGAGCGGGCCGTTGAGGTGACCTCGGGGCGTGGCCAGGATGAGGATGATCGCCACGATGGGCAGGGGACTGACTGCGACAGCGGCTGCCAGGCCCAGTACATCACCGACAGCGTGTCCCAAGGTGGCCTCCGTTGAGCGTGGGTCGGACGGCTGGCGGCGAGGTGCCGGTTCTGCCCTGCCGCAGGCAGACCGAGCTTCTGGCCGAAGACGGTGGCGTGTCCATCGTCACCCGACGCGGCACGCCGTGCGCGTTGCGTGCGCCGGAGGAGTTCTGCCGGCGGCTGGAGGCCGGATTTCTTCAGCGCGCGTTCGAACGTTGCCGGTGCCTACGCTGAGGGTGGCCGATCGCTGGGGCCCTGCCTGCGGGCACGGTTCGGCCCCGGCCGCGGATCATCGACAGCTCCCTTCCCGGGGTGCCGGTGCCCAGGCCGAGGACCGGCGCAAGGAGATGAGCGCGCGCATCGGCACGCTCCACGACGCACGGTGGGTCCTCTTCGACGACGACACGCGCCTGATGTTCGCCACGAACTTCGACGGCGACTGGGACGCGTACATCGATGACTTCGCGAAGTACGTCCCTGACGTCTTCGGCGCCATGCTGCGGCACACCGAGGACTACCCGGGCATCAGCGCCCCTGACATCAAGGACCGCATTGTCGAGCACCAGGTCACCGCATGCTCGTACTTCCGTACCTACCCGGAAGCGACAGCCAAGGACATCGACAAGGCGCTGGCCGTCCGGGAGAAGTTCCAAAGCCTGCTCGATGAGGTCGGCTGACGGTCGCCCTCCCGCAGGCAAGACCGCGGCTGAAGCCACCGGGGGACAGCCGCGGTTGGCAACGGGGGCTCGTGGGTGTGTCGACACCCCGTCGATCGGTGGTCGGTGGCAGGCCTGTTGGTTGAGGGACGCGGTTCCGGCGCCGGCAACCCCGCCGGCCTGTGATGAGAATTCCCCTTCGAACGGACTTGGGGAATCATCGGCGGCACGGTGTACTTCAACAAGAGGGAAACGGCCCCACGTGGTCTCGGGCGCGGGCTTCGTGGCCGTGCTCTTCGCTGCCGCACCGCCGCCGTTCGACGCATATGGCATCCTCAACTCGGCGAATATTTCCGGGGTTGCCTGGAACGCCGACTCGGACCACAAGTGCGTGGAGGTCAAGGTGCCTACGTTCCTCCCGTACGAATACTCCGGCGGCCACTGCAAGTAGCCAACTCCCGTAGACCGGACATCCGTAGAGAGAGGATCGAGGACATGGAAACCTTCACCGGGCCGTCCATCCTCATCGCGGCCGCGGCGGTGATCCTGGCACTCAAGTACCGCCGACGTCTGGCCGGGCAGCAGCCGCTGCGTGTCACCTCGACGGCATCCGGCCGTATCACCGTCGCGGTGGCCTTCATCGCGGGGTGCGCCTGGGCGTGGTCGCAGGGGCCGTCCGTCGTCAACGCCGGCGTACTGGGTCTGAGCCTGGCCCTCCTGGTGGGCGTGGTCGCCGAGTTCCTGATGAGCAGGACGGCGCGACGCTGACACGCTGAGGTTCCCGGTGCGGGGCCGGAGTCCGGGAGGGCTCCGGCCCCGCTCGTATGTCGACGGAAGGTGTCCTCGCCGAAGACCGGGTCTGCCACACGGATCGGTTTCGTGGAGGTGCCGGCGGGGGCGAGCGAGGAGCTGTCCGTGGCCGGTGTTCCACGTCCTCGGCTCTGGCCGCCGGCGACCCGGCGGGCGTGATGAGAGGTGGAACCGGGGCGGGCCGGTGACCGTCTCAGGGGTGTGAAGACACGAACGGTCACCGTGCTTCTCGCGGTTGCCGCCTCGACGATGCTGGGCGCGTGCGGCAGAGCGGCGCGGGTCGCCGGACAGAGCGGTCCCCCAACAGCTCCCGTCCGGAACGGAACGCAGCCCTTTTCGGCGGCGCGTCCGATCTCTGTCAGCCAAGACGGGCGTGTCCTGTCCGTCAAGGCGGTCGGAGGTGGCTGTGAGACCCCCGGTCTTGCGGCCCGGGAGGGGACGGGGACGGTGACCTTGACGATCAAGGTCGTCTTCCGGGAGGAGCCGGGCCAGGTCTGTGCCGCCAACGCCGTGGTCGTGCCGCTGCACGCGACGCTGGCGCGGCCACTGGACGGACGCAGGCTCATCGACGGATCCACTGGGCGGCCGGTGCCTTCCCCTGTTCTGACTTCGTCGGACCCGCCTGCGCGCTGACCCGGCCACCTGCTCGGACAGAAGAGCGACCCGAAGGACGGGGCAGCCCCTGAGGGCGGCACCGTCCAGGGCGTCATCCACGCTCGCCCCGGGCGCGGGTGTACGAGGCGGGCGTCGCCGGGGATCGTGTGCCGCAAGATGCTGACGCCTGCCGGGAACATCGGGGGCGCCGGACACGTACTCTAGGTAGCAGTACCACCGCTCTCACGAAGGACTGAACGACACTGGGCAAGCGACAGCCCGAAGGCCCGCCGCCCGCACCCGCGGTGCAGCGCATTCGACTGCGCTACACCAAGCGCGGCCGCCTCCGGTTCACCAGCCACCGTGACTTCCAGCGCGCCTTCGAGCGTGCGCTGCGCCGTGCCGAGGTGCCGATGGCGTACTCGGCGGGGTTCACGCCGCATCCGAAGGTGTCGTACGCCAATGCCGCACCCACCGGCACGGGCAGTGAGGCGGAGTACCTGGAGATCGCGCTCACCGAGGCGCGCGACCCGGAGCGGCTGCGTGTCCTCCTCGACGAGTCGTTGCCCCCCGGGCTCGACGTCCTCGAGGCGGTCGAGACCCGCACGTCGGGGCTCGCCGACCGGCTGACGGCCTCCGTGTGGGAGCTGCGGCTGGACGGCGTCGACCCGGCCGAGGCGGACCGCGCGGTGGCGGCCTTCAACGCGGCCGCGAGTGTGGAGGTCCAGCGCCTGACCAAGAACGGCATGCGCACCTTCGACGCCCGTCCCGCCGTCGCGAGCCTGGAGCGTGTGGAAACGCACAGTTCGCCGGCTGATAGGCCGAGCGACCAGCCCTGTGCGATACTGCGGCTGGTTGTTCGGCACGTGACGCCTGCCGTACGACCCGACGACGTCCTGTCCGGTCTCCGCGCCGTGGCCGACCTGGCGCCGCCGGTCCCCGCAGCGGTGACCAGGCTGGCGCAGGGGCTGTTCGATGAAGAGACCGGCACGGTGACCGACCCGCTCGCGCCCGACCGCGAGGCAGCAGCGACCGAGCCGCATCCGGCCGCCGCCACTGCCGCCGCGACGGCGTCGGCGTAAGGAAGGTCCCGCGTAGGGACGGACGTCGTAGCGCCGCCCTCGTACTCGGGAGCCACCTGGGTCGGGCAGCGCACCGACCAGAAGACTTTCGCCAGGCCGTGCACAACAAGGGGTACGGAACCGGCGAGACAGGACACAGAGAGCTCCCGTGCGGCGCCCGCGCCCCGGACGGCGGCACCGCGCACAGCGCGAGCCGCGGACGTCACCGGTGATCGATGCCGGACCAGGCGCGGCGCCCGGGAGCCTGACGGGAGAAACGCCCGCATGCTCGAACCGATCGAACCCACCGAGGGTTCCGAGAACAACACCCCCAGCGACACCCTGCCGCCGCGCCGCCGACGCCGCGCCGCCTCGCGGCCGGCGGGCCCGCCGAGCGCCGGCGCCGACGCCGCGACCGCCGAGGTCACGGTGACCGACCCCGCGAACGGGTCCGGGCCGGCCACGCCGGCGGAGGCGGAGCCCGAGACCGCTGGGACGGAAGAGACCGAGGAGACCGGGGCGGTGGCCGAGGCCGCCGTTTCCGGTGCCGCCGGAGCCGAGCCCGCCTCCGCGGAGGCGCCCGCTCCGGCCCGTTCGCGTCGCCGTGCCACGCGTCGTGCGTCGGCGCCCACCGGGTCGCCCGCGTCCGCTGAGGCCGTGGAGGTCGTCGTACCCGCCGGTGACGACGGTGACGAGGCAGTCCAGGCCCCCGCGGCCGAGGCGGAGCCGGTCGCCGCGGCGGTGTCCCCGCCGGCCCGTCCGCGTCGCCGTGCCACGCGTCGTGCGTCGGCGCCCACCGGGTCGCCCGCGTCCGCTGAGGCCGTGGAGGCCGTGGAGGTCGTCGTGCCCGCCGGTGGCGACGGTGACGAGGCAGCCCAGGCCCCCGCGGCCGAGGCGGAGCCGGTCGCCGCGGAGGCGCCCGCTCCGGCTCGCCCGCGTCGTCGTGCGACGCGCCGCGTCTCGACGCCCGCCGGATCGCCTGCTGCGGTCGAGGGCGCGGAGGACGCGGAGACTGCCGAAGCCGGGACGAAGGCGGACGAGCAGGTTCCCGCCGCCGAAGAGCCTCAGACGCCTGCCTCCGAAGAGCCTCAGGCGCCCGCCGCCGAAGAGGCCGGCCCTCGCCGGACCCGTCGCCGCGCCACCCGCCGGGTGTCCGTGCCGGCCGCCGGGTCCGAGGGCGCCGCCGACGAGACCCCGCAGGCCGAGGCCGCCCCGACGGCCGGCCCGAGCGAGAAGGCCGAGGCCGTCGAGGAAGGCGCCCACGCCCCCGCCTCGGAGCCTGCCCCCGCCCCCGCAGCGGCTGGCGAGGCCGAGCCGGTCGCCGAGGAGGCCGCCCCGCGCCGCCGCCGTCGCGTCGTCCGCAGGGCCGCCGGCGGCTTCGCCGAGCCCGCGCAGCCCGCGCCCGCCGCCGAGGAGGCGCCCGAGGCCGTGCAGCGGCCCAAGCGGCCCGCCGTCGCCGTCTTCCAGGCGCCGGTGTTCACCGAGCCGATGTTCCAGACCCCGGAGCGGGCCGCCGCTGCGGCTGCCGCCGAGGCCGCGGACCAGGAGGAGGCCGCCGAGGAGGAGGCCACCGGTGCGCGCCGCCGCCGTCGCCGCCGCGGCGGTGACGAGGAGCCCGTGGCCGTGACGGCCGAGACCGCCACCGATGAGGTGGAGGAGGCCGAGGAGCCGGAGGAGTCCGCCGAGGGCGAGGAGGCGGAGGAGACCGGTGCGCGACGGCGTCGCCGCCGTGGTGGCCGTCGCCGTCGCCGTGGCGAGTCCGCCGAGGGCGAGTCCGCGGAGGGCGAGGAGAGCGAGGAAGCCGCCGCCGAGCAGGCCGCGCAGGACGCCGAGGACACCGCCGAGCAGGTGGCGGAGGACATCGAGGAGGCGGCCGGGGAGCACGCCGAGGAGAGCGCGTCCTCCAGCAGCCGGCGCCGCCGCCGTCGGCGCCGCCGGGCCGGTGAGACGGTCGTGGACACCGAGCCCACCACCGACGACCCGGAGCGCACGGTCGTCAAGGTGCGCGAGCCGCGCAAGGCCGCCGAGCCGTCCGACGAGGTGCAGTCCATCAAGGGCTCGACCCGCCTGGAGGCCAAGAAGCAGCGCCGCCGGGAGGGCCGCGAGCAGGGCCGCCGCCGCGTCCCCATCATCACCGAGGCCGAGTTCCTGGCCCGTCGTGAGGCCGTCGAGCGTGTGATGGTCGTCCGGCAGAGCGGCGAGCGCACGCAGATCGGCGTCCTCGAGGACGGCGTGCTCGTCGAGCACTACGTCAACAAGGAGCAGTCGACCTCGTACGTCGGCAACGTCTACCTGGGCAAGGTCCAGAACGTGCTGCCGTCCATGGAGGCCGCCTTCATCGACGTCGGCAAGGGCCGGAACGCGGTGCTCTACGCCGGTGAGGTCAACTTCGAGGCGCTGGGCATGGGGGGCGGCCCGCGCCGCATCGAGACCGCCCTGAAGTCCGGCCAGTCGGTCCTCGTCCAGGTGACGAAGGACCCGATCGGCCACAAGGGCGCCCGTCTGACCAGCCAGGTCTCCCTCCCGGGCCGCTACCTCGTGTACGTCCCCGAGGGCTCGATGACCGGCATCAGCCGCAAGCTGCCCGACACCGAACGGGCCCGGCTGAAGACCATCCTCAAGAAGATCGTCCCCGAGGACGCGGGCGTCATCGTGCGCACCGCCGCCGAGGGCGCGAGCGAGGACGAGCTGCGCCGGGACGTCGAGCGCCTGCAGGCGCAGTGGGAGGACATCCAGAAGAAGGCGAAGAACGGCAACGCGCCGACGCTGCTGTACGGCGAGCCCGACATGACCGTCCGGGTCGTGCGCGACATCTTCAACGAGGACTTCACCAAGGTCATCGTCAGCGGTGACGAGGCGTGGGAGACGATCCACGGGTACGTCTCGCACGTCGCGCCGGACCTCGCGCCGCGCCTGCAGAGGTGGACCAGCGAGGTCGACGTCTTCGCCACCTACCGGATCGACGAGCAGCTCGCCAAGGCGCTGGACCGCAAGGTGTGGCTGCCGAGCGGTGGTTCGCTGGTGATCGACCGGACCGAGGCGATGGTCGTCGTCGACGTCAACACCGGCAAGTTCACCGGTCAGGGCGGCAACCTCGAGGAGACCGTCACCAGGAACAACCTGGAGGCGGCCGAGGAGATCGTCCGCCAGCTCCGGTTGCGCGACCTGGGCGGCATCATCGTGATCGACTTCATCGACATGGTGCTCGAGTCCAACCGGGACCTGGTGCTGCGACGTCTGCTGGAGTGCCTGGGCCGTGACCGCACCAAGCACCAGGTCGCCGAGGTGACCTCGCTGGGCCTGGTGCAGATGACCCGCAAGCGGGTCGGACAGGGGCTGCTGGAGTCGTTCTCCGAGACCTGCGTGCACTGCAACGGCCGTGGCGTGATCGTGCACATGGACCAGGCGTCCGCGAACGGCGGCGGCAAGCGCAGGAAGCGCGGCCGGGGCGGCGCCGAGGCCGAGCCGGAGACGCACGAGGCGGTGGCGGAGGCCGAGGAGGCCGCCGCGGTCGCGGTCGCCGAGGAACCCGAGGTCGCGGTTCCGGCGGCGCTGTCCGAGTCGGCCGTGACGGAGTCGCTGATGGACTCGGTGGCCCCGGACGAGGAGCTGTACAGCAGCGTGGCCGAGGCGGAGGCCGCCGCGTCCCGGGGCCGTACGCGGCGCCGGGTGAGCCGGCGGGCGTCGGCTCCGGCGGGTGCCCCGCGGACCGAGGAGCGGGCGCCGAAGTCCCGTACGGACGAGCGTGTCCCGAAGTCGCGGTCCGAGGCGGAGGCGGAGCCGGTGGCGGCCGAGGACCCGGTCGTCGAGGCGCCCGCGCCGGTCGGGGAGGAGGCCGCGCCCAAGGGCCGTACGCGCCGCCGGGCGACCCGCAAGGTGTCGGCGCCGGCCGGTGCGCCCGCCGAGTCCGCCGCGGTGACGGTCACGGAGGCCGCGCCGCAGCCCGCCGAGGAGCCGGAAGCCCAGGCCTCGACCCAGCCCGTCGCCGAGCCGGTCGAGGCCGTGGAGAGCGCGGCCCCGGCCCGCCCGCGCCGCCGTGCCGTCCGCAAGGCCACGGCGCCGACGTCGTCGGAGGAGACGGCGGTCGTCGTCGTTCCGTCGGCGGCGGAGGCCCCGGGGGAGCAGACGGAGGCTCCCGCGGAAGCCGAGCCCGAGGCGGCTGCGCCCGCCAAGAAGGCGGCCCGCAAGACCGCCAAGAAGGCCACGGCGAAGAAGGCCGCCACCAAGACGGCGGTCAAGAAGACGGCGGCGAAGAAGACGGCCGCGAAGAAGACCGCTGCCAAGAAGACGACCGCCAAGAAGACGGCGGCGAAGAAGACGGCGGCGGCCGAGCAGCGGGCTCAGTCTGCGGTCTCGGTCACCGCGGAGGACTGACCCTCCGACAGGAGGACTGGCCCTCCGACGCCACGGCACCGTGCCGACGGCGGCCCGCCCGGAGAGATCCGGGCGGGCCGCCGTGGTGTGGAGGAGCGGCGAACAGGACCCGGTTTGACCCGTCCCGACCCTGCCCCGTAACCTTGACCGTCGGCGTGTCCACTGATGCGCCACATCCCCGTAAACCTCTTCCTTCCGGACACGGGTCGTGGCCGGGAGAGGTCGCTCGCGTGCGTCGCAGGGCGGCTGGCCTGCGGGGGTGCCGTTCCCGAGCGAAGAGAGTGAGATCCGCGTGTACGCCATCGTGCGCAGCGGTGGTCGCCAGCACAAGGTTGCTGTCGGCGACATCGTTGAGGTTGACAAGATTTCCACTGCCAAGGTTGGCGACACGGTCGAGCTCTCGACCCTGCTCGTGGTCGACGGCGACTCCGTGACCAGCGACCCGTGGGTGCTGGCCGGCATCAAGGTCCAGGCTGAGGTCGTGGACCACCACAAGGGCCAGAAGATCGACATTCTGCGCTACAAGAACAAGACCGGTTACCGCCGTCGCCAGGGCCACCGCCAGCAGTACACGGCGATCAAGGTCACCGAGATCCCCACGGCTGCGAAGTAAGGGACTGAGAACAGATGGCACACAAGAAGGGCGCATCGTCCACCCGGAACGGTCGCGACTCCAACGCCCAGCGGCTCGGCGTGAAGCGCTTCGGCGGTCAGGTCGTCTCCGCGGGTGAGATCCTGGTCCGTCAGCGCGGCACCCACTTCCACCCGGGCGCGGGCGTCGGCCGTGGTGGCGACGACACGCTGTTCGCTCTGCAGGCCGGTGCGGTGCAGTTCGGCACCCACCGTGGCCGCAAGGTCGTGAACATCGTTCCGGTCGCCTGAGTCGCCTGATTCACGGCTTCGACCGAACGTCTCGCGAGGCGGACCTCACTTCCCGGTCGGGAAGGCGGGTCCGCCTTTCGCTTGTTGTACAGCACGTCACCCATACGTTTTCTGGAGGCACTGAACCATGACCACCTTCGTGGACCGCGTCGAACTCCATGTCGCCGCGGGTAACGGAGGCCACGGCTGTGCCTCCGTGCATCGCGAGAAGTTCAAGCCGCTCGGCGGCCCCGACGGCGGCAACGGCGGCCGGGGCGGCGACGTGCTCCTCACCGTCGACCAGTCGGTGACCACGCTGCTCGACTACCACCACTCCCCGCACCGCAAGGCCACCAACGGCAAGCCCGGCGAGGGCGGTTTCCGCTCCGGCAAGGACGGCCAGGACCTGGTCCTGCCCGTCCCGAACGGCACCGTCGTCCTCGACAAGGCGGGCAACGTGCTGGCGGACCTGGTCGGCCACGGCACCTCGTACATCGCCGCCCAGGGCGGCCGCGGCGGCCTCGGCAACGCGGCGCTGGCCTCCGCCCGCCGCAAGGCGCCCGGCTTCGCGCTGCTCGGCGAGCCCGGTGATGTGCACGACATCGTGCTGGAGCTGAAGACCGTCGCGGACGTGGCCCTCGTCGGCTACCCGAGCGCGGGCAAGTCCTCGCTGATCTCCGTGCTGTCCGCCGCCAAGCCGAAGATCGCCGACTACCCGTTCACCACCCTCGTCCCGAACCTGGGCGTGGTCACCGCGGGCTCGACCGTCTACACCATCGCCGACGTCCCCGGGCTCATCCCGGGCGCCAGCCAGGGCAAGGGACTGGGCCTGGAGTTCCTGCGGCACGTCGAGCGGTGCAGCGTCCTCGTGCACGTGCTGGACACGGCCACGCTGGAGTCCGACCGCGACCCCGTCTCCGACCTCGACATCATCGAGGAGGAGCTCAAGCAGTACGGCGGCCTCGACAACCGCCCGCGCATCGTCGTCCTCAACAAGATCGACATCCCCGACGGCAAGGACCTCGCCGAGATGGTGCGGCCCGACCTGGAGGCCCGCGGCTACCGCGTCTTCGAGGTGTCCGCGGTGGCGCACACCGGGCTGAAGGAACTGTCGTACGCCGTCGCCGACCTGGTCGCGAAGGCGCGCGCCGCCAAGCCGAAGGAGGAGGCGACCCGGATCGTCATCCGGCCGCAGGCCGTCGACGACGCGGGCTTCACCGTCACGCGCGAGGCCGACGGGCTCTTCCGCGTGCGCGGCGAGAAGCCGGAGCGCTGGGTGCGCCAGACCGACTTCAACAACGACGAGGCCGTCGGCTACCTCGCCGACCGGCTCAACCGCCTCGGCGTCGAGCAGGAGCTGATGAAGGCGGGGGCGAAGCCCGGGGACGGCGTCGCCATCGGGCCCGAGGACAACGCGGTCGTCTTCGACTGGGAGCCGTCGGTGATGGCCGGCGCCGAGATGCTCGGACGGCGTGGCGAGGACCACCGGCTCGAGGGCGTACGACCTGCCGCGCAGCGGCGCAGGGACCGGCAGGCCGAGCGTGACGAGGCAGAGCGCGAGTTCGACGACTTCGAGGCGTTCTGACGGCCGGGGGCCCCGGATTCGGGGCCCCCGACTCCAGCGGGACCGTCCGATCGTGGGGCGGGTTTGGCCCGTCAGGGTGCGGGACCTGTCCCATCGCGGGGCAGGTCCGGCCCCGTCTCGGCGTGGTCCGGCCCCGTCGCGGCGCGGGACCGCCCCGTCGCGGCGCGGGACCGCCCCGTCGCGGCGCGCGACCGGTCATCGTCCGCTTCCTGGACCGGTGCGCGGCACCCGTGCGTCTTCGCGTAGATTGCCGGGCGGGAGCGGTACCGCGCGCGAGGGGAAGAACAGCAGGTGGCAGGCGCAAGGCAGGCCGTGGAAGAGGCCCACAGGATCGTCGTCAAGGTGGGCTCCTCCTCACTGACCACGGCCGCGGGCGGGCTCGACGCCGACCGCGTCGACGCCCTCGTCGACGTGCTCGCCAAGCACCGTAAGCAGGGGGCGGCCCGAAGGGCCTCCGCCGAGGGCGGTGGCAGGAGGCGGGCGGACGGCGGAGAGAGGGAGGTCGTCCTCGTCTCCTCCGGTGCCATCGCCGCAGGTCTCGCGCCCCTCGGCCTGCGCCGCCGCCCTCGCGACCTGGCCCGCCAGCAGGCTGCCGCGAGCGTCGGCCAGGGCCTCCTGGTGGCCCGCTACACGGCTTCCTTCGCCCGCTACGGCATCCGCGTCGGCCAGATCCTGCTGACCGGCGACGACACCAGCCGCCGTGCCCACCACCGCAACGCCTCCCGCACCCTCGACAAGCTCCTCGCGATGGGCGCGCTGCCGGTCGTCAACGAGAACGACACCGTCGCCACCGACGAGATCCGCTTCGGCGACAACGACCGCCTCGCCGCGCTCGTCGCCCACCTCGTCCGGGCCGACCTGCTGGTCCTGCTCTCCGACGTGGACGGCGTCTACGACGGCGACCCCAGCAAGCCCGGCACGTCCCGGATAGCCGAAGTACACGGGCCGTCCGACCTGGAGGGCGTCGAGATCGGCAGCGCGGGCAAGGCCGGTGTCGGCACCGGGGGCATGGTCACCAAGGTCGAGGCGGCCCGGATCGCGGCGGCGGCCGGCATCCCCGTCGTCCTCACCTCCGCCGTGCACGCCGCCGACGCGCTGGCGGGCCGCGACACCGGCACCTACTTCCACCCCACCGGCAGGCGCTCCGCCGACCGGCTGCTGTGGTTGCAGCACGCCTCCGCCCCGCAGGGCGCCCTCACCCTCGACGACGGGGCCGTGCGGGCGGTCGTCGAACGCCGCAAGTCGCTGCTGCCCGCCGGTATCGCGGCGGTCGAGGGCGACTTCAGCGCGGGCGACCCCGTCGAACTGCGCGACGGCGAGGGACGGGCGGTCGCGCGCGGGCTCGTCAACTTCGACGCCAAGGAGATCCCCCTGCTGATCGGCCGCTCGACCAGGGAACTGGCGCGCGAACTGGGCCCCGCCTACGAACGCGAGGTCGTCCACCGGGACGACCTGGTCGTCCTGCACCCGTGAATCCGTAGGCCCGCATTCCGCACGCCCGCGGTTCCGCAAGCCCGCGTTCCGCACGCCCGCGGTTCCGCAAGCCCGCCTTCCGCACGCCCGCGGTTCCGCAAGCCCGCGTTTCGCGGCGTCCGCGAGGGAGCCGGAAGTCCCGCACTCCCGGCCCGTCCGGTGAGGGACGTTCCGCAAAACCGCCCCATGGGCCCCCGCGGCCTGCTGCACTGGTCGTGGGGACTGCTCGACCGACGGAGTCCCTGGCACCCATTCCGCACGAGCACCGCGTAAGGAGGCCGTCGTGAGACGAGTGCGCCCTGGGGCGGCGCCCCGCGGTCGTGGCACCTCCGGTGCCGCCTGGGGCGGCAGCCCGCGCAGGGCCGACGAGCAGCGCGCGCTGACCAGCGTCCCGGCCGGGCAGGCGTCGTACCAGGAGCCCGGCGAGTTGCCCCGGCTGTGGCACGTCACGCTCAGTGTCTCGGGCGAGGAGACGCCGCTCGAGGAGGTGCGGCGTTCTCTCGAACAACTGGCCAACGACCATCCCTTCCTGCTGACCAGCCGCTACGCGCGCGACCACGCCGAGATCCGCTACTGGGAGGAGGCCCGCGACCTGCACGACGCCGCGGCGGTCGCGCTGCGCCTGTGGGGCGAGCACCGGCAGAGCGCGGGGCTGCCGCCCTGGGAGATCGTCGGCCTGGAGGTCGTCGACCGCGACACCTACCACCAGCGGGTCACCGAGGGGTACGGGCCGCCACCGGCCACACCGGTCGGAGTTCACCCGTTTTGAGCGCGTCTCGGTGTGTGGAACGAGCCCTGAAGGGGGACGTCCGGCGCACTACGCTTCCCTCATGACCACGCTCTCGCCATACGACTCCATGTCCCCGGTGGCCCAGGCCGCCTACCGCGCCCGGGCCGCCGCCGCAGACCTCGCGCCGCTGCCCCGGTCCGAGAAGGACGACGCGCTGCTCGCCATGGCGGACGCACTGGAGGTCCGCACGAGCGAGATCGTCGAGGCCAACGCCAGGGACATCGCCAAGGCCCGGGAAGCCGGCACCAGCGAGGCGATCATCGACCGGCTCACGCTCACCCCCGAGCGGATCCGGGCCATCGCCTCCGACGTCCGGGACGTCGCCGCCCTGCCGGACCCGGTCGGCGAGGTCGTCCGCGGCTCCACCCTGCCCAACGGCATCGACCTGCGCCAGGTCCGCGTCCCGCTCGGCGTCATCGGAATCATCTACGAGGCCCGGCCGAACGTGACCGTCGACGCCGCCGCCCTGTGCCTGAAGTCCGGCAACGCGGTCCTGCTGCGCGGCTCGTCCTCCGCCTACGAGTCGAACACCGCGCTCGTACGGGTGCTGCGCGACGCCGTGGGCGGCGCCGGGCTGCCCGCCGACGCCGTGCAGCTCGTGCCCGGCGAGAGCCGCGAGTCGGTGCGCGAGCTGATGCGCGCCCGCGGCCTGGTCGACGTGCTCATCCCGCGCGGCGGCGCCTCCCTGATCCGTACGGTCGTCGAGGAGTCCACCGTCCCGGTGATCGAGACCGGCACCGGCAACTGCCACGTCTACGTCGACGCCCGGGCCGACATCGACATGGCGATCGACATCCTGATCAACTCCAAGGCGCAGCGGGTCAGCGTGTGCAACGCCGCCGAGACGCTGCTGGTCCACCAGGACATCGCACCCGAGTTCCTGCCGCGCGCCCTGGACGCCCTCGCGGACGCCGGGGTCACCGTGCACGCCGACGAGCGCGTGATGGCGTACGCCAAGGACTCCCGGGCGACCGTGGTGGAGGCGACGCCCGACGACTGGGACACCGAGTACCTGTCGTACGACATCGCCGCCGCCGTCGTGGACTCCCTCGACAGGGCCGTGTCACACATCCGGCTGTGGAGCTCCGGGCACACCGAGGCGATCGTCACCACCTCGCAGCAGGCCGCCCGCCGATTCACCCAATTGGTCGATTCGACGACGGTCGCCGTGAACGCCTCCACGCGCTTCACGGACGGCGGCCAGTTCGGCTTCGGTGCGGAGATCGGGATCTCCACCCAGAAGCTGCACGCCAGGGGCCCGATGGGGCTGCCGGAGCTGACCAGCACCAAGTACATCGTCACCGGCGACGGGCATGTACGGCGCTGAGTGAGCGCTCGTTCCATCCCCGCCGTGACGGTTGCCGGCAGCCACCGGTGAACCGTCTCGCCAGGCGGATGAATTTCCCTACCGCCTGCCCAAAATGACCCCCCAGGTCTACTCTGGATCCGTGCCGGAGGACGTGGGGGGCATGCCGTTCGCTGACGGCCAGGAGCCCGACGACGACCGCGACCGCGGAGCGATGGACGAAGAGTTCGCCTCCGCGGTCTTCGACGAGGCCTGGATACGGGCCGCCGCGGTCCACGAGCCGACGGCCGTGGAGCGACTCCTCGCCGCCGCCCAGGCCCGTGCCGACGCCCAGGAGGCGGAGGCGCGCCGGGCGCGCGGCAGGGCGGCACGGGGCGACGACGAAGCCTATGACGACGGGTTCGGGTCCGACGACGGCTTCGGCCGCGGCCTGGACCCCGACGACCTGGACGACCTGGACGTCCTGGAGGGCCGCTACGGCACCACGGGCCCCTTCGGCAGGGCCTACGGCAAGGGCGCCCGCTGGCACCGCCCGGTCGCCTGGATGCTCGCTCTCGTAATGGGCATCGGCATGGTCGCCCTGGCCTTCACCGCGGTGTACCGGGGCGGGTCCTCCGGCCGTCAGGACCAGGTCCCCTCGCCCGCCCCGACCGGCCTGGAGCAGGGTCAGGAAGCCAGCGCGGGCACCGGCCCCTCGGCTTCCGCGGAATACTCGCCGCCGGCGTTCTCGGCGGTCCCGCGGACTCCCTGACCGCCGAACCGACCGTCGAACCGGGCGTTCCACAAGCTCACGGGGGGATACGCCGTCCCGTCCTCGCAGCGGGCGCCGAGCCGGGTTCGAAACTCGTGCGAAATCCTGGTGAGGACCTGTCAGAACTTGTCGTGTACCAGGGCGTTTACCCGGGCTCCGGGAGACCTACTCTGAAGATATGGGCGGGCCTGGAGACCCACCCGAGGGGCGGCCCGAGGGTGCTCCCAGCGGTGGCGAGGACGAGTACCGATCCGTCGTGTTCGACGAGTCGTTCGTGCGGGCTGCCCGCCTCCAGGAGTACTCCGCCGAGGAGCGGATGGCCGACCACGCCCTCGCCGTCCGCCGTCGCCCGTTCCTGCACCGCTCACTGCCCAGACAGGCGCTGATCCTCGTCCTGCTCATAGCCGTCGCCTTCGCCACCGCGATCTACATGGGCGTACGCCACCCGTACCAGACGCCCAGGGCGCAGACCGTGGAGCCGCTGCGCATGACGGTGATACCCCTGGCCCCGCAGTCCGCCGTACCCGGCGCCACCGACCCGGAGGAGCTGTACGCGCACAGCCCCGCCGCGCAGTTCCGTGTCGGCGCCAAGGGCATCACCTTCCCCGCCGCCCGGAGTACCGCACACTTCTCCGAGAGCCAGGTCTACGCCGCCCTGGGCATCGCCAAGGACTACCTGGTCGAGTCCTCGCTGGACCCGGCCGTCCTCACCGGCGGTGCCGTCCGCCCGGTGCGCCTGCTGCTCGACCCGCAGCAGCTCGACCAGTTCGACCAGAGCTTCTCCCACCCCGTCGCGGACGGGCGGCACGCAGCCACCGGCTGGCTGGTCCGCTTCGATCCCTCCCACGCCCGGCTCGCCGACCAGAACATCCGCGTCCAGGGCACGCTCCAGGCCACGGAGACCAACTCCGACAGGCTCGAGGTCAGCGCCGACCACACCGTGGTGTACGCGCTGAAGCCGGCCGGCTCCGACGCCAGGGCCAGGGCGTCGCTGTTCACCGTGCGCCGCGAGCTGACCTTCCGCTTCGACCGTGACGACCTGCGCCTGAACCAGGCCGAGGTGGTCGCCGCCTACGTCCAGGCCGGACCGCTCGCCTGCACCGAGGACACCGCGAGCCACCTCAGGCCGCTGCTCGCCGGCCAGACCGCCAAGGCGGGCGGCCCGGCCGGCACCGACCCCTTCGCGACCGACAGCCCGACGGCCCTGTGCGGCACGCTGTCGACGAGCGCGGAACCGAGGGTCCAGGCGCACTGATCACCAGGGATTCCGACAGTTGCCGAAGCCGCCGGGCCTGTGCGGTGCGGGTGGCCGTCGCCGGGTCTATCCGGTGCGGGGTCGGCCGTCAGTCGTGGCCGTAGGGGCTCTCTTCGCCCGGGTGGCCGTCTTCCGGATCGCGCGGCGCGTCCTTGGGAGCGCCGCCCGAGAAGCCCGCGAAGCCGCGCCGCACCCGCTCGCCGAGGTCGCCCGCGCCGCCCGCGATGTCGTTGACCAGCTTCATCAGCGGGTCCTTGGACTGCCTGACCTCGTTCGCGTAGCTCGCCGCCGACTGCCGGAACGAATCCGACACCGAGGTGTCCCCGTCCTCGCTGCGGCGCGGGTAGTGACCGTCCATGATCCGCTGGTGGTCCCGGGACGCGGCCCACTTCTTCAGCTCCGCCGCGCGAACCGTGGTGAAGGGGTGCGTGCGGGGCAGCACGTTGAGGATCTTGAGCACGGAGTCCCGCAGATCGCCCCCGGCCTCGTACTCCTCGGCCTGCTCGAGGAACGCGTCCACGTTCATCTCGTGCAGATGGTTCCCGCCCGCCATCTTCATCAGCCCGCGCATGGAGGCCTGCAGATCCTGCCCGACCAGGAGACCGGCCCGGTCCGCGGACAGCTCAGACTTGCGGAACCATTCCCGCAGCGCGGTCACGATCGCCATGATCGCGAGGTTTCCCAGCGGTATCCAGGCGACCCGCAGCGCCAGGTTGGTCAGGAAGAGCAGGACGGTCCGGTAGACCGAGTGGCCCGAGAGCGCGTGTCCCACCTCGTGGCCGACGACCGCCCGCATCTCCTCCTCGTCCAGCAGTTCCACCAGTCCGGTCGTCAGGACGACGATCGGCTCGTCGAGGCCGATGCACATCGCGTTCGGCCGTGGGTCCTGGGTGACGTACATCGGCGGGACCTTCTCCAGGTCCAGGATGTAGCAGGCGTCCCGCAGCATGTCGTTGAGGTGGGGGAACTGCGCGTCCGAGACCCGCACCGAGTCGGAGAGGAACATCAGCCTGAGGCTGCGCTCGGGCAGCAGACCGCTCAGGGCCTTGAACGCCGTGTCGAAGCCGCTCAGCTTCCGCAGGGCCACCAGGGCCGAACGGTCTGCCGGGTGTTCGTACGCGCGCGAGGAGATCCCCGGAAAGCGCCTGCGCTGCCTGCTGGGCGCGTACTCACCGTTCTGACCCTGACCGTCGTCGGACATGTGTTCCCCCACGTGTCTGATGGCTCACTGTGCGCGGCCCGCGCGGTGCGCCTCCGAAGCGGTGTCCAGCCTAGGCGGAGATACGGTGACAGGGCAGCACACCACAAGGAGCGATCTCATGGAGCACACCGCCACCGCCTGGCTCACCGAGGCAGCCGCGGCCACCGCCCGACAGGGCTCGGGCAACCTGCTCCGAGTCGTCCTGATCGTGATGGTCCTCGGCTGCGTCCTGACCGGCTGGTTCCTGCTGCGGGGCTACAAGCGCAAGGACTGAGCCGGTCGCGCCGTGGCGCGGCGCCCGGCAGGCCGGAACCGCCCGCCCGGACCGGCCCGGCGCGATCCGGCGCGCGGCCCCGCGTCCAACGGCGGAGTCGCCGTGATGCCCGGGAACGCGCCCGCATACGATGAGCCGACGTCTTTATCCCGCCCACACCGGATAGGTACTGCCGAAGATGAGCTTCCACAGCACCGCTGCCCAGTTGGCCACCCTCGCCGAGGGGGTGGGCGAGCGCCACGCGAGCCTCAGCCCCTTCGTGACCGGCGGGAGCGCCCTCGCCGTCCTCCTCCTGCTGCTGTGGATCACCACCCGCTTCAACCGCGACCGCTGAGTCCGGCGAACGGTCCGGTCGTGGCCCCCGGGGGGCCTGCGGACCGGTGTCCGCCGACCGGGCCGGTAGGGTCTGCACGCATGGGAGAGCAGCACACGCCCACCGGTCCGGCGAAGGGCACGGGATCCGGCCCCGGGAGCGGGCCGTCGAACCCGGGCAAGCGCCGCCTCGGCGTCATGGGCGGAACATTCGATCCGATCCACCACGGCCACCTGGTGGCGGCCAGCGAGGTCGCCGCCCAGTTCCACCTGGACGAGGTCGTGTTCGTGCCCACCGGGCAGCCGTGGCAGAAGACCGACCGCAAGGTCACCCCCGCCGAGGACCGCTACCTGATGACGGTCATCGCGACCGCCGAGAACCCCCAGTTCTCGGTCAGTCGCATCGACATCGACCGCGGCGGTCCCACCTACACCACGGACACCCTCCGTGACCTGAAGGCCCTCAACCCCGACACCGACCTCTTCTTCATCACCGGCGCCGACGCGCTCAGCCAGATCCTCACCTGGCGCTACACGGACGAGCTGTTCTCCCTGGCCCACTTCATCGGCGTCACCCGCCCCGGGCACACCCTGACCGACCCGGGCCTTCCCGAGGGCGGCGTCTCGCTGATCGAAGTTCCCGCGCTCGCCATCTCGTCCACGGACTGCCGTGCGAGAGTCGCCAAGGGCGAACCCGTCTGGTACCTGGTGCCGGACGGCGTGGTGCGCTACATCGACAAGCGGCAGCTGTACCGCGGCGAGTGAGCCGAGAGGGGCACCGGTGAACGATCGATACGACGGATACGCGGGCGGCGACCAATACGAGCTCGTCGGCTACGACGAGTTCGGACAGCCTGTGTACCGGCAGGTGCCCGCACAGCGGACCCCGCAGGCCTACGACCCGTACGGCACCCAACCCGGCCGGCAGCACCAGGGCTACGGCTACGACCCGTATGCGACCGGCACCCAGCAGCCCGTGGGGCCCAACCACACGGGCCAGCAGCCGCCTGTGTCCTCCCATGACACCGGCCAGCAGCCGCCCGCTCCCTCGTACGATGCCTACGCCCCCTACGGCACCACCTCCGCGAGCGGCGGCCACGACCCGTACGGCCAGGCCGCGACCAGCGGCCGGCAGCCGCGCGTCGCCGAACAGACCGCCTACATCCCGCACCAGGCGGGCCCGGCCGACGGCGCCCCGGGGCACGGGCCCGGAACCGGCTTCGCCGACCGGGGAGCGCCCCGCGACGACGAGACCTTCGCGACGGATCCGCAGGGCGAGCGCGACTACCGCACCGAGCAGTTCGCCTTCGTCGAGGAGCCCGACGGCGACTCCGAGGACGTCATCGACTGGCTGAAGTTCACCGAGAACCGCACCGAGCGCCGCGAGGAGGCCCGTCGCCGGGCCCGCAGCCGGGTGATCTCGCTGGCCGTGGTCCTCGCCCTGGTGGCGTTCGGCGGCGTCGGCTACCTCTGGTACGCGGGCAAGCTGCCCGGCCTCTCCTCCGGCGGCAGGTCCGGCACGGCGACGACGGCCGCCGCCGCCCAGAACCGCGACGTGATCGTCGTCCACCTGCACAACACCAAGGGCGGCGGCACCTCCACGGCGCTGCTCGTCGACAACACCACCACCAAGCAGGGCGCCACCGTCCTGCTGCCCAACTCCCTCGCCCTGACCTCGGACGACGGCAGCACGACCACCCTCGCCAAGTCGGTCGCCGACGACGGCTCCTCCGGCACCAGCGACGCGATCGACTCGGTCCTCGGCACGAAGATCGAGGGCACCTGGCGCCTCGACACCCCCTACCTGGAGAACCTCGTCGAACTCGTCGGCAACATCGAGGTCGACACCAACGCCGACGTCCCCGACCCGGATGCCAAGAAGAAGGGCGGCGCGCCCCTCGTGCACAAGGGGCAGGCCCAGACCCTCAGCGGCAAGATGGCCGTCGCCTACGCGACCTACCGCGCCACCGGGGAATCCCAGGACGCCCAGCTGGAGCGGTTCGGCCAGGTCATGCAGGGCGTGCTGCGCAAGATGTCCTCCGACCCGCAGGCCGCGACGACCACCGTGCAGACGCTCGCCCAGATCCTCGACCCCTCCCTGACCGACAAGGATCTCGGCACCTTCCTGGCCAAGCTCGCGAACCAGGCCAAAGAGGGCGACTACAAGACCGCGCTGCTGCCGGTCCAGTCCGACGGCACCATCGGCCGGAACGCCACCGACACGGTGGTCAGGACCCTGCTCGGTGGCACCGTGAAGAGCCCCCAGGCCGGGGAAGCCGTCCGGGTCGGCCTCAAGAACGCCACCGGTTCGCAGACAACCGCCGAGCAGGCCCGGGTCGCCCTCGTCAACGGCGGCTACACCGCCGTCGGCGCCGGCTCCGGTCCCGCGCAGGCCACCTCCCGGGTCACCTACGCCGACGACGGCGACAAGCAGAACGCCATCGAGGTCGCCAAGACCCTCGGCCTGCCCACCAGCGCCGTCAAGAAGGGCACCGGCGCCTCTAACGTGAACGTCTCGGTCGTGCTCGGCAAGGACTTCAAGTCGTCCTCGTGACGCGGGCCACACCCCAGGCCCCGGGGCGTGCTCCATTAATCACATGGGGTGCCGTCGGCGGTCCGTGAGACCCTTGAGGTATCACTGACCGCCGACGGAAAGCCTTGTAGTGACCGCCACGGACCGCTCTCTGGAACTCATCAACACCGCCGCCCAGGCGGCCGCCGACAAGCTCGCGCACGACATCGTCGCCTACGACGTCAGCGATGTACTGTCGATCACGGACGCCTTCCTTCTGGCATCTGCCCCCAACGACCGCCAGGTCAAGTCGATCGTCGACGAGATCGAGGAGCGGCTGCTGAAGGAGCTCGGCGCCAAGCCGGTTCGCCGCGAGGGCGACCGCGAGGCTCGCTGGGTGCTCCTGGACTACGTCGACATCGTGGTGCACGTCCAGCACAGCGAGGAGCGCGTCTTCTACGCCCTGGAGCGCCTGTGGAAGGACTGCCCCGAGCTGGACCTGCCGCCCGACGCCAAGGCGACCCGCGGCAAGGCCGAGGAGCACGCCAGGCTGCAGGCCGCCCGGGACGCCGCCGAGCTGGACGCCGAGCTGGGCGGGGAGCTGCGGTGACGGTAGCGGGCACCGACACGGCGAAGAAGGGCCGGGGGCGCCGGATCATCCTGTGGCGCCACGGGCAGACGTCCTGGAACGTGGAGCGCCGCTTCCAGGGCTCCACGGACGTCGAACTGACCGAGACCGGCATCGGCCAGGCCCGCCGTTCCGCGCGCCTGCTCGCCTCGCTGAAGCCGGACGCCATCGTCGCCTCCGACCTCAGGCGCGCCACCGCCACGGCCGCCGAGCTGGCCACGCTCACCGGCCTCGAGGTCGCCCTCGACGAGGGGCTCCGCGAGACGTATGCGGGCGTCTGGCAGGGGCTGACCCACGAGGAGATCGTCGTCCGGTACGGCGAGGAGTACGCGGCCTGGAAACGCGGCGAGCCCGTCCGCCGCGGCGGTGGCGAGCTGGAGACGGAGGTCGCCGACCGAGCCGCCCCCGTGGTCCTGCGCCATGCCGAGAAGCTCCCCGTGGACGGCACGCTCGTCGTGGTCAGCCACGGCGGCACGATCCGTACCACCATCGGCCGTCTGCTCGGCCTGGAAGCCCACCACTGGGAGAGTCTCGGCGGTCTCTCCAACTGCTGCTGGTCCGTCCTCGGCGAAGGCACCCGCGGCTGGCGCCTCCTCGAACACAACGCGGGCACCCTGCCCGAACCCGTCCTCGGCGACGACGACTGAGCGGCCTCGCCGGCGCCCCGGACCCGGATTTCACTTTCTGGCAGGTCGCAGGCTAAAGTTCTTCTTGTTCGCCCCGCCGAGCGGGGCGAAACACCATGCGGCCCGCCGCGTGGCGCAAGGGGCTATAGCTCAGTTGGTAGAGCGCCTGCATGGCATGCAGGAGGTCAGGAGTTCAATTCTCCTTAGCTCCACATATCGACACTCTTGAGTTGTCAAAGATCGATACGGAAGATCCCGTCCCGCAGGGGCGGGATTTTTCATGTGCTGCATCCTGCGTGTACCGCGCCCCCCTGGCCGTGTCTCACACCACCTCCGAGGGCGGCCACAGCCGTTGCCGCCGCTCCCGCAGTCGTGCCAGCTTCTCCCAGGAGTCCGCGTTCTCGGGCGTGTACACCACGATCCGGCACTCCGCCATGCCGTCGATCGACAGGGAGAGCGTGGCCAGCCGCAACTCGCCCACCGCGGCATGCCGGAAGGTCTTCCCCCGCGGCCCGGGCGGGACCACCTCGCCGCTCGCCCACAGCTTTGCGAAGTACGCACTGGCCGCCGACAGCTTGCCTATGAAGTCCTCCCACGCCGGCTCACCGACGTGTCTGCCGTACGCGGAGCGAAGGGTGGCCACCATCACCGGCAGCTCCCTTTCCCGGTGCACCACCGGGCAGGCCTCCTCCGACACGGTGAACAGCGTCCACAGCGCGTTCGCCGCGCCGATGTCCGGCGTCCTCGGGATCTGGAACAGGTCGCCGTAGGCGGCGTTCGTGGCGAGGACGTCGTAGCGCGAGTTGTAGACCACCGCCGGACGCGGGTCCAGGGCGTCGATGACGTCCTGGACGTCCTGGCCGACCCGCTGCGGCAGCCCCTCCCCGCCCCGGTCGTAGGGAACGCCGGCCAGCCGGTACAGATGCTCCCGCTCCGGCTGGTCCAGGCGCAGCGTGCGCGCCACCGCGTCCAGGACCTGTGGCGAGGCGTTGATCGGGCGGCCCTGCTCCAGCCATGTGTACCAGGTCACGCCCACCCCCGAGAGCTGCGCCACCTCCTCGCGGCGCAGGCCCGGTGTCCGGCGCCGCAGTCCCGGCGGCATGCCCACGTCGGCCGGCGTCACCCGGGCCCGCCTGCTGCGCAGGAAGGCGGCCAGCTCCGGCCTGCGGCGCTGTGTCGTCGTCATGGTCCCCACGTCCCCCGTCTCCATCGTCGGACCCGGAGCCGACCGCTGCCAGGTGCTGTCGGTACCAGCATCGGCGGGCTCTCGTCACCCGTGTCCGGCCGTCGTCAGGCTTCCAGGCATGACGACGACAACTTCCGCGACTCCCGGAGCCACTCCCGGAATTCGACCTGCGTCCAGTAAAACCCCCACCACTGACAACCGCCCCGGCCGGCTGCTCGCGGTTGTGCTCACCGCCCAGTTCATGGCCCTGCTCGACGTCTTCATCGTCAACGTCGCCGTACCCACGATCGGTTCCGACCTCCGCGCGAGCGGCGCCGGACTGCAGCTGGTGGTCGCCGGGTACTCCATCGCGTACGCCGTGCTGCTGATCACCGGCGCGCGCCTCGGTGACCTGCTGGGCCACCGCCGGGTCCACCTCGTGGGGATCGCGGTGTTCACGGCCGCCTCGCTGGCTTGCGGACTGGCCGGGGGAACGGGCGAGTTGATCGTCTTCCGGCTGGTGCAGGGAGCCGGGTCGGCCCTGATGATCCCGCAGGTGCTCAGCCTGATACAGCGTCACTTCACCGGAGAGGCACGGGCGAAGGCGCTCGGGGCCTACTCCGCCGTCCTGGCCACCGGTGCCGCCGCCGGGCAGGTGCTCGGCGGGGTCCTGGTCAGCGCCGACCTGTTCGGCGCCGGCTGGCGGCCGGTCTTCCTCGTGAACGTGCCCGTCGGCGCGGTGCTGCTGGCTGTCGGCAGCCGCGTCCTGCCGCGGGACGACGCGCATGCCGGGGCGCGCTCGCGCGGCCTCGACCTGTTGGGCCTGGTGCTGCTCGGCGCCGCCGTCTCGCTGCTGACCGTGCCGCTCGTGCTCGGCCAGGAGGAGCACTGGCCGCTGTGGTCCTGGCTGTGCCTCGCCGCCGCGGCGATCGTCTTCGCCCTGTTCCAGGGGTACGAGTCCCGGCTCGCCCGGCGCGGCGGGGCGCCGCTGATCGCGCCGAGGGTGCTGCGCCATCCCGGCGTCGGCCTCGCGGTCTTCCGGCTGCTGGCCGTGATGGCGGTCAACGCCGGTTTCCTCTTCTCGCTCACCCTGCACATCCAGGGCGGCCTCGGCTACAGCGCCCTGCGGGCCGGCCTGAGCTTCGCACCGACCGCCGTGGTGTTCGGACTGGCCGGTCTGACCTGGCGCCAGTGGCCGGCCTCCTGGCAACGCCACCTGATCCCGGCGGGATTCCTGCTCGCCGGCCTGTCCGTGACCGGGGTGGGCCTCGCGCTGCACGGCGGCAGCCACGGCGGAGCCTGGCTGTACGCGGCCTTCGTGGGCCTCGGCGCCGGCCTGGCGCTCGCCTTCAGCCCCACGCTGACCAGGACCCTCGCCACCGTACGGCCCGAGGACGCGGCAGACGCCAGTGGCCTGCTCGCCACGGTCACCCAGCTCGGTCAGCTGGTCGGCGTCGCGGTCTTCGGCGCACTCTTCCTCAACCGGCTTGAGTCACTGGGGGCCCCTGGGGCGTATACCTCTTCGGACGCGCTCCTCGTGTGCATGTACGCGCTGGCTGCGACGGCCACGCTGGGTGCCGTGTCCGGACTGGTACGAAGGCGTCGCTGACCGTATTGGTCCGGCCGTGGCAGAATCAAACGGCCGGAAGGGGGCGCGGCCCGACGGGAGGGAGTAGCGATGCCAGCGAGCATCCGCGGGGAGGTCCACGATCTCCTCGCAGTGGCGGTGACACGTCGGAATGCCACCCTCCTCGACTGCCCCTCGTGCGGCTCGTCCCACGTCGCCCAGGTGCTCGGCGACAACGGTGGAATCTCCTACGTGTGCACGGCCTGCGGCCACAGCTGGAGCTGATCGATGGGTGCACACAGGCGTAAGTGCGACTGGTGCGGCAGCGGCACGCCGATCGTCCGCGACATGGAGCCGGTCAACCCGGACTACCAGTACTGGTGCGAGGAATGCGCACGGGCACTGATCATAAAAGGCGACCCGATCGAGACCTACCGCGAGCTCGAGGGGGAGCCGATCTACGGCCGCCTCCTCGACGAGCACTGCACGCTCAAACGCTTCTACTCGTTCGCCACGGCCTGACGCGGGGACGCGGGAAACGATTTGGTGTTCCACCCGGTGGACCGTGTAATGTTGGCGTCGCCGCCGGGGAAACCGGGCGACAAGGACACGATGCGGCTCCGCCGCGTGGCCACGAGGGGCTATAGCTCAGTTGGTAGAGCGCCTGCATGGCATGCAGGAGGTCAGGAGTTCAATTCTCCTTAGCTCCACAGAAATTGAAGGCGGTTCATCCGAGGGATGGGCCGCCTTCGTCGTACGTTCGGCGCAGACGGCGTGGGACACCCGCGTACGCGGGTGCTGACAAACGGGACGGCGGGCCCCCGGCCGGGTGGCCCGCCGCTTCGTGTGGTCAGCGCCCGAGAGCCCGGCGTCCGCGGCCCTGCGACAGCACGGGCAGGTTGCGTGACGGACCACCGGAGCGCGGGGCCTCCTCCTCGATCCGCAGCGCGAGCGCCGGGCAGCGGCGGACGGCACGCAGGGCTTTCGCCTCCGCGTACAGCGGTACCGGCGCCTGGGCGACCGTGGGGAAGCCGTCGGCGCCCAGTTCGAATACCTCCGGGAGGATGTCCGCGCACAGCCCGTGGCCACGGCACAGCGTCCAGTCCACGTAGATCTTCTGCCGGCTGGCCCCAGCCTCCGGCTCGGCCTGTCCGCCGCCCGGGATGCCCGTCGGGGCCCTGCCGCCCTCGAACAGCGGCAGCACGCCCTCCACGGGCCTGCCGCAGCCGTTGCCGAGGACGTGTGCCGCCAGGTCGTCCGTGAAGGCCTTGATGGTCGATTCCAGGAACATCGCCGAGCCGTCCGGGTGGGAGCAGGCCCCGCGTCTCTTCACGGCCTTGGCGACCTGCTTGAGGGCCTCCAGGGCGGCCGGGCCGCCGCCGTTGAGGATGTCCTCCATACCGCGCGCCGCGGCCGGCAGACCGAGGTAGCAGGGGCCGCACTGGCCCGCGCTCTCCTCCGCCAGCCACTTCGCCACCTGCAGGGACTCGCCCAGCGGGCACGTCTCCTGGCTGATCGGCAGGATCGCGCCGGCGCCGAGCGAGCCGCCCACGGCGTCCAGGGAGTTCCGGGAGACGACCGCCTCGTTGACGGTCGCCGCATCGATCCACTTGCCGTGGTAGCCACCCGTCAGCACGCCCTGCGGGACCGGCGGGGCGCCGGCCAGCTGGAGCACGTACCGCAGCGGCACACCCGTCGGCACCTCGATCACCATGGGGCGGTTGACCGCGCCCGAGACGGTGAGCATGACGGTGCCGGGCTCGTCGTACAGACCGGTGTTGCCGTAACGCTCGGCGCCGATACGCGCCGCGATCGCCAGCTGGGCGAACGTCTCGGCGTTCGACAGAAGCGTGGGCGCGCCGCCCACCCCGCTCTGCGAGGCGCTGGTCTTGCGCCCCGGGGGGATGGCCGGACCGCCGTCGATCGAACGGATCAGCGAGGCGGCCGCACCGGTGACCATGCGTACCGGATTGCGCTGCACGCGCGCGCGGATGGGCGCACCGCGCCGGTCGCTCAACCCGCGTTCGGCCAGGGCCTGCTCCATCGACCGCTCGGTGGAGGCACGTGTCACGCCGACGACGAGCTGGCGGGCGCCCAGGGCCTCCGCGACCAGTAGGGCGCCGTCCAGGATCAGGTGCGGGGCACGGTTGATCAGCACCGTGTCCTTGCGGCAGGCGGGCTCGTCCTCGCTCCCGTTGACGACGACGACCGGCCGGATGCCGCGGCGGATCGCGGACTCGGCGACCGAGCGCAGCTTCTTGTGGAAGGGGAAGCCTGCGCCGCCGCGTCCCCTGAGGTTGATCTGCTCGGCGAGTTGTGCGAGCTGCTCGCCGCCCATCGGCTCCAGCGGGCCGTGCACCTTCAGGTGCATGGGCAGGTCGAGTCTCTCGACAAGGTCGAAGCCCGACGTGAGCTGCGGAAGCCCGACCACCCGGACTTCCGGGACGTCGGGCAGGGCCTCGTTCACTTAAAGCCTCCGGAAGGCGCGTTCCAGGGTTCGCCGGCTCCCGGCGTGTCGAAGGCGCCGGGGAGCGTTTCCGTTGCGGGACCGCTGTTGTACGTGTTGTTCGAGTTGTACGTGCCGAACGGTACGTTCGTCTCACCCGTGTCGTACATCTCACTCGCGCCGTACCCGTTGTACCCCGGATTGTCATAGGTCGGGATGGTGTAGCCGGTGTCCTGGAGCGGGTCGTAGGCCGAGGGAGGAGCCTCCCCGACGGGCGGCGGTGACGGGATCGGCCAACTGCCCGAGGTGCTGCCGCCGACGTCGACGCGCGGCATGGCCCCGGTGGCCTGCGTGTCGAACGGCAGGTCCATGCGCTGGGTCGCGTCCGGCGTCATCGGGGTCTGCGCGCGCGGGGCGGCCGATGTGGCCCGATAGGCGGCCGCGAAACCGTTGCCGGGCTCCGGGGCCATGGTGCGGGCCGCGGGAGCCTCGTACAGGGGCGTGGAGGGCTGCGGGGGGACCAGACCCTCCCGGCCGGTGTCGCGGTCCGCCGAGCGGCTCGAGAAGCCCGCCAGGGCGGCCGCCGCCTCCGCGTTGCGGGCACGACTGGCGTCCAGTCCTTCGCGTCCCGGTCCGCCGTCCGCCCCGACGAACGCGAAGATCCTGTCGGCCACCTTGCGCTTGAACGGGCGCGGCGCCGCGCGCAGGGCCAGTGCCGCCATGACCCCGACGAGGCACATCTCGTACGCGAAGAAGAAGAACGGCTTCGCCAGGCGTCCCGCGTACAGACCGTGGAGCAGTGCCGCGCACCAGGACGGGTAGGCCAGCATGTGCATCGCACGCCAGCGAGCGGCGACCGGTGCCGGGGATGCGAACTGGTTGCGCAGCGCGCCGGTGATGCCCACGAAGATCATGAGCAGACCGGCCAGGGAGCCGAGACCGATGAGCCCGCCGCTGCCCGAGACGCCGAGGCTGAAGGGGATGATCGCTGCGATGAGGACGGTGTGCTGGAGCGCGATCTTGACGGTGACGTGGACGAGGAGGAAGGCGATCGAGGCGACCGCGGTGACCCGGTGGATGCCCTGGGCCACGATGCGCTGGCGGATATTGAGGAAGATGCGGTCCTGGGCGACGAGACCCCAGATCACCGAGCAGCTCAGCGAGACAAGCGAGAGTACGCCAGCACCGAAGTTGAGGAATTGCTGGAGCCAGTCGCCTCCGTTCAGTACCACCACGGGTATGAGCACGAGAACCACAGCCGTCGCCATGCCGTAGGCCGAGCGGCCCGGCTTGGGGAGCGAGCTGTTACTGCGTTGAGGGTTCATGGGGGTCACTCCGAACAGTTCCGGGAAGGCGGTCCCGCTGCCGCACTCTAGGTGGCTCCAAACCGAGCGGTACGTGGTTTCGGTTATTGCGCTGTTATCAAAAGGCGCCGGCGTGGTTGCGATGTCCGAATAGCTACTGTTACGCGAAGTAATGATTGACGTGATCCAGCGTTTCGTGACGTTCACCACGTGACCGTCGATGTCTGAGTACGGCTGCTGGGCGTGTTGAGTTCACTGCGGTCCGCTGCTGTGCGCTCCGGGACGGTCCCGGGGAGGCTGCCGCCGGTGGCCCGTCGCGGCGGCCTCGGGCCCTGCGGTACCCTGACGCCATGCGTGCCGTACGCCTTCTGCTTAGCGAGCCGCGCTGATCAGTCCCGACCACCGGGCGAGTCCGATGGTCGGAATCGGCGCGGCGACCCCTCCTGTGCGAGGGGCTTTTTCATTTCCGCTGGCAGAGACGATCTATGGAGCTTTGAGGATCATGAGCGAGACGAACCCCGCTGCCGCTGCGTCGGCGGAGGCAGCGCCGCACCGCTACACGGCCACTCTGGCGGCCGGGATCGAGGCACGCTGGCAGGACTTCTGGGATGCCGAGGGCACCTATGAGGCGCCGAATCCGAGCGGCGACCTGGCCGGCGACGCCGAGCTGGTCGCCCGTCCCAAGAAGTTCATCATGGACATGTTCCCGTACCCCTCGGGTGCGGGTCTGCACGTCGGCCACCCCCTGGGCTACATCGCCACCGACGTCTTCGCCCGGTTCCAGCGCATGACGGGGCACAACGTCCTGCACACCCTGGGCTTCGACGCCTTCGGCCTGCCCGCCGAGCAGTACGCCGTGCAGACCGGCACGCACCCGCGCGTGTCCACCGAGGCCAACATCCAGAACATGAAGTCCCAGCTGCGCCGGCTGGGCCTGGGACACGACAAGCGCCGGTCGTTCGCCACGATCGATCCGGACTACTACAAGTGGACCCAGTGGATCTTCCTGCAGATCTTCAACTCCTGGTACGACGAGGAGGCCCGCAAGGCCCGCCCGATCTCCCGGCTGATCGCCCAGTTCGAGTCGGGTGAGCGGGCGGTTCCGGGCACCACGCGCGCGTGGAACGAGCTGACCCCCGCCGAGCGCGCCGACGTCCTGGGCGAGTACCGCCTGGCCTACGCCTCCGAAGCGCCCGTCAACTGGTGTCCCGGCCTGGGCACCGTCCTGGCCAACGAGGAGGTCACCGCCGACGGCCGCTCCGAGCGCGGCAACTACCCGGTCTTCAAGGCCAAGCTGCGCCAGTGGAACATGCGCATCACCGCCTACGCCGACCGGCTGCTGGAGGACCTGGACGAGCTGGACTGGCCCGAGGCCATCAAGCTGCAGCAGCGCAACTGGATCGGCCGCTCCGAGGGCGCCCGTGTCGACTTCCCGATCGACGGCGAGACCGTCACGATCTTCACCACGCGCCAGGACACCCTGTTCGGCGCCACCTACATGGTGCTGGCGCCCGAGCACCCGCTGGTGGAGAAGTTCACCCCCGAGGCGTGGCCCGAGGGCACGCACGAGGTGTGGACCGGCGGCCACGCCACGCCCGCCGAGGCCGTCGCCGCCTACCGTGCCCAGGCCGCCTCCAAGTCGGACGTGGAGCGGCAGGCCGAGGCCAAGGACAAGACCGGCGTCTTCACGGGCGCGTACGCCATCAACCCGGTCAACGGCGAGAAGGTCCCGGTGTTCATCGCCGACTACGTGCTGATGGGGTACGGCACCGGCGCGATCATGGCGGTCCCGGCGCACGACACCCGTGACTTCGCCTTCGCGCGCGCCTTCGAGCTGCCGATCCGCTGCGTCGTCGAGCCCACCGACGGCCGCGGCACCGACCCGTCGACCTGGGACGACGCCTTCGTCTCCTACGACGCGAAGATCGTCAACTCCGCCGGTGACTCGGTGACGCTGGACGGCCTGGGTGTCACCGACGCCAAGGCCCGCATCACCGAGTGGCTGGAGCGCAAGGGCATCGGCGAGGGTACGGTCAACTTCCGTCTGCGCGACTGGCTGTTCAGCCGCCAGCGCTACTGGGGCGAGCCCTTCCCGATCGTCTACGACGAGGAGGGCGTCGCCCACGCGCTGCCCGAGTCGATGCTGCCGCTGGAGCTGCCCGAGGTCGAGGACTACTCGCCGCGCACCTTCGACCCGGACGACGCGAACACCCAGCCCGAGACCCCGCTGTCGCGCAACGAGGAGTGGGTCGACGTCACCCTGGACCTGGGCGACGGGCCGAAGAAGTACCGCCGCGAGACCAACACCATGCCCAACTGGGCCGGTTCCTGCTGGTACGAGTTGCGCTACCTGGACCCGCACAACAGCGAGAAGCTGGTCGACCCGGCCATCGAGCAGTACTGGATGGGCCCGCGCGAGGGCATGCCGCACGGTGGCGTCGACCTGTACGTCGGCGGCGCCGAGCACGCCGTGCTGCACCTGCTGTACGCCCGCTTCTGGTCCAAGGTGCTGTACGACCTGGGGCACGTCTCCTCCGCCGAGCCGTTCCACAAGCTGTTCAACCAGGGCATGATCCAGGCCTACGTGTACCGCGACACCCGCGGCATCGCGGTGCCGGCCGCCGAGGTGGAGGAGCGCGACGGCGCGTACTACTACCAGGGCGAGAAGGTCACCCGTCTGCTGGGCAAGATGGGCAAGTCCCTGAAGAACGCGGTCACTCCGGACGAGATCTGCGCCGAGTACGGGGCGGACACCCTGCGCCTGTACGAGATGGCGATGGGCCCGCTGGACGTGTCGCGGCCGTGGGACACGCGCGCGGTGGTCGGCCAGTTCCGGCTGCTGCAGCGGCTGTGGCGCAACGTCGTCGACGAGACCACCGGTGAGGTCACCGTCGTCGACGCGGAGCCCGACGAGGACATCCTGCGCGCCCTGCACAAGGCCATCGACGGCGTGCGCCAGGACCTGGAGGGCCTGCGGTTCAACACGGCGATCGCCAAGATCACCGAGCTGAACAACCACCTGACGAAGGCGGGAGGCCCGGTGCCGCGCCCGGTCGCCGAGTCGCTGGTACTGCTGATCGCCCCGCTGGCCCCGCACATCGCCGAGGAGCTCTGGCACAGGCTGGGCCACACCGACTCCGTCGTCCACCAGGACTTCCCGGTCGCCGATCCGGCCTACGTCGTGGACGAGACCGTGACCTGCGTGGTCCAGGTCAAGGGCAAGGTCAAGGCGCGCCTGGAGGTTCCGCCCTCGATCTCCGAGGAGGAACTGGAGAAGGTGGCGCTGGCCGACGAGAAGGTGGCGGCGGCCCTGGGCGGCGCCGGAATCCGCAAGGTGATCGTGCGCGCGCCGAAGCTGGTGAACATCGTCACCGCCTAGCGGGCCGGCAAGGCGGTCCTCGCCGTCGGTGATCGATGCCGTCCTTGTCGGGGTAGTCCCCTACGGGCAGGTTCGGGGTTCTTCCGGAACCCCGGACCTGCCCGTTGCGTTTACCGTGGAAGGGCGGTGAGCAGCCGCCCGGCCGACCGGAGGAGGAGCGTTGTGGAAGCCGTTCTGACCGTCGTCGCGCTCCTGTTCGTGCTGTGCCTCGTCCTCGGCGTGTACGCGACGGTGAAGGCGGTGGGCGCGGCCAGACGCGGTGTGGACCGCACGATCGCACAGGCCCGCCGCACGGTGGAGGACACCACCCTGCGCGCCAGGACCCTCACCCAGCCCGGTCCGGCCGGTGAACTCGCCGAGCTGCGGCTGAGGCTGCGCACCTCCATGCGCGCGACTCAGGACGCACTCCACGCGGGCGTCGCCGAGGACGAGTCGCTGAAGGAGGCGCTGGGCCTCTTCAGGCGCCTCAGCGCGCACGGACGGGAACTGGACGCCGAACTGCGGCGCCTGGAGACCGAGCCGGACCGTCAGGCGCTCGTCTCCCGGCTGCCCGAGCTGCGCGAACGCACCGAGCGGGTCACCCGGTCGGCGGACTCCCTGCGCTGGGCCGCCCATGACAGGGCACGCCGGTTCGCGGACGACGACCTGGAGGCGCTGAGCGCCCAGATCGACGTGGAGGCGGGCGCGCTGCGCCACTGGAGCACAGGACAGCCGACGGGGTCCGCGCCGTCCTGGCCCGAGGCGCCGGCGCCGGAGGGCGCGGCCTCCTCCGGGCAGAGCTGGCCGGAGACACCCGAGCCGCGTACGGCGCGGGAGCAGACCCGGCCGGCGCTCGGTCCGCGCGCCCAGCGGCCCGTGTACCCCTGGCAGAGGAAGCCACGCCCCGAGAGCACGCGATGACCCCTGCAAGGACCGTCCAGGTCGGCGGGGTCGGTCTGCCCCTGGCGCGTTCCGGCAGGTAACCTCCAGCTCATGTCCCGCCATGTCGCGATCGTCACCGATTCAACGGCCTACCTGCCGCCGCGGACGATGGAGCGCCACGGCATCACCGCGGTGCCCCTGACCGTGGTCCTCGGCGACCAGGCACTCGAAGAGGGCACCGAGATCTCCGCCCGTTCCCTGGCCCAGGCCCTGCAGAAGCGACGGCCCGTCACCACCTCCCGGCCCAGCCCCGAGCTGTTCGCCGAGACCTACCGCAAGGTCGCCGCGACGGGCGCGAGCGACATCGTCTCGCTGCACCTGTCCTCCGAGTTCTCCGGCACGTACGACGCCGCGGTGCTCGCCGGGCGCCAGGCTCCGGTACCGGTGCGTGTGGTCGACACCGGGATGGTCGCGATGGCCCTCGGCTTCTGCGCGCTGGCCGCCGCCCGGGCCGCGGAGGCGGGCGGCACGGCCGACGACGCCGTCACGGCGGCGGAGAAGCGGGCCGCGGACACCTCCGCGTACTTCTACGTCGACACCCTGGACTATCTGCGGCGCGGTGGCCGGATCGGCCCCGCGCAGGCGCTGCTCGGCTCGGCGCTCGCGGTGAAGCCGCTGTTGCAGCTGAACGGCGGCCGAATCGAGTTGCTGGAGAAGGTGCGTACGGCCTCCAAGGCCATCGCCCGCCTGGAGGAGATCGTCGCCGAGCGTGCCGGCGACGGGCCGGTCGACGTCGCCGTCCACCATCTCGCCGCTCCGGAACGGGCGTCGGCGCTCGCCGACCGCCTGCGCGCCCGGGTGCCCGGGCTGGCCGACCTGCATGTGAGCGAGGTCGGAGCGGTGATCGGGGCGCACACGGGGCCGGGTCTGCTGGGGGCTGTGGTGTCGCCTCGCTGACGGGGAAACACCGATTCCCGGGTCGATGGTGACTCATGTGGGTGACGAAGTTATCCACAACTAGCCAGTAATCCCCGGGAATCGCCCAAGATCATCGATGGGTCGGCGATCTGCCCGATCCTCGGCGCATGGCACTTCGATCACGTTCCCACACCACAGCTCCCACCAGCGGACCTGGCCGCATCCCCGGCTCCGACGGCCGCACCCGCCACCGCCCGCGACACCCGCGGACGCATGCCCGACGGGACCATCCCCCGGCCGCAGACGCACTGCGCCTGCGCGCGGAGGCACTCTTCGCCGAACGTGCGGAGGCATTCGCCGAAGGAGCAACGGAACGACGGGCAGGGGGAAACGGGCCGCCAGGGGCGGACCGGGACGTCGGGGGACCCCGGGCGGACACGTCGGCGGGGAGCGCGGCCGCCCGTGCGAGCGGGCCGGCCGCCGTCGGTGACATGGACGCACCCGAGCCCGCCGCCACGGGCCGCGCCTGGCGGGAGCGGGTCGGCCCGGCACTGCGCGAGCGGATGCCGTTGTGGCTGCAGGCCAGGTGCGGGCTGGAGCGCAGGAGCGTGGCCGCGCTGGGCGTACTCCTGCTGGTGGCCGTGGTGTTCGCCGCGGAGCACTTCTGGACGGGCCGGACCGAGCCGGTGCGGGCGCCCGAGGTGGTGCGGGCGGCGGCGCCCTACGGGACGGCGGGAGCAAGACGGCCGACGGAGTCGGGCGCTTCGGCGGGAAGACAGCCGACCGGACCGCAGCCGACGGGCGGCACCGGGGCCGCGACGGAGGTCGCGGTGGTGGTGGACGTCACCGGCAAGGTCCGCAATCCCGGGCTGCAGAGGCTGCCGGCCGGATCACGGGTGGCGGACGCCCTGCGGTCCGCGGGCGGAGTGCCCCCGGGCACCGACACCGACGGCCTCAACCGCGCCCGCCTCCTGGTGGACGGGGAGCAGATCGTGGTGGGCGCCGCGACCCCGGTACCGGGCACCGGCCCGACGGTTCCGCCGGGCGGCGGATCGACCGCTGCCGCCACCCCGGTCTCCCTCAGCACCGCGACCGTGGACCAGCTCGATGCGCTGCCCGGGGTGGGCCCGGTGCTCGCCCAGCACATCGTCGACTACCGGTCCCAGCACGGCGGTTTCCGCTCGGTCGACGAACTCAGGGAGGTCAACGGCATCGGCGAACGCCGTTTCGCCGATCTGCGGAAGCTCGTACGGCCATGAGGCCGCCGGAGCAACCCGGCGTGGCCGGGCCGAAGGCGCCACCGGGCGATCTCCGCAGTCCGCTGGGCGATCCCCACCCCCGGCAGGAGCAACCGGCGGATCTGCGGCTGGCGGCGCCCGCGTTGGCGGCCTGGGGCGCGGCTGCATGGGCTCTGGACGCCCGGGCCGCGTGGGTCACCGGTGTGGCCGTCGGCTGTCTGGTGGCGGCCGGTGGGCTGTTGGTGCTGCGGAGGGGAGATGCCGAGGGCGGGCTTCGGGCCGGGGGCCCGCGGTCTGTGGTGTCGGTCGCTGCCGTGCTGCTCTGTGTCGCCGCTGCCGCCGCGTCCGGCGGACTGCACGGCGCGGATCTGCGACGGGGGCCGGTTCCCGCGCTCGCGCGCCAGTACGCCCAGGTGACCGCGGAGATCGAGGTCACCTCCGATCCACGGCTCACCCGGCCCAGGATCAAGGGCGACCACACCACGGCTGCCGCCGTCCTGCTCGACGGCGAGCTGCGGCGCCTGACGACGGCGGCCGGGACCGCGGTGGCGACGCGGGCGCCCGTGCTGCTGGTCGTCGACCCGCGCACCCGCCGGGTGGGGCCCGAGCGGTCACCGTGGCTCGCGCTGCTGCCCTCCACGCGGGTGCGCCTGACGGGCAGGCTGGCACCCCCGCTGACCGGAGGTGACCGCGCCGCCGCCGTGGTGCGCGTCCGGGACGGGGGACCACCCGATGTGGTGGGCGAACCGTCGACCGCGCAGCGATGGGCGGGAGGGTTGCGCGCGGGGCTGCGCGAGGCGACCGACGGGCTCGGCGCGGACGCGCGGGCGCTGCTGCCGGGACTGGTCGTGGGCGACACCTCGCGCGTCACCCCGGAGCTGGACGACGCCTTCAAGGAGACGGATCTCGCGCATCTGCTGGCCGTGAGCGGAGGCAACTTCACGCTCCTGCTGGCCCTGTTCACCGGCCCTGCCGGACTGGCGCAGCGCGCCGAACGCAGAGGACTCGCGCCGCTGCTCGGCATCCCGCTGCGGGGCACGGCGCTGCTGGGCGGCGTGCTCACCCTCGGCTTCGTGGTCGTGTGCCGGCCGGACCCGAGTGTGCTGCGGGCCGCGGCCTGCGGGACGATCGCGCTGCTCGCGCTCGCCACCGGGCGCCGCAGGTCCCTGCTTCCCGCGCTGGCCGCGGCGGTCCTGCTGCTGGTGCTGTACGACCCCTGGCTGGCGCGGGGCTACGGCTTCCTGCTGTCCGTGCTGGCCACCGGGGCGCTGCTGACGGTCGCTCCGCGCTGGAGCGCGGCGTTGCAGCGGCGGCGGATCCCGCCCGGGCTTGCCGAGGCGCTGGCCGCCGCAGCCGCCGCCCAGGCGCTGTGCGCACCGGTCGTCGCGGTGCTCTCGGCGCGGGTGAGCCTGGTCGCGGTGCCCTGCAACCTGCTCGCGGAGTTCGCGGTGGCGCCGGCCACCGTGCTGGGGTTCGCGGCGCTGGCGGCCGCTCCGGTCGCGATGCCGGTCGCCAAGGCACTGGCGTGGTGCGCGGGTTGGCCGGCCGGGTGGATCGCCGGCATCGCGCGCACCGGGGCGGCGTTGCCGGGCGGCGCGGTGGACTGGCCCGGCAGCTGGACGGGGGCGCTGCTGCTGGCAGCCGTGACGGCGATGGTCCTGCTCGTCTGTCGGCGGCTGCTCAGGCATCCCTGGCTGACCGCCGCCTGTGCCGTGGTGCTGCTGCTCGTGGTGGTGCAGCCGCCGCCCCTGACCCGGGTGATCACCGGGTGGCCGCCGCCGGGCTGGCGGTTCGCGATGTGCGACGTGGGGCAGGGCGACGCGACCGTGCTGTCGGCGGGCGAGGGCACGGCGGTGGTCGTGGACGCGGGCCCCGATCCAGCGCTGGTCGACCGGTGTCTGACCGTTCTCGGCGTCAGCCGGGTCCCGCTGCTCGTGCTGACCCACTTCCACGCCGACCATGTCGCGGGGCTCCCGGGAGTGCTGCGCGGGCGTGCGGTGGGGGCGATCGAGACGACCGGGTTCGAGGAGCCACCGGACCAGGCCGCGTTCGTGCGCGCTCAGGCGGCCGCCCGGCACATCCCGGTGACGCGTGCCGTCGCCGGGGAGAGCCGGCGCACCGGGCAGCTCGACTGGCGGGTGCTGTGGCCTCCCCCGAGCTCTCGGTTTCGCTCGAGCAGGGAGGTACCCCCATCGGACCCCACCCCGTCCCCCGACGGACCGAACGACGCGAGTGTCGCGCTGTTCGTGCGGTCGGCGGGGCTGACCCTGCTGCTGCTCGGGGATCTCGAACCACCGGCGCAGCGGGAGCTGCTGAGATCGCCGGCCGGAGCGGAGCTGGGACCCGTGGACGTCCTGAAGGTCGCCCATCACGGGTCGGCCCACCAGGACCCGGAGCTCATACGCAGGGTGGCGCCGCGGCTCGCGCTGATCTCGTGCGGCAGGGAGAACCCCTACGGTCATCCCGCGCCGAGCACCGTCGCAGCACTGCGGGACGAGGGCGCGCTGGTGTTGCGCACGGACCAGGACGGCGCGATCGCCGTCACGGGGGCGGGCGGGGGGTTGAGCGTGGCGAGAGACTGAGGGCATGGACTCCGCACAGGTTGACGCCTATCTCCGCAGGATCGGGGCGCAGCACCCCGCCTGGCCCACCGGCGATGTGCTGCGCGAGCTGCATCTGCGCCATCTGAGGACCGTGCCGTTCGAGAACCTTTCGATCCACCTCGGCGAGGAGATCGTGCTGGAGGAGGGACGGCTGCTGGACAAGGTCGTGGGGGCGCGCAGGGGCGGCTTCTGCTACGAACTCAACGGAGTGTTCGGGGCGTTGCTGGCCGCGCTCGGCTTCGATGTCACGCTGCTCGCCGGGCGGGTCTACGACGACGAGGGACGACTCGGGATCCCCTACGACCATCTCGCGCTGCGGGTACGGACGGTGGACGGGGGCGACTGGCTGGCGGACGTCGGGTTCGGTGCGCACAGCCACTGTCCGCTGGCGTTCCGGGAGCGGGGCGAGCAGCGGGACCCGGCCGGGGTGTTCCGGGTGGTCGAGGCCGGCGCGGATGCGGCGGGAGCGCGGGGAGGCGGCGGTTCTGCGGAGTTCGAGGATCTGGACGTGGTGCGGGAGGGCAGGCGCCAGTACCGGCTGGAGGTGCGGCCGCGGGTGCTCGGGGACTTCAGGGCCGGGGTCTGGTGGCACAGCACGTCACCCGAGTCGCACTTCGTGCGGTCGCTGGTGTGTTCCCGGGTCACGGAGGACGGAGGGCGGATCACGCTCAGTGGCAGCCGGCTGACGGTGACGACCCCGGACGGGCGGAAGGAGGTGGCGGAGCTGGTGGGTGAGAAGGAGGTGCTGGAGGTCTACCGGGAGCGGTTCGGGGTCGAGTTGGACCGGGCGCCCACGCTGCGGAAGGCCGGCCGAGGCGGCTGATCCGGGCCGGGAGCGGCGGGACGGGCCGCTGGTCGCGTCGCCGGTGCCCGACAATGGGCCTCGTGAGCGATGTGAGACATGTGCTGGTGCTGCCGGACCGTGATGCCGCGGAAGAGGCGGCGCAGGCGCTGGGGGAGCGGTTCGGGGTGGACGAGGAGCCGCGGATCGTCCGGGACGCGCTGGCGGGGGAGGACGATGCCGAGGACGCGCAGTGGCTGGTCGTCCTGCGGGACGAGCAGCAGCTCCTCGACCCGGAGGAGCTGGACACCTTCGCGGGGGAGTGGGACGGCTGGCGGGAGGAGCCGTAGCCCTCGGGCGGCGACAGCGGCGGGCACCTGTTGTCAGTGGCGCGTGGGATGCTGTCCGGGATGGCCAAGAAGACCGCGAATGACGACCCTCTCGCCCCCGTCACCCTTGCCGTGGGCCAGGAGGACCTCCTGCTCGACCGTGCCGTGCGGGAGGTGGTGGCCGCCGCCCGGGCCGCCGACGCCGACACGGACGTACGGGATCTGACCTCGGACCAGTTGCAGCCCGGCACGCTGGCCGAGCTGACGAGCCCGTCGCTCTTCGCCGAGCGCAAGGTCGTGGTCGTACGCGACGCACAGGACCTTCCGGCCGACACGATCAAGGAACTCAAGGGGTACTTCGTCTCGCCCGCAGAGGAGATCACCCTCGTGCTGCTGCACGCGGGTGGCGCCAAGGGCAAGGGCCTGCTCGACGCCGCGCGCAAGGCGGGCGCCCGGGAGGTGGCGTGCCCGAAGATGACGAAGCCGGCGGACCGGTTGGCGTTCGTGCGTGGAGAGTTCCGCACGTCGGGGCGTTCGGCGACGCCCGAGGCGTGCCAGGCGCTGGTCGACGCGATCGGCAGCGACCTGAGGGAGCTGGCGTCCGCGGTGGCGCAGCTCACCGCGGACGTCGAGGGCACGATCGACGAGGCGGTGGTCGGGCGGTACTACACCGGACGGGCCGAGGCATCCAGCTTCACGGTCGCGGACCGGGCGGTCGAGGGGCGGACGGCGGAGGCGCTGGAGGCGCTCAGGTGGTCGCTGGCGACAGGCGTGGCGCCGGTGTTGATCACGAGCGCGCTGGCGCAGGGCGTGCGGGCGATCGGGAAGCTCTCCTCGGCTCGCGGGGGTCGCCCCGCTGACCTCGCGCGGGAGCTGGGCATGCCGCCGTGGAAGATCGATCGGGTCCGGCAGCAGATGCGGGGGTGGACGCCGGAGGGGGTCGCGGTCGCGTTGCGCGCGGTGGCCGAGGCGGACGCGGGCGTGAAGGGCGGCGGGGACGACCCGGAGTACGCGCTGGAGAAGGCCGTGGTCACCATCGCCCGGGCGGCGCGGTCCCGGGGGCGCGGATAGCAGAGGACGCGGCCGCGCACCCGGAGCTTGCGGTAGGCCCACCCGAGGAGGGCCGCCGCCCCACCCGGGTCGCGCCGCCCGAGGAGGGCCGCCGCCCCACCCGGGTCGCGCCGCCCGAGGAGGGCCGCCGCCCCACCCGGGTCGCGCCACCCGAGGAGGGCCGCCGCCCCACCCGGGCCGCCCCACCCGGGGGCCGCCCGCCCACCCGGTGCATGGCTCCAGCTCACCCGTGACCGCCCATGCCCATGCCCGTGACCGGCAGCCCATGCCGACGTGGCTGCCCACAGCGAAGGCCCCGCCCTCCGTCCCGGGGAAGGACGGAGGGCGGGGCCTTCGGTTCAAGCCGGTGAGTCCGTACCCGCGTGGCGAACGCAGGCCGCGTACGGACTCGGGGTGCCGGTCGGGAGCGGATGAGAGAGGGCCCGCTCTGGGTCCTGCCGGCGATTGGATCAGTTCAGATCAAAAGGAAGGGGGTCAGCCCTTGGGGGTCGCGACCTTGGAAGCCAGCGCCGACTTCTTGTTGGCGGCCTGGTTCTTGTGGATGACGCCCTTGGAGACGGCCTTGTCGAGCTGACGCGCGGCGGCGCGCTGGAGCTCGGTGGCCTTCTCGAGGTCGCCCGCGGCAGCAGCCTCGCGAGCCTTGCGGATCGCGGTCTTGAGCGAGGACTTGACGGCCTTGTTGCGCAGGCGCGCCTTCTCGTTCGTCTTGTTCCGCTTGATCTGGGACTTGATGTTCGCCACGAATGAGCCTTTACAGGTTCAGGCACGCGAGACTGGACGTCTCACGTGCCGGTGATTTCTTGAAGACGTGTCTCGCGCTGAGAGGGCAGTGAGACACAGCCACCCAGGCTACCAGCCGCCCTCTGGCCCGCCCAAACCGGCCGCGAGGCCTCGCCCGGCCACCCGTTCCACCGCCCCCGGCACGGCCCAGACCGGTCGTAGCCCCGCGCGCGTGGGACCATGGAGGCTACGTATCGATCCGACCCGAGACCGCAGACACTGCGGACGCCTCAAGAATCAGGACCCTGCGTGCCCGCGATCCCTAGCCATGTGCCCGAGCCGAGCCGTACCGACCCGGCGCTGATCCGCAACTTCTGCATCATCGCGCACATCGACCACGGCAAGTCCACGCTCGCCGACCGGATGCTCCAGCTGACCGGCGTCGTCGAGCAGCGGCAGATGCGCGCTCAGTACCTCGACCGCATGGACATCGAGCGCGAGCGCGGTATCACGATCAAGTCCCAGGCCGTGCGGCTGCCCTGGGCCCCCACCCATGATCCGGGCAACACGCACATTCTGAACATGATCGACACCCCGGGACACGTCGACTTCACCTACGAGGTCTCGCGCTCCCTCGCCGCCTGCGAGGGCACGATCCTCCTGGTCGACGCCGCCCAGGGCATCGAGGCGCAGACCCTCGCCAACCTCTACCTGGCGATGGAGAACGACCTCGCGATCATCCCGGTCCTCAACAAGATCGACCTGCCGGCCGCGCAGCCGGAGAAGTTCGCCGAGGAGCTCGCCAACCTCGTCGGCTGCGAGCCCGGCGACGTGCTGAAGGTCTCCGCCAAGACCGGTCTCGGCGTCGAGGCGCTGCTGGACAAGGTCGTCGAGCAGGTCCCGGCCCCGGTCGGTGTGGCCGACGCGCCCGCCCGCGCGATGATCTTCGACTCCGTCTACGACTCCTACCGCGGCGTCGTCACCTACGTCCGTGTCGTCGACGGCCGGCTCAACAAGCGCGAGCGCATCCGGATGATGTCCACCGGCGCCACGCACGAACTGCTGGAGATCGGCGTCAACTCGCCCGAGATGCTCGGTGCCGACGGCCTCGGGGTCGGTGAGGTGGGTTACCTCATCACCGGGGTGAAGGACGTCCGTCAGTCCAAGGTCGGCGACACCATCACCAGCCAGGCCAAGGGCGCCCAGGAGGCGCTGGGCGGTTACAAGGACCCGAAGCCCATGGTCTTCTCGGGCCTGTATCCGCTGGACGGTTCCGACTACCCGGACCTGCGCGAGGCCCTCGACAAGCTCCAGCTCAACGACGCCGCCCTCGTCTACGAGCCGGAGACCTCCGCCGCCCTCGGCTTCGGCTTCCGCGTCGGCTTCCTCGGCCTGCTGCACCTCGACGTGATCCGCGAGCGGCTCGAGCGCGAGTTCGGGCTCGACCTGATCGCCACCGCGCCGAACGTGGTCTACCGCGTGATCATGGAGGACGGCGAGGAGCACACGGTCACCAACCCGAGCGAGTTCCCCGAGGGCAAGCTCGCCGAGGTGTACGAGCCGGTCGTACGGGCCACGATCCTCGCGCCCACCGAGTTCATCGGCGCGATCATGGAGCTGTGCCAGACCCGTCGCGGCACCCTCCTCGGCATGGACTACCTCTCCGAGGACCGCGTCGAGATCCGCTACACCCTGCCCCTCGCGGAGATCGTCTTCGACTTCTTCGACCAGCTGAAGTCCAAGACGCGCGGGTACGCGTCGCTCGACTACGAGCCCACGGGAGAGCAGTCGTCCAGCCTGGTCAAGGTGGACATCCTGCTGCACGGCGACAAGGTCGACGCCTTCTCGGCGATCACCCACAAGGACCAGGCGTACGCGTACGGCGTCCGGCTCGTCGCCAAGCTGAAGGAACTCATCCCGCGGCAGAACTTCGAGGTACCGGTGCAGGCCGCCATCGGCTCGAGGGTGATCGCCCGCGAAACCATCCGGGCCATCCGCAAGGACGTGCTCGCCAAGTGCTACGGCGGTGACATCTCCCGTAAGCGGAAACTGCTGGAGAAGCAGAAGGAGGGCAAGAGGCGGATGAAGATGGTGGGTTCCGTGGAGGTTCCGCAGGAGGCCTTCATCGCGGTGCTCTCCAGTGATGACAGCGCGGGGTCGAGCAAGGGCAAGAAGTAACGCGGTCACCCTGCGACCGCCCGGCAAACCGGGCGGTACGGGGCCCGTCGTGCGAAAGCGCGGCGGGCCCCGTGCATGCGCCCGGTCGCTCTGTGTACGAAACGACAGGCCACCGCCCCTTACGAACCGGCCGGTCGGGCTCTACCCTGATGCCTGCTCGAGTGTTACTCGTGAGTTAAACAAAAGGTCTCGAGTGACCGCAGCCGCAACGATCCAGCAGCAATGAGCCAGCCAGCCGCACCGCCGCGGGCCCCGGAGGATGTCGTGAGCGACACACAGACCTTGACCGAGAACCGTCCGCCCTCCGTGGCGGCCCTCTTCCTGGAGCGCGTGGCGGCCACGCCGGACGCCGAGGCCTACCGCTACCCCGTACCCCCGGCCTCCGGCGAGGGCCCCGACGACTGGAAGTCGCTGAGCTGGGCGGAGGCCGCCGAGCGGGTCCACGCGATCGCGGCCGGGCTCATCGAACTGGGTGTCCAGCCCGAGCAGCGCGTCGCCCTCGCCTCCTCCACCCGGGTCGAGTGGATTCTCGCCGACCTCGGCATCCTGTGTGCCGGTGCCGCCACGACCACCATCTATCCGCAGACCAACGCAGAGGAGTCGGCCTTCATCCTCTTCGACTCCAACAGCAAGGTCCTCGTCGCGGAGAACGCCGGACAGCTCGCCAAGGTGCAGCAGAAGCGCGACGAGCTGCCCGCCCTGACCCATGTGGTGGTGATCGACCCGGCGGGCGTCGAGACCGGCGACGGGGTGCTGACCCTGACCGAACTGGAACAGCGCGGGGCCGCGTACCTGGAGAAGCACCCGCAGCTGATCAAGGAGCGGGTCGGCGCGATCACCAAGGACCAGCTCGCCACGCTCATCTACACCTCCGGCACCACCGGCCGTCCCAAGGGTGTGCGCCTGCCGCACGACAACTGGGCGTACATGGCGAAGGCGATCGCTGCGACCGGGCTGCTCGGTCCCGAGGACGTGCAGTACCTGTGGCTGCCGCTCGCCCATGTCTTCGGCAAGGTGCTCACCTCCGGCCAGATCGAGGTCGGGCACGTCACCGCCGTCGACGGCCGCGTCGACAAGATCATCGAGAATCTGCCGGTGGTGCAGCCGACGTACATGGCGGCCGTGCCGCGCATCTTCGAGAAGGTCTACAACGGCGTCGCGGCCAAGGCCCGGGCGGGCGGCCCGGCCAAGTACAAGATCTTCCAGTGGGCGGCGGAGGTCGCCCGCGAGTACGCCAAGGTCTCGCAGGACAACTTCCGCCGCACGGGCACGCACGCCGTGCCGTTCGGTCTCGGAGCCAAGCACAAGGTCGCGGACGCGCTCGTCTACGCCAAGATCCGCGAGGCGTTCGGCGGGCGTCTGCGGGCCTGTGTCTCCGGTTCGGCCGCCCTCGCGCCCGAGATCGGGTACTTCTTCGCGGGCGCCGGCATCCACATCCTCGAGGGCTACGGCCTCACCGAGTCCTCCGCGGCCTCCTTCGTCAACCCGGGCGAGGCCTACCGCACCGGCACGGTCGGCAAGCCGCTGCCCGGCACGGAGGTGCGCATCGCGGACGACGGCGAGATCCTGCTGCGCGGCCCGGGCATCATGGAGGGCTACCACGGGCTGCCCGAGAAGACCGCCGAGGTGCTGGAGGCGGACGGCTGGTTCCACACCGGTGACATCGGCGAGCTGTCGCCCGACGGGTACCTGCGCATCACCGACCGCAAGAAGGACCTCATCAAGACCTCGGGCGGCAAGTACATCGCGCCCGCCGAGGTCGAGGGACAGTTCAAGGCGGTGTGCCCGTACGTCTCCAACATCCTCGTGCACGGCGCGGACCGGAACTTCTGCACCGCGCTCATCGCGCTCGACGAGATCGCGATCCTGGAGTGGGCGAAGGAGAACGGCCTGGAGGGGAAGTCGTACGCGGAGGTCGTCGCCGCGCCCGCGACGGTCGAGATGGTCGACGGCTACGTCAAGCAGCTCAACGAGGGCCTCCAGCGCTGGCAGACCATCAAGAAGTTCCGGCTGCTGCCGCGGGACCTCGATGTCGAGCACGGGGAGATCACACCCAGCCTGAAGCTGAAGCGGCCGGTCGTCGAACGGGAGTACAAGCACCTGATCGACGAGATGTACGCGGGCACGCGCGAGGCCTGAGGAGGCCTCAGGGCGTCCGCCCCCCGGCTGCCCACCGCTGCAACTCCCGGACCTGCCGCCGTAGTTCGGACAGGTCCGGGAGCTCGTCCGCGGCCAGGCGTTCCTCCAGCCCGGCCAGGCCCTCCTGCAGCCGCTCCAACCGCCTGTTCCTGCGGTACAGATCGACGAACACCGTCACCTTCGCCCGCAGCACCCACGGATCGAAGGGTTTCGTCAGATAGTCCGCGGCCCCCGTCGCGTACCCCCGGAAGGCGTACCCGGCCTCCGCGTCCGAGCCGGTCAGGAAGACGATCGGGACGTCCTTGGTCCGGTCGAGGCGTTTGATGTGCGCGGCGGTCTCGAAGCCGTCCATGCCCGGCATGCGGATGTCCAGCAGGACGACCGCGAACCGCCGCTCGAGCAGTGCCTTCATCGCCTCCTCGCCCGAACGCGCGCGCACCAGCGGCTCGTTGAGCGAGCGCAGCACGGCCTCCAGCGCGGTCAGGTTGTCCTCCATGTCGTCGACGAGGAGGATTTCGGCGCTGTCCTCGTACGTTGTCTCAGGAGGCATGCCCTGCTCGAATCTGTCCGTCTTCGACCACATGGGTAGCACGGTTCTCACTCATGGCGGGCCACTTCGGTAACTCGGTGCGTAGGGGCGGAGCCAGTCTGTCACCCTGTCCGCATCGCCACAGGCGTATTCGTCCGAACTGCCCGGGGAGCTGTCCATGGGGCCCATTCCCACCCAACGGGAGACCGCCTCCCGTGCCCCCGACGTGCTCGAGTCAGCGGGCCTGCGCACGCTGGTGCGGGTGACGCTTTCCGGCAGCCCGCTCGCCGTCGGCAACGCCCGCCGGCTCGTGCGCGGCGCCCTCAGCGAGTGGGACCGGGCCGGCGAGCCCGACGCCGTCATCGAGCGGCCGGCCGACGACGCCCTGCTCGTCGTCAGCGAACTCGTCACCAACGCCGTCGTGCACGCCGGCACCGACGTCGAGCTGGTCTGCCGCCTCATGGACGCACAGGGCGAGTCGCCCGCGCTCTTCGTCGAGGTCTCCGACCACCACCCCTCCCGCGCCGTACGGGACGAAGGCGCCGACCGCCCTTACGGCATACCGGAGTACGGCCGGGGGCTGCGCCTCGTCTCCTCCCTCTCCACGGCCTGGGGAATCATCTACCGCACCGGCACCAAGACCGTCTGGGCGCTGGTTCCCCTGCACGGCGCCCTGGACGTCGAGGCCGGGATCGAGACGTACGCCGGGGACAGTGCCCTGGGACGCGGGCTGAGTCCCGCCGAGATACTCGGGCCCGAACTCGCCGCCTTCGCCGAGCCCGGGCGCGGCCTGCACGAGGGGGAGTGGCGGGGCCGCGGTGCGCTGTCCTTCCTGGCCGAGGCGTCCGACCTGCTCGCCGGGCAGCTCGACGAGGACCTGGTCGCCGCCCTCACGGGGCAGCTGATCGTGCCCCGGCTCGCCGAGTGGTGCGCGGTGTGGCTGGAGGACGAGGCGACCGGCTGGCACGGGCCGTCTGCGTCCGTCGCCGCCGGGCCACGGCTCGCCCGCGTCTGGCACGGCAGTGAGAACCGCATCGAGGAACTGCGCCGGGCCCTGGAGAAGGACCCGCCCCGACTGCCGGAGTCGGTGCGGTCCCGGGCGGTGCCCGTGCCCTGGCCCGGCGAGGCCCTCGGCCCGCGGGGCGCGACCGGAGCGGCGCTCGCCTACCGGCTGATCGCCGGCGGGCGGCCGCTCGGCACGCTCGTCATCGGGCGGGCCGGGCTCCTGCGCTTCCCCGACGAGGTCACCGGACTCGTCGAGGACCTCAGCCGCCGGGTGGCACTGGCCATCGGGGCGGCCCGGCAGTACGCGCGCCAGGCCACCATCAGCCGGGTGCTGCAGCGCGGGCTGCTGCCGGGCGCGGTCGCCGAGATCCCCGGGGTGAGCAGCGCACTCGTGTACGAGCCGTGCGACAAGGGCGGACCGAGTGGTGACTTCTACGACATCTTCCCCGCCGGCCACGGACGGTGGTGCTTCGCGCTCGGCGACGTCCAGGGCAAGGGGCCGGAGGCCGCGGTCGTGATCGGGCTCGCCCGGCCCTGGCTGCGGCTGCTGGCCCGCGAGGGCTACGACGTTCCGGACGTCCTGGACCGCCTCAACCAGCTCCTGCTCGACGACGCCACGGAGGCCTCCGACGCGGCGGCCCGGGCGCTGGTCGCGGCGGGCACGCCGACACCGGTCGTCGACGACGGCCCCCACGCCCGCTTCCTCTCCCTCCTCTACGGTGAACTCGTCCCCTTCGACGGCGGGGTGCGCTGTACGCTCGCCTCGGCCGGGCATCCACTGCCGCTGCTGCTCGGCCCGGACGGCGGCGTACGGGCCGTGGCCCGGCCGCAGACGCTGCTCGGGGTCGTCGAGGACGAGACGTACACGTGCGAGACCTTCGACCTGCGCTCCGGGGACACGCTGCTGTGCGTCACCGACGGGGTGACCGAGCGGCGCAGCGGGTCGCGCCAGTTCGACGACGGCGACGGGCTCGCGGCGGCACTGGCCGGCTGCGCCGGGATGAACGCGGAGCTGGTCGCCGAGCGGATCAGGACGCTTGTGCACGAGTTCGACGGGAAGCCCCCGGAGGACGACCTGGCGCTGCTGGTACTGCAAGCGGAATGAGCCGGATCGAGTAGTTCCGGCCGTACGGGACAATGGGGGACATGCCTTCCGCACTCCCCGACGGCGATCCGGTCCCCGACGACGGCGCACTGCCCGCGCACGCGCTCACCGGGGCCGCCGAGCGCCCCCTCGGGTTCTACCTCCACGTGCCGTACTGCGCGACGCGCTGCGGCTACTGCGACTTCAACACCTACACGGCGACGGAGCTGCGGGGCACCGGAGGAGTCCTGGCCTCCCGGGACAACTACGCGTCCACCCTGATCGACGAGGTCGGGCTGGCCCGCAAGGTACTGGGCGACGACCCGCGCGAGGTGCGCACGGTGTTCGTCGGGGGCGGCACGCCGACGCTGCTGGCCGCGGAGGACCTCGTACGGATGCTGGGGGCGATCCGCGACGAGTTCGGCCTCGCGGACGACGCGGAGGTGACGACCGAGGCGAATCCGGAGTCGGTCGGTCCGGCGTATCTGGCCACCCTCCGGGAGGGTGGCTTCACCCGGATCTCCTTCGGCATGCAGAGCGCCCGTCCGCACGTCCTGAAGATCCTCGACCGCACCCACACCCCGGGCCGCCCCGAGGCGTGCGTGGCCGAGGCGCGGGCGGCGGGCTTCGAGCACGTGAACCTGGACCTGATCTACGGCACACCGGGGGAGTCGGACGACGACTGGCGGGCCTCCCTGGAGGCGGCGCTGGAGGCGGCCCCGGACCACATCTCGGCGTACGCGCTGATCGTGGAGGAGGGCACACGGCTCGCCCGTCGCATCCGCCGGGGGGAGATCCCGATGACGGACGACGACGTGCACGCGGATCGCTATCTGATCGCTGACGAGGTGCTGGGGTCGGCGGGCTACGACTGGTACGAGGTCTCCAACTGGGCCACGTCGACCTCCGGTCGCTGCCTGCACAACGAGCTGTACTGGCGGGGCGCGGACTGGTGGGGCGCGGGCCCGGGGGCACACAGCCACGTGGGGGGCGTGCGCTGGTGGAACGTGAAGCATCCGGGGGCGTACGCGGCGGCGCTGGCGGAGGGCCGTTCCCCGGGCGCGGGCCGGGAGGTCCTGTCGGAGGAGGACCGCCGGGTGGAGCGCATCCTGCTGGAGCTGCGGCTTCGGGAGGGGGTGCCGCTGGCGCTGCTGCGGGAAGAGGGGCTGTCGGCTTCGCGCCGGGCGCTGGGGGAGGGGCTGCTGGAGGCAGGGCCGTACGAGCAGGGGCGGGCCGTTCTCACGCTGCGGGGGCGGCTGCTGGCGGATGCGGTGGTGCGGGACCTGGTGGACTGATCACTCCGGTGGGTGTGTGCCGACGGACGGGTGTATGCCAACGGAACGGAGGTTCGGTCCCCAACCACCTGGTTCACAGGCTGCCGCGAGATTCCACTGGATCGCCGGCATATCCTCCGGACGCAGGACGTCGACATCGTGGACGAGGCCGGCGAGCCCGTACCGGATCCGGTGGTCGTGGCGCGCGATGCCCTGCCCGGCCCGGGCCGCCCGATGCCGTGCAGCCCGGTCACCATGGTCGTCGAGACCGTCGCCGAAACCAGTGTCCAGCGGGACCGCGCAATCAAGCGGTCGGTCCACGCCGCCGGCAGGGTGCCTGTCCACCTCATCGTGGATCCGATCACGGCGCGGTGCGTCCTGCTGACGAAGCCCGTGGGAAAGGGAGACGGCGTCGACTACCGGCGGCAGGAGATCACCGAGTTCGGAGCGCCGCTGCCGGAGGATCTCGGCCTCGAACTGGACACCGGTTGAGTCCGGGACGTTCCCCGGCGTCAAACCCCGCCGCCGTCCGTAACGAAGTCGATCAGCTCCTCCACCCGCCCCAGCAACTCCGGCTCCAGGTCCTTGTAGGACTGCACCCGCTTCAGGATTGCCTGCCACACCGCGCCGGTGTTGTCCGACGGCCACCCCAGTGCCCGGCACACCCCTGTCTTCCAGTCCTGCCCACGTGGGACCTTCGGCCATCCCGCGATCCCCAGGGAGGCCGGCTTCACGGCCTCCCAGATGTCGATGTACGGGTGCCCGACCACCAACGCGTGCTCACTCGTCACCGACTCCGCGATCCGCCACTCCTTGGTACCGGGCACCAAGTGGTCCACCAGCACGCCCAGCCGCGCGTCCGGGCCCGGGGAGAAGGACTCCACGATCGACGGCAGGTCGTCCACGCCCTCCAGGTACTCCACCACCACGCCCTCGATGCGCAGGTCGTCGCCCCACACCTTCTCGACCAGCTCCGCGTCGTGGCGGCCCTCCACATAGATGCGGCCGGCGCGGGCCACCCTCGCGCGCGCTCCCGGGACGGCGACCGAGCCCGACGCCGTGCGCGTGGGGCGCACCGGCGCCTGCCCGGCAGGACGCACCAGGGTCACCGTCCGGCCCTCCAGCAGGAAGCCCCCCGGCTCCAACGGGAACACCCGGTGCTTGCCGAAGCGGTCCTCCAGCGTCACCGTGCCGGCCTCGCAGCCGATCACCGCCCCGCAGAACCCCGTGCGCGGCTCCTCCACCACCAGACCGGGGTCCGCCGGGACCTCCGGCACGGGCTTCGGCTTCTTCCACGGCGGGGTCAGGTCCGGAGAGTACTGGCGCATTCGGATGACGATAGGAGAAGGTGTTCGCGAGGTCCCACGACACGCCGGGAGTCGCTACGACACGCCGAAACGGGCCGCCAACTCGTCCCGCTGGGCCCGTACGAACCCCGCGTCCACCACCGCCCCGTGCCCCGGCACGTACACCGCGTCCTCGCCGCCCAGCTCCAGCAGCCGGTCCAGGGCCGCCGGCCAGTGCGAGGGGATCGCGTCCGGGCCCGCCTGCGGTTCGCCGGACTCCTCCACCAGGTCCCCGCAGAAGACCACTTCCGGGAAACCGGGGTTCCCGGGGACGAACACCACCAGGTCGTGGGCGGTGTGGCCCGGGCCCACGTTCGCCAGCAGCACCTGCACCCCGCCCAGGTCCAGCGTCCACTCGCCCGAGACCTGGTGGCGCGGGCGGACCAGCAGATCCGCGGCCGCCGCCGCGTCCGCCGGGTCCAAGCCGTTGCGCACCGCGTCGGCGAGCAGTGCGCCCCGCCCGTGGGCGAACACCCCGTCGATGCCGACCGCCCCGAACACCTCCGCGCCCGCGAACGCCGCCGCCCCGAAGACATGGTCGAAATGGGGGTGGGTCAGCGCGAGATGCGTCACACGCCGGTCCGAGCCGAGCGGCTCGAGCAGCCGCTCCGCCGCGTCGCGCAGCCGTGCACCCTCCGCCAGGCTCGATCCGGCGTCCACCAGCAGCGCCGCGTCGTCGCCCACCACCAGCCCGGCCGTGCAGTCCCAGACCGGAAGCCTGGTCCGCCCCACACGCGCCCCGAGCGCCTCCCACCCCGGCTCTTCCCACAACACCGTCATACGGCGACGCTATCCGCAGGCGCCCGAAGCGGCAGGGGACAGGCCGGTACAGGTGGTACACCCGGGCACGGCACCGGCGCCCGCCCTTGCCGGGTGTGTACCCGACAGCCGTACACTGGGCCGGGGAATGCTGGCACTCACAAGCGCAGAGTGCCAGGGGAAGCGCCAAGGGGACATGACCGCTGGAGGTGTGCGCGATGCTCAGTGAACGCAGGCTCGAGGTGCTGCGCGCCATCGTCCAGGACTACGTGGGCACCGAAGAGCCGGTGGGTTCCAAGGCCCTCACCGAGCGGCACAACCTCGGCGTCTCCCCGGCCACCGTCCGCAACGACATGGCCGCGCTGGAGGAGGAGGGGTACATCGCCCAGCCGCACACCAGCGCAGGACGCATCCCCACGGACAAGGGCTACCGCCTCTTCGTGGACAAGCTCGCGGCCGTGAAGCCGATGAGTCCGCCCGAGCGCCGCGCCATCCAGAACTTCCTGGAGGGTGCCGTCGACCTCGACGACGTGGTGGCGCGCACGGTACGGCTCCTCGCCCAGCTCACCCGGCAGGTCGCCGTGGTGCAGTACCCGTCGCTGACGCGTTCGACCGTGCGCCACGTGGAGCTGCTGGCGATGGCGCCGGCGCGTGTGATGCTCGTGCTGATCACGGACACCGGACGGGTCGAGCAGCGCATGATCGACTGCCCGGCGCCGTTCGGCGAGACGTCGCTCGCGGACCTGCGCGCACGGCTCAACAGCCGGGTCGCCGGCCGCCGCTTCGCGGACGTCCCGCAGCTCGTGCAGGATCTCCCCGAGGCGTTCGAGGAGCCGGAGGACCGCAGCACGGTCTCGACGGTGCTCTCCACGCTGCTGGAGACGCTGGTGGAGGAGACCGAGGAGCGGCTGATGATCGGCGGCACCGCCAACCTCACCCGCTTCGCGCATGACTTCCCTCTCACCATCCGCCCCGTCCTGGAGGCGCTGGAGGAGCAGGTCGTGCTTCTGAAACTGCTGGGCGAGGCGAAGGATCCGGCCATGCGGGTGCGTATCGGTCATGAGAACGCGTACGAAGGACTCAACTCCACGTCCATCGTCTCCGTGGGCTACGGTTCGGGCGGCGAGGCAGTAGCGAAACTCGGCGTGGTCGGACCGACCCGCATGGATTACCCGGGAACGATGGGAGCGGTACGAGCGGTGGCACGGTACGTCGGACAGATCCTGGCGGAGTCGTAAGTGGCCACGGACTACTACGCCGTACTCGGCGTGCGCCGCGACGCGTCGCAGGAGGAGATCAAGAAGGCGTTCCGCCGGCTCGCTCGCGAGCTGCACCCGGACGTCAACCCCGATCCGAAGACGCAGGAGCGGTTCAAGGAGATCAACGCCGCGTACGAGGTGCTCTCGGACCCGCAGAAGAAGCAGGTCTACGACCTCGGCGGCGACCCGCTGTCCCAGTCGGGCGGTGCCGGTGCGGGCGGCTTCGGCGCGGGCGGCTTCGGGAACTTCTCCGACATCATGGACGCCTTCTTCGGCACGGCGTCGCAGCGCGGGCCGCGCTCGCGCACCCGCCGGGGCCAGGACGCCATGATCCGGCTCGAGGTCGAGCTGGACGAGGCGGCCTTCGGCACGACGAAGGACATCCAGGTCGACACGGCCGTCGTCTGCAACACCTGCAACGGCGAGGGCGCCGCGCCCGGCACCTCGGCGCAGACGTGTGACATGTGCCGTGGCCGGGGCGAGGTCTCGCAGGTCACGCGGTCCTTCCTGGGCCAGGTCATGACCTCCCGGCCGTGCCCGCAGTGCCAGGGTTTCGGCACGATCGTCCCGAACCCGTGTCCGGAGTGCGCGGGTGACGGGCGCGTGCGCTCGCGCCGGACGCTCACCGTCAAGATCCCGGCCGGTGTCGACAACGGCACGCGGATCCAGCTCGCGGGCGAGGGCGAGGTCGGCCCCGGCGGCGGTCCGGCCGGCGATCTGTACGTCGAGATCCACGAGCTGCCGCACCCGACCTTCCAGCGCCGCGGCGACGACCTGCACTGCACGGTCACCATCCCGATGACGGCGGCGGCCCTCGGCACGAAGGTGCCGCTGGAGACGCTGGACGGCCTGGAGGAGGTCGACATCCGGCCCGGTACGCAGTCCGGGCAGTCGATCCCGCTGCACAACCGCGGCGTCACCCATCTGCGCGGCGGTGGCCGGGGCGACCTGATCGTCCACGTCGAGGTCCAGACGCCCTCCAAGCTGGACCCGGAGCAGGAGCGACTGCTGCGCGAGCTGGCGAAGCTGCGCGGCGAGGAGCGACCGCAGGGGCAGTTCCAGCCGGGGCAGCAGGGGTTGTTCTCGCGGCTGAAGGACGCGTTCAACGGGCGCTGACGCCGGGGCCGGGTGGGCCGGAGGTCCGCGGGTTGGCCCCCGGGCAGGCACGGTCGGCCGGGGCGGCGGGGGTTGTTCTCGCGGCTGAAGGACGCGTTCCACGGGCGCCGCGTCCTTGGCCACCCGGGGGCGGAGCGGCCTTGGCCACCCGGAGGTGGAGCGGTACCCGGCCTCGGTGCCGTCGCCCCTGGGGACTGCCGCCCCGGACCCCGCTTCGGAGCGGGCGGCCCCGTCCTCGTCCTCGGAATCGCCCGAGCTCTTCGAGCACGGGTCCCGGAGGGGCTGGTTGTTCCACCGGCGTATGCCACAGAAGGTCGGATTCCGACTCGTTCGAAAGACGTGACAACATGCCGTCATGCCCTCCCTGACCGATCTCCTCCCGCACCCGATCGTGCAGGCCCCCATGGCCGGCGGCGCCTCCGGGCCGCAGCTCGCCGCCGCCGTGTCCGAGGCCGGTGGCCTGGGGTTCCTCGCGGCCGGGTACAAGACCGCCGACGGGATGTACCAGGAGATCAAGCAGCTTCGCGGGCTGACCCACCGCCCGTTCGGCGTGAACGTCTTCATGCCGCAGCCGGACCATGCCGACCCGGCCGCCGTCGAGGTCTACGCCAACCAGCTCGCCGGTGAGGCCACCTGGTACAGGACCGAGCTCGGTGACCGCGACAGCGGCCGTGACGACGGCTACGACGCCAAACTCGCCGTCCTCCTCGACGACCCGGTCCCGGTGGTCTCCTTCCACTTCGGCGTCCCGGCCCCGGACGTCCTGGATTCCCTGCGCCGCCTCGGCACCCTCACCCTGGTCACCGCGACCACCGCCGAGGAGGCTCTCGCCGTGCAGGAGGCGGGCGCGGACGCGGTGATCGTGCAGGGCGTCGAGGCGGGAGGCCACCAGGGCACCCACCGGGACAGCCACGAGAGCGACGGCGCCGGTATCGGGCTGCTGTCGCTCCTCACCCAGGTCCGCGAGACCGTGGGCATCCCGATCGTCGCCGCCGGGGGCATCATGCGCGGCAGCCAGATCGCCGCCGTCCTCGCCGCGGGGGCGAGCGCCGCGCAGCTCGGCACCGCGTTCCTCGCCACGCCCGAGTCCGGTGCCCACCCCGTGCACAAGCAGGCGCTGACCGATCCCCACTTCGTCCGCACCGAGCTGACCCGGGCGTTCTCCGGGCGTCCGGCCCGCGGTCTGGTCAACCGGTTCATGCGCGAGCACGGCCCCTACGCGCCCGCCGCGTACCCCGAGATCCACCACCTGACCTCCCCGGTGCGCAAGGCGGCCGCCAAGGCCGGTGACGCCCAGGGCATGGCGCTGTGGGCGGGCCAGGGCCACCGCCTGGCGCGGGACCTGCCCGCCGGCCGGCTGGTGGAGGTGCTGGTCACGGAGCTTCGGGAAGCCACGACGGCGTTGTCGACGGGAGGTGCGGGGCGATGACCGCTCCCGTCTTCGTCGTCGACCGACTCGACGTCATCGGCCCGGAGTTCGTGCTCGACGGGCCCGAGGGCCGGCACGCGGTCTCGGTGAAGCGGCTGCGGCCCGGCGAGCACGTCGTCCTCACCGACGGGCGCGGACGGTGGACCGAGGGGGTGGTGAAGGCCGCCGAGGGCAAGGACCGTCTCGTCATCATGGATCTGGCGTCCGTCCACGAGGAGCCCGTCGAGTCGCCCCGTATCACCGTGGTGCAGGCCCTGCCCAAGGGCGACCGCGGTGAACTGGCCGTGGAGACCATGACCGAGGTCGGTGTCGACGCGATCGTCCCCTGGCAGGCCTCCCGGTGCATCACCCAGTGGAAGGGCGACCGCGGGCTGAAGGCGCTCGGCAAGTGGCGGGCCACCGCCCGCGAGGCCGGAAAGCAGTCGCGGCGGGTGCGCTTCCCGGAGGTCGCGGACGCGGCGACCACCAGACAGGTTGCCGCACTTCTCGCCGGAGCGGACCTCGCCGCCGTCCTGCACTCGGACTTCGAGTACGGCAGTGAGCCGCTCGCCACCGCCGAACTCCCCGCCGACGGCGAGATCGTGCTCGTCGTCGGACCCGAAGGGGGCATCTCGGCCGAGGAGCTGACGTTGTTCCGGGAAGCGGGCGCGAAGGCCTACGTCCTCGGTCGTAGTGTCCTTCGTACATCGACCGCCGGCACCGCGGCGGCCGCGCTGCTGCTCGGCCGCACGGGCCGCTGGTCCTGACGCACGGATCCAACGGATTCATCGAGCCACGGGGGAACAGCATGGAACTCGCCCAGGTACGGCTGCTGGTGTCGGACTTCGCCGCCTGCTACCGCTTCTACGCCGATGTCCTCGGCCTCAAGCCGCAGTCGGGCGCGGTGGACGGGCCGTACGAGAAGTTCAGCCCTGCCACCGGATCCGCGGGCATCGCCCTGCAGGACCGGAGGATGATGGCCCAGGTCCTCGGCGAACTGGGGGACGAGGCCACGGGCCACCGCTCGCTGGTGGTGCTGCGCGTGGACGACCTGGACGCGTACTGCGACGGGATCAGCTCCCGCGGCGCCATCCTGCTGCACGGCCCGGCCCCCATGACCGACCGTATGCGTGTCGCCCACCTCAAGGACCCGGAGGGCAATCTGGTGGAACTCCAGCAGTGGCTGTTGTTGCGCGGTTGAGGGCGCGTGGGGGAGGCCGCGGCGGGGCGCTCGCGTGACCGTATGCGCTCTTCCGTCACCGCCGTGGGAGTGGCACGCTGCCCTTCATGGGGGCATTGCGGCGCAATGGGCGACGGCCCGCGTTACGACGGCTCGCCTCGGTCACCGGTCTCGCGGTGGTGGCCGTGGGCGGAGCCGTGGCCTGCCAGCCCGGTGAACTCAGCTCCGCGGCGGTGGCGTACACCACGGACCAGACCGCCACGAAGGAGCTTCAGCGGCACCATGTGAAGGTGCGCTGGCTCAGCTGCTCGGGCGACTACGGCAGCGGCAGGGCCGGCACGTCCGGTGCGGCGCCCTCGGCGAGCGAGGTCGCCGTCGTCACGGTCGACTGCAAGGGGCAGACGGACGACGGCAAGGACATCACCGTCAAGGGCCGGGTCACCCGCGCGATCGACGGCAAGTGCGTCCGCGGGGACCTCAGGGCCGCCGTGGGCGGCAAGGAGCTGTTCCACGTCAGCGGCCTCGGCGACTGCGAGGGCGGTACGCCCGGCCCGCCCGCCGGCCGACCGACCGGCCCCGGGGGGCCCGGGCCCACGGTCACCGTCACCGTCACCAGGACCATCTGGTGCCAGGGCGACCCCACCTGCTGGCCGGTCCAGGGCAAGTGACGGACGCATGGGCCGCGGGCAAGGCGCAGGTGAGGGGGAAAGCCCCCTGTTCGGGACCGCGCTCGCTGCTTAGGGTGACCTGGTGACCGAGTCCGCATCTCCCGCGTATCTCCGTTTCCCGCACCTGCACGGCGAGTTGGTCGCCTTCACGGCCGAGGACGACGTCTGGGTCGCCCCCCTCGACGGTGGCCGCGCCTGGCGGGTCAGCGCCGACAACATACCCGTGAACCACCCCCGCATCTCCCCGGACGGCACGACCGTCGCCTGGACCTCCACCCGCGACGGCGCCCCGGAGGTGCACATCGCGCCGATCGACGGCGGACCCGCCAAGCGCCTCACCCACTGGGGGAGTGGGCAGACCCAGGTGCGTGGCTGGACCCCGGACGGGGACGTGCTCGCGCTCAGCACGGTCGGCCAGATCTCGTCGTGCCGCACCTGGGCGCACGCCGTCCCGCTCGACGGGGGCCCGGCGACCGTGCTGCCCCACGGGCCCGTCGGCGAGGTCGCGTACGGGCCGCACACCGTGCTGCTGTCCGCCGGGGCCCGCGAGGCCGCCCTCTGGAAGCGGTACCGGGGCGGCACGGCCGGCAAGCTGTGGATCGACCGGGAGCGCAACGGCGAGTTCGTACGGCTGCACGAGGCCCTGGACGGCAACATCGAGTACCCGTCGTGGGTGGGGGACCGCATCGCCTTCCTCTGCGACCACGAGGGCGTCGGGGCGCTGTACTCGTCGCTCGCCGACGGCTCCGACCTGCGACGGCACACGCAGATCGACGGCTTCTACGCCCGGCACGCGGCCACCGACGGCACCCGGGTCGTGTACTCCTCGGCCGGCCGGCTGTGGGTCCTCGACGACCTCGACGGCGCGCAGCCCAGGCCGCTCGGCATCCGGCTCGGCGGGCAGCGCGTGGACCTCCAGCCGTATCCGGTCGACCCCTCCCGCTGGTTCGGGGCCGCCTCGCCCGACCACACCGGGCGCGGCAGCGCGATCTCGGTGCGCGGCGCCGTCCACTGGATCACCCACCGCTCCGGGCCCGCCCGCGCGCTCGCCGCCGAGCACGGGGTGCGGGCCCGGCTGCCGCACACCTTCCGCGCGGACGGCGAGGAATGGGTGGTGTGGGTGACGGACGCGGAGGGCGACGACGCGCTGGAGTTCGCGCCCGCCACCGGCCTGGCTCCCGGCGCCGTCCCGCGGCGGCTCGCCGCCGGGCGGCTCGGGCGGGTCCTGGGGCTCGCGGTGTCACCCGACGGCGGCAAGGTCGCCGTCGCCGCGCACGACGGGCGGGTGCTGCTCGTCGAACGGGACAGCGGCGAGGTGCGCGAGGTCGACCGCAGCGAGGACGGCGAGGTGAGCGGGCTCGTCTTCGCACCCGACTCGGGGTGGCTGGCCTGGTCGCACCCCGGTCCGCGTCCGCTGCGGCAGCTCAAACTCGCCAATACCGCCGACCTGTCGGTGACCGAGGCGACCCCGCTGCGGTTCCGGGACCACGCGCCCGCCTTCACCCTCGACGGCAAGCACCTGGCGTTCCTGTCGGCGCGCTCCTTCGACCCGGTGTACGACGAGCACGTCTTCGACCTCGCCTTCGTGGGCGGTTCCCGGCCGTATCTGATCACGCTCGCCGCGACCACCCCGTCCCCGTTCGGACCACAGCGGCACGGCCGCCCCGTCGAGACGCCCGACAAGGACGAGACACCCGACAGCGAGGGCGCGCCCACCACCCGCGTCGACCTGGAGGGCCTGGCCGACCGGATCGTGCCGTTCCCCGTCGAGGCCGCCCGCTACTCGGGACTGCGCGCCGCCAAGGACGGGGTGCTGTGGCTGCGGCACCCGGTGCGCGGTGTCCTCGGCGCCTCCCGCGCCACCCCCGACGATCCGGACCCCAGGAGCGAGCTGGAGCGCTACGACCTCCTCCAGCGGCGCATCGAGCACCTCGCCTCGGACACCGACCACTTCTCGGTCAGCGGGGACGGCAAGCGGGTGCTGCTGTGGACCGACGGCAAACTCAAGGTCGTCCCCAGCGACCGGCGCGCGCCGCACGACGACGACAGCGACGCGAACATCACCGTCGACCTGTCGCGCATCCGGCAGACCGTCGATCCGGCGGCCGAGTGGCGGCAGATGCTCGACGAGACCGGCCGGATCATGCGGGACAACTTCTGGCGACCCGACCTGGGCGGTGTCGACTGGGACGGCGTACTGGACCGCTACCGGCCGGTGCTGGAGCGGGTCGCCACCCACGACGACCTCGTGGACCTGCTGTGGGAGGTGCAGGGCGAGCTGGGTACCTCGCACGCGTACGTCGTCCCCCACGGCCACGGGCCGGGCGCCGACCGGCGCCATGGACTGCTCGGCGCCGACATCTCCCGGCAACCCGACGGCAGTTGGCGCATCGACCGGGTGCTGCCCTCGGAGACCTCCGACCCCGACGCCCGGGCACCGCTGGCCGCGCCCGGGGTGGCGATACGGGCCGGCGACGCGATCGTCGCGGTCGGCGGGCGGCCGGTGGATCCGGTGACCGGACCCGGTCCGCTGCTGGTGGGGACGGCCGGCAAACCGGTGGAGCTGACGGTGTCGCCGGCGGGCGGGGGTGACCTGCGGTACGCCGTCGTCGTCCCGATCGCCGACGAGGAGCCGCTCAGGTACCACGCCTGGGTGGCGGACCGGCGGGCGTACGTGCACGAGAAGTCGGGCGGGCGGCTCGGGTATCTGCACGTGCCCGACATGGTCGGCTCCGGGTGGGCCCAGCTCCACCGCGACCTGCGGATCGAGGTCGCCCGGGACGGGCTGATCATGGACGTCCGGGAGAACTGGGGCGGCCACACCTCCCAACTGGTCGTGGAGAAGCTGGCGCGGCGGATCGTGGGCTGGGACCTGCCGCGCGGACTGCGGCCGTACAGCTACCCGGAGGACGCGCCGCGGGGACCCGTCGTCGCGGTCGCCAACGAGTTCTCCGGCTCGGACGGCGACATCGTCAACGCGGCCGTCAAGGCGCTCGGCATCGGCCCGGTGGTCGGGACCCGGACGTGGGGCGGTGTCATCGGGATCGACAGCAGGTACCGGCTGGTCGACGGGACGCTGGTGACCCAACCGAAGTACGCGTTCTGGCTGGAGAGGTACGGGTGGGGCGTCGAGAACCACGGCGTCGACCCGGATGTGGAGGTGGTCCAGGCCCCGCAGGACTACGCGGCGGGCCGGGACACGCAGTTGGACGAGGCGATCCGCCTGGCCCTGGCGGCCCTGGAGGAACGCCCGGCGAAACAGCCCCCGGAGCTGCCGGCCCTGTGATCCGCCGCCCCGCGGCGGATGCTCCCCGCCCACCCGCCCTTGCGGGGCGGGCGGGCAGGGAGTGCCGATAGCATGCCGTCGTAGTGATCAGTCCGTGTGAGGAGGCACGCATGGCGGGAGAACCGCAGGACGACTGCCTGTTCTGCAAGATCGTCGCGGGGCGGATCCCGGCGACGATCGTCCGGGAGACCGACACCACCGTCGCCTTCCAGGACATCAACCCCCAGGCACCGACCCACGTACTGGTCATCCCCCGGGTGCACCACCGGGACGCCGCCGCCCTCGCCGCCGCCGAACCGGCCATCGCCGCCGACGTCCTCCGCGAGGCCGGCGAGGTCGCCGCGCAGGAGAAGCTCGACAGCTACCGCGTCGTCTTCAACACCGGTAGCGGCGCCGGCCAGACCGTCTGGCACGCGCACGCCCACGTCCTGGGCGGCCGCGGCCTGCAGTGGCCCCCCGGGTAAGACGCCGTGTCCGTACGCGAACTGGTCGTCCTCGGCACCGCGAGCCAGGTCCCGACCCGGCACCGCAACCACAACGGCTACCTGCTGCGCTGGGACGGCGAGGGCATCCTCTTCGACCCCGGCGAGGGCACCCAGCGGCAGATGCTGCGTGCCGGGGTCGCCGCCCACGACCTGCACCGGATCTGCGTCACGCACTTCCACGGGGACCACTCGCTGGGACTCGCCGGCGTCATCCAGCGCATCAACCTCGACCAGGTGCCGCACGAGATCACCGCGCACTACCCGGAGTCCGGCCGCCGGTTCTTCGAGCGGCTGCGCCATGCGACGGCGTACCGCGAGACCGTCCCGCTCACCGAGGCGCCGGTCGCCGCGGACGGCCCCCTCGCCGTCACCGTCGCCTACACCTTGGAGGCCCGGCGGCTCTCCCACCCCGTCGAGTCCTACGGCTACCGGATCGTCGAGCCGGACGGGCGCCGCATGCTGCCCGAACGGCTCGCGGCGCACGGCATCAAGGGGCCCGACGTCGGGCGGATCCAGCGGGAGGGCTCCCTCGGCGGTGTGTCGCTGGAGGAGGTCAGCGAGGTGCGGCGCGGGCAGCGGTTCGCGTTCGTCATGGACACCCGGCTGTGCGACGGCGTCCACGCGCTCGCCGACGGCTGCGACATGCTCGTCATCGAGTCGACCTTTCTCGACGAGGACGCACAACTCGCCGTGGAGCACGGTCACCTGACCGCCGGGCAGGCCGCCCGTGCCGCCGCCGACGCCGGAGTGCGCCACCTCGTGCTCACCCACTTCAGCCAGCGCTACACCGCGCCGGAAGAATTCGAACGGCAGGCGCGGGACGCCGGGTTCGAGGGGGAGCTGACGGTGGCGCACGACCTGATGCGGGTGCCGGTTCCGAAACGGCGGTAAAACGCCCGTACGATGCTTCGATGCCCCTCCCGAAAGCTGAACTGCACCTCCACGTCGAAGGCACTCTGGAGCCCGAGCTGGCGTTCGAGCTGGCCGCGCGCAACGGCGTGAAGCTGCCCTACGCCGACACCGGCGAACTGCGCGCGGCCTACGCCTTCGAGGACCTCCAGTCCTTCCTGGACCTGTACTACGAGCTGATGGCCGTCCTGCGCACCGAGCGGGACTTCGAGGACCTCGCCAACGCCTACCTGGAGCGCGCCGCCGCACAGGGCGTGCGGCACGCCGAGATCTTCTTCGACCCCCAGGCCCACACCGCCCGCGGCGTGGACCTGGGCACGGTGGTGAAGGGGTTGTGGCGAGCGCTCGGCCGCAGCGAGCAGTACCACGGCGTCTCCACCCGGCTGATCATGTGCTTCCTCCGGGACGAGTCCGCCGAGTCGGCCATGGAGACCCTGCAGGCGGCGAGGCCGTACCTCGACCGGATCACCGGTGTCGGCCTCGACTCGGCGGAGGTCGGGCACCCGCCGGTCAAGTTCCGCGAGGTGTACGAGGCCGCCGCCGCCCTGGGCCTCAGGCGGGTGGCGCACGCCGGTGAGGAGGGACCGCCGGAGTACATCACCGAGGCCCTCGACGTCCTCGGCGTCGAGCGCGTCGACCACGGGCTGCGCTGCATGGAGGACCCGGCGCTGGTGGAGCGGCTCGTCCGGGAGCGGATCCCGCTGACCCTGTGCCCCCTGTCCAACGTCCGCCTGCGCGCCGTCGACGTCCTGGCGGACCACCCGCTGCCGGCCATGCTCGACGCCGGGCTGCTGTGCACCGTCAACTCCGACGACCCCGCCTACTTCGGCGGTTACGCCGGCGACAACTTCGACGCCGTCCGCACGTCGCTGGGTCTCGGCGAGGAGCGGCTGCGCGAGCTGGCCCGCAACTCCTTCCTCGCGTCCTTCCTGGAGCACGACGAGGAACGGCGGGCGCGTTACCTCGCCGAGGTGGACGCGTACGAGTTCTCGTAGACGTCGGGTACGCCCACGACGGGTGCTCCCCCGAGCTCTTCGGGCAGGGGGGACGCCCACCCCCGGCGCACCGGCGCCGGCCGCAGCGTGCGGCCCCCGGTGTGCAGGGCGACCGCGGTGAGCGGCAGCGCGACCGCGAACAGCCCGGCGGCGAGGATCGCGCCCATCGCGGGGAAGCCCGCCCGCGCGGACAGCACACTGCCGGTCAGGGGGCCCGCCGCTGTGCCGAGCGAGGAGGCGGAGCCGACGAGGACCGCCCACCGGCCGCGCCCGTCGAGGGAGGCGGCGAGACCGATCAGATACGACAGCACGATCGGGTAGAGCGTGTTCCAGGCGATCTCGCCGGTGGCGAAGGTGCCGAGCCCGGTGGCGGACGCGCTGACCGCGATGCAGCCGGCGATGAGCGCGGTGCCCGCGCCGATGGGCACGGCGCGGCCGAGGCGCGGGCCGAGCGCGCCCGCGCCCAGCACGCCGAGCAGCCCGGCGCCGAGTGCGACCGCGAAGACCGCGCCGACGGTGACCTCCGTCAGGTGGGCCTGGGCGAGGCCGATGCGTCCGCTGACGCCCCACAGGGAGTTCTGGGCGAGGGACCAGCACATGATGCCGGCGGCCAGGACCAGCCCCGAGCGCGGACGGGGCAGCCTGCCGCTGTCGCGGGCGGCCGTGGTGGCCGGGCCGCCGGAGGCGAGGCGACCGGTCGCGGGCCACACCAGCAGCGAGGTGAGGGCGACCGCGGCGAACGGCAGGCCGTGGCCGGGGCCGAGGTGGGGGACCGTCACATAGACGGCACCGGCCAGCGCCGACACCCCGAGCAGGCCGAGCGTGGAGGCGCGGTGGGGGTCTCGCTGGGCGGCGACACCGGTCGCGGCGACCGTGGTGACCGTCCCCGAACCGAACCCGCCGACGACAGCTCCCGCGACGACCACGGGGATGCTGTGGCTGAGGGCGGCCGTGCCGTAGCCGGCGGCGGCGCACAGGAGCCCGGCGCGGGCGAGGCGGCGGGGCCCGATGCGGCGGACGTGCACGGCGAGCAGGAAGCCCGCGGTGGCCGAACTCAGCAGCAGGGCACTGCCGATGGAACCGGCCTCGGTTGCGGAGAGCGGAAGACCGGAGTCGAGCCTGCCGACGATGGTGGGCAGCAGGTAGGAGGCCAGGTACCCGGCCGTGAAAAGGGCGACGAGAGGCCAGGGCGGGGCGGTGCGGGGGGACACGGGCGTTCCAGGGCGTGCGAAGCGAGCGGCTCAGAAAGAGGGGTGGGGCGCCGTCCGTCGAACGACAGGAACGTGCAGGGAATTTGTATCAAGCACGCGGTTCGAGAAGAAGCGGAGAATGTGTGACGTGGGCCACTTTATGGTTTGACCCTGGCGGGGCCGGGTAGCAGCGATCGTCCTCCTTGCCGTCAGTCGCCCTCAGCGCCAGTGCGGAGCGCCCGCGCCGTCCACCGTGACGCCCTCGATCCTGGCCCGGATCTCCCCCATCACCGCGACGATCCGCTCCTCGTGCCCCGGCGTCAGCCGGGCCACCGGCACCGAGCAGCTGATCGCGTCCTGCGCCGGGGTGTCGTAGCGCAGGGCGAAGCCGAAGCCCGCGATACCGGCGACGCTCTCCTCCCGGTCGACGGAATACCCCCGCTCGCGTGTCGCGGCGAGGTCCGCCAGCAGGGACTCCCGTGTCGTGTGCGTGCGGGGGGTCAGGGGCTCGTACGGCCCCTGCGGCACCGCCTCGTCCGGTCGCTCCGCCAGCAGTGCCTTGCCGAGCGCGCCCGCGTGCGCGGGCAGCCGCCGGCCCACGCGGCTGATGGTGCGCAGGTATTCGTGCGACTCGCGCGTCGCCAGGTACGCCACGTCCCCGCCGTCCAGTCGCCCCAGGTGGATCGTCTCGCCGAGCGCCTCCGACGCCTCGTCCAGATGGGGGCGGACGGCGCGGACGCGCGGGTCGGAGTCCAGGTAACTCGTGCCCGTCAGCAACGCGTGGATGCCGATGCCGTACAGCGAGCCGGTGACGTCCGTGCGTACCCAGCCCCGCGAGATCAGGGTCTGCAGCAGGGCGTACATGGAACTGCGCGGAACGCCGAGCTCGTCCGCCAGCTCCTGCAGACGTGCCGGACGGTCGCCGCGCGCGGCGAGCACCTCCAGCAGCTCCACCGTGCGTGCGGCCGACTTCACCTCGCGGACGCCCCCTGTGTCGGACATGCGGCGATGGTAATGCGGGGGCGGCGCGGCACCTCGGTCCCGGCGCGGGGCATTGACGACGTCCGTTCGCCTATCTAACCTTCATCTTCATACGTGGATAGGATCTGTGCGGGGAGATGAACGAGGGTGAGCGGCGGTTCGGACACGGAGGCCGTGGCACGGCGGCTGCGGGACGGTATGGCGCGCGGGGTCCTGTCCTTCCCGCTCACCAGCTTCCACGAGGACGGCTCCCTGGACCTCGACGGCTTCCGCGCCCATGTCACGGCGCAGCTCGCCACCAGCCCCGGCGCCGTCTTCCCCGCCTGCGGCACCGGTGAGTTCTTCTCCCTGGACGAGGACGAGTACGGGCGGGTCGTCGCCGCCGCGGTGGAGGCGGCCCGAGGCCGCGTGCCCGTCGTCGCCGGCGTCGGCTACGGCTGGGCGCAGGCCGTACGGTTCGCACGGGTCGCCGAGGATGCGGGCGCCGACGCGTTGCTCGTCCTGCCGCACTACCTCGTCGCCGCCCCGCAGGACGGGCTCGTCGCCCAGCTGGAGCACATCGCCGCCCGCACCCGGCTGCCGCTGATCGCCTACCAGCGCGGTCAGGTCGCCTACGGCGTCGAGGCGTTCCGGCGCATCACCCGGATCCCCGGCGTCATCGGCCTCAAGGACGGCCACAGCGACCTGGACCGGCTGCAACGGCTCACCCTCGCCGCACCGGAGGGCTTCCTGTTCTTCAACGGCGCCGCCACCGCGGAGGTCCAGGCCCGCGCGTACGCCGCCGTGGGCGTCCCCGCCTACTCCTCCGCCGTCCACGCCTTCGCACCCGAGATCGCGGACGCCTTCTTCGGCGCGCTGCACGCGGGCGACGACGCCACGGTGGACAAGCTGCTGCGCGACTTCTACGTCCCGCTCGTCACCCTGCGCGACCGGGTGCCCGGGTACGCCGTGTCGCTGGTCAAGGCCGCCGCCCGGCTGCGCGGACGCCCCGTGGGACCCGTGCGCGCCCCGCTCACCGAGCCGTCGGCCACCGACCTGGCCGACCTGACGGACCTGCTGACCTGTGGACTCGACCTCGTAGGAGCCGCCCTGTGACCCGCGACCTGACCGTCTCCGAGGTACGGCTGACCCCGGTCCTCGTCGCCGATCCGCCCCTGCTGAACACCCAGGGCGTCCACCAGCCGTACACGCCCCGTCTGATCGTGGAGGTGGTCACGGCCGACGGCACCAGCGGGGTCGGCGAGACCTACGGCGACACCAAGTACCTGGAACTCGCCCGGCCCCTCGTCGCCGAACTGGTCGGCCGCCAGGTGTCCGACGTCAACGGGCTGTTCACGGTCGCCGAAGAGGTGGCCGTCGACGGCTCCCGTACCTGCGACCGGCTCGACGTCGGCGGACTGCGCGGCGTCCAGACGACCGACAAGCTGCGCCTGTCCGTCCTCTCCGCCTTCGAGGTCGCCTGCCTCGACGCGCTCGGCAAGGCGCTCGGGCTGCCCGTGCACGCGCTGCTCGGCGGCAGACTCCGCGACGAGGTCGACTACAGCGCGTACCTGTTCTACAAGTGGGCCGCCCACCCCGAGGGCGTCGCGGGCGAGCAGGACGACTGGGGAGCAGCGCTCGACCCGGCGGGCGTCGTCGCCCAGGCGCGGGCGTTCAAGGAGCGGTACGGCTTCACGTCCTTCAAGCTCAAGGGCGGGGTATTCCCGCCGGATGAGGAGATCGCCGCGATCCGCGCCCTCGCCGAGGCGTTCCCCGGACACCCGCTGCGTCTGGACCCGAACGGCGCCTGGTCGGTGGAGACCTCGGTGAAGGTGGCCGGGGAACTGCGCGACGTCCTCGAGTACCTGGAGGACCCCGCCCTCGGCACGCCCGCCATGGCCGAGGTCGCCGCGCGGACCGGGGTGCCGCTCGCCACCAACATGTGCGTGACCACGTTCGACGAGATCAGGGAGGCGTTCACGCGGGGTGCCGTCCAGGTCGTGCTCAGCGACCACCACTACTGGGGAGGGCTGCGCAACACCCGTGAACTGGCCGCGATCTGCCGCGCGTTCGGGGTCGGGGTGTCCATGCATTCCAACACGCACCTCGGCATCTCGCTGGCCGCGATGACCCATGTCGCCTCCACCGTGCCGAACCTGCACCACGCCTGCGACACCCACTACCCCTGGCAGTCCGAGGACGTCGTCACCGAGCGCGTCGCCATCACCGGCGGCCGGGTCGCCGTACCCGACGGGCCCGGCCTCGGCGTCACCCTGGACCGCGACCGGCTGACCGCGCTGCACGAGCGCTGGCTCGCCGACGACGGCCGCCTGCGCGACCGCGACGACGCGGCGGCGATGCGGGCCGCGGATCCCGGGTGGGTGTCGCCGGCGGTGCCGCGCTGGTAGCGGACCGAGCACCGGCGGGTACGGGCGACCGGCCCGCCCGCGGGGACGCCTGGTGCACACTGGCTGGATCAGCACCACGCCAGGGAGCGCACCGTGACCGCGTCCACCGGAGAGGGACCGCACCGCCACCACGCCCACGTCGACCCCCTTGCCGCGCTGCGCGCGCCCGGCGACCCGCCCTGGGACGTCTACCTCACGGGGACCGTCTTCCTCGACATCATCTTCACCGGCCTCGACTCCGCCCCGGTGCGCGGCACCGAGTCCTGGGCACGGGGCATGGGGTCGAGCCCCGGCGGCGTCGCCAACATGGCCACCGCGCTGGCCCGCCTCGGCCTGCGGACCTGTCTGGCCGCGGCCTTCGGCGACGACCACTACGGCGAGTACTGCTGGGACGAGTTGAAGGAGGGTGAGGGCATCGACCTCTCGCCGTCCCGCAAGGTCCCCGGCTGGCACTCGCCGGTCACGGTCTCGATGGCGTACGAGGGTGAGCGGACCATGGTCTCCCACGGCCACGAACCGCCGCCGGAGGAGCCGGCCCCGGACTGCCCGCCGCGCGCCCGGGCGGCGGTGGCCTCCCTGACACCGGGCAGGCGGGAGCCCTGGATCGCGGCGGCCGCGAAGCAGGGCACGCGGATCTTCGCCGACGTGGGGTGGGACGAGACCGGGGCCTGGGATCCGGCCGGGCTGGCCGACCTCGAACACTGCGAGGCGTTCCTGCCGAACGCCGAGGAGGCCATGCGCTATACGCGCACGGACTGCCCGCGCGCCGCCGCGCACGCGCTCACCGAGTACGTCCCGCTGGCGGTGGTCACCCTCGGCGCGGAGGGCGCGTACGCCGTGGACGGGCGCACCGGGGAGAGCGCGGGCGTGCCCGCGATCGCCGTGGAGGCGCTGGACCCCACCGGGGCGGGTGACGTCTTCGTGGCGGGTTTCGTGACCGGCACGCTGGCGGAGTGGCCGCTGGCCGACCGCCTCGCCTTCGCCGGTCTGACCGCCGCACTGTCCGTGCAGGAGTTCGGCGGCTCGCTCTCGGCGCCCGACTGGTCGGAGATCGGAGCGTGGTGGCGCAGGGTGCAGTCCTACGAGAACCAGAACCCGGCGGCGCTGACGCGGTACGCCTTCCTCGACGGGATGGTTCCGGAGGAGGACGTGGAGCCGTGGCCCCGCCGCCGGGCGGTCCCGACGATCGGCTTCCGCCGGCCGGGGTGACGCTCGCCGGGGCCGCGCGGCTGTGTTGCGCCCCCGCCGCCCCCACCCGTCTGACGCTGCCGCTCGGTGCGGTTTCCCGGGCGCGGTCGAGCGGGCACGCCGCCCGCATGCCTTTCACCGGCGCACACGCCACCCCGAACGCCGCACCTGTGGCCGAGGACAGGCGCGCGGCCGGCTCACCGGCCGTGAGTACCTGCGCGTGTCCCAGGACGATCCCGTCCTTCAGCGGTCCGTGACTCGAGCGAGGGTGGGTGCGCGACGTGACCGGAGACAGACGGTGGCGGCCCGACGGCACATCGAAGCTCCGTTCGGCGCAGGCGACATGCCCTGCGTGGGAGGATCGGCGTACAGGCGGATCGGGGAGGCCGACGCCGACAAGAGCATCAGGTTTTCGTCCGGCCCGGCGAGGCCGGGGGCCGAGGTCGCGCCCGGCAAAGGCCGGCCAAGGGGGGATGGGGGCATGGGCATGTCGGACGGGTTGGATCAGTTGTTCAACTGGCGTGAGCTGGATCGCAAACTGGAGCAGGAACGCGGTCTCGTCCCGGAGAACTTCGCTGGACGGAACATCCTTCGCAGCGGGTTCCGGCCCTGCCTGCTGGCCGTTGTCCGACTGTCGGCACGGTGGGAGACGGCCACCGGCGTCGGACAGTTGCCCGGGGACCTCATGACGGCGCTCGCCCGCGCAGGCCACCTCCCCCGTGCGGCTGAGCAGGCGTACACGATCCGCTGCGAACGTGACCGGGCCCGGGAGCTCGTGGCACTGGTGAAGGCCGCGGCCGGTGCGGGACACCCGCACGAAGCACAGGTACTGGCCGAGTCGATTCCCGTGCGGCAGGACCGGGATCGCGCACTGGCCGCCGTCGTACCGGCGTGGGCGCGTGCCGGCGAACGCGACAGGGCCGCCGCGCTGGCGGAGAGGCTCCGCTATCCGCACACCCGGGCCAGAGCCCTGGCCATGCTGGCGAAGGCGCTGGCCGACAGCGGCGACACCCAGGACGCGCTCAGGTTCGCCGCTCGCGCCGAGGAGACGAGCGACGACCTCCCCGACCGGCAGTGGAGAGCACAGGCACTCGTCGTGCTCGTGGAGGTGGCCGCCGTCACCGGTGACCACGTCTGGGCCCGTACGCTCCCCGACCGCCTGGAGGGCTTCGCCCGAGCCCTGGTGCACGGCTCCACGATCCCCGGCCCGGAAGAGCTGCGGATCACCCAGTCGGTCCTGGCTTCCCTGGCACGCAGAGGAGAACTGGCCCGGATCGACGCTCTCCTGCGTCGATCCGTCAGAAGCCCCCACGCCGCCATGATCATGGCAGGCGTGTTGACGGCGGTCGCCGAAACCGCGGACCAGGAGGTCGCCCTCGCCCTGGCCGACCGGGTGGAGGCACTGCTCGGCACCGACACCGATCACGACTCTTCGTGTCACGGCGTTCTGCTGGGGGCGGTGATACGCCTGCTGGCCCGGCGAGGCCGGATCGGCCGGGCCACCGCCCTCGCCGACACGATCGAATCTCCCCGTCCGCGCGCGCAGCTTCAGGCGTACATCGCCCGGGAGCTCGCCCGCCGCGGGGACACGGACCGGGCCGAGGCCGTCGCCCACTCGATCACCGATGGTTCGGCGCGGGCCGAGGCACTGGCCGAGGTGGCCGGGGAGCTCGCCCGCCGCGGGGACGCGGACCGGGCCGAGGCCGTCGCCCACTCGATCACCGATGGTTCGGCGCGGGCCGAGGCACTGGCCGAGGTGGCCGGGGAGCTCGCCCGCCGCGGGGAGACGGACCGGGCCGAGGCCGTCGCCCGCTCGATCACCGACCGCTGGGAACAGGCCGAGGCACTCATCGAGGTGGCCCGGGAACTGGCCCGCCGCGGGGACACCGACCGGGCCGAGGACGTCGCCCACTCCATCGCCCACCGCGCGACACGGGCCCGCGCACTGGCCGCACTCGCTGAGCTGTCCGAGCCGTGCCACGCCCGCAGGTTCGCCGCACAGGCCGTGGTCCTCGACGGCTGGGCCCCTCACCTCCCCCTCCTGGACCGCATCGCGCCCGGCTCAGTGGCAGCTGTCGTCGATCATGTGAGGGGCTGATGCCCGATGACCGCGGTCATGGCCACCGCCGCGGACACCGGCGACCGTGCCGCCGCCCAGGTCGTGCGGGGGAGTTCGGTGGGGGCGGAGCCCCTGCGGGGCCGGAGGGGCGCAGCCCCTGGAGGACGGGACGGTCAGGGGCGGTGGGGGCGAAAGCCCTCAGAAGCCCAGCCGCCGCAGCTGCTTCGGATCGCGCTGCCAGTCCTTCGCCACCTTCACGTGCAGGTCCAGGAACACCGGCGTACCCAGGAGCGCCTCGATATGCCGGCGCGACTTGATGCCGACCTCCTTCAGACGCTTGCCCTTGGGCCCGATGACGATCCCCTTCTGGCTCGGCCGCTCGATGTAGACGTTCGCATGGATGTCCAGCAGCGGCTTGTCCGCCGGCCGGTCCTCGCGCGGCAGCATCTCCTCCACCACCACCGCGATCGAGTGCGGCAGTTCGTCGCGCACGCCCTCCAGCGCCGCCTCCCGGATCAGCTCCGCGACCATGACCTGCTCCGGCTCGTCCGTCAGGTCACCCTCGGGGTACAGCGCCGGCCCCTCCGGAAGCAGCGGGATCAGCAGGTCCGCCAACAGGTCCACCTGCTTGTTCCCGGTCGCCGACACCGGGACGATCTGCGCCCACTCGATCCCCAGTTCCTTGCCGAGCTGGTCGATCGCGATGAGCTGCTCGGCCAGGGCCTTGGAGTCCACCAGGTCGGTCTTCGTGACGATCGCGACCTTCGGCGTCTTCCTGATCCCCGCGAGCTCCTTGGCGATGAACCGGTCCCCGGGGCCGATCTTCTGGTCGGCGGGCAGACAGAAGCCGATCACGTCGACCTCCGCCCACGTGGTGCGCACCACGTCGTTCAGGCGCTCACCCAGCAGCGTGCGCGGCTTGTGCAGACCGGGGGTGTCGACGAGGATCAGCTGCGCGTCCGGTCGGTGCACGATGCCCCGCACCGTGTGCCGCGTCGTCTGCGGCCGGTTCGAGGTGATCGCCACCTTCTGCCCGACCAGAGCGTTCGTCAGGGTGGACTTGCCCGCGTTGGGACGGCCCACGAAACAGGCGAAGCCCGCCCGGTGGACGGCCTCGGTGGGCTCGGATGGCTGGGTGCGCACGCTCATGGCGCCCATTCTCCCTGATCCACGGAGCCCCTCCGCACGCCCGGCCGAGTCCCGGATTCCCGCCGGGCCCCAGCGAGCCCGCCGGTGAGGTTCCGGAAATCTTCACGCAACATGAAACGTCACGGAAACATGCCTGTACGCGACAGGAAACGAGCGCCGGTGACCCTCGGACGAGCCCCCGCACCGTAGGAGAGCCCGTGACTTTGGCCGCGTCCCTCCCCCTGGCTCTCGACTCCGCTCGAGCAGGGGGGACCCCCGCCGACACCGGCGACACCGCCTGGCTGCTCGCCGCCACCGCCCTCGTGCTGCTGATGACCCCCGGCCTCGCCCTCTTCTACGGCGGCATGGTCCGCACGAAGAGCGTCCTCAACATGCTGATGATGAGCTTCGTGTCGATCGCCCTGGTCACGGTGGTATGGCTGGCCTGCGGTTACTCCCTCGCCTTCGGCGACGACGCGTTCGCCGGCCTCATCGGCGGGCTGAAGCACTCCGGGATGGCGGGCCTCGGCCCGGACAGCGTCCACGGCACCGTCCCGACCCTGCTGTTCGCCACCTTCCAGCTCACCTTCGCGATCATCACCGCCGCCCTGATCAGCGGCGCGATCGCGGACCGCGCGAAGTTCGGCGCCTGGCTGGTCTTCGTGCCCGTCTGGGCCCTGCTCGTATACGTTCCCGTCACCCACTGGGTGTGGGGTCCGGGTGGCTGGATCCTGGACAAGCTGGGTGCTCTCGACTTCGCGGGCGGCCTGCCCGTCGAGATCACCTCCGGCGCGTCCGGACTGGCGTTGTGCCTGGTCCTCGGCCCGCGTCTGGGCTTCAAGAAGGACGCCATGCGGCCGCACAACCTTCCCATGGTGGTGCTCGGCGCCGGGCTCCTCTGGTTCGGCTGGTTCGGCTTCAACGCCGGCTCCGCCCTCGGCGCGAGCGGCCTCGCCGCGGCCGCCTTCCTCAACACCCTGGCCGCCGGCTGCACCGGCCTGCTCGGCTGGCTCTTCGTCGAGCAGAAGCGCGACGGGCACCCGACCACGCTGGGTGCCGCATCCGGCGCCGTCGCGGGCCTGGTCGCCATCACCCCCTCCTGCGGCACGGTGTCCCTGCTCGGCGCGCTGGTCGTCGGCCTCGCCGCCGGCGTCGTCTGCTCCTACGCGGTGAGCTGGAAGTTCAGGCTGAACTACGACGACTCGCTCGACGTCGTCGGCGTCCACCTGGTCGGCGGCGTCATCGGCACCCTCCTCATCGGCCTCTTCGCGGTCCGCGAGATGACCGGCGGCCCCGAGGGTCTCTTCTACGGCGGCGGCATCGCGCAGCTCGGCAAGCAGCTCCTCGCGGTGGCCGCCGTGGCGCTGTACGCGTTCGCCGCCACGTACGGCCTCGGCAAACTGATCGACAAGGCGATGGGCTTCCGCGCGAGCGAGGAGCAGGAGTACACCGGCCTGGACCTTACGGTGCACGCCGAGACGGCCTACGATCACGGGGTCCTGGGGCACGGTGCCCCGGTCGGCGCGTCCCCCGTCGTCTCCTCCGCGCAGAAGGTCAACACGCAGGCATGAAGCTCATCACCGCGATCGTCAAGCCGTACCGCCTCGACGAGGTCAAGACGGCCCTGCAGGAGCTCGGTGTGCACGGCCTGACCGTGACCGAGGCGAGCGGCTACGGCCGCCAGCGCGGCCACACCGAGGTCTACCGCGGCGCCGAGTACCGGGTCGACCTGGTGCCCAAGGTCCGTATCGAGGTCGTCGTCGAGGACACGGTCGCCGACGACGTGATCGACGCGATCGTCAGGGCCGCGCAGACGGGGAAGATCGGGGACGGGAAGGTGTGGGCGCTGCCCGTGGAGACGGTCGTACGCGTGCGGACCGGCGAGCGCGGCCCCGACGCGCTCTGACCAGCAGCACGCCGACCGTCAGGCCCGCGGCGGACACCAGCGTCACCACGAGCCACGGCAGCGCGAGGAAGCCGGCGCTCGCCGACTGCCGGGTGCCGGGCGCGCTCGCCGTCAAGGTCACGTGGCCGCGGTCGAGCTGCGGCGCGCCCCGCCACGTCTCGGTGAGCCGCACCCGCTGTCCCGGCAGCAGTTCGGACGGCACCCGGGTCAGCCGGCGGTCGAGCAGCGTACGGCCGAACAGTCCGTGTGCCGTCAGTTCCACCTTCGGGTCGAGGGTGACGTTCCCGGTGTTGCGCAGGGTGTAGGAGACGGTCGCCGTGCTGTCGCCGAGGCCGGGGACCAGGGGCTGGTGGTGGCTGATGTGCACCTTCTCGACCGAGAGCGCGGGCAGCGTGGGCCCGCCGACCCGGAGGTAGACGCGTGCGGCGACGGCCCGCTGCACGCCGAGGGCCAGCTCGCCGCTGCCCGGGTCCACCCGCTCGTTGAGCGCGACGACAGCGCCCGGGTGGTCGCCGGGTTCGGCACCCTCGGGCACATGCAGCGTGAAGGGCACGGTGACGGTCCTGTGCCCCGGCACGGTGATCCGGGACTGCGCGGGCCTCGCCCAGGCGCCCACCGCCAGCATCCGTTCCGCCGGCGTGCGTACGGCGAAGCCGCCGTCCCTGGGCGTGTTGTAGGCGTCGGCCGCGTAGAGCCGGAAGGTGAGCGGCTCGCCGGTCTTGTTCTGGACGGCGACCTTGTCGGTGAGGGTCTGGCCGGGGTCGGCGGAGAGGTAGAAGTACGGCCGCGCGGCGACTCTCGAGGCGACCGGGTAGACGGACCAGCTGCCGTTGTCGGCGGCGTGCGCGGGCGTGGCCTGCCATGCCAGCGCGAGGCCCACGAGGAGGACGTACAGCTTGCGCATGGGTGCGGACCCCCACGGACGAGGGACAGGGGAACGGGCGGGTGCGGACGCCCTTGCGCTCAGGCGAGCGTCAGCGTGAGCACGCCGGAGTACGAACCCGGAGGTGTGAACGCCGGTACGTCCAGGGACAGCCCGGCGTCGACGGTGAACTCACCGCCGCTGAGCGTGCCGTCGGCCGCCGACGCGAGGGTCGCCCCCGAGGTGCCCACGGCTCCTGCCGACCCGGCCTTGCAGGTGCTCGGGCTGCCGGGCTTGGTCGCGCAGGCCGGGGTCCAGCTCAGCTTCCCGGCGTCGATCTTGCCGCCGGGCCCGGTGAAGTCCGTGACCTTGCCGGTCAGGGACCAGCCGGCGGGGCCGCCGCGGAAGTCCTGCACGGTCACGGTCTGGAGCTTCCCGGCGGAGGCGCCGCCCTTGCCGAAGTCCACCGCCGTCAGGGACACGGCGTCCCCGGCCTGGGACATGGACAGGGTGCCCGCCTTGACGGTGGTGGTCAGCTTCTGACCGCCGGCCGGGACGGGGGTGTTGTCGTCGACCACGTACGCCGCCGGGCCCGCGCCCTTGTCCGCGCTCCAGGAGCTGCCCTCGTAGGCCACGATCCCGGTCGTCGTCCTTTCGTTGACGACCAGCGAACCGCTGAAGGAGCCCTGGGCGTTCGCGGTGACGGTCGCGGTGTCCGCGGTCTGGGCGTTCCCGGACCGGCCGGCCAGGGTGACGGTGGCGCCCGGCGTGAAGTTGCTTCCGGTGACGGTGACACTGGCGCCCGGGTCGCCGGAGGCCGAACTCAGCGAGATGGTCCGGGTGTTGGCGGGAGTGCCGTCGGTCGCCGTCAGGGTCTGGGACACCGGGGCGGGCGGGTCGGTGACTGTGCACGGGGTGTCCAGCTCCAGGATGTAGCTGGTGTGGATGTTGTAGTCGCCCGGCGAGAGGGTGATCTGGCCGGCCTTGGTGACGGTGAACGTCCCGGTCATGGAGAAGGACGGGAAGGCGGCCTTCCCCGGCACCGGCGGGTTCTTCTTCGGTCCGGCGACCGTGACGGCACCGGTCTGGGCGCCACCGAGGGTGACCTTGCCGGTCGGGGTCATGATGTCGGCCGGCAGAGCCAGGTCGGTGGGGTTGGACGCGGCGGCCGTCACCACGGTGTAGGTCACGGTGACGGTGTCGCCGACCTTCGGGCTGGTGTTGTCCACCGACACGCCGGCGGTGGTGGTGCCGTCGATCGGCGGGATGCCCGCGACGGCGGGCGGGATGCAGTGCGTGGCGAAGTCCACGTTCGTGCCGGCGGCACCGGCCGGACTGGCCAGCGCACCGCCCGCGGTGACCGCGAGCGCGGTCGCCCCGAACAGCGACGCCCAGCGCCACCGTCGGGATCTTCGGGGTGTCGAACCCATGGGGCCCCTCCTGAGGGTTGCGGGCGCAGCGGCTCATCTGCGCCGACAGGGGGCATTGATGTGGAGCGGGGGTGAGAAGTCAATGGAACTGCCGCAAGAATCTGACGGATCATCAGTTTCTGTGGCGGCCCCGGGACAACCGGAACAGATCGCTCGGTTCCGTCGGTCGAAGACGAACGGGCAGGGCGACTGCGGAGCGCTCGCCGTACAGGTCACGGTGATCCCGAAGACCGCCGTCTTCAGCGAGCCGCCCTGGACGTCCGGGCTGTCACCGGAGGCGACCGTGCCGCTGAGCGGGCCCACGCCGACCGGGTCGCCGGGGTTCATGGCCGGGTTCTCCGTCCCGCTGAACGCCACGGACGGAACCTCTCAGCGGATCCTGGTGGCTCAGCCCGTGGAAACGGTCAGCTGCACCGTGCCGTCCGGAGCGGCGAGCAGCACAGGCGTCCCCGCACCTCCGAGATCGGCGACGGCGGCCAGGTCCTCGGCCGGCACGGCCTCCACCTCGCTCACCACCGCCGCCGCCTCCAGGGACCGCGCCCCCGAGGCCACGGCCATCGCGACCGCGGTCCGCAACGCGCTCAGCTTCAGGGAGTCCAGGGCCACGGTGCCGGCCACATACGTACGGCCCGTCTCGTCCCGCACGGCGGCGCCCTCCGGAACGCCGTTGCGGGCCCGCGCCGAACGGGCCAGGGTGACGATCTTGCGGTCCTCGGGGTCGAGCGCGTTGCTGTCGGTCATGCCCAGAGCATACGAAGAACGGCCGGGCACCGGCCGCGCCGGGGCGTGCGGGCCGGTCGGGCGGCCGGCTCAGGGCCGGTCGAGGCGGAGCCGGTCGGCCCGCGGCAGACCGGCGACGACCAGGTCGTACGAGTCCTCGACGAGTTCGCGGACCAGACGGTCCGGGAGCCCGCCGTCCACGGTGACCGTGTTCCAGTGACGCTTGTTCATGTGGTAGCCGGGGATGATCAGGCCCTCGTGCTCGGTGCGCAGCCGGATCGCGTCCTCCGGGTCGCACTTGAGGTTGACCGTCAGGGGCCGGGAGTCCATCCAGCTCAGCGCGAACATCTTTCCCCGCACCTTGAAGACCGAGATCTCCGGGTCGAACGGGAAGTCCTCGACCGCCGCGTTGAACGACAGGCAGAAGGCGCGCAGCTCCTGAGGGCTCATGCGGGCTCCTTCTCCTGGTCCTCGGAAAGGTCCACGGGGCGCACCGGCTCCACCAGCACCGTCACGATCTTGTTGCGGCGGCCCGCCGCGGCCTCCGCCGTCAGCCGCAGCTCCCGGCCGTCCGGAAGCTCCACCACGGACGACGCCCCAGCGATGGGCACCCGGCCCAGAGCCTTGGCGAGCAGGCCGCCGACGGTCTCCACGTCCTCGTCGTCGAACGACTCCAGCCCGTACAGCTCGCCCAGGTCGCCGATGTCCAGCCGGGCGGTGACCCGGTAGCGGTCGTCGCCCAGCTCCTCCACCGGCGGCAGTTCGCGGTCGTACTCGTCGGTGATCTCGCCGACGATCTCCTCGAGGATGTCCTCGATGGTGACGATGCCGGCCGTGCCGCCGTACTCGTCGATGACGACGGCGACGTGGTTGCGCTCCTTCTGCATCTCACGCAGCAGGTCGCCCGCGTTCTTGGTGTCGGGCACGAAGGTGGCCGGCCGCATGGCGGTGGACACCAGCTCCGACTCGGCGTCCCTGCTGATGTGCGTCTTGCGGACCAGGTCCTTCAGATACACGATCCCGACGATGTCGTCCTCGCTCTCCCCGGTGACCGGAATGCGCGAGAAACCGGAGCGCAGGGCGAGGGTGAGGGCCTGGCGGATCGTCTTGAAGCGCTCGATGGTGACCAGGTCCGTCCTCGGCACCATCACCTCCCGCACGAGGGTGTCGCCCAGTTCGAAGACCGAGTGCACCATGCGGCGCTCCTCGGCCTCGATCAGGGACTCCTTCTCGGCGAGGTCCACGAGGGCGCGCAGCTCGGCCTCCGAGGCGAAGGGGCCGCGGCGGAAGCCCTTGCCGGGGGTGAGCGCGTTACCGATGAGGATCAGCAGGGACGGGATCGGGCCCATGATCCGGGCCAGCGGCACCAGGACGTACGCCGCCACCGTCGCCGTGTTCAGCGGGTGCTGGCGGCCGATGGTGCGCGGGGAGACGCCGACGGCGACGTACGACACCAGGACCATGACCGCGATCGCCACCAGCAGCGGCTCGGCGGTCCCGGGGAACTCCTTCAGACAGGCATAGGTGACCATCGCGGCGGCGGCCATCTCGCAGGCGACGCGGACCAGCAGCGCCACGTTCAGATAGCGGGTCGGGTCCGCGGCGACCTGGGCCAGCTTGGCGCTGCCGCGCCGGCCCGCCCTCACGGCCTCCTCCGCGCGGAAGCTGGAGACGCGGGCCAGGCCCGCCTCCGCGCAGGCGGCGAGCCAGGCGACGACGACCAGGGCGATCGCGCTGACGACGATCTGGGGGCTCATGAGACGGTGGGGGCCGGGGACGGACCGGTCAGGCCCCTCTCCGCGCGCCAGCCGTCCACGATGGCGGCCTGCAGACCGAACATCTCGGCCTTCTCATCCGGTTCCTCGTGGTCGTAGCCCAGCAGGTGCAGCACTCCGTGGACGGTCAGCAGCTGCAGCTCCTCGTCCATGGAGTGCTGCGTCGGGGCCTCGGCGCCCTGCTTGGCGGCGACCTCGGGGCACAGCACGATGTCGCCGAGCAGGCCCTGCGGGGGCTCGTCGTCGTCCTTGGACGGCGGGCGCAACTCGTCCATCGGGAAGGACATGACGTCCGTGGGCCCCGGCAGGTCCATCCACTGCACGTGCAGCTGCTCCATGGCGTCGGCGTCCACGACGATCACCGAGAGCTCGGAGAGCGGGTGGATGCGCATCCGCGCGAGCGCGTAGCGGGCGATGTCGAGGATCGCCTGCTCGTCGACCTCGGTTCCGGACTCGTTGTTGACGTCGATCGACATGTGGTGCTCGGTCTCTACTTCCCCTTGTGCCCGGCCTTGCCCCGGCTCTGCCCCTTGTGGGTGCCGTTCTGGGTGCCGTGCCTGCTGTCGTACTGCTCGTACGCGTCGACGATACGGCCGACGAGCTTGTGCCGTACGACATCGTGGGACGACAGCCGGGAGAAGTGGACGTCCTCGACGCCCTCCAGGATCTCCTGCACCTGGCGCAGACCGCTCTTGGTGCCGTCCGGGAGGTCGACCTGGGTCACGTCACCCGTGATCACGATCTTCGAGTCGAAGCCGAGGCGGGTGAGGAACATCTTCATCTGCTCGGGGCTCGTGTTCTGGGCCTCGTCCAGGATGATGAAGGCGTCGTTGAGCGTGTTGTGCGTCAGCAGGTAGTCCTGGGTGACGTAGAGGGAGTCCTCGGCCGCGACCTGGATGCAGACGCACTCCTCCCGGCCCGCGGGCTCGATGCTGTCGATGAACCGCGCCGGGCGCCTGCCGCCTCCCGCCGCGTGGTACTTGTCGAGTTTGCGGGCGAGACGGAAGGGGTCGACGCCTTCGGGGAGACGGATGTCGATGACGTGGGCGTCGTACCGGTGGGCGACCTCCCGGCCGCTCGCGCGGCCCGGCTTACGCCCCTTCGCGAACCCGCGACGGTGGTGGGCGACACCGCCGAGCGACCGTACGAGCGAAATGACGTCGTCCCGGAGCAGGATCGACGTGGTCGTGTACCGGATGCGGCACGTGCGGTCGGACCGGGTGACCGATCCACCGTCGGAGTCGAGCAGGCCCTGCAGTACGGCCAGCCGTACCTCGGCGGAATTGTGCAGGTAGTCGTCCGGTACGAACTTCGCGTGGGAACCGGTGCGCAGCAGGTCCGGTTCGCGCAGCACCCGGGTGACCGGGCTTTCCGAGGTGGCCACATCGCCGGGAGACTTGATCCGGTCGAGGACGTGGTCGGGTCCGCCCTTGTGCCCTACCGCCGCACCCGCCAGTGCGGCCTCCAACGCCTCGGCCGGTCCCGCGTCCTCCGTCGCGGACGAAGAGGTCGTGGAAGCCGTCAGGCAACCCTCGCCCAGCAGCAGCCCCAGAGCGTAGGGGTCCATGGGAACCTCGCGCTCCGGGAAGCAGGCCGGCGCTGTGAGCAGCGGAAGCTCATACCGGCGAGCGCGCGCCGCCCGCAGGTTGCCGATCATCTCCTGGGTCTCCAGGACCCGCCACGGCTTGTTACGGCGCTTGTCCGCGGCCGTGCGCACCGTCCACAGGTGCTCGCCGCAGCACAGCGTCCACGAGCCGTCCTGAGCGGTGACGCGGTAGATGTCCTTCTCGCCCTGCGGGTAGACGCCGAGCACCGGTGTCGGCTCACCGTTCGAGCCGATGACCAGGTCACCGACCTGGAGGTCGCCGATGGGGCGCCAGCCGTCCGGTGTCAGGACGTTCGTGCATCGCGGTTGGGCGCGACCGCGCATGTACGCCAGGGGGGCGACCTCGATCGTGCCCGCGGCCATCAGCCTCGGGATCGAGTCGGGGTCGAGCATGTCGTGCAGCGCGTCGTACAGCGGGCGCAGGTAGGGGTCGATCTTCTCGTAGAGGGTGCCGGGCAGGAAGCCGAGACGCTCCCCGGCCTCCACCGCCGGACGGGTCAGAATGATGCGGTTGACCTGCTTGGACTGCAGGGCCTGCACCGCCTTCGCCATGGCGAGGTAGGTCTTGCCGGTACCCGCGGGGCCGATGCCGAAGACGATCGTGTGCTTGTCGATCGCGTCCACGTACCGCTTCTGGTTGAGCGTCTTCGGGCGGATGGTGCGGCCGCGTGACGACAGGATGTTCTGCGTCAGGACCTGCGCCGGGGTCTCCTGGGCGCCCCCGCCGTCCTCGCCCGCCCGGAGCATGGCGATCGAGCGTTCCACTGCGTCCTCCGTCATCGGCTGCCCCGTGCGGAGCACCAGCATCATCTCGGCGAACAGGCGCTGGACCAGGGCGACCTCCGCCGCGTCGCCGGCCGCGCTGATCTCGTTGCCCCGGACATGGATGTCGACCCCAGGGAAGGCCGTCTCGATCACGCGCAGCAGGGAGTCGCCGGACCCCAGCACCATCACCATGGGGTGCTGGGCGGGAACGGTGATCTGGGCACTCGCCTGCCCCTGCGCAGGGGTGTGAGCTGTGGGTGTCTGAGTCATGGGCCGGCTCTGTAGGCCTGCGATTCCTCCTCCGTACGGCCGCGACTTCAGGGGCGGCCTCGCGACTTCAAGGGTACGACGCGGGGCTGACGGAGCCGTAGGGCTTTTCGTCGCGGTCTTGCACCGCCGTTCGGGTGGCGTCCGCCTCGGGCCGCCCACCTCCGGAAGCGGGAGACCCATACCACGTCTTCACGGAACACACTGCTCCGTGTCACGCCTTTTCACCAATCATGGTTGCGAGGGGTGACATCGTCGTGACGCAGTGCGATGGTGCGCCACATGACCAGTCACGGGGGCCACGGGCCCGTCTTCTGCACCATCGTCCCGCCGCACGTCCTCGACAGACTCGCCCGGCACGAGGACGCCGCGCTCGCCGCTCCCGCGCGCCGCACCCTGGAGCGCGACGCCCTGGAGCGCACCCGCCGCCGGCTGACCACGGTCCTCGGCGCACCCGCGGCGACCCCGCCCCAGCAGGCCGCCGACCAGCCGCACCGCACCGTCTACGACGCCCGGCACCAGCAGAACCTGCCCGGCAGGAAGGTCCGCGGCGAGGGCGACCAGCCCGGTGAGGACGCCACCGTCAACCGGGCCTACGCGGGTCTCGGCGCCACCTTCGAGCTGTACCGGAGTGCGTACGGCCGCGACTCCATCGACGGCAAGGGGCTCCCGCTGGACGCCAGCGTGCACTTCGGCGAGAACTACGACAACGCCTTCTGGAACGGCGAGCAGATGGTGTTCGGCGACGGAGACGGCAGGATCTTCCTCGACTTCACCCTCCCGGTCGACGTCATCGGACACGAACTCACCCACGGCGTCACCCAGTACACGGCGAACCTCGCCTACTTCGGCCAGTCGGGTGCCCTCAACGAATCGGTCTCGGACGTCTTCGGCTCGCTGATCAAGCAGTACGCCCTCGGTCAGACCGCCGACCGGGCCGACTGGCTGATCGGCGCCGGACTCCTCGCCCCGCGCGTCCACGGCACGGCGCTGCGCTCGATGAAGGCGCCGGGCACGGCGTACGACGACCCGACGCTCGGCAAGGACCCGCAGCCCGCGACCATGGCCGGGTATGTGCACACGAGCCAGGACAACGGCGGCGTGCACATCAACTCCGGCATCCCCAACCACGCGTTCTACCTGGTCGCCACCGCACTCGGCGGACACGCCTGGGAGCGGGCCGGGCAGATCTGGTACGACGTGCTCACCGGCGGCGAACTGCGGCAGGACGCGGCCTTCTCGGACTTCGCGAAGCTGACCGTGGCGGCCGCCACGTCCCGTTACGGCGCAGCCGGCCAGGAACAGGAGGCGGTTCTCAAGGCCTGGGAGGAGGTCGGGGTGCCGACCGCGTAGTTCCGTACTAGACAGGCACTCATGCGTATTCACGTCAGGCGCACGGGCGGGTTCGCGGGCATCGAGCGCCGGGCCGAGGTGGACACCTCGGAGCGGCCCGACGCGGCCGAGTGGCACGCCCTGGCCGAGCGCGCGCTCGCGGCCGGCCAGGGCACGCCCCCCACGCAGGTTCCCGACGGGTTCAGCTACCAGATCACCGTGGACGGCAGGACGGTGTACGCCGCCGATCCCCGGTTGACCGAGGAACAGCGGCAGCTGGTCTCGCGGGTGCTCGGGGAAGGGGCGTAACCGCCTTCTGCCTCACCGTACGGTCCCGCGCACCCGGAACCCCGTCAGTTCCGCAGATCCACCAGGAGCGGCGGGGCGTGCTCGCCCCTCACGTTCCTCGGCGGGAGCACCGCATGACCCGGCGGCACCGCGTGCGCCGGCTCGGACGCGGACCGCGCGCCGCTCGCGCTCGACCTGGCGGACGGTCACCGCGCGCGGTCGGCGCATGCCCGCTGATCACCCGGCGCAGCACGGGCAGGGCCGTGCCCGCCGGGTCGTTCGTGCCTGCCCGTTGACTTCTGTTACCGGCGGTAAGGATGATCCGCGCATGGTGACTGACGAGCGCATGGCGACGGATCCGATACCTCAGTTCCCGCCCGGCTTCCTGTGGGGCGTGTCCACCTCGGCCCACCAGATCGAGGGGGCGGCCGACGAGCGTGAGCCGTCCGTGTGGGACGCCTTCAGCGCCGGGCCGGGCCGGGTGAAGGACGGCTCGACCGCGGCGGTGGCCTGCGACCACTACCACCGCTACCGCGAGGACGTGGCGCTCCTGGCCGGCCTGGGCGTGGACGCGTACCGCTTCTCCGTCTCCTGGCCGCGGGTGAACACCCCCGGCGGCCTGGACTTCTACGACCGTCTGGTCGACGAGCTGTGTGCGGCGGGCGTACGCCCGGTCGTGACCCTCTTCCACTGGGACCTGCCGGTCACGCTGGACTGGCTCCAGCGGGACACGGCGTCGCGTTTGGCCGAGTACGCGTCGGTGGTGGCCGGCCGTCTCGGCGACCGCGTGCACAAGTGGATCACCCTCAACGAACCCGCCGAGCACACGCTGCTCGGTCATGCGCTCGGCGCGCACGCCCCCGGCAGGCAGCTGATGTTCGACGCCCTGCCGGTGGCGCACCACCAGTTGCTGGCCCACGGCCTGGCCGTACAGGCACTCCGCGCTGCCGGCGCGGGCGACATCGGGATCGCCAACTCCCACGGCCCGACCTGGCCGGCGTCCCGGAGGCAGGAGGACGTGGAGGCAGCCGAGTTCTACGACCTCCTGCTGAACCGGTTGTTCTCGGACCCGCTGCTGCTCGGCCGGTACCCCGAGGGTCTGGCGGAGCTGATGCCGGGAGCCCCCGAAGACGTCGAAGCGGACCTGAAGGTGATCGCGGAGCCGGTCGACTGGTACGGGATCAACTACTACGCGCCGACGCGGGTGGGCGCCCCGCAGGGTGCGGAGATCGAGTTCGGCGGCCTCACCCTCCCCGCCGAACTGCCCTTCTCCGTCCGGGAGGTCGAGGGCCACCCGGTCACCGACTTCGGCTGGCCGGTGGTCCCCGACGCGCTCACCGAGCTGCTGACCGGCTTCCGCACCCGCTACGGCGACCGCCTGCCGCCCGTGGTCATCACCGAGAACGGCTGCTCCTACGAGGGCGTCGACGACCAGGAGCGCATCGCCTACCTGGACGGACACATCCGGGCCCTGCACCGGACGCTGGAGGCGGGCGTCGACGTGCGGGGCTACTTCGTGTGGTCGCTGCTGGACAACTTCGAGTGGGCGGAGGGGTACGCGCGCCGGTTCGGGCTGGTGCACGTGGACTACAGGACACTGGAGAGGACCCCGAAGGCGTCGTACGGCTGGTTCCGGGACCTGCTGCGGGCACAGAGATGACGACGGCCGACCGGGCCGCGCCCACCGTCGACGCCCTCGCCGAACCCGTCGAACGGGTCGGCCGCGGCTGGACCTGCGCCCTGTCGCTTGCCAACGGGGCGATCTGGGTCGGCTGGTACGGCCCCCTGCAGATCCTGCTGGCCTCCCAGGCGAAGGACTTCGCGCCCGGCTCCGGGATGTCCAAGGAGACGATGCTGGCCTGGGTGACGGGTGCGGGCGCGGCGGTGTCGCTGGTCGCGAACCCGCTCTTCGGCGCGCTGTCGGACCGCACGACGGCACGCCGGGGTCGCCGCACGCCGTGGATCGTGGCCGGTACGGCGGGCGGCGCGGTGTCACTGCTGCTGCTCGCGGGCGCGAGCGGTCCCCGGACCATGGCGCTCGGCTGGTGTCTGGTGCAGCTGACGCTGAACGCGGCGTTCGCGGCGGTGACGGCGGCGGTGCCGGACCGGGTGCCCCGGCTGCAGCGCGGCTCGGTGGGCGGCTGGCTGGGCGCGGCGCAGATCCTCGGCGTGGTCGGCGGGACGGGGCTCGCCACCGTGGCCGGGGGCATCGGGGCGGGGTACGCCGCCTGCGCGGTGTTCACGGTGGCGGGCGTCCTGCCGTATGTGCTCGGCCACCGGGACCTGCGGCTGCCGGCCGCGGCCCGGCCGCCCTGGTCCTGGCGGGGCTTCCTGGCCGGCTTCTGGCTGAGCCCCCGCCGCCACCCGGACCTGGGCTGGGCCTGGCTGACCCGCTTCCTGATCAACCTCAGCAACGCCCTGGTGCTCCTGTACCTCCTGTACTACCTCCGGGATCGCGTCCACTACCACGACCCGGGCCGGGGCGTCCTGATCCTCACCGCCGTGAACGGGGTGACGCTGCTGGCGACGGTGGTGGTCGGCGGGGTCTGGTCGGACCGGGTGGGCCGCCGCAAGCCGTTCGTGATCTGGTCGGGAGTGCTCATGGCGGTGGCGACGGCGGCCCTGTCGGCCTGGCAGACCTGGCCGGGCGCGATCGTGGCGGCGGCGGTGCTGGGCGTGGGCTTCGGGGTGTTCACCTCGGTCGACTTCGCCCTGATGACGGACGTGCTGCCGGAGGCACTCGACCGGGGCAAAGACCTCGGGGTCATCAACGTCGCCAACGCCCTGCCCCAGGTCGCGGCCCCCGCACTGGCGGCACCGATCGTCACCCACCTCGGCGGATACCGTGTCCTCTACCTGGTGGCGGCGCTGATCGGGATGGCGGGGGCGGGGTTGGTGGGGCGGATTCGGGGGGTGGACTGAGCCGGCGGCCCCGGGTGCCGCCCCGGGGTCAGGGGCGCCGCCAGTCGTCACCGGCCATGTGCGAGCCGGCCATCGGCCCCATCCGCAGCATGCCGCCGTCCACGCTCCACGAGGCCCCGGTGACGTAGGACGCGTCGGGGCCGGCGAGGAAGGCGATCACGGCCGCGACCTCGCGGGCGTCGCCCGGGCGCCCGAGCGGGACACCGGGGCGGCTCTCGGTGTGCACGTCCGTGTCCTCCTGGCCGGTCATGGGCGTGGCGATCTCGCCGGGTGCCACCGCGTTGACGGTGATCCCGTGCTCCGCCAGTTCCAGGGCCATGACCTGGGTGAGCAGGCCGAGGCCGCCCTTGGCCGCGCAGTACGGGGCCGCGCCCACCCGCGGCTGGTGCTCGTGGACGGAGGTCACGTTGACGATCCGGCCGCCGTCGCCCTGCCGGATCATCCTCCGCGCCGCGCGCTGACCGCACAGGAACGGGCCGAGCAGGTCGACGTCCAGGACCTGGCGCACGTCGTCGAGGCCCAGGTCCAGAAACGGGGTCATGGTGCCCGTACCGGCGTTGTTGACCAGGACATCGACGCGGCCGAGTTCCTCGCACAGCGCGTCGACCGTGTCCGCGGCCTCGGGAAGCCGGGTGAGGTCCACCTGGGCCACGGCGGCCCGCCGCCCCTTGCCGCGGACCTCGTCGGCGGTCTGTTCGGCACCCTTTCGGTCGCTGTGCCAGGTGATGCCGATGTCCATCCCCGCCTCGGCCAGGCGGACGGCGGTGGCGCGGCCGATACCGGAGTCGGATCCGGTGATCACGGCCACCCTGGACACGGCGGGGCTGGGGGCGGGCATACGGGCCTCCCGATCCTGGTCGAGGAGTCGACGAGGGATCGCAGTACCCGGGGACGTACCGGGCAAACGGCGGCCGGTGCCAGGCGCTACAGCGCCCCGGCGTCGCGGGCGGCCCACACGGTCGGGTAGCGGGGCCGGAAGCCGAGGTCCCGCCGTATCCGCTCGGTGGACATGATCCCCGACCACGGGTCGGGATCCGTGCGCGCGCGAGGTGTGGATCGCCCTCGCCGTGGACGAAGGGGAGCCGACCGATCCGCAGGTCCGCACCCTCCGGCGCGAGCGGCTGCCGCTCGGCCTCGGCCTTGGACTCGGCGTACGCGCCCCACATCGCGCCGCCGGGACGCAACCTCGTCGTGCATAAAACATGACTTTAGTAACTTTTTGTCCGAAAGGTGCTCCCGGTCCCGCATACTGATACGGGCCTTCGTGCCCGGCGCGCCTCGGCTAGCATGCGGAGCATCATGCGTTTCGGGCTGCTTCTCCTTAGCTGCCGCGGCGAGGGCCTGTAGTCGAGGCCGACCCCCTCCCCGCGGTGCTTGGCGTTGCGTCGTCGGCCGTCCTTCCGGACCCCTTGAGGAGCCCACGCACCATGGCGAACCGCCAGCAGCCCACCTCCATGCCGATCCACAAGTACCGGCCGTACGAGCAGGTCGACATCCCCGACCGCAGCTGGCCCGACCGGCGGATCACCAAGGCCCCGCGCTGGCTCTCCACCGACCTGCGCGACGGCAACCAGGCCCTGATCGACCCCATGTCGCCGGCGCGCAAGCGTGCCATGTTCGACCTGCTGGTGAAGATGGGCTACAAGGAGATCGAGATCGGCTTCCCGGCCTCCGGCCAGACCGACTTCGACTTCGTGCGCTCCATCATCGAGGAGGAGGGCGCGATCCCCGAGGACGTGACCGTCTCCGTCCTGACCCAGGCCCGCGAGGACCTGATCGAGCGGACCGTGGAGTCCCTGAAGGGCGCGCGCCGCGCGAACGTCCACCTCTACAACGCCACCGCCCCGGTCTTCCGCCGGGTCGTCTTCCGCGGCTCCAAGGACGACATCAGGCAGATCGCCGTCGACGGCACCCGGCTGGTGATGGAGTACGCGGACAAGCTGCTGGGCCCCGAGACCGAGTTCGGCTACCAGTACAGCCCGGAGATCTTCACCGACACCGAACTGGACTTCGCCCTCGAGGTCTGCGAGGCGGTCATGGACGTCTGGCAGCCCGGCCCGGACCGCGAGATCATCCTCAACCTGCCCGCCACCGTGGAGCGTTCGACCCCGTCCACGCACGCGGACCGCTTCGAGTGGATGCACCGCAACCTCTCCCGCCGCGAGTTCGTCTGCCTGTCCGCCCACCCGCACAACGACCGCGGCACGGCCGTCGCCGCCGCCGAGCTGGCGGTGATGGCGGGCGCCGACCGCGTGGAGGGCTGCCTGTTCGGCCAGGGCGAGCGCACCGGCAACGTCGACCTGGTCACCCTGGGCATGAACCTGTTCTCCCAGGGCGTCGACCCGCAGATCGACCTCTCCGGCATCGACGAGATCCGTCGTACATGGGAGTACTGCAACCAGATGGAGGTCCACCCGCGCCACCCCTACATCGGGGACCTCGTCTACACGTCCTTCTCCGGCTCCCACCAGGACGCCATCAAGAAGGGCTTCGACGCCATGGAGGCCGAGGCGCAGGCCAAGGGCGTCACCGTCGACGACATCGAGTGGGCGGTGCCCTACCTGCCGATCGACCCCAAGGACGTCGGCCGCTCCTACGAGGCGGTCATCCGCGTCAACTCGCAGTCCGGCAAGGGCGGTATCGCCTACGTCCTGAAGAACGACCACAAGCTGGACCTGCCGCGCCGGATGCAGATCGAGTTCTCGAAGATCATCCAGGCGAAGACGGACGCCGAGGGCGGCGAGGTCACGCCGAAGGACATCTGGGACGTCTTCCAGGACGAGTACCTGCCGAACCCGGACAACCCGTGGGGCCGCATCCAGGTGCGGACCGGGCAGACAACCACGGACAAGGACGGCGTCGACACCCTCACCATCGAGGCCACGGTCGACGGTGAGGACACCGTCCTCACCGGCACCGGCAACGGCCCGATCTCGGCGTTCTTCGACGCCCTGCAGTCCGTCGGCATCGACGTACGTCTGCTGGACTACCAGGAGCACACGATGAGCGAGGGCGCCTCCGCGCAGGCCGCCTCGTACATCGAATGCGCGATCGACGGAAAGGTCCTGTGGGGGATCGGTATCGACGCGAATACGACACGTGCCTCGCTGAAGGCGGTCGTCTCCGCGGTCAACCGAGCCGCCCGCTGACCTCCACGTTCACGGCCCCGTCCGCCCCGCGAGGCGGACGGGGCCGCGTCGTGCACCGGCCATTTCGGCCGAAGATCACGAGGAGGTCTCGTCCGGGGTACTGACTCCGCCTCACGAATGTGGCTAACATCACGCCAGCAGCGGCGATGTTGCCGCGGCGATACGGAGGTGCGACGTGCTGCCAGGACGGGGACGCAACGGCCCGGAAGCCCGCAAGGGCCGCCTTTCGCAGGTCCTCGGCGTCCGTACCGCATGGACCACCGTCGGCGACGGCGAGTTCTTCTGCCCCGGCTGCGGGGGCGACCGCAACTACCAGCGTCTCACCGGGCGCCGCCGCCTCACCCTCGTCGGCCTGCCGGTCCTGCCACGCGGGGAGACCGGCCCGGTCGTGGAGTGCGCGGCCTGCGGCCACCACTACGGCACCGACGTCCTCGACCACCCGACCACCACCCGCTTCGCCGCGATGCTCCGCGACGCCGTCCACACCGTGGCCCTGGCGGTCCTCGCCGCGGGCGGCACCTGCTCCCGTACGTCCCTGGAGACGGCCGCCGCCGCCGTCCGCTCCGCCGGCTTCGACGACTGCACCGCGGACGGGCTGTGCGCCCTGGTCGACGCCGTGGCCGCCGACACCGGCCGGGTCTGCGGCGAACCGGGCGGCGGCGCGAGTCTGGCCATAGAGCTGCACGAGGCCCTGGACCCGCTCGCCCCGCACCTCGCCCCCACCGGCCGCGAGTCGATCCTGCTCCAGGGGGCCCGTATCGCCCTCGCCGACGGCCCCTACACCCCTGCGGAACGCGACGTCCTGGCCACGGTGGGCGCGGCCCTGACCATCTGCTCCGAGGACGTGACCCGACTGCTCGCGGCGGCCCGCACGGTGTCGTAGCCGCACGGCCCGCACGGTGTCCGACGGCGGCGGCACACCGGCGGTGGCCTGTGGCCGGTGCCCTGCGGCCGACGCGCCCGTCCGCCGCCCGCGAAACGGCACCCCCGCGCCGGCCCGCCGCCCGACACCGGGCCGATGAGCGATCCCGAACCGGACGACCGCACCCGCAGTTCCGACGGCGCAGGCGGGGACCCCGAGGCGCCCGGCGTCCTGCGGCTGCCGTCCGGGCGGCCGGTGCGCGGGCGGGGGCTGCGGCGGCCCCTGCCGGGCGGCCCGCGCCCACGTACGGGCTGTACCTGCTCGGCGAACGGCCCCCGCCGGCGCCCTGGGCCTCCGACTGGCTGCGGTGGCCCGACTTCCTGCCGCCCGGCAGTCGCAGCGAGGCCCGGCGGCTGCTCACCGAGGCCTGGGAGCGGGCCGCGGAGGGGCGCGTCGAGGGCGCCTGCGGCGGCGGGCCGCGGACGTACCGGTACCGCCCTCGCCTGCCTCGCCGTGCTGGACGGCGTCCCGCCGGGGCGTGCCGTGGCCGATGTGCGCGCCCACTACGACCGGCACGCCGTGGAGACACCCCGGCAGCGGCGGTACGTACGGCGCTTCACAGGCCCAGCGTCATGATCAGCCGGTCCTCTCCGGCTCCGAAGTAGTCCGTGCGCACCCCCTCGTCGGACGAGAAACCCAGCGACCGGTACAGCATGATCGCCGCCGCGTTCGCCGGCTCCACCGTCAGCCGCACCTCGCGCACCTCCTCGGCCCGCAGCCGGCGCAGCACCTCCAGCATCAGCCGCCGTCCCAGCCCGCGGCCGCGCTGGTCGCGGGTCACACCGAGGCTGACGATCCAACTCCGGTAGCCGTCCTGCGTGGTGACGTACAGGACGTACCCGTGCAGGCTCTCCCCGTCGTCCAGCACCAGCAGACAGTCCCCGTGCAGGTCGAACAGCTGGCGCAGCACGAAGTACGGGTACGGGTCGTCGGGGAACGCCTCCCGGTCCACCCGTACCAGTTCCGGCAGGTCGTCCTCCGTGACACCCCGCATCGTCAGAGGGCGGTCGACGAACGCCCGGTCGTGGAACAGGGCCGGTCCGGTGGGCCCGCCACGCGAAGGGAAACGTTCTTCTGGAAACACGGTCATGCCGCCCCCCTGCGGAATGGAGTCAAGCATGCGTGACCCTCCGTACGGGTGGTACGAATGGGACGCGCGCTGTCTGCCGTTCGGATGTGTTCGACAGATTTCCGACCATCTTGAGCGGGATGATCCAGCCCCTTCAAGGCCGGATCAGGTCCAATGAGTCATTCGCCCCGGTGCGCCCTCGGTGCGCCCCGAGCGGCGTAACCGCCTCGCCCGGTTGGCCGAAGGGGGATCCGGACCCGCCTTCCGGGCGGTACCCTCGACCAATGACCTTCAGATCGTCGGGGGATGTACAACTGAATGCGGACGTGTCATGGGCCGCATTCGACCCCATTGCCTACGTCGAGCACAATTACCGCGGCCTGCAGGCGGAGGACGCGGAGATCCTTCAGATCGTGGGCGATCATTTCGGCGATCATTTCCGGGGGTGCGGCACCGCCGGTGTCTCGGGCATCGACGTCGGGGCCGGTGCGAACCTCTACCCGGCGCTCGCCATGCTGCCCTGGTGTGAGGAGATCACCCTCTACGAGCGCTCGCCCTCGAACGTCCGCTACCTCAAGGGCCAGGTCCCCTCCTACGACGGGAACTGGGACAAGTTCTGGGAGCGGCTGTGCAGGAACAAGGCATACGACGCACTGGAGTTCGACCCGCGGGCCAGGTTCCGGGACGTGGTCCGGGTTCAGTCGGGCAACCTCTTCGACCTGGTGCGGCACGAGGGCCGCTGGTCCATGGGGACCATGTTCTTCGTCGCGGAGTCGATGACCGCCTCGCACGACGAGTTCCGCCGCGCCGTCGAGTGCTTCCTGCGCGCCCTCGCCCCCGGGGCGCCGTTCGCCGCCGCGTTCATGGAGCATTCGATCGGGTATTACACGGGTGACCATTTCTTCCCGGCGTGCGACGTGGGAGAGTTGGAGGTGTACGAGAGTCTCCGGCCTTTCGCGGGCGAGTTCGAGACAACGCGTCTCAAGGCCTCGGCCGCCGTACGTGAGGGCTATTCGGGAATGATCGTCGCCTGTGGCCGGAGGAATTCGGAGCCGAACATTCCGGAATCTGGAATTCCGGAGTCCGGTATTCCGGTCGGTTGAGGACCACATCGTCGCAACAGAAGACGGCACGTCCTCCAACGATGGCAGCGCGGCCTGTGTGAGGGGCATGGGATGCAGATCAAGCCACGCCAGCATCTGCTGGACATCTGGCAGGCGGTCGCCCGCCATTCGTTCGACGACGGGGAGTGGAACTGGGGCAAACAGGGCGGGGAAAGCAGCGTCGCGGACGCCGAGCGACTGCTCTGCATCCTGTACCCGGCCACGGAGATCCCCGCCTTCCGCCTGGACGACCCGGACACCACACAGGACGACGTCCAGAAGGCGATGAGGAAGGCCGGTGGGCGCCTCGAGCTCCCCGCCAACCTGGTCACGGCAACCGCCGAGTTCATGCGCAGGCACATGGACGAAAAGAGACCCACCTTCGCCGGTGGCCACTACTTCGTGTCCGGGGACGAGGACCGTGACCTCACCCAGGAACAGCGCGAACTGGGAGTCGTCGACTCCTACTCCATGTCGATCACCCTGTGCCTGGCCACCCTCGGCTTCCTCAAGATCTACGAGTCCAAGACCCGCCGCGGCGACATCCTGGAGACCATCCAGGAAGTGCGCACCGCCACCAGCAACCGCCTCACCGCGGCCATGGTGAGCCTGCTGCGCTCCTTCACCATCAACGTCTTCGACATCGACGCCTCCCAGGGGCGCACGCTGTGCGAACTCCTCGGCCAGGGACGACTGTCGCAACGGCATGTGCTGCGCAGGTTCCAGGACCGCTTCGAGGCCCTGCGCGCCGCCATCGTCGAGAGCTTCGTCCTCGGTGTCGACGTCGAGGAGGGCCTCAAGGACCCCAACCAGCTCTTCGAATGCGGCTGGGGCTGGAGCATCATCAAGGACGCGCCCGAGGTCGTGACCGAAGACCCCATCGGGCCGCAGCCCCAGGGCGTCGCCAACCCGGTGCCGTACCTCTACTTCACCGTCGTCGCCCTCGACGGCATCCAGGACCTCTTCTCCGACCGCACCCTCACCCTCGGCCTGCTCAACCCCGAACAGCAGCGGCTCGCCGAGGCGTTACGGCTGCGCTGGGAGATCACCCAGCAGTTCTGGTCCGGGATCGCGCGCTTCGGCGGCGACCGCTGGCCCCTGGAGGACATTCCCTGGCGTACCACGGGCCAGAAACTGGAGTCCGAGTACTTCTCCCTCTCCGTCGCCGCCATCCTCGTCCACGACCTGATGCGGCGCCGCGCCACCGACGACGACCTGACCCGCACCGTCAGCGTCATGGAACGCCTCGCCGAACGCGGCCGCGTCACCAGCCGCATGACCCGCGACGACCCCATGATCCGACTGCACCACCCCGGCGTCACCCTGCCGCTGCAGGGCAGCGAGAGCGCGGGGCCGCCCATGCAGTGGATCATGAGCGACTTCTCCGCGCAGCTGCTCAAGCGGACCATCCAGCTGTGCACGCTCTCCCGCAACCTCGCCTCGCACGACCGGCTGCTCCGTCTCGCGGAGGACATCTTCGAGCACCTGTGGCGGCGCCGGATCGGCGACGGCGAGGGCACCGGCCTGTGGGACAACGTCCACGCCGCCTATCCCGACACCCCGGCGTACGAGGGGCAGGTGTCCTGGAGCGTCACCGAGCGCGTCACCGAGGTGATGGTCCAGGTCCACCAGATGTACAGGCAGCCCCCCATCCGCAGCACCGAACTCAGCGTGCTGGCACGGGCGTTGCTGAGCGAGTCGACCCACCTCCTCGGCAACGAACAGATGGAGCCCGCGCCGGCCTCCGAGGGCAACCGCGGTATGGAACTGAGGAGCATCGAGGTCAAGTTGCGACGCGCCCGAAAGCTCATCGACGAACAGCCCGGTACCGCCTGCTCGTTGACCCTCGACGTCCTCGGACAACTCGACGCCCTCGCCCGGGCCCGGGAAGCCGCGGCCCAGGGGGTGTGACCGTGCTCGTCTTCGCGGCCTCCGACAAGGGAGGCACGGGCCGCTCCGTCACCAGCGCCAACCTCGCCTACCACCGGGCGCTGGCCGGTGACGACGTCTGCTACCTGGACTTCGACTTCGGCTCGCCCACCGCGGCGGCCGTCTTCGACGTGCCCGACGCCCGTCGCGCCGCCGAGGACCGCGGCCTGCACTCCTACCTGACCGGCGAGGTCGCCGAACCGGCCCGCATCGACGTCTGGGCCGACACCGAGCACCCGGTGCTGCGCAACCGGCCCCCCGGCTCCGGCAGCCTGGTCCTGATGCCCGGCGACGTCAGCGGCGGCGAGTTCGCCACCACCGACGACACCCTGCGCCGCTGCGTCGACCTCCTGCTGCGGCTCAACGGCGAGTTCGACATCATCGTCGTCGACCTCAGCGCCGGCCGCAGCTACGCCGTCGACATGGCCCTGGAGGCCACCTCGCAGCGCGAGCTGCGCGGTGTCCTGGCGCGCTGGCTGGTCTTCCACCGCTGGACCCGGCAGCACGTCGCGGCCGCCGCGAGCCTGGTCCACGGCAGGCGCGGCATCGTCGCCGGCGGGGTGGCCCGCGGCCACGACGAGACGGCGCTGCGGAACGTCATCCGATTCGTCCGGGCCGCCGTACCCGACCCCGAGTCGGCGCTGTGGTCCCAGGTGTCGGCGACCCAGTCGGCGTGGATGCGCGCCTGCGACCGCGACCTGAAGCAGATGTCCTCCACCCTCGGCATCGGGTACACCCAGGTGCTCGGCTCCGTGCCGCTGGAGCCGGTCCTGCAGTGGCGCGAGCAGCTCATCACCGACGAGGACGTCCTCGACAGCCAGATCGCCAACCGGGAGACCTGGGAGGCACTGAGCGAACTGGCGAACCGGCTGACCGACGACAAGTACTGGGAGCAGCCGTGACGGAAGCAGTGTTCCGCGAGACCTCCGCAGAGCCCCGCACCCAGTCCGTACCGCTCGCCCACCTCTCCCTCGAACTCGGCCACCTCTACATGGAGGACTTCGAGGCCGGGCCCGAGCGGCTGCGCGAGCACTTCGCGGAGGTCCGCGTCTGGGTGGACGCCGCCCGGGCCGCCGCCACCCGCCGCACCGGCGGCAAGAGGCCGCGCATCAGCACCTGCTTCCTCGTCGACGACTACTTCACCCGCTTCTCCACCCCCGCCGAACTCGTCCCGGTGGTACTGGAGGAGGCCGAGCACGCCGGGCTCGTCATCGACTACCTGGCCCGCGAGTCGGGCTGCGCCGTCGCCGACAGGATCGAGCTCGCCGAGGCCGTCATGCACCGCCTCGTCGAGTCGCCGCCCCCGGGCAGCCACGGCTCCCGCCCGCCCGTCAGCCGGACCGGCTGGCTCGCCAACGGGGAGCGCAGCCCCGGCTCCCGCAGCGCCATGGGGGAGATCACCGGCTGGCAGCCGCCCCAGGAGACCGCCGCCCGCAACCACTCCGTGTTCATGGACATCGAGCTGTGGTCCGAGAAGGACGGACAGCGGCTGTGGTCCTGCCCGTTCCTCGCCGCCGTCTGGCAGCTCGCCCGGCTCGGCCTGCTGCGCCACCTCGGCGAACCGGTCCTCGTACCGCGCCCCTGGAACGGGCGCGACTTCCCCCACGAGTGGGACAGGCTGCCGCCGCTGATCCAGCTCAACCCGGCGGCGGCGCCGTTCAGCGCGTACCGCACCTGCACCCTGATGCCCAACCGCTTCCTCGCCGTCGAGGACGCCGTCCGGCTCATCCTCGACCAGATAGACGTCGACTCGGGCGCGCTCAAGCAGGTCGCCGAGCGCTCCGCCCGCGAGGGCGCGGCGGTGCCGGACGCGGTCGCCCAGCGCGCCACGTACGTCTTCTACGAGGAGCCCGCCGGCACCTGCCCGGCCGAGGGGGGCTGAGATGCCGGCCGGGGGACAGCCGGCGCGCCCGGTGCTCGCCTGCGGTGAGGTGCGCACCGGTCTGCTGCCGTCCTTCCACGCACTGGACGGCCGGGCCGCCGCCCAGCTGCTGAGGCTGCGCGCCGACGAGAACGTCCGGGTCTCCGAGCGGCCCAACCTGTACGCGCTGTCCCCGGACGTCCTGACCGGCGTGGACTGCCGGCTGCCCACCTCCAACGGTGCCAAGGTACGCGCCGTCGGCACGGTGGCCGCCCGCGCCGCGCTCACCGAGGGCCGCGTCCTGCAGGCCACCGCCTACTTCGCCGCCCCGGCCACCGGTCCCGACACGCGCCGTCCCTGGGGCCACTACCTCGTCAGGCCCGGCCTGGTCGAACCCTTCGGCAAACTCCCCGAACAGGCCACCGCCGAGGGCGTCCTGCGCGGCGGCGCACGCGGCGAACTCGACCTCGGGATGATCGCCGAGGGCCTGCTCGCCCAACTGCTGCGCCATCCGCTCCTCGACCACAAGGCGCCCTTCAAGTCCCGGCGCACCCATCTGCGCTGGGCCGCACGACGCGCCCCCGAGGGCGAGGGACCGTCGCTCGAGCGCTTCACCCTCGCCGAGCACGGGCTGCGGACCGTGGAACTGAGGCTGCCGGAGGGCACCCCGGCCGCCGCGGCCGCCGGCCTGTGCGAGGACCTCGCCCTGCACGACTGGCTGCTGACGACCGTCGTGCACATGCTGGACAGCAGCCGGCTCGGTGCGGCGGACGGCCCCGCGGCCGTCCTCGCGCTGCGTCCGGCCGTCGATCACCTGCTGCATCTGTGGATGCCGCGCGCACACGTGGACCGCACGCTGGGTCACCTGTGGGACGTGCTGGAACGGGAGCCGGGGTTCACCCGTCAGTGGCAGACCCTGGTCCAGCGCATCCGCGACCAGCTGGCCGTCCAGGCCATTCCGTTGCTGCACGAAGCACTGAGCACGCGCTGAAGGGCGGCACCAACCACAACCGTGACGGGGGAGAGCCGACATGACCGGAGCGTCAGGAGCGTCATCGGGGGAAGCACACACGGCGTCGAGGAGCGAGGAGGGGCAGCACTCACCGAACCTGTTACGGAAGACACTGGTCACGGCGGTGGTGGCCGCCGCCACCTACCTCCTGACCAACGTCCTGGACCAGGACAAGAACCAGGTCTGGCAGCTGACCGTGTCCGTCGTCCTCGGCGGCGCCGCACTGATCATCCAGTACCTCGTGGACTTCGAGCAGCGGCTGAACTCGATGGAGCAGGGCCTGGACAAGTACCACCTGGAGATGCGCAGGGAGGTCGAGGGGGCCTTCGCCCGGATCAGCGAGGCGACCGAGCTGTTCAGCGAGGTGGACCGCTCGGTGCTGCGGTCCGACGGGGTGGCCCGGCTGGCGCGCGCCTACACCCATGTGGGCCGTCAGGAGTCACAGCTGGTGAAGGACTTCGCCCAGGACCGGATCGCCCAGCTCGCGGCCACGATGGAGAGCCTCAGTCGCGGCAGCACGGACTGTCCGGGCGAGGAGCACGACTGGCTGATCGCCCTCACCGCGTGCTGTACCCAGACCCTGGTGGCCACCAGCACCCCCGTGGACCGCGACTTCTGGACCAGCGAGCCCGCCAACCGCTACCTGAAGGCACAGGAGGAGGCCGTCAAGCGGGGAGTGCGGGTGCGGCGGCTGTTCCTCGTGAAGAACCCGCGGGAACGCACCGAGGAACTGGAGGAACTCTGCCGCAGCCAGCGGGACCTCGGCATCGACGCGCGCATCGCGGTCCGCTCGGAACTGCCGCAGCGCGCCCGCCTCACGCTCACGAACGACTTCATCGTCTTCGACGGGCAGCTCTGCTACGAGATCGAGCCGGACGTGGACGTCGTACCGGCCAAGACCCTCCTGAAGATGACACCCGCGCACGTCCAGGAGCGCATGAAGCGGTTCCACGTCCTGTGGGAGGCCACCGAGCCCACCGGCCCGGGCACCGTGCCCGCACCGACCGTCGCGTCCGGCTGAACGGCACACCCCAGGTCCTACGTCGCGGCGGTCCACGGCGACCACCGCGACGACGGCCGCCACGGGCGCCCACGCCGCGACCACGGTCCAGCCGCCCGACACCGTCGTCGGACGGCGCGACACCGGGGCGGAGCACCCGCTGACGGCGGCGGTTCCGGAGGTCGGCTCGATCGGCCCGAGCAGCATCCGCGGGGTGGTGGCCGCGGGCCGGTGTCGACCGTGGTTGTACGTCCACGGTCCGATGACCGCCGCCCCGCCTCGCGCCTACGATCACCGCATGTCCGCACCCCCGCCGCTTCTCCTGCTCATGCTCAGGCGCGTGCCGCCAGGTGTGTGGACGGCCGTGCCCTGGCTGTACGCCACCGCCTTCTCCGTGCGCGCCTATTTCGGCATCCCCTTCATGCCGACCGCTCCGCACCAGCCGGGCACCACCGGCTGGGCACTCGTCGTGGCGGGCGCCGCCATCGGACCGATGGGCTGCAGACTGCTGCGCCGTCATCCGGTACCGGCGCTCGCCCTCCTGCTGACGGGGACGTTCCTCGTGACTCTGGGCGTGGACTGGCTCGTCATCGGCTTCACTCACTACCTGGTGGTGGACATCGCGCTGGGCTGGATCGTCGCCACCCGCACCCGATGGGAGGGCATAGCGGCACTCGTCATGGCAGTCGCCCTGCTGCCGTCCTACCAACTCGCCCGGACCCTCCTCAGCCGCCCCCTCCGCGTCCCGACCAGTCTGATCGACGGCACCTGGCGCGGCTGGGCATCGCTCGCTCTGACGGCCGTCGTCGCCTGGCTGATCGGCAACAGCGTCCGTCAGAGCCGCGCGTACGTGCAGCGGCTGAGCGCCGAGACCACCGTCCGCGCCGTCACCGCCGAACGGCTGCGCATCGCCCGGGAGATGCACGACACGGTGGCGCACAGCATCGGCATCATCGCCCTCCAGGCGGGCGCCGCGGCCCGGGTGGCGGCCACCCGCCCGGAGGCGGCACGCGAGGCGATGCGGGCGGTGGAGACGGCGGGCCGGGAGACGCTGGCGGCGCTGCGGCGCATGCTGGTCGCGCTCAGGGCCGCGGACGAGGACCAAGGGGGCGGCCCGGAACAGGTGCCGGCCGCCGGCCTGGACGACGTCGACCGCCTCGCCGCCGCGACGACGGCGGCGGGGGTGCGGGTGGAGGTGCGGCGGCTGGGGGAGCCCCGCCCCCTTCCGCCCGACCTCGACCTGTCGGCGTTCCGCATCATCCAGGAGTCGGTCACCAACGTCGTACGGCACTCCGGCACGGACGCCTGCCGGGTGACCGTGGACTACGCCGACGACGTACTCGCCCTGGAGGTGACGGACGACGGCCGGGGCCACGGCACGTCGACGGACACCGGCTTCGGCCTGGCGGGCATGCGGGAGCGGGTCGCGCTGCTGCACGGGGAGTTCAGCGCCGCCCCGCGTCCGGAGGGCGGCTTCCGGGTGGCGGCGCGGCTGCCGGTGCCGGAGGGCGCCGGATGACGGTCCGGGTGGTCCTCGCCGACGACCAGCAGTTGATCCGTACGGCGTTGCGCATGGTGATGGAGGAGATCGAGGACCTCGAGGTGGTGGGGGAGGCGGCCACGGGCGAGGAGGCCGTGACGCTGGCGGAGGAACTCCGCCCGGACGTGGTGGTGATGGACATCCGTATGCCGCGGCTGGACGGCATCGAGGCGACGCGCCGCATCACCGCCGGGCCGGCGGACACGCGGATCGTGGTCCTGACGACCTTCGACGACGACGATCACGTGTACGGGGCGTTGCGCGCGGGTGCCTCCGGCTTCCTGGTCAAGGACATGGCGCTGGACGACATCATCGGGGCGGTGCGGGTGGTGGCGTCCGGCGACGCGCTCCTGGCCCCCGGTGTGACCCGGCGCCTGATCCAGGACTTCGCGGCCCGGCCGGGACCTGCCCGGAACCGCCGGGACCTGACGGGCATCACGGACCGGGAGCGCGAGGTCCTCACCCTGGTGGGCTCCGGCCTGTCCAACGCGGAGATAGCGGCCGAACTGTGCATCAGCGTGGCCACGGCCAAGACGTACCTGACCCGCCTGCTGACCAAGCTGGACGCGAGGGACCGCGTCCAGTTGGTGATCACGGCGTACGAGGCGGGGCTGGTGTCGGTGGGATAGGTCCTTCCGCTTCGCCCGGGCGGTGCGCGGGCGGATCTGGCCCGCTACCGGGCCGCGGCGCGGCGCCGCCGTTTGCCGAGCGGTGCCAGGGAGAGGTCCTCGGCGCCGGACCGGAGGTTCTTGTAGCCGTAGCCGCGCTGGGTCAGCCAGGCCTCCGCGGCTTCCTCGGCGCGTTCGGTCGCCTCCAGGATGTCCTCCTCTTCCTCCCCCGAGTCCAGGAAGCGGAAGGTGAAGGCCGAGCGTACGGCCAGGTCGTAGCTGAGGTGGCCCTCGGGGGTGAACGCCGCGCGCAGCACGTCGTGCTCCGCGGCTTCGGCCAGGAGTTCCGCGCGCTGGTCGGTGCTGAGTCCGTCGAGACACCGCGGACGATGACGCGGAAGGTGCGGGTGGTCATCCCGCGACCCCAGCCGGCCGGTTCGGCGAGGCTCCAGCGGATTTCCGTGCGGTGTGTGTGGCTCGGCGGGGCCGGGGAGCGATCCGCTTGCGGTCGGTGCGGCAGGAGGCCGACGACCGAGGCGCAGCCGCCGGGCCGGGCTGCGTCGGAGCTGCCCGGCAATCCGTCCGCCGAGGTGCACGCCGTCGGATCACCCGGTGCATCCACGGCGCTCCTCTCCCGATGCGCGGACGCAGCGGGGCCGCCGGTCACGGAAGCCACCGACGGGATCGTCCGCCGCTTCACCGTCCGGCGCGGCGACCGCACCGCCGATATCTGCTTGCGCACACTCGTCACGGGGTTCAATGGCGCCTGACACCCGACGAAGGCAGAGAAGATGAACCCGCAGACCCACGACGTCGACCACGAACTCGTCGAAGCCGCCGCCCACGTCGCTCGCACGCGCTGCCGAGGTGACAACCACACCATGGCGGCCGCGGCCCGTGCCCGGGACGGCCGGATCGTCACCGCGGTGAACGCCTACCACTTCACCGGGGGGCCCTGCGCCGAGCTCGTCCTGATCGGCGCGGCAGCGGCCCAGGGCGTCTACGAGCTGGAGACGATCGTCGCCGTGGGCGACCGTGACCGCGGGGTCGTCCCCCCGTGCGGTCGGTGCCGTCAGGTCCTTCTCGACTACTTTCCCCGTGTCCAGGTCATCGTCGGCGAAGGCGATCGCATCCGAAGCGTCCTCATCACCGAGTTGCTGCCCGAGAGCTACGTCTGGGCCGACCACCAGCTGAAGGTCGGGGAAACCGCGCCACTCGCCAGGGACTGACGGTCGTACGACTCGTGCGCGGGACCAGGCGCCTGCGCACGGAACGCCGCCCGGGCGGCCGGGCCAGGAGGAGGACGGGACCGCCGGACACCGTGCTGTCCGGGACGGGGACGGCATCGGGGACTTCGTCGGCCACCTCGGCGCAGCCATCGGGTTCGAATACGGCGACGACCTGCTGTTCACTCCGCTCGGTCGAGAAATCCGCGCCACTCAGCAAGGGGCGCGGGGCCCGCTTCCCCCCGCCGTCGTCTCGGCTCGGCGCCGAAGGACTCCTGCGCCGCCTGCCGTGTGCTGTCGGCCATGGCTCAACCCACCCCCGCTGCCTCGCACTTGTAGGGCACAGACGCCTGACGAGTGTAGATGCAGAGCGTCACCAAGGTGATGCGAAGAGTGAAAGTCCCAGGGGAAGGGGAGCTCGGTGACTGCAGTACACACATCGCTCGGGGGACGAGACTCGGCGCACCGCGTCGAAGAGGCGGAGGAGACAGTGAAGGAATTGCGGGCTGCGCTCGCGAGCGTCGGAATCACGTTGCCGTCGCTCCGGCTCGACCCGGCAAGTCCGGCACGGGAGACACCCTGTCCGCCGGTGGAATCGGGCGGCTGTTCCGTGGACGTCGCTGCCCGGCTCGCGGCGACCCTGCGGGCGCGGCCGGCGGCGGAGGTGCGATGAAGAAGAAGCCGCCGATCGGGTCGTACGCCGTCGACACCCGCACCGGGAGGGTGGGCGTGGTCATGGGGCACGAGGGCCCGTACGTACAGCTGAGACCGTACGGCGGGGGCAAGGAGTGGGACGTCGAGCCGGAGGCCGTGCGCCCGGCGACCCAGGCGGAGCGTCTGCGGGCGGCGACGGCGTACGCCAACGCACGCAGTCGCGGGGAGGTCCCTTGAGGACCTGGGGGGACCCGGCCCGAGGCGGGCGAGCCGTAGGCGAGAATGGACGCCATGAGTCTGTTCCGCGACGACGGCATCGTGCTGCGCACCCAGAAGCTGGGTGAGGCGGACCGGATCATCACGCTGCTCACGCGGGGTCACGGACGGGTCCGCGCCGTGGCCCGCGGGGTGCGCCGGACGAAGTCGAAGTTCGGGGCCAGGCTCGAGCCGTTCTCGCACGTGGACGTGCAGTTCTTCGCACGAGGGAGCGAGCTGGTCGGGCGGGGCCTGCCGCTGTGCACCCAGAGCGAGACCATCGCGCCGTACGGCGGCGGAATCGTCGCCGACTACGCCCGGTACACCGCCGGCACCGCCATGCTGGAGACCGCCGAGCGGTTCACCGACCACGAGGGGGAGCCGGCCGTCCAGCAGTATCTGTTGCTGGTCGGGGGCCTCAGGACGCTCGCCCGCGGTGAGCACGCGCCGCACCTCGTGCTGGACGCCTTCCTGCTGCGCTCCCTCGCCGTCAACGGCTACGCGCCCAGCTTCAGCGACTGCGCGAAGTGCGGCATGCCCGGACCGAACCGTTTCTTCTCGGTCGCCTCGGGCGGGTCCGTGTGCGTCGACTGCCGGGTGCCCGGCAGCGTCGTACCCTCGCCGCAGGCCCTGGAACTGCTCGGCGCGCTGCTGACGGGGGACTGGGAGAGCGCGGACGCGTGCGAGGCGCGGTACGTCCGGGAGGGCAGCGGGCTGGTGTCGGCGTACCTGCACTGGCACCTGGAGCGGGGGCTGCGCTCGCTCCGGTACGTGGAAAAGTAGAGCGTCGCACGACATGGCGCCGACAGACCCATGGACAGCAGCAGAGCAGCACAGCGACCGAGCCGACAGACGAACAACCGAGGAGCGAGAAGCACATGGCCGTACGCGGGTTTCTGGGCCGCCAGCGCCGGGAGTACAGGACGCCGGAGCCGCACCCGTCCGGCGCGCGGCCGCCGAAGCTCCCCGGGGAGCTGGTCCCGAACCACGTGGCGATCGTCATGGACGGGAACGGGCGGTGGGCCAAGGAACGCGGCCTGCCCCGCACGGAGGGACACAAGGTCGGTGCCGAGCGCGTGCTGGACGTGCTGCAGGGCGCGATCGAGATGGGCGTGGGGAACATCTCCCTCTACGCCTTCTCCACCGAGAACTGGAAGCGCTCGCCCGACGAGGTGCGCTTCCTCATGAACTTCAACCGCGACTTCATCCGCAAGACCCGCGACCGGCTCGACGAACTCGGCGTGCGGGTGCGCTGGGTCGGCCGTATGCCCCGGCTGTGGAAGTCCGTCGCCAAGGAGCTCCAGGTCGCCCAGGAGCAGACCAAGGGCAACGACCGGCTCACCTTGTACTTCTGCATGAACTACGGCGGCCGCGCGGAGATCGCGGACGCGGTGCAGGCCATCGCTGAGGAGGTGAAGGCCGGCCGGCTCGACCCGTCGAAGATCTCCGAGAAGACGGTCGCGAAGCACCTGTACTACCCGGACATGCCGGACGTGGACCTGTTCCTGCGCCCGAGCGGCGAGCAGCGCACCTCCAACTACCTGCTCTGGCAGAGCGCGTACGCCGAGATGGTCTTCCAGGACGTGCTGTGGCCGGACTTCGACCGGCGCGACCTGTGGCGGGCGTGCGTCGAGTACGCCTCCCGCGACCGCCGCTTCGGCGGCGCGATCCCGAACGAGGAACTGCCGGCGATGGAGGGCCGGACCGAGGACAGCTGATCAGGGCGGTACGATCACGTCCCATGAACCAGGGGGAGACAACGGGGCGGGACTCGGCGCAGGACGTCGTCGAACTGACCTACCGGCCGGACGTCAAGGATCTGACGTCGGCGCTGCGGGCGCGGTTGCGGGTGAGCCGGGCGGGCCGCCGGCAGCGCTGGTTCCCGTATGTGATCGGTCTCTGCGTCGCCGTGGAGGTCCTGTTGCTCGCGACCGGACACGACGGACTGTCACCCGGCTTCCTGGTGGGGATGAGTGTGGCCGCCTGCCTGATGGCCCTCTCTCCATGGTTGCAGGCCCGCACGTTTCAGCGTCTCGCCGAGCGGCAGGGCCTGTTCCGGGTGACGGTGACGGACGCCGGTGTCTCGGTGGCCACCGACCACACCACGACGTCCGTCAGCTGGGCCGCGCAGCCCCGTTACCGGGAGACACCGCGTGTGTTCGTCCTCGTCAGCGATGACAAGAACGCCACCGGCTTCACCGTGCTTCCCAAGAGCGGCCTGTCCGCTCCGGCGGACGCCGACCGGTTGCGCGCGATCCTGGACCGCCACCTCACCCGCGTCTAGTGCCGCAGCAGGCGACGTTCGCCCGTCGAGGAGCGGCGTCCGGTGCGTGCTCTGGGGGCACCCCGTGCTCGAAGAGCTTGGGGGAGCGTGCCGGGCGTCGCGACGGGGCGAACGGCGCCCGTTGCGGCACAAGGGGCTCAAGCGCCCTGACCGGTGCAGTCGGCGCAGGTGCCGAAGATCTCCACCGTGTGGGCGACGTTGACGAAGCCGTGCTCTGCCGCGATCGCATCCGCCCACTTCTCCACCGCCGGGCCCTCGACCTCGACGGCCTTGCCGCAGACGCGGCAGACCAGGTGGTGGTGGTGCTCGCCGGTCGAGCAGCGGCGGTAGACGGACTCGCCGTCGGAGGTCCGCAGGACGTCGACCTCGCCGGCGTCGGCGAGGGACTGCAGGGTGCGGTAGACCGTCGTCAGTCCGACCGAGTCGCCCTTGTGCTTGAGCATGTCGTGGAGCTCCTGCGCGCTGCGGAACTCGTCGACCTCGTCGAGGGCCGCCGCGACAGCGGCACGCTGCCGGGTGGCGCGGCCCTTCACGGGCGGTCCTGCGGTGGTCACCGGTTGCCTCCTTCTTGATGGCTCGTTCGCCTGCGGGGTGCTTCGTGCCGGCGTCGAGACCGCGACCGTGCTCGGCCCTTCCGGCCTCCGCGTGCCTGCGCTCCGGACACCGGCCCGCCCCTCCGGCTCTCTCGCGGCCACGGCCACGGCCACGGCTGCGCCTGCCGGGCCATTGTGCCAGCCCGGCCCGGGCGTGGTCAGGCTCCGACCTCGTGCGCGGCCTCCCGGGTGGCCGGAATCGCGCACTCCGCGGGGTCCCCGGAGGGCTGTGCGGCGGCGAGTGCCCGCGCGCGTCGCCGGGCCAGCGGAGTGGCGAGCGCGGTCAGTGCGATGAAGGTCGCGATGGTCAGCAGCACGATCGTCGCGCCGGGCGGTACGTCCTGGTAGTAGGAGGTGATCGTGCCGCCGAGGGTGACGGTCACGCCGATGACGACCGCGATCGCGAAGGTCGCCGCGAAGCTGCGGCCGAGCTGCTGTGCCGCAGCCACCGGGACCACCATCAGCGCGGAGACCAGAAGGAGCCCGACCACGCGCATGGCGACGGTCACCGTCACGGCCGCCGTGACGGCCGTCAGCAGGTTCAGCGCGCGGACCGGCAGCCCCGTCACCCGGGCGAACTCCTCGTCGTGGCTGACCGCGAAGAGCTGGCGGCGCAGCCCCAGGGTGACCACGACGACGAAGGCCGCGAGCAGGCAGATCGCCGCCACGTCCGACTGCGAGACCGTGGAGAGGGAACCGAACAGGTACGACGTCAGGTTCGCGTTGGAGCCGCCCGGCGCGAGGTTGATGAACATCACGCCGCCCGCCATACCGCCGTAGAACAGCATCGCGAGGGCGATGTCGCCGCGTGTCCTTCCGTACCAGCGGATCAGCTCCATGAGGACCGAGCCGAGGACCGAGACGGCCGTCGCCATCCACACCGGGGAGGTGGACAGGAGGAAGCCGAGGCCGACGCCGGTCATCGCCACGTGCCCGATGCCGTCGCCCATCAGGGCCTGGCGGCGCTGCACGAGGTAGATGCCGACGGCGGGGGCCGTGATGCCGACCAGGACGGCGGCGAGCAGGGCCCGCTGCATGAAGGCGTAGTTCAGGAAGTCCATCAGTTCAGCAGTCCCGTGCGGATCGGCGCGGCGCCGGTGGCGTCATGCGCATCGAGGCAGTGGTGGGAAGCACCTCCGCCAAGGGCGGTGGTGGGTGACGGGTGGGCATGGTCGTGGCCGGGCAGGGCGTGTTGCCCCACGGCCTGTCCGGGCGGGCCGTCGTGCAGCACGCAGCCGTCGCGCAGGACGACCGCCCGGTCGATCAGCGGCTCCAGGGGGCCCAGTTCGTGCAGTACCAGCAGCACGGTCGCGCCGGAGGCCACCTGGTCCCCGAGCGTCCGCGCGAGCACCTCCTGGCTCGCCAGGTCGACGCCCGCCATCGGCTCGTCCATGATCAGCAGTTCGGGTGCGGAGGCGAGCGCGCGGGCGATCAGGACCCGCTGGTGCTGACCGCCGGACAGCGCGCCCACCGAGTCCTTGGCCCGGTCCGCCATGCCGACGAGGTCCAGGGCGTGGCGTACGGCCTCGTGGTCGGCCCTGCGCAGGATGCCGAAGCGGGCCCGGGACAGGCGTCCGGAGGAGACCACCTCGGTCACCGTGGCGGGCACGCCGCCCGCGGCCGTGGTGCGCTGCGGCACGTAGCCGACGCGCCGCCAGTCGCGGAAGGCACGCCGCGGTGTGCCGAAGAGTTCGATCTCCCCGGCGCTCAGCGGCACCTGGCCGATGATGCTTCGCACGGCGGTCGACTTGCCCGAGCCGTTCGCCCCGAGCAGCGCGACGACCTCACCGCGCTGCACGGCGAGGTCGATGCCGCGCAGGACGGGGCGTGCGCCCAGGTCGGCGCGCACACCGCGCATCGATATGACGGGCTCGCCCACGGCGTCCCTTTCGTCCATGGCGTCCTCCGTTGCGATCACTTGGTGCCCAATGCCGTCTGCAGGGCCTTGAGGTTGGACTGCATGACCTGGAAGTAGTCCCTGCCGCGGGACTTCGGCGTGATGCCCTCGATCGGGTCGAGGACGTCCGTCTTCAGGTTGGCGTCCTCGGCGATGGTCTTCGCGGTCTTGTCGCTGACGAGCGTCTCGTAGAAGACCGTGGAGACGCCGTCGGCCTCGGCCGTCTTCTCCAGGTCGCGAACGCGGGCGGCGCTGGGTTCGGACTCCGGGTCCAGGCCGTTGATGGCCTCCTCGATGAGGCCGTAGCGCTCGGCGAGGTAGCCGAAGGCGGCGTGCGTGGTGATGAAGACCTTGGTCTTCGTGTTCTTCAGGCCGTCCGCGTACTGGGCGTTCAGCTCGTCGAGCTTCTTCACCAGCGCGTCGGTGTTCTTCCGGTAGGTGTCCGCGTGCTGGGCGTCCGCCTTCTCGAAGGCCGCGCCGACGCCCTGGGCGACCTGGGCGTAGCGCACCGGGTCGAGCCAGATGTGGGGGTCCTTTCCGGCGGGCTCCTCGCTCTGGTGGGTGTCGTGGGCGGCCGCGTGCCCGCCGACCTCGTTGCCGTGCTCCTCCAGGGAGGTCAGGGCGGCGGCGTCGACCTTCGTCCTGATCCCCGACTGGGCCACCGCGTCGTCGACGGAGGGCTGCAGGCCCTTGAGGTAGAGGGCCGCGTCGGCCTCCTGGAGCCGGGCGGTCTGCTGGGCGCTGATCTCCAGGTCGTGCGGCTCCTGGCCGGGCTGGGTCAGACTGGTCACGTGGACGTACGACCCGCCGATCTGCTCGGCGAGGAAGGCCAGCGGGTAGAACGACGCCACCACGTCGAACTTGCCGCTGCCTCCCCCCGCGGCGCCGGCCGAGGAGCAGGCGGAGAGGGCTCCGAGGCCGAGGGCGGTGGCCGCCGCGACCGCGGTCCCGGGTATGAGGCGTCGTCGTGCGTTCATGACAGTCATTTTCATCAACAATGGAAACCGTTGTCAACAAACTCCTGTCCAAGCCTGGGAACGGCACCGATTTGATTGAGGGGGAGCCACCGCCGGTACCCTGAAGCATTCGCTTTGAAGCGTCTCGCTTCGTCGCCCGTCGTCGTAATGAAGAGAGCACCGTGGCCGCCGACAAGATCGACACCATCGTCAGCCTGAGCAAGCGCCGTGGCTTCGTATTCCCCTGCAGCGAGATCTACGGCGGTCAGCGTGCCGCCTGGGACTACGGACCGCTGGGTGTCGAGCTCAAGGAGAACATCAAGCGCCAGTGGTGGCGCTACATGGTGACGTCGCGCGAGGACGTCGTGGGTATCGACTCGTCGGTGATCCTGGCGACCGAGGTCTGGGTGGCCTCCGGTCACGTCGCCACCTTCACCGACCCGCTCACCGAGTGCACCTCCTGTCACAAGCGCTTCCGTGCCGACCATCTGGAGGAGGCGTACGAGGCCAAGCACGGCCGCCTCCCGGAGAACGGCCTCGCGGACATCAACTGCCCCAACTGCGGCAACAAGGGCCAGTTCACCGAGCCGAAGCAGTTCTCGGGTCTGCTCTCCACCCACCTCGGCCCGACGCAGGACAGCGGCTCGATCGCCTACCTGCGCCCGGAGACCGCGCAGGGCATCTTCACCAACTTCCTCCAGGTCCAGCAGACCTCGCGCCGCAAGCCGCCGTTCGGCATCGCGCAGATGGGCAAGTCGTTCCGCAACGAGATCACGCCGGGCAACTTCATCTTCCGCACCCGTGAGTTCGAGCAGATGGAGATGGAGTTCTTCGTCAAGCCGGGCGAGGACGAGAAGTGGCAAGAGTACTGGATGCAGGAGCGCTGGAACTGGTACACGGGTCTCGGCCTGCGCGAGGAGAACATGCGCTGGTACGAGCACCCGAAGGAGAAGCTCTCCCACTACTCCAAGCGCACCGCCGACATCGAGTACCGCTTCCAGTTCGGCGGCTCGGAGTGGGGCGAGCTGGAGGGCGTCGCGAACCGCACCGACTACGACCTCGGTGCCCACTCCAAGGCCTCCGGCCAGGACCTCTCCTACTTCGACCAGGAGGCCGGCGAGCGCTGGACGCCGTATGTCATCGAGCCGGCGGCGGGCGTCGGGCGCACCATGCTGGCCTTCCTGCTCGACGCGTACGTCGAGGACGAGGCGCCGAACGCCAAGGGCAAGATGGAGAAGCGCACGGTGCTTCGCCTCGACCACCGCCTGGCTCCGGTGAAGGTCGCGGTGCTGCCGCTGTCCCGGAACCCGGAGCTGTCGCCGAAGGCCAAGGGGCTCGCGCAGGCGCTGCGCAAGCACTGGAACATCGAGTTCGACGACGCGGGCGCGATCGGCCGCCGTTACCGCCGCCAGGACGAGATCGGCACGCCGTACTGCGTGACGGTGGACTTCGACACGCTGGACGACAACGCGGTGACGGTGCGTGAGCGTGACTCCATGAAGCAGGAGCGGGTGTCCCTCGACCAGATCGAGGGGTACCTGGCCGGGCGGCTCCTGGGCTGCTAGGCGCTCCGCACGGACCGCCGGGCGAGCTGGAGGATTCCGGCTCGCCCGGCGTTTTTCACGCGCGGGGGCCGGGGGACCGGCCCCGGTCGGGTCAGCCGGCGGTGCCGAGCACGGTGCTGCTGTCGGCCCGCCCCACCAGGGAAGGGCATCCGCCGGGGCGGACGCCCCCTCGCCACCGTGGCCTGAACAACCCGTCGAACCTGCGCGGTCACCGCACACTAGCCACGGTGTTCGTCCTCTTCTTGGGCGGTCTGCCGTCTGATCTCCGCACCGTGCGAGGACGATTCCTGCGCTCGTTGGGCGAAGGCGAGCTCCATGCCGGCCAGCAGCGGGTAGACGACGGACACCGCGAACGCTGTCACCGGCCAGGCGGCCACACCACCGAGGAAGTGAGCGATGCCCCAGGCCAGAGCAGCGGAGGAGCCCACGGACATCAGGCTCAACGAAATGCCCAGCGCTGTGACCGTACCGGGCTCCTGCTCCAGCGGGCGTCGGAATCCCATGGAAGTGACGGCCTCCAACACGCTGAAAGCGACGGCCGCGCCCAGCGCGAAATAGACAAGATGCGCTGATCCGGAGACCTTGGCCTCGGCGTTCAGCAGTCCGAGGGCAACGGTGATCACCACGGAGAACCCGTACGCCTGCCCGTTATTGCGCAGCGAGGCCCGCAGCCCATGTGCCATGTGCGTCAGACGCATGCCTGCCCATCTCCGTCCTGGGACATGTATCCAGCTTGCGCCGCACTGCTCGGCAGCCTCACCACGGTCCCCTGGGGCGGAGAAGCCGGCCCCTTCCGCGCGATGAGAACGACAAACAGAAACGAACGCCGGCAATCGTCCATCTACGGTACGCAAGCTAGCGCGGGCCCCCATCGAGTACGGCGCTCGAACCGCCGACCGCGGTCTCACAGCCCCCGTCCGGGAGGGGTACAGCGCCCCGACTGTACGAGCAAGGGACACAGCCGGGGGCGCCTCGCTGTGGTTGCGTCTTCGCTGCGACTTGCGTCGGGGACGTCCTGGGAGAGGAGGCGGCGGCCCCGGCCGATGCCCGGCTCCCTGTCGTACCGGTCGTCCGGGTGCCGGATGGCGGCGAAGCCCCGGAAGATCCGCGTGCCGTCGTGCTCCGCGGCCGCCGGCTGTGGGAGCTGACCCGCTGTCAGCGGGTGGTTGGCCAGTGCGCTGTTGTCCTCCAGCCGGTACCCGGGGCCGCCGCCCAGAAGTCCGCGAGGGCGGTGCGTCATGCGAGTCGACGACCGGTTTCCAGTCCAGGTGGCTGCCGTGCGACCACTGTTCCGTACGGCGCCGGCACCTGCCCGGGATGCGGGGCCCCAGTCTCAGGGGCTGCGGGGCCACGTCCGCCGGGAGGCCGCGTCAGCTGATCGTGCGCGGCAGGCGCAGGCTCAGGGCAGCCGTCAGGGCGATGCCGGCCAGTTGGACCAGCAGCGTCGTCACCAGCGCGTCCCGCATGCCCATGCCCGGTACCAGCGTCAGGAACAGCGTGCCGAGCGTCGCCACGCCCAGTGCCAACGCCGACTGCTGAGTCGTCACCATGACGCCGCTGCCGACGCCCGCCCGCGCCGTCGGCACTTCGGACAGGATGATCCGCAGCGTGATCGGCAGCTGGAGCGCCTGGCCCGCGCCCGCCACCGCCGCGCCGGGCAGCAGCTGCCACACGCCCAGGTGCGGCCAGGAGCGCCAGGCGGTCACGACCAGCAGCCCGATGCCGACCGCCTGGATCAGCCCGCCGACGGTCACCACCCGGGCGCCGAAGCGGGCGACCAGCCGCGGCCCCCACAACGAGACCACGAAGAACGCAACCGCCATCGGCGTCAGCGCGAGACCCGCGGCGACCGGCCCGAGCCCCGCGCCCTGCTGCAGCGACACCGCGATCACGAACATGAACCCGCTGAAGCCCATCGAGAACGGCACGATCATCGCCAGCCCCCGCCGCAGCGACGTGAGCGCGAGCAGGCTCGGCGGCACCAGCGGCGTACGGCCCGTGCGGTCCGCGCGGCGCTCCACCGCGTAGAACGCCCACGCCGCGAACGGGAACGCGGACAGCGCCAGCCAGGTCCACAGCGGCCAGCCCGCGGCCCGGCCCTCGGTCAGCGGCGCCAGCAGGGTCAGCAGCGACACGGCGAGCAGCACCGTGCCGGGCCCGTCCACCGGCTCCGGGTGCTGCGAGCGGGTCTCCGGGACCGCCCGCGCGCCGAGGAACAGGCCGACCACCACGACCGGCACGTTGACGAGGAACACCGAACGCCAGCCGGTGCCCCAGACGTCCGCCGCCACCAGCACACCGCCGAGGATCTGCCCGGCCACCATGGAAAGCCCGGCCGTCGCGCCGTACAGGCCCATCGCCTTGGCGCGGCGCTGCCCGCTGGTCGCCGCCTGGATGGTGGCGAGCACCTGCGGCAGCATCGCCGCGGCCGCCGCGCCCTGTGCCACGCGGGCCGCCACCAGCGTCCCGGCGGTCGGGGCGAGCCCGCACGCCAGCGAGGTCGCACCGAAGGCGGCCATGCCGTAGAGGAAGAACTCACGCCGGCCGAACAGGTCGCCCAGCCGGCCACCGAGCACGAGCAGCACGGCGTACGACACCCCGTACCCGGCGACGACCAGTTCGAGGACGGCCTCGCCCGCGTGCAGGTCCCTGCCGATCGTCGGAAGGGCGACGTTGACGATGAAGAAGTCGATGAGAGGCAGCGCCGCGCCCAGCAGCACCGTGAACAGTCCGAGCCCGCCCAGCCGGGGGGTCGCCACCGGCGGGCGGACGGTACGGGAAGTGAGAGTCTCGGTCACGCCATCGAGCCTCCGCCGACTCTCAGAGTGGTACCAGAGTGTCCTTATCCTGGTACCGGCACTACCTGGAAACAGGCTCGGCGGGGCGGCAGGCTGGGGGACATGACGACCATGGTGCAGGAGACGGCGGCGGCCCGGGAGACCGAGGCGCCCGATCGGCGCGCCTCCGAGATCCGGCGGCACGAACTGGCCGCCTTCCTGCGGCACCGCCGCGAGCACATCACCCCCGAGCAGGTCGGACTGCCCCGCGGCCGGCGCCGCCGCACCCCGGGGCTGCGCCGCGAGGAGGTCGCGCAGCTCGCCGCGGTCGGTGTCACCTGGTACACCTGGCTGGAGCAGGCCCGGGCCATCCAGGTCTCCGTCCAGGTCCTCGACGCCCTCGCCCGCACCCTGCTGCTCGACGCCAGCGAACGCGCCCACCTGTTCAACCTGGCCGGGGCCGTCGACCCCGCGCCCGGGGCGCACTGCCCGTCGGTCACCGACGCCCAGCGCATCCTGCTGGAACAGCTCGAGCCGCTCCCGGCGTGCATCTCCAACAGCCGGTACGACATCCTCGCCCACAACCGCACCTACGGCCTGCTGATGTGCGACCTCGACGCCGTCCCGCCGGCGGACCGCAACTGCATGGTGCTGTGCTACACGCACCCGGACTGGCGCGCGGCGATCGTCGAGCACGAGGCGACCATGCGGCTGATGGCCGCCAAGTTCCGCGCCAACATGGCCGATCACCTCGGTGAGCCCGCCTGGAAGATGCTGCTCAACCGGCTGATGACCGAGTCCGCCGAGTTCCGCGAGGCCTGGGAACTGCACGAGGTGGTCGGCGCCCGCAGCAAGCGCAAGCAGTTCCGCAACGCCCATGTGGGCCTGCTGACCCTGGACCACACCGACCTGTGGCTCGGGCCGAACAACGGGCCCCGGATGGTGACGTACGCGCCGGCGGATCGGGAGTCACGGGAGCGGCTGGAGAAGCTGCAGGCGATCGCGTTGGAGCGGAGTGCCGCGTGAGGTGGGAGGCGCGACGGCCTGATCCGTTGGGGTGCCCAGGGCTTCGAGCCGGCGTTCCTTCTCTCCGGCGGGAAGGGCTTCTTCGGCTGATTCGCCCCGCGTGTCGGCGCTGTCCGGGCACGGATCCCTCATGCCGCTCCAGCGCCGTCTCAAGGCCGACTCGCCCACCCTGGCCCAGTCCACACGGGACCTCGCGGAGCAGTTCCTGGAGGACCTGCGCGACTGGGCGCTCACCCGCGAGGCCGACGAGGTCGCCGCGGCCCTGCAACTGAACGTGGCCCTGGCTGCCAACCGGACCGCCTACCAGCTCTGGGGCCCCGACGACCCCTACGAGCGCTACCTCCAACTCCTCGACGAGTGCCCGCACCGCGCGGGCACCGGCTTCACCACCAAGGCTGAAATCGCGGAGGGCTCGGACACGACTGCGGCCCTGGAGTAGCTCCCGGCGGTACTGCCCGAACCGGGAGAAGCGGACTGCGCGACCTTGAACGTCAGCGAGTGATCAAGCAGAGCGCTAGGCGGAGATGCCCGAGGCCTCACGAACCTCGGGGGACCGGAGCCGGTCGGCCGTGCGTTCGGCCGTCCTCCTGGCCCACCGGCCGGTGGTGAGCGCTCCGAGGATCAGCACGGCCGCACCGCAGGCGACGAGGATCCACCAGCCGGGGCGGGCCGCCGAGACGAACGTCTCCCGGTAGGCCGACGCCGTGACGCCGGAGGCCAGCACTGCGCCGACCACGGCCACGCCGAGGGTCTGGCCGAGCTGGCGGCTGGTGGAGGCGACCGCCGCGGCGACGCCGGCCTGGGCGCGGGGCATGCCGGAGACGGCGGTGTTGGTGATCGGGGCGTTGACGAAGCCGAAGCCGATGCCGAACAGGATGTAGCCGACGAGCAGCATGGTGTTCGACGTCTCCGCCTCGAAGGCCGCGAACAGCACCGCGCTCGCGGTCATCGCGCAGCCCGCCACCAGCAGCGGCAGACGCGGCCCCCGGTTGCCGACCAGGCGGCCGGACAGCGGGGCGCACAGCATCGTCGGGGCCGCCAGCGCCAGCATCCACAGGCCCGCGTGCAGTGCGTCCAGGCCGCGTACGTTCTGCAGGTACAGCGTGGACAGGAACAGGAAGCCGCCGAGGGACGCGAACGCGCTGATGGCGATCACCGTGGCGCCACTGAACGGCACCGAGTGGAAGAAGCGCAGGTCGATGAGCGGTTCGGTGCGGCGCGGCTCGTACCGGAGCAGACCGAGCAGCGCCACGAACGCCACCGCGGCGAAGGGGACGATCGTCGCGGCACCGGCGTCCGGGGCCTCGATGATCGTGTACGTCAGGCAGCCGAACAGGGCGATCACCAGCAGCTGGCCGATCGGGTCGGGGCGGCGCGCCCTGGGCGCCCGGGACTCGGGGACGAAGCGCAGGGTGAGCAGGAGCGCGGCCAGTCCGACCGGCAGGTTGACCCAGAAGATCGACCGCCAGCCGACCGACTCCACCAGCAGCCCGCCGACGAGCGGGCCCGCGGCCATGGATATGCCGACCACGGCACCCCACGCGCCGATCGCGCGGGCGCGTTCACGAGCGTCGGTGAAGGTGTTGGTGATGATCGACATCGCGACCGGGTTGAGCATCGAACCGCCCACCGCCTGCACCATGCGGAACACGACCAGAAGTTCGAGGTTCGGCGCGATCGAGCACAGCAGGGAGCCGAAGCTGAAGACGGTCAGGCCCGCCATGAAGACCCGCTTGCGGCCGATCCGGTCGGCCGTGGAGCCGGCGAGCATCAGCAGCGAGGCGAGGACCAGCGTGTAGGCGTCGATCGTCCACTGCAGGCCGGACACGCTCGCGTGCAACTCCCGCTGCATGGAGGGCAGCGCCACATTGAGGACGGTGTTGTCGAGACTCACGATCAGCAGGCTCATGCAGCAGATCGCGAGCACCAGCAGACGCCGGCGGTGGCTGAGCTCGGGCATGGCCCCATGATACGCCGACATCGATAGTGTGTCTAACTAATGACTGCTCCATGGTCATGGCCGATACGCGACAATGGGCCAATGCCCATGACCGAGTCCCCCCTGCAGATCGGCCCGCACACCGTCCGGCCGCCCGTCGTGCTCGCGCCCATGGCCGGTATCACGAACGCGCCGTTCCGGACGCTGTGCCGAGAGTTCAGCGGCGGCAAGGGCCTGTTCGTGAGTGAGATGATCACGACGCGGGCGCTGGTCGAGCGGAACGACAAGACCCTGCAGCTGATCAAGTTCGACGCGAGCGAGAAGCCGCGGTCGATCCAGCTCTACGGCGTGGACCCGGCGACCGTCGGCAAGGCCGTCCGCATGATCGCGGAGGAGGACCTCGCCGACCACATCGACCTGAACTTCGGCTGCCCGGTGCCGAAGGTGACCCGCAAGGGCGGCGGCTCCGCGCTGCCCTACAAGCGGAACCTGCTGCGGGCGATCCTGCGCGAGGCGGTCAGCGGGGCCGGCGACCTCCCGGTCACCATGAAGATGCGCAAGGGCATCGACGACGACCACATCACCTACCTCGACGCCGGGCGGATCGCCGTCGAGGAGGGCGTCACCGCCATCGCGCTGCACGGGCGCACGGCCGCCCAGCACTACGGCGGCACGGCGGACTGGGATGCCATCGCGCGGTTGAGGGAGCACGTGCCGGAGATCCCGGTGCTGGGAAACGGCGACATCTGGTCGGCCGAGGACGCGCTGCGGATGATGCGCGAGACGGGTTGCGACGGGGTGGTCGTGGGCCGCGGCTGCCTCGGGCGTCCGTGGCTGTTCGCGGACCTGGTGGCGGCGTTCGAGGGGCGTACCGACGACTTCCGGCGACCGACCCTCCGCGAGGCCGCCGACGTCATGGTCCGCCACGCCACCCTGCTCGGCGAGTGGATCGGGGACGAGTCGAAGGGCGTCGTCGACTTCCGCAAGCACGTGGCCTGGTACCTGAAGGGCTTCGCGGTCGGCTCCGAGATGCGCAAGCGGCTCGCGATCACCTCCTCCCTCCAGGAGCTGCGCGCCGGCCTCGACGAGCTGGACCTCGACCAGCCCTGGCCGGCCGGCGCCGACGGACCCCGCGGCCGTACGTCCGGCAACAACCGGGTGGTGCTGCCGGACGGCTGGCTGAAGGACCCCTACGACTGTGCCGGGATCAGCGAGGACGCGGAGCTGGACACCTCCGGAGGCTGAGCCCGCCCGCGCCGGTGCTCACTTCCTGGCGTGGGGGGTCGAGCCGTAGGCCGTGAGGAACTTGTCGCGGAAGGCGCTCATCTTCCACACCGGGGCGTCGTGCGCCGGGCGCAGGCCGTCCGTCCAGCCCCAACTGCCGATCCTGTCCAGTACCTTGGGGTCCTTGGCGACGATCGAGATCGGCACGTCGTGGCTGGCGTTGTTGCCGCTGACATGGGCGTTCGCCTGGTGGTCGCCGAGGAAGACGAGCACGGTGTCGTCCTTGCCGTAGCGCTGCAGCCACTCGGACAGGGCGGTCACCGTGTACTGCACGGACTTGCCGTACTCCTGCTTGGAGTGCAGGTCGCTGGTGTAGGTGTAGGAGGGCTCGTGGCCCGCCTTCTCGATGGAGTCGAAGATCGATCCGTCGCCCAGCCGGTCCCAGGGGACCATCTTGGGGATCGGTGCCCAGGGCGTGTGGCTGGAGGTCAGGATCACGAACGACATCCGCGACTTGCCGTCGGCCGGCTGCTTGCTGTGCACCAGCTTCTGGTACTGCTCGAGGGTGTACTGGTCCGGCATGGTCGACCAGCTGAACTTGGGGCCCTTGTAGCCCAGCTGGAAGGCGTTGTAGACCTTGTCCAGGCCGTACCACTTCGCTTCCGGCCAGCCCTTCTGAACGCCCGGCATGATGCCGACGGTGTCGAAGTCACCGGTCTTCTTGAAGGCTTTCGTCAGGGTGAGGTGGTCGCCCGCGCCGCCCCGGGTCACCGTCCGGTAGCGGTTCTGGTTGTTGATCCACAGGCCCGACATGGTCGTCGAGTGGCCGAGCCAGCTGCTGCCGCCGTACGTCGCCGAGGTCAGCCAGCCGCTCCTGGCGTGGAAGCCGGCCTTGGCGAGGGCCTTGGTCTGCCCGTCGAGCGTGGCGTCGACGCCGGGCCCCTCGACCGGGTCCTCGAGGGCGCTGCGGCCGTAGCTCTCGATGAACGTGAAGATCATGTCCTTGCCGCGCAGGTCGGGCACGAGCTGGGAGCCCGGGGTGGCGCCGAAGGCGTCGACCCGCTCGGTCTTCGCGAAGACCCGCTCGTCCCTGATGGTCTGACGAATGAGGTCGGAGCGGACCTTGAGCATCGTGACGGTGCGCTCGGCCGCCAGCGGCACGCCGCCGAACTGGAGGCTCAGGACCGTGCAGGTCATCCACACCATGCTGAGGACGAGAACGGTGCGGGTGGTGGTGAAGCGGTGCCGGGCCATGACGCTGCTCAGCCGGACGACGGAGAGTGCCGAGACGGTGAGGACGACGAGGACGATCGTGATGGCCGCGACGAGGGTCCCGAGGGCGCCCGCCCCGCCCAGGGTGTCCTGGAGGTAGGAGTAGGCATCGCCGAAGAGGGGCCAGTCGAGGATCGCGTTGAAGTCGCGGCCCAGATACTGGTAGAAGCCGGCGTCGAGCACGTTGAGCACGGTCTGCACGCCGAGCGCGACACCGCCGAGCCAGGCGGCGACCAGCCGTGGCCGCCGGGGCAGAGCGGTCAGCACGACGGCTCCGATCAGTGCCTCCACCGGGATCCGCGTGAACATCTCCGGCCTGAAGCTCGCGGGCCTGTTGGGCATGACGAGCGAGGCGACGACGAGGACACCGGCCAGAACGGTGACGGTGACACCGAGGACGCGGGCGGCGAGCGGGTGGTCGGCCTGCCAGGTGCGCAAGCGGAAGCGGGGGCGGAAGCGGAGGCGAGGGCCGTCGGCCATGGCGGCTCCGCTTTCCGCCGCCTCGCTTTCAGCGCCCTTCTCGGCCCCGTCTTCGGCTTCCTCGTGGGCCCTGTCTTCGGCCCCGTCCTCCAACCCGTCTTCGGCCTCGGTGCCAGGGGACGCGGCGGGTTCGCTCTCGGTGGCGGTTGGGGTGAGGGCGACGGGCCCGGCCGCCGACTCCGTGTCGGTCTCGCGGGCGCGTGCCGCCGTGACGTGCCCGGGCTCACGGGTCGCGGCGTCCGCCTCGGCCTCGGGTGCCAAGTCGTGGTCCGTCTCGGCGTCGGGTGGCGTGTCGTGGTCCGTCTCGGCGTCGGGTGGCGTGTCGTGGTCCGTCTCGGCGTCGGGTGGCGTGTCGTGGTCCGTCTCGGCGTCGGGTGGCGTGTCGTGGTCCGCCTCGGCCGTGGGGGACTGCGCGGCGTCCGGCTCCGCCGTGCGGTCGGTGGGCTCGTCGGGAGCGGCCGCTGTCTCCTCCGGCACCGGCGGCTCGCCCTCCTCCGCAGGCAGGCCCCCGTCCGCGGCTGCCCCAGCCTTGCTCGTCGTGTGTGGTGCGCGCGTGTTGAGAGGCAACCCGAGGGTCCTTCCGTGCGAAGCCCGTGGTGGAGGGCGGGCCACGCTGGGGAGGCCTGGCCCGCCGTCATCCCGTACGGGCGGCCGGGTACATGCGTTCACCACGGTGCCCCAGCGCCCGGCAAACACCCGGCAAATCCCAGGTCAACCGACTCCGGGGACAAGCTGGACCGCGGAGGCGAACGGTCGGAGGAGGTACCGCCCCGGGGCCGCGCGCCGCCCGCCCATTGGCTCCGCGCGGTCCCGGGTGTCTGTGCGGGGCTAGGCCCCACCCACCGCCGTGAGCAGGGCGAGTGGCGCCGCCGCCGAGCGGGACTCGCGGACGCAGGCGTGCGGGTAGGGCACCGGCTCCGGGTGGGTGTCGCGGTCGTATCCGGCCAGCACCTCCGGCAGCCGGTGGCCCGTCGCCGTCGCCGCGTCGACCAGGGCGTGGGCGACCGTACGGGCCTCGTCGTGCAGGCCGTAGCGGGCGAGGCCCAGCGTGATCAGGGCGTTGTCGTGCGGCCAGACCGAGCCGCGGTGGTACGACATCGGGTGGTACGCCGACTGGTCCGCGGCCAGGGTGCGGACGCCCCAGCCGGAGAAGAAGTCGGGTTCGAGCAGGCGGCGGCCCACCAGTTCCCCGTACTCCTTGTCCAGCAGGCCCGACCACAGCAGATGCCCCGCGTCCGAGGCCAGCGCGTCCACCTGACGGCCCTCGCCGTCCAGCGCCAGCGCGGGGAACGCCCGGTCGTCCATCCAGAAGTCCCGCTGGAAGCGGTCGCGCAGATCCCCGGCCGCCTGTTCGAGCAACGCGGCGTAGACCTCGTCCTCCCACACGGTGCGCGCCAGGTGCGCGGTGCGGCGCAGCGCGTCGTACGCGTACCCCTGCGCGCCCGCCGCCATCACCGGCCCGGTGGGGCGGCTCCCGTCGGCGGAGCAGATCGCGCCGGGGGAGTCCTTCCAGTTCTGGTTGGCGAGGCCGCCCCGGTCGGCGCGGTAGACCAGGTAGCCGCGCGAGGTGAGGCCGCCGTGGTCCAGCATCCAGCCGATCGCCGCGCGAGCGTGCGGTTCCAGACGGCGGGCCGTCGCCGCATCACCGGTCTGCTCGACGTACGCCCCGAGCAGCACCAGGAACAGGGGCGTGGCGTCGACCGAGCCGTAGTAGCGCCCGTACGGGACCTGCCCGAAGTGCGCCAGCTCCCCGTCCCGTACCTCGTGCACGATCTTGCCCGGCTGGGCGACCGGACCCGTGGCGACCTCGGTGGCCTGGGTCGCGGCGAGTGCGGGCAGGGTGGCCGCCGCCAGTTCGGGGCGGTAGGGGAGCGCGAAGAGGGAGGTCAGGAGTGCGTCACGGGCGAGGAGCGTGAGGAACCAGGGCGCGCCGGCAGCCGGCACGCGCAGCTCCTCGCCGTCCGGACCGGCCGCCGGGATCTGGAGCGCGGCCAGGTCGGACAGTCCCCGCGCACAGGCGGTGGCCAGCTCCGGCCAGCCGGTGGGGAAGGCGATGCCCTCCATGAACTCGCCCTCCAGGCGGAGGAGCCGGTGGTTGGCGGCGGCCGGGGACGCGGGGACCACCGGGTCCTGCGCCGCCCCGTGCGGCCGGGCGGCGACCCGCAGTGCCAGTTCCGCCGAGCTGTGCGGCTGAAGTTCCAGTGTCCACACCAGGCGCCGGGCGCCCGTGCCGGTCTCCTCGACACCGTCCGGTGGGGGCTCGGCCGTGACCTTCGTACCGGAACGCCACTCGCCGCGCCGGTAGCCGAACTCCACGCCGTCCTCGAGGACCTGACGCGAGCGCACGGCACCCGTCTTGGCATACGTACGGTGGTCGGAGCGCAGCTCGAACTGGTCCGTGAAGTCGGCGTCGGCGGTGACCGCGACCCGGACCGTGGTCGGCACCGGGCGGTTGCTGGTGAGGCGCAGCGACTCCACGAACGCGCCGTCGACGACGGCCTGTTCGCGGAAGAGCGTGTACGCGGGCGGCTCCTGGCGGCCTCCGCGCGGCACGAGCACGCAGCGGGCCGTGTCCCCGTCGGCGACCGGCGTCAGCGTTTCCGGCACCGCGCCGTCCAGGGTGAGCTGCCAGCGGCTGAGATGGCGCGCGTCCCGTACGAACAACCCCGACGGGGAGTTGCCTCCCCGCACCCCGCTGATGTCCCCGCTGTCGCTCACGGCGGCGAACGTCCCGCCGCACACGAGCAGATGATGCCGGTCCGTCATCCCCGGTCCCCTCCTTTGTCACTCGTGTCGAACGTGCCGGTGCCCGTCGGGGACACGCCCTGTCCGGGGTGGTCGTGGAGCAGGTCGAGGGTGAGGGCGGCGGTCCAGCCGAAGCCGACCGCTCCGCACGCCTCGCCGGTGTACGGGTCGACGTACTCCGCGAAGTCGGAGGTGCCCGCGGTGTCCAGCAGTGCCTCGCGCAGCGCGTCGGCGTCCGCCTGCTCGCCGTGCACGCGCAGCCCGCGCTCCAGCAGCCAGCCGGTGTTGAACCAGGCGGGCCCGCGCCAGTACCGGTGCGGATCGAAGGCCTCGCCGAGCAGGTCGTAACTCGGCACGAGCCGGGTGGCGTCGCCGAGCGAGAAGTGCGGTCCGCGCAGGGTGCGGACGAGGGTGGTGGCGATGTCGCGCGGGAGGGCGGGCAGCAGCAGGGGGACGAGGCCGGAGACGGTGCGCTCGGGGACGAGGACGCCCCCGTCACAGGCGTACACGTCCCGGCAGAAGAACATCCCCTCCGCGGGGTCCCACAACCGGTCGACGAGGGCTCCCGTCAGGCGCTCCGCGCGGGCGTGCCGTGCCGTCCCCGGTGCGCCGAGCTCCTGTGCGATGCGGGCCAGCGCGTGCTCCGACGCGATCAGCAGCGCGTTGAACGCCGGGTCCTCCACCGCGAACGCGCCCGTCCCGCCACCACCGCCCGCGACGGAGGCCCTGCGGGCCACCGCCCTGTCTGTTCCGTCCGCGTATCCGCCGTCGCGGTACTCCGTCGCCAGTCGTACGTACCGCCCGTAGTCCAGATCCGTCGGCCGGTCCTCCGGCGCGCCGTGGGCCAGGTCGGCGCGGCGGAACGAGCGGGCCGGGGCCGGTGTGATCCGGGCGAGCGGCGCGTCCCAGGCGGGGCTGTTGTCCATGCCCTGCTCCCAGGGATGCACCACCGAGGCCAGCCCGCCGCCGCCCAGGTCGCGGCGGTGCAGCAGATAGCGGTGCCAGGCCGCCAGGTGCGGGTACACCCGGGCGAGGAAGCCGCGCGCCCGGGACAGCCCCGGATCGGCCAGGTGCACCAGCCAGGCCGCGAGCGCGTGCACCGGTGGCTGCACGATGCCCGAAGTCTGTACGGTGCGAGGGGCGCCCGCGGCGCGCCCGGCCGTGGAGGAGCGCCAGAAGTCGGGGCTCGGGAAGTACGCGTCCAAGGGCACGGAGGGGTTGAAGACGATGTGCGGAATCCGCCCGTCCGCCCACTGCGCGTCCAGCAGCGTCTCCAGCTCGGTCTGCGCCCGTAACGGCGAGATGTGGCGCAGCCCGATCGCGATGAACGCCGAGTCCCACGACCACTGGTGCGGGTAGAGCCCGCGCGAGGGGACCGTGGAGGTGCCCGTCCAGTTGGCGTCGAGTACCCGCGCCGCCCTGACGTGCAGCGATCCGGGAGCGGCCGCATCGTGTACACGGGCCTCGGAAGCGGTCGTCCCCCACGGGCCGGACGTGGCCGGCGAGCCCGGGGGATACCCGGGAGGCGTGAGTTCCGTACGGTGGGCGGCGAGTTGGGTCGTGCGGTCCACTCAGGTCTCCCCGAAAGACGTGCGGTCCGAGCGGTTCGGCAGTGGCTACCGTAGAGTTACGTCTATTTAACACGCAAAACTCAATATGTAATGCAAGGTTGGTGAACGCAAGGGGGTGCGCATGAGTGGAAGAGCCGGAAAGCCGGGTGCGTCGGCCGGTGCCGGAGATCTGCTCGAACTGGTGCGCAGCGGCCGCGCCACGACCCGGGGCGCCCTGCAGCAGGCCACCGGCCTGTCCCGGGCCACGGTCGGCCAGCGCCTGGACCGGCTGTTCCGGGCCGGCTGGCTGCGCGAGGGCGCGGGCGGACCGGTCGACTCGCCGCTGGGCGGACGCCCCTCGATCACCCTGGAGTTCGACGACGAGCATGCCGTGGTGCTCGCCGCCGACCTCGACACCCGGCACGCCCGTGCCGCCGTCCTCACCCTGGCCGGGGAGATCCTGGCCGAGCACACGGGCACCCTGCTCCTGGAGGACGGCCCGGACGCCGTCCTCGGCGAACTGGGTCGCTGGCTCGCGGGACTCCTCGACAGGGTGGGTCACCAGGCGCGCGAGGTCTGCGGGATCGGCCTCGCCGTGCCGGGGCCCGTCGACAGCGACACCGGTCGGGTCGTGCAGCCGCCGATCATGCCGGGCTGGGACGGCTACGACATAACGGGGCGCCTCTGCCGCGCCTTCGCCGAACAGGTGGGCGATGCCGCCGACGTGCCCGTCCTGGTCGACAACGACGCGAACCTGATGGCGTACGGCGAACAACGCACCGCGCACCCGGACTGCGGGGCGTTCGTGCTGGTCAAGGTCTCCACCGGGATCGGCGCGGGCGTGGTCGTGGACGGCCGGATCTACCGCGGCATCGACGGGGGTGCCGGCGACATCGGGCACATCCGCGTCCCCGAGGGCGCCGACGCGCTGTGCCGGTGCGGGTCCTACGGCTGCCTCGCCGCCGTCGCGAGCGGTGGTGCCGTGGCGCGCCGGCTGTCGCGGGCAGGGGTGGCGGCCGCCTCGGGCTCGGACGTGCGGGACCTGCTGGCCGCGGGGCACCCGGAGGCCGTCGCGCTCGCGCGGGAGGCCGGGCGGAGGGTCGGGGAGGTGCTGGCGACCGTGGTGACCCTGCTGAACCCGGGGGTGCTGATGGTCGCGGGCGACCTGGCCGGGACGCCGTTCCTCACGGGCGTGCGGGAACTGCTGTACCAGCGGGCGCTGCCCCGCTCCACCGCGCACCTGGACGTGGTGGTCTCGCGGCTCGGGGAGCGGGCGGGGCTCGTGGGGGCCGGCGCGTTGGTCGTCGAGCACCTGTACGCACCGGAGCGGGTGGAGCAGCGGCTGAAGGCACTGGGTGTCTGAAGCCCGGGTCGACTCGGGCGTCCTCCCCTGTCGTGTGCGTGACAGTCGTATGTCCCTTCGGATCCGCGTCCGCATGGTGGAATCGGGCGACCTCGGTTAGCGTGATTCTCGCCACCCCTGATAGGGGTTGCGCTCAGATGAGCGGATCTTGGGCGGTTGCACTTCCTCAAGGGGTGGCACTGAGTGTCACGCCGCGATCGTTCATCGATCGAAAATCAGAAGTGCCGAGAGCTGCTCATGTGAGCATCAAACCCCCTCTACGGGCGTTGATGTCTTCAAGAAGTGAAAACATCGCCCGGTTGCCACTTGCCAAGGCTTGACTTTCGATCCGGTGGCGGACGAGTGGTTACGGGCGCATGACGCGCAAGTGGACGTACCCAGACGCCTTTGATCTGGGTATGTTCCTCGCCGTCAGGGCAGCCACCGCGTCCTCGAGGAGTCGAGACCGTGTCGGAAAACAAAGATCGCCACGTAACAGAGAACGGCGCCGAGGGCCTGAAGTTCGTTTACGACTTCACCGAAGGCAACAAGGACCTCAAGGACCTCCTCGGCGGCAAGGGCGCGAACCTCGCCGAGATGACCAACCTCGGCCTGCCGGTACCTCCGGGCTTCACCATCACCACCGAAGCCTGCAAGGTCTACCTGGACAGTGGCGAGGAACCCCCGGCGCTGCGTGACGAGGTGAGTGCGCACCTCGACGCCCTCGAGCAGAAGATGGGCAAGAAGCTCGGCCAGGCCGACAACCCCCTGCTCGTCTCCGTCCGCTCCGGGGCCAAGTTCTCGATGCCCGGCATGATGGACACCGTCCTGAACATCGGGCTCTCCGACAAGTCCGTGCAGGGCCTGGCGAAGCAGGCCGGCGACGAGCGCTTCGCGTGGGACTCCTACCGTCGGCTCATCCAGATGTTCGGCAAGACGGTCCTGGGCGTCGACGGCGAGCTCTTCGAGGACGCGCTGGAGGCGGCCAAGGAGGCCAAGAAGGTCGCCGACGACACCCAGCTCGACGCGGCCGACCTGAAGAAGCTGGTCACCAAGTTCAAGAAGATCGTCAAGACCGAGGCCGGGCGCGACTTCCCGCAGGACCCGCGCGAGCAGATGGACCTCGCCATCAAGGCGGTCTTCGACTCCTGGAACGGCGACCGCGCCAAGCTCTACCGCCGCCAGGAACGCATCCCGCACGACCTCGGCACCGCGGTCAACGTCTGCTCGATGGTCTTCGGCAACCTCGGCCCCGACTCCGGCACGGGCGTCGCCTTCACCCGCGACCCCGCCTCCGGCCACCAGGGCGTCTACGGCGACTACCTGCAGAACGCGCAGGGCGAGGACGTGGTCGCGGGCATCCGCAACACGGTCCCGCTCGCGGAGCTGGAGAACATCGACAAGAAGTCCTACGACCAGCTCCTGCAGATCATGGAGACGCTGGAGAACCACTACAAGGACCTCTGCGACATCGAGTTCACCATCGAGCGCGGCAAGCTCTGGATGCTGCAGACCCGCGTCGGCAAGCGCACCGCGGCCGCGGCCTTCCGCATCGCGACCCAGCTGGTGGACCAGGGCCTGATCGACGAGGCCGAGGCGCTGCAGCGGGTCACGGGCGCGCAGCTCGCCCAGCTGATGTTCCCCCGGTTCGACGAGAAGGCGAAGGTCCAGCAGGTCTCCCGCGGCATCGCGGCCTCGCCGGGCGCGGCGGTCGGCAAGGCGGTCTTCGACTCGTACACCGCGGTGAAGTGGTCCCGCTCCGGCGAGAAGGTCATCCTGGTCCGCCGCGAGACCAACCCCGACGACCTCGACGGCATGATCGCGGCCGAGGGCATCCTCACCTCCCGCGGCGGCAAGACCTCGCACGCGGCCGTGGTCGCCCGCGGCATGGGCAAGACGTGCGTGTGCGGCGCGGAGGAACTGGAGGTCGACACCAAGCGCCGCCGGATGACGGTGCCCGGCGGGCAGCTCGTCGAGGAGGGCGACCTGATCTCCATCGACGGCTCCAGCGGCAAGGTGTACCTGGGCGAGGTACCCGTGGTCCCCTCCCCGGTCGTCGAGTACTTCGAGGGCCGGATGCACGCGGGCGCCGACGACGCCGACGAGCTGGTCGAAGCGGTCCACCGCATCATGGCCTTCGCGGACCGCAAGCGCCGCCTGAGGGTGCGCGCCAACGCGGACAACGCCGAGGACGCGCTGCGCGCACGCCGCTTCGGCGCCCAGGGCATCGGCCTGTGCCGCACCGAGCACATGTTCCTCGGCGACCGCCGGGAGCTGGTGGAGCGCCTGATCCTCGCGGACACGGAGGCCGAGCGCGAGGAGTCGCTCAAGCAGCTCCTGCCCCTCCAGAAGCGCGACTTCGTCGAGCTCTTCGAGGCCATGGACGGCCTGCCCGTCACGGTCCGTCTGCTCGACCCGCCGCTGCACGAGTTCCTCCCGGACATCACCGAGCTGTCGGTCCGTGTGGCCCTCGCGGAGTCCCGCCAGGAGCCGCACGAGAACGAGCTGCGCCTGCTCCAGGCCGTGCACCGCCTGCACGAGCAGAACCCGATGCTGGGCCTGCGCGGCGTGCGTCTGGGCCTGGTCATCCCCGGCCTGTTCACCATGCAGGTCCGGGCGATCGCGGAGGCGGCGGCCGAGCGCAAGGCGGCCAAGGGCGACCCGCGCGCCGAGATCATGATCCCGCTCGTCGGCACGGTCCAGGAGCTGGAGATCGTCCGCGAGGAGGCCGACAAGGTCATCGCGGAGGTCGAGTCGGCGACGGGCACCGAGCTGAAGCTGGCGATCGGCACGATGATCGAGCTGCCGCGCGCCGCACTGACAGCCGGTCAGATCGCCGAGGCCGCCGAGTTCTTCTCCTTCGGCACCAACGACCTCACGCAGACGGTCTGGGGCTTCAGCCGGGACGACGTGGAGGCGAGCTTCTTCACGGCATACCTGGAGAAGGGCATCTTCGGCGTCTCCCCGTTCGAGACGATCGACAAGGACGGCGTGGGCAAGCTGGTCCGCGACGCCGCGAAGGCGGGCCGCGCCACCCGCCCCGACCTCAAGCTCGGCGTGTGCGGCGAGCACGGCGGTGACCCGGAGTCGGTGCACTTCTTCCACGAGGTGGGCCTGGACTACGTCTCCTGCTCCCCGTTCCGCATCCCCGTGGCCCGTCTGGAGGCCGGCCGGGCGGCGTCGCAGTCACAGGGCAGCGACCACCGCTAGGTCTTCGGACGGACCGGCATCGAACGCCGGGACCGCTGCCGGTCACCCCGACCCTCATCGACGCGGCAGCGGTTCCGGAGCACCAGGAGAGGGCGGCACCCCTGTGCGGGGGGTGCCGCCCTCTCGCTTCAGTACAGGAAGCGGTGCAGGGGAGCGGACTCCGTCAGCAGCATGGTGACCCGGTGGGCGAGCCGCTGCCACGCCTCCTCCTGGACGGGGGAGAGCCGCACGTCGTCCTCCCCGGCCGTCCGCAACACCGCGAAGAGGACATCGGTGTCGGCGTCGGGCACGAGGTCCACCATCGACAGCACCCGCGCCAGCGCGCCGACCAGGCCGGCCGCGGACTCCCCGCCGGCAGACACCTCGCCGGGGAACGTGGCGACGCCGCCCGACGACGGTGGCGGCGCGACGAGGGCCGCGGACAGCTCACGCAGCAGTGCGTACAACAGGTCCGTCTCCTCGGTGGGCAGACGGACGACGCGCAGGCCCTGGTGCTCCCAACGCCCGTTCGGCGTCCACACCCGCGGTCCGCGCGCCACCGCTTCGGCCAGTGCGGCCCGGACGCGCCGGAAGGCCGCGAGGCCGTCGGTGAACAGGGCGTGATCACCGCCGCGACGAGAGGCCCCGGCCAGGGGCCCCAGCAAGCGCTGCTCCACCCACTCGCATTGAGCGTCGAGTTCCGGGTCCACCACGACGAGGCGAACTGACGTGCGCTGCTCCTGCTCCATGCCGAACACTGTGCCAGTCGGCTCTGACAACGGGGCGGGGCGTGCCCTTGCCCGTCGCGAGCCGGTCATGCCGTCACTCGCAGGCGATGCCGTCCCCGTCCCGGTCGAGATGGGAGTCGTAGCCGGGGTCGCCGACGTGCAAGGGCGCGGCGCCGGCGGCGCGGGCCTCGCTGCAGTTCGCGTAGTACACGCTGCCGCCACCGGAGCCCGACCCCGATCCCGATCCCGACCCCGAGCCGGTGCCGTTGTCCGCCGGCTGCGCGGTGATCGTCCGGGTGACCCTGACGGTCTTCGTGGCGGTCACCGTGGGGGCCGGCTCGGGTTCGGCGGTCTCGGTCTCGGTCGCTGTGGCCGTCACGGTCACCGTCGGCTGCGGCTTGGCGGCCGTGGATTCGGCGTCGTGCGTCGTGGTCCCGCCCCCGGCCGCGATGCCCAGAGCGAACGCCAGTCCGAGCGCAGGCAGAACGTACCGCTTCCGGGCCCATGCGGGCCCGGTCCGGACAGGCTGGGCCATGGGTGGCGTGATGTACGGATTGGTCATGTCGTCCCCCACTGGGTTGTGCGTGGTGGTGACCGTATGACCCGGACGCCGATCGTGGAGGAATAGTGGCCTTTTCGTGATGGACCGGTGCGCCTGTGGGTCCCCGGCAACCGGCCGGCGCCGGAACACCGGTGGGAGGCCGCCGCGTTCCGGGGCGGCACCCTGTGTGGGGGATGCCGCCGTCCGGCTCAGCGACCGCCGGAGCGCTCAGTCGACATAGTCGAGGGGGATGGTCCGGTAGCCCTTGACGTGTTCCGGCACTTCCAGCCTGCGGTTGGTGGCCGATGCCACCATGGAGTTCAACAAGCTGATCAGCGCGCTCCGCAGCGCCCCCCTGTCGTCACCCCTGTTCTCCGCGACGAATGCCGCCGCGGTGGCGATGCGCTTGATCACGGCCTCGCGGGCCTTGCCGAATCCGTACGCGATGGTGTTGGGGTGCGCCTTCCAGTGCGCGTCCAGCAGTTCGTCGAGGTGGTCCTCCCAGGGATCACCCGGCAGATCCTCGGCATCGGTGGGAATACCGTCCGTCAGGATGAAGACCACAGGCCGAAGGACCCGGATACCACGGTCCACCAGGGCGGGTACGTCCGTCTCTATTCGGGAGCGCACCAGCTGGAGCATCGGCCCGAAGTTGGTACGTCCCGAGCAGGTGACCGTGGGCAGGCTGTCCATCTTGTCGAAGTCGGTCATGTTGGTGACCACGTGCGGCCGGCTGTTGAAGGACAGCACGGACAGGTGGACGAACTCCTTCACTTGCGGAGTCGTGTCGATGGTGTCGTAGATCGTCTCCAGAGTCTCGTTCAGCAGGTGCTCGGACTTCGCCATGGAGCCCGACGTGTCCAGCACCACGTACACGGGAAGTCCGGAGTCGGGTGCGTACCTCATGTGGGTCCTCTTCTGCAGCGCGGAGGGGTGGGGCGCGGTCGGCGGGAGCTCATGACCGCAGCAGGAGCCAGGTGGCGACGATGACGATGGCCAGGAAGCACACGACGGGCAGCCCGAGAAGGACACCGCGACCGCTCTTCTTCGGGCTCCGGGTCGGCGAAGCGGGCGCCCGGCGCCCCGCCCCCGCACGGCCGGGGGTGGTACCGGACTGTGGCACCCGTGCCGGTTCGGGCGCGGGGGGCGGCGCAGGCGACGGAGCCGACGAGGCCTGCCCCGCGGGTGCGCGCGTGCGGCTGCGCACCGGGCGGAAACCCGTGACGTTGCTGCCGGGTGTCGGCGACGTCGAGGAATGGCTGCCGCCCGGGTTCTGCAGGGCTTCCAGCAACGCGGCGACGTGGGGCCGCCGCTGCGGGTCGTCGGTGGTGAGCGCCTGACGAAGCAACCGCGGGAACCCGTCCCCCGTCGACCCGTCGCGCTCCAGCCGGGTGAGCCCTTCCAGCGGCCGTCCACGCGTCCCTGTCATGCAGCGCAGGGCGAGCAGGGCCATCCGGTATCGGTCCGTGCACACTGTCAGGGGTGTGGGATACGGGTACTCGGGGTCCTCCCAGGAGGGCGATCCGATCCACGCCCGGCTGCCGATTCCGCAGGAATCCAGGTCGATCAGGAACACCGCGGCGCTGTGGTGGTCCCACAGTGCGTTGCGGTAGGACCAGTCCCCGTAGACCACTTCATGCCGCTCCATCACCGCGCCCAGTGCCAGGAACTGGCAGGTGATCTCCTTTCTTCGCCGAAAGGACGGGGCGCGCACCCCCTTGGCCGTGAGCCAGTCCGAGTCGTTGACGAGATGGTCCAGTTGGAGCTCCTGCGGCTGGCTGAGCCGGCCTCCTCGCAGGTTGAACCGCACATAGAAGTCGCTGGGCAGCTGTGCCATGACCACTCCGGTGGTGGCGCCCTCGTCCGTGATGCGGGCCACGGGCCAGGCCGCATTGCGGTCCAGGACCTCCAGGTCGTCGTCCGTCATCGAGTACGGCAGCTCGATGATCCGGTCCAGCAGGGCCGCGTCGGCGTCCGACAGGGGCGACTTGTAGAACTTGGCGACCCAGCCCGGATGGCCTGCGATGCACCGCACCGCGTGCGACTCCCCGCCCGCGCCCAGGCTCTCCCCGACGAGATCGATCGAAGACATCGCAACCTCGGACGGGAAGGTGCTGTCGGACCACGTCTTCATGGCGTTCCTTCCGGGGACGTGGCCCAGATGACGACGGCGGTTCGGTCGTCATTGCGCTGCTGGGCGTCGTAACTGATGTGCAGCAGCAGGTCGAGTGCGCTCACAGGTGCGGCCCACTGACGGTGGAACCAGTCGTGCGCCTGGGGCAGCAGGGCGAACGCGTCCCCGACCCCATCGGTGGTCAGGGCGAGAACGCTGCCCGCCGGAAGCGTGAGGAGACGACGCTCCACGTCCTCCGGGGTGTGCGGCAGGTAGCTGCGCAGGCGTCCGGTGTCGAGTCCCTGGTCCTTGAGCCCGAGCAACGGCGCCCAACGGCCCGGTTGGCGTGCCCATGCGCTGACGTCCCCGACACCGGCGACCCAGACGTCGCGGTCGCCTTGGGGGGAGGCGGTCGTCGGTACGACCGCGGCGGCCGCCACGGTGCGCACGTCGTCGGCAGACCAGCCCCGCTGCCGGGTGATGCCGTGCACCTGCCCCGCCGCTTCGAGGAACACCGCCTCGTGGTCCAGTCCGGACGGCGGGACACCTCGGTCGAGTTGCCGCCGCAGGGAACTGACCAGCGACAGACTCGCCACTGCCGCTGCGGTGTCGGAGTGATCGCTGTCGGACATGCCGTCGGCGACGGCGACGATCAGATGCCGGGACGCGGCGTCCCGGCCGACCCGGTAGGCGTCCTGGCGGGGAGTCGCGCGCTCCTGGTCGATCCGGTGTCCGGGTCCCACCACCGACGCGGCGCGGACTTCCAGATCACCGACGCGCGCGGCGTCGGCGGCCATGCCCGGCGGTGCGGGCTGCTCGGGCAGTCGCCAGGGCAGCGCCGCCAGCTTCGAGCGGCGGTACAGGGCAGGGGGCAGGGGCAGGGGATCCATGGCCCGCACCGGACGCGGTGCGGCGCGGGTCCCGGGCGAAGCGACCGGCTGCCGTGCCGAAGGCACCGGGACCTCACCAGCGCTGACACCGGCAGCGGCCGATGCCGCGGCCGAGGGGGAGCCGTACCGCGTGAGCTGCGGACCGGGCGGGGCGGCGGCCCGGTGCGCCGGACCGTGGGCAAGGCCCGCCGCAGCCGCGCGCTCCTCCTCCCGCCGGGAGATGATCGCCTGAACGCCCGCGGCGACGAAGCACAGAGCCACTCCGATGCCGAACCCGGCACCGACGCCCGTCGGACCTGCCACGATTCCCCCCAGGGTGGTCAGTACTACCGTCGCCGTCGACCATGTGACCGCGGCCGGGTTGCGCCGCACCCTGCCAGTGGGCCCGGCACGGTGTGCAGTCGGGGTTCCGGCGCTGCGGAAGCCCTTCTCTTCGGGGTGGCCGCTGACCGTTCCGGGCGGGAGCGGTCCTGTCCCGTGCCCGTGCCGATGGCCCGGCCCCGGGTCGGCCGGCCTCCCGGCGGATGAGACAGGCCGATGCGGTGGCACCGGAGGCGCCGAACGGATCCGTTCGGCGTACGGCGAGGACGGTGTCGTACGGTCCGGCTGCCGGGCCTCGCCGTGCCCGGTCTCCCGGTGACCGCCGATTGCTCCGGATCCGGTCGACGCCGGTTCGTCGCCGGTGCCGTAGGGGTCTGCGCTCATGCCGTGTGGTCTCCCCGGCCCGGGTCCTGCGCCTTGGGGGTGGACCCGCGCCGTTTGCCGACCGGCTTCCAGCCGACGACTCCGTCCCCGGGTTCCTCCGGCCGACGACCGCCGACCGGCGCCGCCGGGTTCGCCGCTGTCTGCGGCCTGCTACCGGCGGCGCCCGGCGCACCCAACTGCATCGGGCCCTCCGAGGGGACCGGGGCCGGCGCCTCACCCCCCAGGGCGGGGCCCGCGTAGGGCAGCGGCTCGCCGATGAGCCGCTGCATCCACTCGGCGAACTCCGCGGGATGCAGCCTGTCCCTGTTGTCCAGAAGGATCTTCTGCTTCTTGTCCAGTGCGATGTCCTGCCGCGTGGCTATCTCCTGGAGAATGCTGCGCAGTTGGCCGGGGTCCTGGGCGATCAGGTGCATCAGAAGGCCGCCCTCGCCTCGCTTGGCAGCCACCAGCGCCTCGGTCCGCTCCCGCACCCGGCGTGCCTCATGGCGTTCGCTGAGGGACGTCAACTCCTCCGCGCCCTCCGCCTCCAGCACCCTGAGCTGGTGCAGACGCATCGCGTTCTCCTGCTGCCACGCCACGTCACGGTGCTGGCGCAGGTGGCGCTCGGCGGCCTCGTCGAGAGCGAGCCGCACGGCACAGGCGAACACGGTCAGCCCACGGTCCAGCACGTGTTCACGGCCCCGCAGGAAGCGGTTGGCCGACTCCTCGGCGCGTGCGAAGTCCTCGATGTCGAATCCCCGGGTGTGCGGGCGCAGACGGTCCACCAGGGCACCCCGCACCAGAGCCTCGGCCTTGGCGACCGTGGTGATACTGCGTTCGACTGCCACGTCCGCGGCGCTGACCCGCCAGGCGGTGCTGACCTCGGCACGGAAGTCGTACCCCTTGGTCCGGCTGGGCAGGGACTCCCGCCAGTCCGTGTGGTGATCGGTGCTGTCCACCTCATAGCGGTAGTGGTAACGGGTCGATTCGAGCAGGGACGGGCGACGGTCCAGCACCACGCACTTGCCGTTGACGAGCGAGAAGACCAGGGTGGTGCCCGGCCGCGGCGTGTCGCCGCGATGGCCCAGGCCGACCGGCCAGGGCCCCTCTATCAGCCGGTCGGGAACTGCAGCGTTCATCGTGCGGTACCTCCGTTGTCGAAATGGCTCAGGACTTGTTCCGCGGTGCGGGTCGCACGGCTGTCCGGATCCCGCCAGGTGGAAAGGTGTCGCAGCATGAAGCGCCTGCTGCGGTCGGTCGAGGCGGCGGCATGCAGCAGACGGGCCAGTGCACGGCGGCCGGACGGGTCCGCGTCCACCGTGCGGGCCCACTCGGTGAGCACCTCGGTGGCTGCCTGGAAGGGCTTCGGGGACAGAAGCACCGTCTCCCAGAGGGCGGCGATCTCCCGCTGGCGCAGTGGGTCGCGGGCGGCCAGTGCGAGCAGCTTCGGCCATCGGCGGGGGCCGCCGTCCCCGGGCCGCCCCGGCAGCTCCTCCAGCAGGTCGGCAGCGGCGAACAGGAACGCGAGTTCGCCGACGGTCCGCCGCTGGGGATCGCGCCCGCAGACCCAGTGCCGGACGAGGCTCAGGGCATTGCGTTCCTGGTGGCGGTCCGACATCGAGAGCGCCTCGGCGACACCGACGCAGATCGCCTCCACCACTTCCGCCTTGTCCGTCGCGGCGAGAGCATCCAGCAAGGTGAAGGCTTCGCCGCCGTTCTCCTCGCCCGGGCGGAGCAGCACCGCCCAGGCGCGCGCGGCGGTGGCCTGCAGGTGCGTGGCGCGGTCGCCGGCCGCCCAGGCCCGGACCATGTCACGTACGGGATCCGCCAGTTCGGGACGTTCGGCGGCGACGCCCAGCGCGGTCGCCGCCGCTTCGCGCAGCCTCGGCACGGCACTCGCCGCCCAAGGGTGCAGCACACCCGCCCGCAGGGTGTCGAAGGACAGCTCGGCGAGGAACCCGACGGCAACCGCCGACCGCGTCCGCACGGTACCCAGTTCATGGCCCGCGCAGTTCTTGAGCCAGCCCGGCAGCTCTTGGCGAAAGACGTCGTACTCCTCCCACACGGTCTGCAGGACACGGCAGGCCATCCGCCGGTCGAGGAAACGCACGACTTTCGCGGGTGCGCCGCCGTGCCGGGAGGCGACCTGTTCGGTGACGAGTGAGGCGTGCAGCCGCCTCAGCCGGGTCGCACGGGTGGCGACGATCGCCTCGTTGCGGGGACGGTCCGGGTGCTCCGCGGTCGGCGGCGGCTGGAGCTGACGGCCGAGGGAGGTGGCCAGCGCCGACACGGTCTCGTACCCCTCCCCGCCGAAGACCGCGATGGACACGGCCAGACACTGGGTGGGGAGATCGTCGAGGTTGCTGAACCATTCCTCGAATTCCTGACTCTCGCGCAGCGTCAGACGCGTGCGCACCTGCTCCACGGCCTCCGAGGGAGTTCCCGACGACTCGGACAGCAGCCGGGCCGTCTCGGCGGCCCTGCCGAGCGCCAGGCCGGAGGCTCCGAGGCCGGTGATGAGCGCGGCCGTCTCGGGGGCGCTCAGCAGCTGGTCCGCCCGTCCCGCCTTGCCGGGCCCGAGCCACCAGCGGAGGTGTCCTTCGAAGACGTCCTGGGGTGCAGCCGGCCCGCTCACCACGAACGTCTGCCTGTCGAGTTCGGGATCCGCGGTCCGGGCGCCGTCGCGCACCGTGATGACGAGGCGGCAGCCGCGGGCACGCATCACGGCGTTGAGGCGGCGTACTTCGAAGCCCGTCAGGGCGGCGGACCCCGGATCGAGGTCCGGCAGCAGGTAACCGTGGCGGGTGCGCAGCGACGTCTCCTCGAGGCACGTCAGGTCGGCATCCGGTTCCAGGCACTGCAGCGTCGTATGTCCGCTGTCGAGCAGCAGGCGTTGCGCCACCGCGTACTTTCCGTGCCCCTGCGCACCGCTCACGAGGACCACTGGGAAGGACTCGACGGCCTGCAGGATGCCGTCGTAGCCGGATGGCGGCAGGAAGACGGATCGTGCGAGGTCGATGTCCTGTGCCGACAGCTGGTACGCGCGGACCGTGCGACGGCCCTGCCCGAGGATCACCTCGATGTGGTCTCCGCCGTACACCCGATCGCTGCTGACCTGCGACTGCGCGAAGCGGGAGAGGGAGAACCGGGCGTCGCGCTCCGCGTCGAGGCGTTCCCCGGTGGTGCCGGGCCGAGCCGCACGGGCCGAGAGGCCGCGGCGGATGTCGTCGAGCCCCAGTTCCTCGGGCGACTTCCGGGCCTCTGGTTCCGGGGCCGGGGCCTCGTGGGCCGGGGGAGAGGTCTCCGCGCCTGCCCGGGCAGGGTCCTGCGTCGCCTCGGCCATCAGGAGTGCGCCTCGTCCCGGTCGTCGTCCGTCGGAAGCACCTCCGGCGGCACGCCTTCGTAGTGGTCTCCGCCGTACACCCGGCCCGGCGTCTGGAAGACCGCACCGGCGAAGCGGCCGTGGTTGCCGCCCGCGGGGACGTCCCCGGCCGTGACGGGAGCGGGCGTTCCGGATGCGGTGGGCCGGGACGACGGGGACTCCGGAGCGGCGGCTGTGGCACCGAGTCCGGGAGGGGCGTCATAGCCGGGTACGCACAACCACGCGTGGGAGGAGATCTCCTTCGACCGGAACGGCACCTTGCGGAATCGGGCGGCGGGCAGCTCGGGATAGTCATGGCGGACCACCGCGTCGTGCCAGTGGGCGGAGACGGCCAGCGCGAGACCGGAGCGGTGCGCGGCGGAGAGGGTGGCGCGCAGCGCGTCGAGGTCGACCAGCCGGCAGGCGGTGTTGAGTTCCTCTCCCACCCAGCCGTGGATGTCCCGGCCGACGTCACCGGCGTGCAGAGCGACGCGCACCCGCAGGGCCGCCTCCTCACTGCTGCGCCGGCTGTGACCACGCAGGCCGGCCTGCAGCTCTTCGATGAAACGCGCTGTCAGGTCGAGTTTGGAGACGGTCGGGCGGATCAGCAGGAAACCGCCGTCCCCCCGGTCGCAGAACGCCTCGATGTCCTCGGGGCCGATCCCCGCCTTCTCGAGCGCCGTCTTGACGACGGCGTACAGACGCTCTCTCAGCCACTCCTGCGTGGGGTCGCTTCGGCGGCCGAACTTCTCTATGTCCAGAACGACGATGAGGTAGTAACGCCGGGCGTTGCTCATGAAGGATGTGCCCCCCTTGCTGCCGTCGGTGGACGACGGCACTCACGCTCCTCAGCACCCGCTGGGCCGCGACGGCCGCCGCTCCCTCAGTAAGCCGGTTCCGCAGCCGCTTTTCCGCATCAGATGACGCACAAGGAGGGATTCGGTCGGTCAAAGACGGCCGGGATGCCAGGTGGCGAGTCCCTCGGGGTCCAGTACGACGATGACGCCCCTGCCGGTGGCGACGAGTTCGAGCAGCTGCAGCTCGCGGAGCGTGCGCACGACGGACTCCCGCGAAGCGCCGACGGCGCCGGCGAGGTCCTTTTGCGTGATGTTCACCAACCGCGCCTTCGGCGCCCAGCCGGGGGCGTCCGTCCCGTGCCGGCCGGCGATCTCGACCAGCAGCCGCGCTATGCGTGCCGCGGCCGGCTCCGCGCCCAGCGCCTCGCGGTGTGCGTCGGCGGTGCGCAACCGTGCGCCGATACTGCGCAGCACGGCAAGTGCGAGGTCTCCGTGTGCCTCCAGGAGCGTGGTGAACTTCCTGGCGGCCATGACGACTCCGAGCCCGTCCTGTGTGGCGATCACGGACGCGGAGCGCGTGCCACCGTCCAGGCAGGCGAGTTCACCGACCAACTCTCCCGGTCCGCGGAAGGCCAGCAGGCTGGTGTAACCGCCGACGGACTCGGACACGACCTTGACGACACCCTGCCGCAGCAGGATCACCCGGTCACCCGGTTCCCCCTGACGCATGAGGACTGCGCCCTGCCGCCAGGTCTCCACCACACCGGCCCCGCGCAGCAGGGCCAGTTGCTGGTCGTCGAAGGACTGCGGGGCAGACGCGGGGGAGAACCCGGAAGCCGGTAATGGACGTGCGGGTCCGCGCACGGAATCCCCCCTCACCTGTTCGCGTGGGCACCGGCCGTGGCGGGGGCCCGCGGGGGCACCACTGTAGAGCTGCGGAATCCGTCTTGTGACATGTTCAACCAATAATCGTTGATTCACCCGCTTCCCTCCCGTGCGCGACGACAAGCGTGGTAGGACTGCGAGCGCGGGGACGCGGACCGGGGCCCGAGGCCGGCTGTCCCCGCGCGCCCACGGTCTCGCGGGGAGGGGGGCCAGGCGCGCGCCCCGCCCCGCCGCCGGTCGGTGTCTCCACGGCCGTGTCCGCGGGGAGGCGGCCGGAGGGCGCGGACAGCCGTACGGATGGCAACGGGGACCGCTCACAGGTGCCTCCCACCCCGCTCCCGGAACCCTCACACCCACCCCCCGCTCCCGCTGAGGGCAGCGTTCCCCATGGGAAACAGGGGTGATGCCGCCGGGTAACGTCGGCACCGCACGCTCGACACATGACCTCGAATACGCGTGTGGTGGTGATCGGCGCCGGGCTCGCGGGCGTCCGTCTCGCCCGGCGGCTCGGCGAGCTCGGGACGCCCGCCCTGATCGTCGGGGAGGAGGAGCATCCCCCGTACAACCGTGTGCTGCTCGCCGACGTGCTGGCCGGCCGTTACGCGCCCGAGGTGATCTCCCTCCCGGCGCCCGAGCGCCTCGTCCGCGCCCGGGTCACCCGGATCGACCGGGCGGCCCGCGAGATCCACTGCCCGGACGGCGCGGTGATCGCATACGACACGCTCGTCCTCGCCACCGGTTCGAACCCCGTCCTGCCGCCCCTGCGGGGACTGCTCACCCCCGACCGGCCCGAGCTGCCCGAGGGCGTCCACGCGTTCCGCACGATGGACGACTGCCTGGGCCTCGCCAAGGCCGTCCGCCCGGGTGTGCGCGCCGTCGTCATCGGCGGCGGGCTCCTCGGGGTCTCCGCCGCCCGCGCGCTCACCGCCCGCGGCGCCCAGGTCGTCCTCGCCCAGCAGGCCGAGCGCCTGATGGAACGCCAGCTCGACCCGCCCGCGTCCAAACTGGTGCGCCGTCACCTCGCCGACCTCGGCGTCGAGGTCCACACCGAGACCCGCGTGCGCGGCGTGCGCACCCTCGGCGGCGCCGTCCGCACCGTCGAGATGGCCGACGGCTACGCCCTCGACACCGACCTCGTCGTCCTGGCCTGCGGTGTCCATCCGCGTGTCGGCCTCGCCCAGGACGCGGGTCTCGCCGTCCACAAGGGCATCCTCGTCGACGACGAACTGCGCACCTCCGACCCCCGTATCCGGGCCATCGGCGACTGCGCCCAGCACGACGGCACGGTCTACGGACTCGCCGCGCCCGCCCTCGAACAGGCCGAGGCACTGGCCGAGTTGCTGGCCTCGGACGCCGACTCCCGCTACACCGGCACCCGCTACACCGGCACCCGCTCCCTGACCCGGCTCACCCTCGCCGGACGGGACTTCCTGGACCTCGCCGCCTTCGGCGAGACCGAACCCCGCCCCGGTGACGACGTCGTGCAGCTCACCGACGCCACCCGCGGCACCCACAGGAAGGTCGTCGTCCGCGACGACCGCCTGGTCGGCGGCGTACTCGTCGGCGAACTCGGCACCGTCGGCGCGCTCGCCCGCGCCTGGGAGGGAGCAGAGCCGCTCCCCACGGACGGCGCCCCGCTGCTCCACCTGCTCACCAACGATGGAGGCTCCTGATGTCCACCGGCACCCCCACGATCGTGCTCGTCGGCCACGGCATGGTCGGCCAGCGCTTCCTCGAAGCGCTGGCCGAGCGCGGCCTGACCGCCACGCACCGCGTGGTCGTGCTGTGCGAGGAGCCTCGCCCCGCCTACGACCGCGTGGCACTCACCTCGTACTTCTCGGGCAAGACGCCCGAGGAGCTGTCCCTGACGGACGGGGAGTTCATCGACACCCACGGCATCGAGCTGTACGTCGGCGACGGGGCCGAGACCATCGACCGCGAGGCAGGGAAGGTCACGGCCAGGTCCGGCCAGGTCTTCGAGTACGACACGCTGGTCCTCGCCACCGGCTCGTACCCCTTCGTCCCGCCGGTCCCCAACAAGGACGCCGAGGGCTGCTTCGTCTACCGCACGATCGAGGACCTCCTGGCGATCGAGGAGTACGCGAAGACGAAGGCTCGGGTCGGCGCCGTGGTCGGCGGCGGACTCCTCGGACTCGAGGCGGCCGGCGCGCTGAAGGGTCTCGGACTCGCCTCCCACATCGTGGAGTTCGCACCGCGTCTGATGCCCGTGCAGGTCGACGAGGGCGGCGGCGCCGCCCTGCTCCGCACCATCGAGGACATGGGGCTGACCGTCCACACCGGCGTCGGCACCCAGGAGATCGTGGTCGACGGGGCCGGCGCCGTCACCGGCATGAAGCTCTCCGACGGCTCCGAACTCGCCACCGACATGGTCGTCTTCTCCGCCGGTGTCCGCCCCCGCGACCAGCTCGCCCGCGACTGCGGTCTCGCGGTCGGCGAGCGGGGCGGCATCAGCGTCGACGAGCAGTGCCGCACGGTCACCGACCCGCACGTGTTCGCGATCGGCGAGTGCGCGCTGGCGGCGGACGGCAGGGTGTACGGCCTGGTGGCGCCCGGCTACGAGCAGGCCGAGACGGCGGCCGCGGCGATCGCCGCCGACGAGGCCTCCTTCACGGGTGCCGACCTGTCCACCAAGCTGAAGCTGCTCGGCGTGGACGTGGCCTCCTTCGGCGACGCGCACGGCACCACCGAGGACTGCCTCGACGTCGTCTACTCCGACTCCCGCTCGGGCCTGTACAAGAAGCTGGTCATCGGCCGCGACGGCACGCTGCTCGGCGGCATCCTGGTCGGCGACGCGGAGGCGTACGGCACGCTGAGGGCCTTCACCGGTTCGGTGCCGCCCGTCTCGCCCGAGTCGCTGGTGCTGCCCGCCGGCGCCGGAGAGCCCGCCCAGCTCGGCCCGACGGCGCTGCCGGACGACGCGATCATCTGCTCCTGCAACAACGTCACCAAGCGCACGATCCGCGGCGCCGTCACCGAGCACAGGTGCACCACGGTGCCCGAGGTGAAGAAGTGCACCAAGGCCGGCACGACCTGCGGCAGTTGCGTCAAGGTCCTCGGCCGGCTGGTCACCGCCGAACTGGAGGCGTCCGGCGTCGAGGTCGACAAGGGGCTGTGCGGCTGCTTCTCACAGACACGCGAGGAGCTCTACGAGATCGTCCTCGCCCTGCGCATCAACACCTACCAGGACCTGCTCGACCGCTACGGCCGCCAGGAGGCCCGCGGCGGCGACGGCTGCGAGACCTGCAAGCCGGCCGTCGCCTCGATCATCGCCTCGCTCGCCCCCACGATCGGCGCGAGCGGCTACGTCCTGGACGGGGAGCAGGCCGCGCTGCAGGACAGCAACGACCACTTCCTCGCCAACCTGCAGAAGAACGGCTCCTACTCGGTCGTGCCGCGCATCCCCGGCGGTGAGATCACTCCCGAGAAGCTGATCGTGATCGGCGAGATCGCCCGGGACTTCGGCCTCTACACGAAGATCACCGGTGGTCAGCGGATCGACATGTTCGGCGCGCGGGTGGAGCAGCTGCCGCTGATCTGGGCCCGTCTGGTGGACGCCGGCTTCGAGTCCGGGCACGCCTACGGAAAGGCACTGCGCACGGTGAAGTCCTGCGTGGGCTCCACCTGGTGCCGCTACGGGGTCCAGGACTCGGTCCGCATGGCGATCGACCTCGAGCTGCGCTACCGGGGCCTGCGCTCCCCGCACAAGCTGAAGTCGGCCGTCTCCGGCTGCGCACGCGAGTGCGCCGAGGCCCAGTCCAAGGACTTCGGTGTGATCGCCACCGCGGGCGGCTGGAACCTCTACGTCGGCGGCAACGGCGGCGCCACCCCGCGCCACGCGGACCTGCTCGCCCAGGACCTCTCCGACGCCGAACTCGTCCGCCTGATCGACCGGTTCCTGATGTTCTACATCCGCACCGCCGACCGCCTGGAGCGCACCTCGACCTGGCTGGAGCGGATCCCCGGCGGTCTGGACCACGTGCGCGACGTGGTCGTCCACGACTCGCTCGGCATCTGCGACGAGTTGGAGGCGCTGATGGCCGCCCATGTCGCGAACTACCGCGACGAGTGGTCCGAGACCATCAACGACCCGGAGAAGCTCGCCCGGTTCGTGTCCTTCATCAACGCGCCGGACACCCCCGACCCGGTCGTCGGCTTCGTCCCCGAGCGCGACCAGATCAAGCCCGACCTGCCTCTGCTCACCATCGGCACGCGACCCCTGGAAGGAAGCGCCCAGCGATGACCCTGGCACTCGAGACCACCGACCTGAAGGTGCAGCTCCGGATCGACGCGGACACCTGGTTCACGGCCTGCGACCTGAGCCGGCTGATCCCGGGCCGCGGCGTGGCGGCACTGCTGCCGGACGGCCGCCAGGTCGCCCTCTTCCGCGACCGCGCGGACCGGCTGTACGCCATCGACAACCGGGACCCCTTCGGCGGCGCCGCGGTGCTCTCCCGCGGTCTGACCGGCACCCACCGGGGCCGCCCCTTCGTCGCCTCGCCGCTGCTGAAGCAGCGCTTCGACCTGGAGACCGGCCAGTGCCTGGACGACGAGACGGTCCGGGTGGCGGCGTACGAGGTACGGGCCGCCTGAGCACGACCCTCCAGGACCGTCCCTCCGGCCGCCGGACCGGCACAGGTCCGGCGGCCGGGCCTGTGACCGGCCGGGCGGCACCCTCGGAAGCCCCTGGTGCCGCTGACGGCGGGGTGCGCGCCGGTCGTGAACCCGCCTGCGAGCAGTGGCCGGCCCGAGGGTCAGCGGCTGCCCGTGAGATGGGCGAAGACGACCACGTTGCCCTCGTAGCCCGTCGCCTTCGAGTAGCCGCCACCGCAGGTGATCACCCGCAGCTCCGGGCGCCCCGCCGCGCCGTACACCTTGTCGTCGGGGAAGTTCCGCGCGGCGTAGACCTCGACCGCGTCCACCGTGAACACGGCGGTCGAACCGTCACGTCGGTCGATCTCGATCGTGCTGCCCTTGTGCAGGACGCCCAGGTCGTAGAAGACGGCCGGGCCCCGGGTGTTGTCGACGTGCCCGGCGACGATCGCGGTGCCCGTCTCGCCGGGCATGGTGCCGGCCTCGTACCAGCCGGCGAGGTTCTTGTTGTCGGCCGGAGGGACGTCCAGGCTTCCGGCACCGGTCAGCCGCAGGCCCATCAGCGGGGCGTCCACATGGATCGAGGGGATGCGGATCCGGTCGGGCGGGGAGGGCGGCAGCGCCGGGGCGGCGGAGCCCTCGCGGTCCGGATCCGCGGCGCCCTGGGCGGCGGACGGCTGAGGCGGCGCATCGTGTCCGTAGGCGCTGTGCAGCAGCCATGCGCCGGAGCAGAGGGAGACCATTGTGACGGACGCTATCGCCGCGTTGCCCACCTTGTGCACACGAACCTCCTTCCGGGAGAACGGGGGGACCCCGGGCCCCCTCCGGGCCGCGAGGGGCAGTCGGACCCGGAGGGGGATGGGGACGGCGGTACCGGCGGACGGACGGCGGAGGCGTCCGTCACATCCCGTCGCCTTTCAGCTGGCGATGCAGGAGCCAGGTACCGCCCGCGGCGGCGACGGCGAGTGCCGTCACACCGGCCGCGGTCCGCACGGGGTCGGGGCCGAGTGCACCGCCGACCCCCGTCTTCACGCTTCCTCGCGGACGCGTCTGATCCTTGGCCGCGACCAGGGTGACCGTCAGGTCGCCGGTCACCCTGGCCCGCCGGCCGCCGGAGCACGTGGCGACGATCTCGTACGTCCCCGGCTGCGCGCTCGGCGGCACCCGGAACCGGCCGATCACATCCTGCTCGTGCGTGCTGGGCGCGAGCGGGAACGTGCCGCCGCCGACCGCGGTGGCGTCACCCGCCGCGGAGCCGTCGGCGCCGCACGCCGCCGTGTTGACGGTGACCTCGCTCCCGGGCACGGCCATGGAGGGGAAGACCTCCAGGCGTCCGGTCTCACCGCCGTACGCGGGCGCGGCGGCGAGCCCCGCGGCGGCGAGGGCCAGCGCGGTGCCGGTCAGCGAACGGGCCGTACGTCGCATCGTGGTGCTCCTCGGGCGGGACACGGCCCGCGGCATCCCCAGGTGTGCCGCTGTGTCGGTCGTGTCCCCGCACTGTCGAGGAAAAGGCCGGCGGGCCGGAACCGCTCGCTGGGAGAACGCCGAAGGTGCGGTGAACGGGTGTCCGGCAGCGGTGGCCGAAGCGGCGTTTCGGCAGGTCAGCGGCGCAGGGACGGTGAATGGCAGAAGAACACCCGAGGGTGAAGGCGGGTGGTGAACGGGTGACCGGTCGTCAGGTACCGGATTCCGTCCGCTGTGCCGATGCGAAGCCCCGGTCCCCAGGACCTCGGTCACCGCCCGGTGCCCCACCGCCACCAGGACCGGACCCAGCCGGTACACGGCGTCGTCCGTCGCGGCGGACGGCACCTCGCCGACCGGCGGCCCGGCCCACCGGGGGAACCGCTCGGCGACCGGCCGGCGCACCGGCGCGGTGTCCACGTCCAGTTCGTCGGCGTGCATCCGCACCGGCGGCCATCGGGCTCGAGCCGGGGTACGGCGGTCGGGTGCCGCAGCCCGGGCAGGGCGGCACCCGACCGCCACCGCGTTTCCCTCAGCCGACGTTCACGGCGCTCCAGGCCGCCGCCACCGCGTCGTACTCCGTGCTGCCCGCCCCGTACAGGTCCTTCGCCGCGTTCAGCGTCGCCGTGCGGGCGCCCGCGTAGTTCGTCGAGGACGTCATGTAGACCGTCAGCGCCCGGTACCAGATCGCCCCGAGCTTGTCCCGGCCGATGCCCGTCACCGTGGAGCCGTTGCAGGTGGGGGAGTCGTAGCCGACGCCGTTGAGGGTCTTGGCGCCGCTGCCCTCCGCGAGCAGGTACGCGAAGTGGTTCGCCACGCCGGACGAGTAGTGCACGTCCAGCTTGCCCACCGAACTGCTCCAGCAGTCGGCCGAGTTGCCGTCCTTGGACGGCTTGTCCATGTAGCGCAGCGCCTTCCCGCCGAAGCCGGAGCGGACGATCTTCTCGCCGATCAGGTAGTCACCCGGGTCGGAGGCGTTGTTCGCGTACCACTCCACCAGCGTCCCGAAGATGTCCGAGGTCGCCTCGTTCAGACCGCCCGGCTCGCCGGAGTACGTCAGCGCCGCCGTCTTGGACGTCACACCGTGCGTCATCTCGTGTCCGGCCACGTCCAGCGCCACCAGCGGTCCGAACGTCGTGCCGTCGCCGTCGCCGTACGTCATGCAGAAGCAGTTGTCGTCCCAGAAGGCGTTGTTGTAGTTCGTGCCGTAGTGGACGCGGTTGTACGAGCCCCTGCCGTCGCCCGCGATGCCGCTGCGTCCGTGCACGTTCCGGTAGTAGTCCCAGGTCACGTCGGTGCCGTACTGCGCGTCCACCGCCGCCGAGGCGCGGTCCGACACCGTGCCCGAACCCCAGTGGTCGTCGGAGTCGGTGAAGAGGGCGGCGGGGGCGCGGCTGACGCAGATGGAGGTGAGGAAGCACAGGTCGGTCTTGTTCTGGGCGTCGCCCGTGTACGTGTCACCGCGCGTGGGGTCCTTGAGCTGGTACGCCGCCCCGGACTGCGTGGTCTGCAGCGCAACCGTGCCGCTGTAGAGGGACTTCCCGTCGCCGGTCGCCGTCTCGATGCTGTCCCAGGCGTCGATCTGCCGCCCGGTGGCGGCGTCCGTGACGACGGTGCGCGCGACCGGGTTGCCGAGCGAGTCCTGCCCCGTGACGTCGGTGCGCCAGGCCAGCCGGGGTGCGCCGTGCAGCGCGTCGACGACGAGCTGCGGCCTGGCGGTCAGGTGCCTGAGCAACTCCCCGGCGTTCGCGGCGCGCAGCGCGGCGGTGGCGAGGTCGGCGGCCTTGGAGGCCTTCACGGCCGGGGTGATCGTCGTTACGGACAGGGCGCGCCGCGTGGCCCGGTCGGCGCCGCGGTAGGACCCGTCGGGCGCCATGTGGACAACGAAGTCGCCGCCCAGTACCGGGAGCCGGCGGTAGGTCCGGTCATAGCGCACATGCCGGCTGCCGTCCGGGTCCACGATGACGTCCCGTACGTGCGTGCCCTGCGCCGACGTCAGGCCCAGGCGTGCGGCCTCGCGCACCAGCACCGCCGCGGCGTCGCGGATCACGGCGGAGCGGCCGGGTCTGCCGGCGGCGCCGGCGGCGGGGGCCGGGGCGAGCGCGGCGGCCAGCAGGGCGGCGGCGGTCGCGGCGGTGCCGGCCGCGGTGAGACGGGAACCTCGGGCAGGCCGTATCCGGCTCATCGGTCTCCTAGGGAAGGCGCCCGGGGGCGCGTGGGGAGGGCAGGGGCGGGGACCCCCTGGCGTCCCTCCGATTGAAGGGTTCAGGACATGTCATGTCCATGGATCAGCAGAGGAGATGTGTGAGGAGGAAGAATCGGTTCTGTGACCCTGCCGTTCTTCGTCTACGGGACCCTGCGCCCCGGGGAGCACAACCACGCGCTCTTCCTGCGCGGCCGCACCGGCTCCGAGGAGCCGGGGCTGCTGCGCGGCGCGGTGCTGTACGAAGGGCCCGGCCACCCCTACGCGGTGGCGGACGAGAACGGCGGCACGGTCACCGGCGAGGTCGCCACCGCGCGGCCCGAGGCGTACGAGGAACTGCTCGCCGCCCTGGACCACCTCGAGGAGTACCGGCCGGGCGATCCCCACAGCCTCTACGAACGGGTCGAGCGGGACGTGACGACCGCGGACGGCAGGACCGTACGGGCCTGGGTCTACCTCGCCGCGCCCGCCGTCGCGGCCCGGCTGCGCACGCGGGGCAGGCTGATCGAGAGCGGGGACTGGCTCAGCCGGCGGAGTCCGGAAACGGGATGAGCCCCGGCGCGGGGTGCCGCGGCTCACCGGAGGGATCGGACATGTGATCGGCTTCCCCGTACGGCCTTGCCCCGCCCGCTTCCCGGACCGCCCCAACTCCCCTGTGTGCGTCGCTCGTGTGGGGGACCGTGCCGTGCGCCCCCGCACCCTTGCGCGCCGCCCCGCCTTAGGGTCCGGCCATGACCGATAGCGACCTCACCCGGCGGCGTGCGCTCGCGCTGGGCGGTGCCGCCGCGGGTGCCGTCCTGGGACTGGGGGCAGGCGCCTGCTCCTCCCCCCGCCGGCGTGAGCCGGACGCCCACAAGGCACCCGGAGCCGAGCTGTGCGTGCTCAACCCCAGCGTCGCACAAGGGCCGTACCACCTGGCCGGCGCTCCCTTCCGCCGGGACATCACCGAAGGCAAGCAGGGCGTCCCGCTCACCGTGCGGCTCACCGTGCGCGACGAGCCCCACGCCTGCGCCCTCCTCAAGGACGCGGCCGTCGAGATCTGGCAGTGCGACGCCTGGGGCTACTACTCCGGCTTCCCCGCCGTGCACCCGGGAGGCACGGTGCCCGCCGAGAGCCACAACAGCGGCGGGAACCCGACGTACCTGCGCGGCTTCCAGACCACCGGGCCCGACGGCGTCGCCGAGTTCGTGACGATCTTCCCCGGCTGGTACACCGCGCAGGCCCCGCACCTCCACGTCAAGGTGCACACCGGCGGCAGGAGGACCGCCGGCACCTACAGGGGCGGCAGGGTCAACTGGACCGGGCAGCTCTTCTTCGCCGACAGCCACGCCGACGCGGTGTACCGGAAGGCCCCGTACACCTGGCACACCGGCACCCGTACCCGGCTCGCGCACGACCCGGTCTACCGCGGCGGGGGCGCGAGGGACGGGCTCATGACGGTCACCGGGGACGTCGAGAGGGGACTCGTCGCGACGCTCACCGTCGGCATCGACCCCACCCGGGAGAACACCGGAGCGGGCGGCGCGTCCACCTCCCCCCTGCCGAACGCGTCCGCGGACGGCACGGCACCGCCGGACAGCGCGGCGAGCGCGTCCCGCACGCCCACCTCCGGCGTCAGTCCGCGGAGCCCTGCCCCAGGCGCTCCAGCCGTACCGCACACACCTTGAACTCTGGCATGCGGGAGGTCGGATCGAGGGCGGGGTTGGTCAGCGTGTTGGCGCGGCCCTCGCCCGGCCAGTGGAACGGCATGAACACGGTGTCCGGACGGATGGCGCGGCTGATCCGCGCGGGCGCCACGGCCCGCCCCCGCCGCGACACCACGGCGACCGCGTCCCCGTCGGCCGCGCCGAGCCGCTCGGCCAGCCGCGGGTGCATCTCCACGAACGGCCCGGGCGCGGCGGCGTTCAGCTCCGCGACCCGCCGCGTCTGCGCCCCGGACTGGTACTGGGCCACCACGCGCCCGGTGGTCAGCAGCACCGGGTACGCGTCGTCGGGCTCCTCGGCCACCGCCCGGTACGACACGGCGGTGAACCGGGCCCGGCCGTCCTCGGTGGCGAAACGGTCGAGGAAGAGCCGGGGGGTGCCCGGATGGACACCGGACGCCGGTTCGCCGGAGGGGGCCGCGGGGGCGTCGGGGAGCACGTCCGGCAAGGCGTTCTCCCCCTTCTCCCCCTCCTCCGCGACCTCCTGCGCCGGGCACGGCCAGAACACCCCGTTCTCCTCCGCCAGCCTGCGGTAGGTGACCCCGGAGTAGTCCGCCGGGCCGCCCGCGCTGGCGCGGCGCAGTTCCTCGAAGACCTCCTCCGGGTCCGTGGGGAAGCCCTTCTCCACGCCGAGGCGGGCGGCCAGTTCGTGCATGACCTCCAGGTCGCTGCGCACCCCGGGCGGCGGGGTCAGCGCGCGGCGGCGCAGCAGGACCCGGCCCTCCAGGTTGGTGGTCGTGCCCGTCTCCTCCGCCCACTGCGTCACCGGCAGCACCACGTCCGCGAGTTCCGCCGTCTCCGACAGGACCACGTCGCACACGGCGAGGAAGTCCAGCGAGCGCAGCCGGTCCTCGATGTGCGCGGCGCGCGGTGCCGACACCACCGGGTTGGAACCCATCACCAGCAGCGTGCGGATGTCCGTGCCCAGCGCGTCGAGAAGCTCGTAGGCGCTGCGGCCCGGGCCCGGCAGCGAGTCCGGGTCGACTCCCCACACCTCCGCCACGTGCCGGCGTGCCGCCGGGTCCGTCAGCCTGCGGTACCCGGGCAGCTGGTCGGCCTTCTGGCCGTGCTCGCGTCCGCCCTGCCCGTTGCCCTGCCCCGTCAGACAGCCGTAGCCGGACAGCGGGCGGCCCGCGCGTCCGGTGGCCAGACACAGGTTGATCCACGCGCTCACCGTGTCCGTGCCCTTGGCCTGCTGCTCGGGTCCCCGCGCGGTCAGCACCATCGCGTGCTCCGGCTCGCAGAACAGCCGCACCGCCTCCCGCAGCTGCGGAACGGGCACCCCCGTTATCCGCTCCACGTACTCCGGCCAGTGCGCCATCGCCGCCGACCGGGCCTCCTCCCAGCCGCTGGTGCGTTCCCGGATGTACGCCTCGTCCGTGCGCCCCTCGGCGACCACCAGGTGCAGCAGGCCGAGCGCCAGCGCCAGGTCCGTGCCCGGACGCGGCGCCAGGTGCAGATCCGCCTGCTCCGCCGTCCGCGTCCGCCGGGGATCGACGACGATCAACGTGCCGCCGTTCTCCCTCAGCTCCGTCAGGTACCGCAGCGACGGCGGCATCGTCTCGGCCAGGTTGGAGCCGACGAGGATCACACACCCGGTCTTCGGGACGTCCTCCAGCGGGAACGGCAGCCCGCGGTCCAGCCCGAACGCCCTGGTACCGGCCGCCGCCGCGGACGACATGCAGAACCGCCCGTTGTAGTCGATCTGCGAGGTGCCGAGCACCACCCGGGCGAACTTCCCGAGCGTGTACGCCTTCTCGTTCGTCAGCCCGCCCCCGCCGAACACCCCGAGCGCGTCCGGTCCGTGCTCCGCCCGCGCGCGCGAGAGCGCCCCCGCGATACGGTCCAGCGCCTCGTCCCAGGTGGCGGGGGTGAGCACGCCCCCGGAACGCACCAACGGCGAGGTCAGCCGCACCCGTGACGACAGCACCTCCGTCGCCGTACGGCCCTTGCCGCACAGCGCGCCCCGGTTCACCGGGAAGTCCGCACGCTCGGCCACCTCGACGCCCCCCTCGGGCGTGGGCTTCAGGTTCATCCCGCACTGCAGGGCGCAGTACGGGCAGTGGGTGGGCGTCGAGGTGGTCTGCATGGGCTCAGCCTGCGTCGGGCGTGTTACACGCCGGGGCGCCGCCCGTTACACGGCCGGGACCATGACCTCCCCGCCGGGCCGGGGACGGCGTGAGGTCCCGGACCCCCGCTTCCTACTGCCGGTTCAGCGAACGGGTGGCGCCCGCCGCGATCGTCGTCGCCAGCACCCAGCCGGTGGCGATCAGCAGGTACGACAGCCACTGGTACCAGCCCCGCGGCGCGTACGCGCCCTCCTGGCCGAAGTCGATGATCGGCAGCAGCAGGTCCAGGGTGTAGAAGAGCGGGTTGAACCCGGGCGCCTCGGAGGGCTTGAGCGCGGGCGGGCGGTGCAGCGCGAAGGCGAGCGTGCCGGTGCACAGCAGCACCAGCAGCCAGCCCGCGGCCCGCATCGGGCGGAAGCCGTAGCCCACGGCGGCGTCCTGCACCCAGCCCCACAGCCGGGCGTACCGCGGCAGGGTGCGGCGGTGGCGGCGGAGCTTGGCCAGCTGGACGGTGCGGGCGGCGGCGTCGTCCCCCACCGTGCGGTACGCCGTGGTCAACTCCCACACCCGGCGCTCCGCGGGCGTCAGATCCGTGATCTCCACGCTCAGTCCCGTGCCCCCGCCAGCGCCTGCGCGACCCCCTGCTCCTTCGGTCCGAGGAACGTCGGATCCGGGTGGAACAGCGCGTCCAGGGCCGCCTTGTCCGCCGCGAAGACCTCCCGGGTGCCGCCGTAGTACCAGGTCACGTCGTGCTTGTCCTCGACCCTCACGCCGTACGACGTCACGCCCGCCGCCCGGCACAGGGCGATTGCGCGGCGGATGTGGAAGCCCTGGCTGATCAGGACGGCCCGGTCGACGCCGAAGATCTTCTTCGCCCGGACACAGGAGTCCCAGGTGTCGAAGCCGGCGTAGTCGGTCACGACCCGCCCGCGCGGTACGCCGTGCCGTGCCAGGTACGCGCGCATGGCGTCCGGCTCGTCGTAGTCCTCGCGGCTGTTGTCCCCGGTGACCAGGACGACCTTGACCCGGCCCGCCCGGTACAGGTCCGCCGCCGCGTCCAGGCGGTGGGCGAGGTACGGCGACGGCTCGCCGTCCCACAGGCCCGCGCCGAAGACGACGGCGACCTCGGTGCGCGGCACATCGGCGACGGTGCGCAGCCGGCCGCCCGTGGTCAGGTACAACCAGGTGGCCGGCAGCAGCGCCAGCACACACAGCGCGACCAGGACCTGCACGGCCCTGCGCTGTCCGGCGCGCGTGCGCGGCAGTCCCGGTCTGCGGATCTTCATGCCCAAGGGGACGCGGCGGGGGGGCGATCCGGTTTCGCGCGGCAGCCGGGAGTGGGCAAGCCTTCTCACACCCCCCGCCCCCGCACCGTGAAACGCCGGAAAACAACGCGGTCACGGCCGCGCAACGGCGTGGCAACCTCCTGCCCTCAGGATCGGTGCATGACGCCGTCGAATCCTCCTCGCGACGAGCCCCACCCCCGCTCCGGCGCCCACCTCGACAGTACGGCCCAGCTCATGAACCGGATCACCAGCCAGCTCGGCAGCCGGCTGAGGCACGTCTCGCTCCACGGCAGCCGACGCCCCGCCCGGCCCGCGCTGGTCCTCGTGGCGCACGGCAGCCGCGACCCGCGCGCCCTGGCGACCGTGCGCACCCTCATGGAACGGGTCCGCGAGCTGCGCCCGCACCTGCCGGTGCGCCTCGGGCACATCGAGCTGAACGAGCCGCTGCTGCCCGACACCCTCGCCTCCCTCGGCGAGGAGCCCGCCGTTCTCGTACCGCTGCTGCTCAGCCGCGGCCACCACGTCAAGCAGGACATCCCCGAGGCGGCGGCAGCGGCCCGTGCCCACACGCGCGTGGCGGCCCCGCTCGGCCCGCACCCGCTCCTCGCGGAGGTCCTGTACGCCCGGCTGGTCGAGGCAGGCTGGCCGACCGGCCCGAACGACGCCCGGCACCGCAGCAGCGCGGTGGTACTGGCCGCCGCCGGCTCCCGCGACCCCGAATCCGCCGTCGACACCCGCCGCACCGCCCGGCTCCTCGCCGAGCGCCTCGGTGTCCCCGTCGTCCCCGCCTACGCCTCCGCGGCCACGCCCACCGTGCCCGAGGCGGTCCGCGCGCTGACCGCCCGCGGCCGCCACCGGATCGCCGTCGCCTCGTACTTCACCGCCCCCGGCCGCTTCCACACGGAGTGCTCCGAGGCCGCACCGTGGATCGCCGCCGCTCCTCTCGGGGCCCACGCGGCGATGACCCGACTGGTGCTGCACCGCTACGACCAGGCCCTCGCGACAACCGAGGCGGCCACGGAAGCCGCGCTGGCGACGGCCTGAACCACGCCTGACAGCGCGGCGGGACCTGACGCCCCGGCGAGAAGCGGACGACGACATCCCGATTGTCCGTGGCTGCGATTACTGTCAGGTCATGGAAGGGATCGCACCGAAGGACCACGAGACCCCCACACGCTGCGAGAACGGCTCGGCGTACGACGCGTCGGACACCGAGCGCTGGGCCGCCGAGCCCGACAAACGGCCCGGCCGCACCGCCTTCCAGCGCGACCGCGCCCGCGTCCTGCACTCGGCCGCGCTGCGCCGTCTGGCGGGCAAGACCCAGGTCGTCACCCCCGGCACCCGGAGCGAGGCCTGGGACGCCAGCCCCCGCACCCGCCTCACCCACTCGCTGGAATGCGCCCAGGTCGGCCGGGAGCTCGGCGCCGCCCTCGGCTGCGACCCCGACCTGGTGGAGGCCGCCTGCCTCTCCCACGACCTCGGCCATCCGCCCTTCGGGCACAACGGCGAACAGGCGCTGAACGAGTTCGCCCACGACTGCGGCGGCTTCGAGGGCAACGCCCAGTCCCTGCGCCTGCTCACCAGGATCGAGCCCAAGCGGTTCGTCCCCCGGGTCAGCACCGGCGAGCTCGTCAGCGTCGGCCTGAACCTCACCCGCGCCGTCCTCGACGCCGCCACCAAGTACCCGTGGCCGCGCGGCGCCCACCCCACCGACCCCGCCTCCGCGAAGTTCGGCGTCTACGAGGACGACCGCGCCGTCTTCGACTGGTTCCGCAAGGGCGCCCCCGGCCACCGGACCTGCTTCGAGGCCCAGGTCATGGACTGGTCCGACGACGTGGCCTACTCCGTGCACGACTTCGAGGACGGCCTGCACGCCGGGTACCTCGACCCGGGCGCCCTGCGCGCCGAGCCCGAACGGCAGGCGGTCTTCGCCGTCGCCCTCGGCCGGTACGTGCCCGCGGACACCGACCCCGAAGAGCTCGCCGAGGCCCTCGACCGGCTCCTCGCCCAGCAGTGGTGGCCCTGCGGCTACGACGGTTCGGCCATCGCCCAGGGCCGTCTCAAGGACGCCACCAGCCAGCTCATCGGCCGCTTCTGCCTGGCCGCCGAGGCGGCCACCCGGGCGGCATGGGGGCACCTCCCGGGCCGTTCGGGCTCGGGGGGAGGCGGCGGGCGCCTGAGCAGATACGCCGCCGAGCTGGTCGTGCCCCGCAGCACCCGCATGGAGTGCGCGGTCCTCAAGGCGGTCGCCGACCTGTATGTGATGCAGCGCGCCGAGCAGGAGCGCATCCGTGCCGGCCAGCGTGTCGTCGTCGCCGAACTGGCCGAGGCGCTCACCGCCCGCGCGCCCGACGGGCTGGACCCGCAGTTCCGGGCACTGTTCGAAGAGGCCGCCGACGACCGTGCCCGCAAACGGGTGATCGTCGACCAGATCGCCTCGCTCACGGACGCCTCGGCCGGCTCCCTGCACGCGCGGCTGACGGGGCGCACGCGATCCGGACACGACTGAACATGACGGCGGCACGTGACGGCCGGTCGTGCCCCTCCCCGGCCTGATCGGGGCACCCCCTCTTCCCGCAGCCCGCTCCCGTGCGGGAGGCTCGCACATGGCGACATCCTTACGAGGAGGCATCAAGTGGTCGACGCGGATGAGACATTCGTCATCGTCGGAGGAGGTCTCGCCGGCGCCAAGGCGGCCGAGACGCTCCGGGAGGAGGGCTTCACCGGCCGCGTGATACTGATCTGCGACGAACGCGACCACCCCTACGAACGGCCTCCCCTCTCCAAGGGCTACCTGCTCGGCAAGGAGGAGCGCGACAGCGTCTTCGTCCACGAGCCCGCCTGGTACGCGCGCAACGACATCGAGCTGCACCTCGGCCAGACGGTGGACGCCGTCGACCGCGCCGCGAAGACGGTCCGCTTCGGCGACGACGGCACGCTCGTCCACTACGACAAGCTGCTCCTCGTGACCGGCGCCGAGCCCCGCCGCCTGGACATCCCCGGCACGGACCTCGCCGGTGTCCACCATCTGCGCCGGCTCTCCCACGCCGAGCGCCTCAAGGGCGTGCTCACGGCCCTCGGCCGGGACAACGGCCACCTCGTGATCGCGGGCGCGGGCTGGATCGGCCTGGAGGTCGCGGCGGCGGCCCGCGAGTACGGCGCGGAGGTCACCGTCATCCAGTCCGCGCCGACCCCGCTGCACCACGTCCTCGGCCCCGAGCTGGGCGAGCTGTTCACGGAGCTGCACCGCGACCACGGGGTCCGCTTCCACTTCGGGGTGCGGCTCACCGAGATCGTCGGCCAGGACGGCATGGTGCTGGCCGCCCGCACCGACGACGGCGAGGAGCACCCCGCGCACGACGTGCTCGCCGCGATCGGCGCGGCCCCCAGGGTCGCTCTCGCGGAGGCGGCGGGGCTGGAGATCGCCGACCCGGTGTACGGCGGGGGAGTGGTCGTCGACCAGCAGCTGCGCACCTCCGACCCCGACATCTACGCCGCCGGCGACGTGGCCTCCTTCCACCACCCCCTCTTCGGCACCCGGCTGCGCGTCGAGCACTGGGCGAACGCGCTGAACGGCGGCCCGGCCGCCGCCCGCGCGATGCTCGGGCGCGAGGTGACGTACGACCGGGTGCCGTACTTCTTCTCCGACCAGTACGACGTGGGGATGGAGTACTCGGGCTGGGCGCCGCCCGGGACGTACGACCAGGTGGTGATCCGGGGGGACGCCGGCAAGCGGCACTTCGTCGCCTTCTGGCTGAAGGAGGGCAGGGTGCTGGCCGGGATGAACATGAATGTGTGGGACGTCACGGACCGGATCCAGAAACTGATCCGGGAGCGGACGGTGGTGGATCCGGATGCGTTGGCGGACCCGGGGGTACCGCTGGAGAGCCTCACCTCGTGATCCGACATGAGCCGCCCCCTGTCACACCACCCCCGTAGAATCTCCTCGTGGCAGGACGGATCAACGACGAGGACGTGAAGGCGGTACGGGACGCGGTCCCGATCGACGCCGTCGTGTCCGAGTACCTCCAGCTGCGCAACGCCGGCGGGGGGAACCTGAAGGGGCTGTGCCCCTTCCACGACGAGAAGTCGCCGTCCTTCCAGGTCAGCCCCGGCAAGGGACTGTTCCACTGCTTCGGCTGCCAGGAGGGCGGCGACACCATCACGTTCGTGATGAAGGTCGACCACCTGTCCTTCTCGGAGTCGGTCGAGCGGCTCGCCGCCCGCGCGGGCATCACGCTGCGGTACGAGGAGGGCGGGTACAACCCCACCCATCAGCGCGGCGAACGCATCCGCCTGATCGAGGCGCACCAGCTGGCCGCCCAGTGGTACGCCGAGCAGATCGACGCGAGCGCGGAGGCCGAGGCGGGGCGGAAGTTCCTGGCCGAGCGCGGCTTCGACCAGGCCGCCGCGGTGCACTTCGGCGTCGGCTACAGCCCGCAGGGCTGGGACCACCTCACCCGCTATCTGCGCGGCAAGGGCTTCAGCGACAAGGAGCTGCTCCTCTCCGGTCTGTCCCAGGAGGGCCGCCGAGGCCCCATCGACCGTTTCCGCGGCCGGCTGATGTGGCCGATCCGGGACATCGGCGGCGACGTGGTCGGCTTCGGCGCCCGCAAGCTCTACGAGGCGGACACCGGCCCGAAGTACCTCAACACCCCCGAGACGCCGATCTACCGCAAGTCCCAGGTCCTGTACGGCATCGACCTGGCGAAGAAGGAGATCGCGAAGACCAGCCGGGCGGTGGTCGTCGAGGGCTACACCGACGTCATGGCCTGCCACCTGGCCGGCGTCACCACGGCCATCGCGACCTGCGGCACGGCCTTCGGCGGCGAGCACATCAAGATCCTGCGGCGGCTGCTGATGGACAACGGCAGCGCGCGCGTCATCTTCACCTTCGACGGCGACGCGGCCGGTCAGAAGGCGGCCCTGCGGGCCTTCGAGGACGACCAGAAGTTCGCCGCCGAGACGTACATCGCGATCGCGCCGGACGGCATGGACCCCTGCGACCTGCGGCTCGCCAAGGGGGACGAGGCGGTCGCGGACCTGGCGGAGCCGCGGACGCCGCTCTTCGAGTTCGCGCTCCGGCAGATCGTCGGCCGCTACGACCTGGAGACCCCCGCGGGCCGGGCGGCCGCGCTGGACGAGGCGGCACCGGTCGTGGCCCGCATCAAGAACAGTGGCGCCCAGCACGAGGTCGCGGTCCAGCTCGCGGGCATGCTCGGCATCCTGGACACGCAGTTCGTGGTCAAGCGGGTGGCGCAACTGGCCCGTTGGGCGCGCGACCGGGGCGGCAGGGGCCCGGCGCCGACGGGACAGCGCCCGGCGCAGCACTACGAGGCGGCCCCCCGCCCGGCCGTCTCCGGCCCGGCGCTCACCCTCCGCAACCCGGTCTACGCCACCGAGCGCGAGCTGCTGAAACTCGCCCTCCAGCGACCGGAGTTGGTGTCGCCCGCGTTCGACGCCTACGGGGGCGACGAGTTCACGGCGGCGCCGTACGCGGCCGTACGGCAGGCGATCATGGAGGCGGGTGGCGCCGAGTGGGGCGCGCAGGACCCGCAGGAGTATCTGGTCCGGGTCCGCGAGGCGGCGCCCGACGACGCGGTGCGCGCCATGGTCACGGAACTGGCGGTCGAGGCGATCATGCGCAGGACGGTGGACGAGGTGTACGCCGGCACGGTCCTGGTCACGGTCCGCCGCCGCGCGGTCGAACGCCGGATCCGCGACATCCAGTCCACCCTGACCCGCCTGGGCACGCACGGCGACCCGGCCCAACTGGCCGCCGTGCAGAACGAACTGTGGGTGCTCCAGCAGTACGACCAGGCATTGCGGGAGCGGGGGGCGGCGGCCCTCTAGCCGGTGTGCCGCCCCTGAGTGCGGCAGCGTAACCACCCGGTCACGGACCGGACTCAAAAAGTGGGCGCACAACCCTCGTGGCGGCGATGTGTCGTACTCCACACTGGGTTCCGGTGCCTGAGAGCCCCGAACAAGATGGGCGACCGCCCCGCGAGCTGATCGGACTCCCATTGTGTTCGGGGCTCTGAGTCCTCGGAGCGCGGCCGGCCCGCCCCGCGGTTCCGCTCACCGACGTACCGCTGCCGCACGCCTGAAGCAGCGACACCCCTGGAGGTCGCCCCCGTGCAGACCCGGACCCTCACACAACCGGACATCGTGAACGGCGAGCCGGACGCGGAGGCCGATGTCCTCCCGGCGGCGCCTCCGCGGAACCGGCTCGCGCACGGCCCCGAGACGGAGCCCGAGCCCGAGCCCGAGCCACCGGGCCCCTCCGAGCTGGACGAGCCGTCAGAGCCCGCCGAGGCCGTGGAGGCCCTCCGCGACCGTGCCGACACCGGTGGCCCCTCCTCCGACCTGTTCCGCCAGTATCTGCGCGAGATCGGCCGGATCCCCCTGCTCACGGCCGCCGAGGAGGTCGAACTCGCCCGCCGTGTCGAGGCCGGCCTGTTCGCCGAGGAGAAGCTCCTCAACAGCCCCGACCTGGACACCCGGCTCGCACTCGACCTGGACCGGCTGGTGGTCATGGGCCGCATGGCCAAGCGGCGGCTGATCGAGGCCAATCTGCGCCTCGTCGTCTCCGTCGCCAAGCGGTACGTCGGCCGCGGGCTGACCATGCTGGACCTGGTGCAGGAGGGAAACCTCGGTCTGATCAGGGCCGTCGAGAAGTTCGACTACGCCCGCGGCTACAAGTTCTCCACGTACGCGACCTGGTGGATCCGCCAGGCCATGTCCCGCGCCCTCGCCGACCAGGCCCGCACCATCCGCGTCCCGGTCCACGTCGTCGAGCTGATCAACCGGGTCATCCGCGTCCAGCGCCGCATGCTCCAGGAACGCGGCTACGAACCGACCCCGGACGAGGTCGCCGCCCATCTGGAACTGCCCAGCGAGCGGGTGAGCGAGGTGCTGCGGCTCGCCCAGGAGCCGGTCTCGCTGCACGCTCCCGTGGGCGAGGAGGACGACGTGGCCCTGGGCGACCTCATCGAGGACGGCGACGCGGCCAGCCCGGTGGAGTCCGCCGCGTTCCTGCTGCTCAAGGAACATCTGGAGGCCGTCCTGTCCACGCTCGGCGAGCGGGAGAGGAAGGTCGTGCAGTTGCGCTACGGCCTCGTCGACGGCCGCCCCCGCACCCTGGAGGAGATAGGCCGCATCTTCGGCGTCACCCGCGAACGCATCCGTCAGATCGAGTCCAAGACGCTGAACAAACTGCGGGACCACGCCTTCGCGGACCAGCTCAGGGGCTACCTCGACTGAGGGGGCCGCCCGTTCGGGCGGCCCCCGGCGAGCAGTCGGTCGGTCCGCCGGCCGACCAGTTGACCGGTCGGTCAGTCCACCTCGGCCACAGCCTGGGAGAACTGCGCCTTGTACAGCCGCGCATAGGCCCCGTCCGCGGCCAGCAGCTCCGTGTGCGAGCCCTGTTCGACGATGGACCCGTTCTCCATCACAAGGATCGTGTCGGCGTCCCGGATCGTCGACAGCCGGTGCGCGATCACGAACGACGTGCGCCCGTGCGCCAGCTTCGCCATCGCCTTCTGGATCAGCACCTCCGTCCGCGTGTCCACGGAACTCGTCGCCTCGTCCAGCACCAGGATCACCGGATCCGACAGGAACGCCCGCGCGATCGTGATGAGCTGCTTCTCGCCCGCGCTGACCCCCGCCCCCTCGTCGTCGATCACGCTGTCGTAGCCGTCCGGCAGCGTACGGACGAACCGGTCCGCGTGCGCCGCGCGCGCCGCCTCCTCGATCTCCGCGCGCGTGACCTCCCGCGAGGCGCCGTAGGCGATGTTCTCCGCGATCGTGCCGCCGAACAGCCAGGTGTCCTGCAGCACCATCCCGATCGAGGACCGCAGCTCGTCGCGGGACATCTTCGCGATGTCGACCCCGTCGAGCGTGATCCGCCCGCCGGTGACGTCGTAGAAGCGCATGAGCAGGTTGACGAGCGTGGTCTTGCCCGCTCCCGTCGGGCCGACGATCGCGACCGTCTGTCCCGGCTCCACCTTCAGCGACAGGTTCTCGATGAGCGGCTTCTCCGGGTCGTAGCGGAACGACACGTTCTCCAGCGCGACCCGCCCGCGCAGTTCCTCCGGCCGCAGCCCGGGCGCGGGGTCGGCCGACTGCTCCTCCGCGTCCAGCAGGTCGAAGATCCGCTCCGCCGACGCCACACCCGACTGCACCAGGTTCGCCATCGACGCGACCTGCGTGAGCGGCATCGAGAACTGCCGCGAGTACTGGATGAAGGCCTGCACGTCACCGATCGACAGGGCGCCCGACGCGACCCGGAGACCGCCGACCACCGCGACCAGGACATAGTTCAGGTTGGAGATGAACATCATCAGCGGCTGCATCACACCGCTGTTGAACTGCGCCCGGAAACCCGCCTCGTACAGGGCGTCGTTCTGCTCCGCGAACTGCTTCGCCGACTCCTCCTGCCGCCCGAACACCTTCACCAGCGTGTGCCCGGTGTACATCTCCTCGATGTGGGCGTTCAGCTTGCCGGTGGTGCGCCACTGCTGCACGAAGTGCGGCTGCGACCGCTTGCCCACGCGGGTCGCGACGAAGAACGACAGCGGCACGGTCACCAGGGCGACCAGCGCCAGCAGCCACGACACCCAGAACATCATCGTCAGCACGCCGACGATCGTCAGCAGCGAGTTGATGAGCTGGCCCATCGACTGCTGCAGCGTCTGCTGGATGTTGTCGATGTCGTTGGTCGCGCGGCTGAGCACCTCGCCGCGCTGCCGCTGGTCGAAGTACGACAGGGGAAGCCGCGACAGCTTCCCCTGCACCTCCTCGCGCAGACGGTAGACCGTCTTGTTGATGGCCCGGTTGGAGAGCCTCGTCGACACCGCCATCAGCAGGCCGGCCACCAGGAACGTGCACAGCGCGAGCAGCAGGACGTTCCCCACGGCACCGAAGTCGATGCCCTTGCCCGGGGTGAAGTCCGTACCGGAGAGCATGTCGGCGATGCCGCCCTGGCCCCGCTTCCGCATGGAGTCGAGGACCTGCTCCTTGCTCAGCCCGGCCGGCATCCGACGGCCGATGATCCCGGCGAACACCAGGTCCGTGGCCCTGCCCAGGATCTTCGGCCCGACCACGGACGACCCGACGCTCAGCACGCCGCAGAACAGCATCGCGATCATGGTGGGGCGTTCGGGTCTGAACTGGGCCAGGAGCCGTTTCCCGGACCCCCTGAAGTCCATCGAGCGCTGGTCGGGGCCGCCCCCGCCCATCATCCCCCGCATGGGCCCTGCCATCAGGCAGCCTCCGCTTCCGTGAGCTGGGAGAGCACGATCTCCCGGTAGGTCTCGTTGTCCGCCATCAGCTCGTGGTGGCGGCCTGCGCCGACGACGCGGCCCTCGTCCAGGACCACGATCCGGTCGGCGTCCCGGATGGTCGCCACCCGCTGGGCGACGATGACGACGGTCGCCTCGGCGGTCTCCCGGGCGAGCGCCGCCCGCAGGGCAGCGTCGGTGGCGTAGTCGAGTGCGGAGAAGGAGTCGTCGAAGAGGTAGATCTCCGGGCGCTGCACCAGGGTGCGGGCGATCGCGAGACGCTGCCGCTGGCCGCCGGAGACATTGGTGCCGCCCTGTGCGATGGGGGAGTCGAGCCCGTTCTCCAGCTTGGAGACGAAGTCCTCGGCCTGCGCCACCTCCAGCGCGTGCCACAGCTCCTCGTCGGTGGCGTCCGGATTGCCGTAGCGCAGGTTGGTGGCGACCGTGCCCGCGAACAGGTAGGGCTTCTGCGGGACCAGACCGACCGTCCTGGCCAGCAGCTCCGGGCCGATCTCCCGCACGTCCACGCCGTCCACGAGGACCGCGCCCTCGGTGGCGTCGAACAGGCGGGGGATCAGCCCGAGCAGGGTGGACTTGCCGCTGCCGGTGGACCCGATGACGGCCGTGATCTCGCCGGGCCGCGCCACCAGGTCGATGGCCTTGAGCACCGGCTCCTCGGCACCCGGATAGCGGAAACCGGCGCCCCGGATCTCCAGATGACCGCGCCGGCGCAGTTCGGTGACGGGCGCGGCGGGAGGCACGACGCTGGAGGAGGTGCCGAGGACCTCCTGGATGCGTTCGGCGCAGACCTCCGCGCGCGGCACCATCATGAACATGAAGGTGGCCATCATCACGGACATGACGATCTGCATCAGGTAGGCGAGGAACGCCGTCAGGTCGCCGATCTGCATGCCGCCGCTGTCGATGCGGTGGGCACCGAACCAGACCACGGCGATCGAGGAGAGGTTCACCACGGTCATCACCATGGGGAACATCAGCGCCAGCGTGCGGCCGGTGGCCAGGGACACCTCGGTGAGCTCGGTGTTCGAGCCCTTGAAGCGGTCCTTCTCGTAGTCGTCGCGGACGAAGGCGCGGATGACCCGGTTGCCGGAGATCTGCTCGCGCAGCACCCGGTTCACCGTGTCCAGGCGGACCTGCATGGTGCGGAACAGCGGCCTCAGCCGGCGCACGATCAGGGTCACGCAGACGCCGAGCACGGGCACCACGGCGACCAGGACACCGGACAGCGGTACGTCCAGGCCGAGCGCCAGGACGATGCCGCCCACGCACATGATCGGCGCCGACACCATCAGGGTGAACGTCATCAGGACGAGCATCTGCACCTGCTGCACGTCGTTCGTGGTGCGGGTGATCAGCGACGGTGCGCCGAAGTGACCCACCTCACGGGAGGAGAACGACTGCACCCGGTCGAAGACGGCCGCCCTCATGTCCCGGCCGACGGCCGACGCGGTACGGGCTCCGAAGTAGACGGCGCCCATGTTGCACACCACCTGGCACAGCGAGACCCCGATCATGAGGCCGCCGAAGGTGAGGATGTAGTCCGTGTCCCCCTTCACGACACCGTTGTCGATGATGTGCGCGTTCAGGGTGGGCAGGTACAACGTGGCGCAGGTCTGCAGGAACTGCAGCAGCACCAGCAGGGCTATCGGTTTCTTGTACGGACCCACATGGGTCCTCAGAAGTCGTATGAGCACGCGTGGTCTCTCGGAGTGGTCGACGAAAGGGGAGGCGGACGGTGGTGCATCACCCCCTATCGTCGGACACTCCACCCGCGTTACCTCAACCGATTAAGCCGAGAGCGGTCATACGACCGAGCGGGCTCGGTCTTCCGGCGTAGTCCTCCAGGGCGGTGTCGTGCCTCATCGCCGGGCGGCTGCCATACGGGTGACACCGTGTGAGGTGGGCGACATGCCCGTCACCGTGACCGCAGTGACCATCGTCACTGCGGTCACGGTGCTCACCGCGTCTACGGCCGGAACGCTCCCGGATGCGTCTGCTCACGTACCGACACGTACTGCTGCCGTACGGCCTGGCCCACCGCGAGTTCCTCGCCCGGCTCCAGGACCTGAGCCGCCGCACCCTGCCACGGGGGCGGGGTGCGCGGGTCCAGGGTGCCCTGCGAGACACCGAGCGACCAGGCCGCCTGCCGGGCCGCGCCGATCGCGGCATAGTCCGCGGGCTGGGGGACGACGACCTGCGCGCCGAACAGCGGGGGCGCCGCCGCCTGCACGGCGGGCAGCTCCGCCGCGGCACCCAGCAGGAAGATCCGCCGCACCTCCACGCCGCGCCCGCGCAGCACGTCGAGGGCGTCCGCGAGCCCGCACAGCATGCCCTCGAACGCGGCCCGCGCCAGGTGCTCCGGTTTCATCGACTCGCGCCGCAGTCCGGCCAGGGTGCCCGCGGTGTGCGGCAGGTTCGGGGTCCGCTCGCCCTCCAGGTACGGCAGCAGGACCAGCCCGTGCGCGCCCGGCGTCGACTTCATCGCCAGGTCGGACAGCGACTCGAGGTCCGGCAGACCGAGGAGTTCGACGGCGCCGCGCAGGGTGCGCACGGCGTTGAGGGTGGTCACCACCGGCAGGTGCATGCCCGTGGCGTCCGCCAGCGAGGTGATCATCCCGGAGGAGTCGACGAGCGCCTCGGGGTGGACGGCCATCACGGATCCGGAGGCGCCGAGCGAGACCACCGCGTCGCCGAGTCCGATGCCCAGACCGAGCGCGGCGGCCATGGTCTCCCCGGTCCCGGCGGAGATCAGCAGTCCCTCCGGCGTCGTGCCGGCCGCCTCGGAGGGACCGATCACCTCGGGCACCATGGCCTGGTGGCCGAGGGCCAGCTCGACGAGGTCGCCGCGGTAGGCGCCGGTCGCCGCCGACCAGTACCCGGTCCCGGAGGCGCCGCCCCGGTCCGTGGTCCGTCGCGCGGGACGCCCGAGCAACTGCCACACCAGCCAGTCGTGGGCCTGCATCAGCACGGCCGTGCGCAGCGCGTTGTCGGGTTCCGTCTTGGCGAGCCACCGCAGCTTGGTCACGGGCTGCGCGGCCTGCGGGACGCAGCCGACGGCCTCGGCCCAGGCCTGCCGGCCGCCGAGCGCGTCGATCAGGTCGGCCGCCGCGACCTGCGCCCGCTTGTCGCCGCCGACCAGCGCGGGCCGCACGGTGGCGCCCTGTGCGTCGAGCGGGACCAGCGCGTTCTGCTGCGTGGACACGCCGATGGCCTGCACGCCCTCCAGCAGCCCACCGCCGGCCGCCTCCCCCAGGGACAGCAGCCACGCCTGCGGGTCGACGTCGGAGGGACGACCGCCACCCTCGGGAGCCTCCACCGGATGCGGTGCATACCCCTGCCTGAGCACGGCGCCCGTGTCCGTGTCACAGACGACGATTCGAGTGAGATCGGGTGAACTGTCCAACCCGGCGACTATCCCCATGACGGAAATTCTGCCGCACGGAGGGGATGGACGTGCCTCCCCCGGTGCCTGGACGGCGCGCCGGGGAACCTCGTCGGGAGAGCCGCTGGGGGTCCCCGGCCTGCCGTCACCGACGTCAGCTGTCGCTGGAGCCCCAGTCGTCCGGGCGGCTGCCGTTCGTGCCGCGTTCCCGCAGCGAGCGCACACGGTCGGTGACCGAGTCGGGCATGTGATCGCCCACCTTGGCCCCCACGGCGTGCAGGGCCTTTCCGGCGATCTCGCGGCCCTGCTGGGCGGCGGTCTCGGCGGTGTTGCGCACGGCGGGGTTCTGCGCGACCTGCCGGGCGGACTTCTTCAACTGCTCGTAACGCTCGCGCCCGGCCCGTGTGCCGAGCACATAGCCCAGGACCAGCCCGGCGACGAACGTGAGCCGGTAGCGCATGGCGGCCATCCTTCCCTTGCGTCTGCGTCGTCCCTTGCGTGGGCACCGGTCGCGGGGGACTACCGGTTGGCGGAGCACCCCCCTGCTTGCGCTAATGTATGTGTCGCAGCGAGCGAGCGCCCCCTGGCGGATACCCAGGGAGGTACGTTCGATGCAACGAGGCATTCCTCCGTAGCTCAATTGGCAGAGCAGCCGGCTGTTAACCGGCAGGTTACTGGTTCGAGTCCAGTCGGGGGAGCTCGGTCCTCCGTAGCTCAATTGGCAGAGCAGCCGGCTGTTAACCGGCAGGTTACTGGTTCGAGTCCAGTCGGGGGAGCACGCTGAACGAGGACCCTTCGGGGTCCTTTTTCATGCCCGGGGAACCGCCGCGTCCGTGGCGAAGTCCTCAAGGTCATGAAGGGCCGCCGGAAGACGACCATCCGAAGCAGGAGATCGTATGAGCGGCTATGCTGCGGCAGACGGCGCGCACACATGTACGCGACGCGCCGTGACGGGGCGGTAGCTCAGCCGGTTAGAGCAGCGGACTCATAATCCGTCGGCCGTGGGTTCGAGTCCCACCCGCCCCACCAGGACGCTACACGCGCAGAAGCGTTTCTATCTGCGGCAACGTGAGGACGGGGGCCGCCACGCCAGCGTGGCGGCCCCGTTCACCCGCCCGGACCAGGATCAAGTGGCTCCGTGGCGACCCGGAGGGACCAACCGTGGCCGAGGGGCCGGGGACACCTGGGGGCGAGGAGCTCGAGAGCCCGGTCCCCGCGGTGGTCCAGGCGTCTCCGCCCGGCCGGCAGGGCCCTCACCGCGACGGTGCGGCCGCCGGGCGCCCGGCCCGGACGCGCCCGGCCCGGCCCCCCTGACGCCCCTTTCCCCGGCGTCGACGCCCCTTTCCCCGGCGTCGCGGCCTGCGGAACCGGCCGGATCGTACCCGTCCGGCGCGGCCGTGCCGGCAGTCGCCGCGCTCCGGCGGCTGCCGCCTCGGGGCCCGCAGGGGAACCGGTCGTCACCGGGGCGGCCGGCTTCTTCCGGGCCGGGGCCCAGCGGTTCACGCCGGGCGAGCAGGGTGGGGGCCGTCCAGTTCGGTCTCGACCGGCTGCCCGTCGTCCGTCGGCGTGATCGTCGCGTAGCCCGGGGGCCGGCGCTCGACAGCCCGCACGGGATCGAGAACCGCGAGCGCCTGAACATCTCGACGGCCGTCGGCGGCCCGGTCCTCGCCGCGGGCGGCGGTGCGGTGCGCGTGTCCGTCCGTCTCCGCCGGGCCGCCGAGGTCGGTGCACTGTCGCGGTGACGTCCTGGCGCGGCGGGTCCGTTCCCGGACCCGGGTGCCCGTCGTCGGCGGGACGGGACGCCGGTCACCCGGGGTTCGGCGAATCTGCACCGTGAATGCGCAACTGCGGCACGAGGTGCGAGGGAGTTCCACGCCGGCCTGGCGCGGCACGCTCCATTGGTGCGGAATGTCTTGTTCCGTATCGTGGGGGAAACGTCGGTCCCGCTCCCGCCTCGCCCCGCGTGTGGAGAAACCGCCGCCAAGCCGTGCGCACACCTTTACGGATGCGTGGCCTGAGCGGTCAACCACCCTGCTGCAAGCGCCGATTGATTGGATAGCCGGCGCACTCCGTGCTTTGATCTCTGGCGCCGCGGGGTCGTGCGAAGGATGGCCGGCAACGGATGCCGCACGCCCGCGGTCGCGGCCCGCCACCTGTCCCCAGCGGGACGCTCCCCTTGTGGAACGCACATGCGAAGGGAAGTTCCATCATGAACTCCGCTCCCCAGGTTCACACCGCCGAGCTGTCCGACGTCGAGCTCGACCACGTCTCCGGCGGCCTGGCCCCGCACGCCGACGCGGCCGTCGGCCCGACCTCGGTCAGCGACGCGGACGTCCTGGCCCAGGTCGGCACTGTCGAGGGCGTGGCCCTGGGCACCGTCGGCACCCTCGGTGCCTACCACCAGGCCGCCGTCAACGTCTCCTTCTGATCGGCAGCTCGTTGAGGGGCCGCCCGCCCCGCGCTCCTCGCGCGGGCGGGCGGCCCCGCGCCGTCCCCTCGCCCCCGCCCGGCTCACGCCGGGTAGGGGGCGGCCTCGCGCGCCGGCCGAAAGGGCCCGACCACCAGGCGGGTTGGCACAGCAACGTCTTGGCGTGCCCGGGGGCCTGCGGGTCGAGCGGCTGACCGTCCTGCCACCGTCGTGCCGGGCGGGCGTCCCCGTCGGCGACGGCGACGCGGGGCAGCGGCTCTGCCGCCGCCGCCCCGCACCGGCCCCTCGGACTACCGCTCGCCGAGCATCTTCTTCATCTCGGCGATCTCGGCCGACTGCGAGGTGACGATCGACTTCGCCATCGCTCGGGCGGGACCGTAGGCGCCCTTGGCCTGTTCGGTCCGCGCCATGGCGATCGCGCCCTCGTGATGGCCGATCATCATCTGGAGGAACGCCTTGTCGAATGCGTCACCCGGCAGTTTCTGAAGCTTCTTCATGTCCGCGTCCGACATCATGCCGGGCGCCGACGAGCCGGAGTGGTCCATGCCGGGCATGCTCTCCCTGCCCGACCCGCTGCCGTCGGGGACCTTGGCGCCCCATGACTTCAACCAGCCCGACATGGCGGCGATCTCCGGGGCCTGCGCCTTTTCGATCCTCGCGGCGAGGTCCTTCACGCCCTGCGAGGCGGCCCGTGACGGGACCAGGCCGGCCATGGTCACGGCCTGACGGTGGTGCGGGATCATCTCCTGCGCGAACGTCACGTCCTGCGTGTTGTGTCCGCCCCGCGTCGCGGAGGCGGTGCCCGAGGGGCCCGCCGGGGGCATCGAGCCCAAGGCGTGGCCGGAGTTCGCCGACGAGGCGGAGTAGGGGGAGTCGCTGCCGCCGCAGGCGGTCAGCACCACCGCGGCGGTCGCGGCCGCGACCAGCGCGGCGGTACGGCGGATCGTGGAACGGCGAAGTGCCATGAGAGGTTCAGCTCCTTGGAAGAACCGCGCAGGCGCGCGGGAAGAACGGATCGCGAGACGGGCCGGAGCACGCCACCGGTGAGCGGGAGCGGCGTGCGGGCGCCTCTGGTGCCGCATCAGGCGACGTTCGCCACGCCGCGACGGGGCGAACGTCGCCTGCCACAGCACTAGATCCGCAGAAGCTGAAGTTCGGACAGGTCGGGCGGAGCCCGGCTGCCGGCCGCCCGTGCGGCCGGACCGGAGGGGAGGGCCGCCGCGCACTCGGGAACCGCGAGCGCGGGCAGCAGGGCGGGCGGGACGTACGGGCCGGCCGTGCCGCCTGCCGCGCAGGTGCCGCCGGCGTGGTCCATGGCCATCCCGTCGTGACCGGCGTTCGACAGAAGGCGGCACGCGCAGTCGTCCGTGTGAGCGGATGCGGCCGCGGGCCGGTGTGCCGTACCCGGTACCCCCGCCATGACGTGCAGCCCGGCCGACGGCGTCCCGGACGGCGACAGGGCGTGCATGGCCAGTACCCCGGCCAGCACCGCCATCACCAGCAGCACCCAGCGGGCACGGCCCGACGAGGAGCGGGTGCGCACGCCGGACGTCATGGTGCCGATCGTACGAGCACCCCCCTCAACTGCCCGCGCAGACCCGCCCGGTGCCGTACGGCCGCCACCGGAGGTTCAGGCGGCCAGCGGATCGAGGGTCAGCGGCTGGATCCTGCCCTCCAGCATCGCGCCCAGGCCCTGGACCGCGCAGATGTCGGGCCGTTCGGCGATGTGCACGGGCATGCCGGTCGCCTGACGCAGCATGTCGTCGAGCCCCGGCAGCAGCGCGCTGCCCCCGACCATCATGATCCCGCGGTCGGCGAGATCGGCCACCAGATCGGGCGGGCAGTCCCGCAGCACCTTGCCGATGCCGTCGAGGACGGCGGTCAGCGGAGTCCGGATGGCGTTCCGCACGGCCGCCGTGTCGACCTTCACGGAGCGCGCCAGCCCGGTCGCCACGTCCCGGCCCATGATCTCGGTGGAGGCGGGCCCGTCCGAGGTGAACCCGCCCGCGCACAGGGCGAGCCGCAGCGGCCGTACGGACTGGCTCGGCAGCATCAACGCGTGCTCGTGCCGCAGATGTTGCACTATGGCGTGATCGACGGCCTCACCGCCCACCGGGATCCGCTCGGCGGTCACGATGTTTCCCAGCGACAGCACCGCGATCTGCGTGGCGGCGGCACCGCACACCATGATCATGGAGGCCTCGGGCTGCTCGACCGGCAGCCCGCACCCCACGGCCGCCGCGACGAGCGTGTCCACCAGCTCCACCCGGCGCGCCCCCAGCCCGACCAGCGTCTCCACGGCGGCGCGCTGCGCCAGCGGGTCCGCGTCGTGCGGGGTGCAGGCGGCGGCCCGCAGCCGTGGCTTGCGGCGCAGGCTGCGGCGCAGTTTCTCGCCGAGCAGATGCCGCAGCATGCGCTGGGCCATCTCGATGTCGACGACGGTACCGCCGGAGACCGGCCGCATGACGCGGATGTACGACGGTGTGCGGCCCGTCATCTTCTCGGCGAACTCGCCGACCGCGATCAACGCGCCCGTCCGGGTGTTCACGGCCGCCGCACTGGGCTGGTCCACCACCAGACCTGCGCCCTTGACGTAGACGCGGGTCCTCGCCGCGCCCAGGTCGACGGCGAAGTGGCAGCGGCGCAGCTGGTCCAGGCTGACGGTCATGGCGGTACCTCCCGAGAACGGACCGCGGGCGGGCCGCCGGGCGGCGGGCCTCTTCTCCGATCCTGGGCCGTGCCACGGGCCCGCGCCCCCCGGGTGGTCCGGGCGGGTGGTCCTGGCCGCACCGCGCGCGGAGAACCTTGTGCGGGGCCCGCTCGCTACCCGGCGGCGCCGGCGATCCCCCGCACGACTCCCAGGGCGACCAGATCCTGGGGCCGCACCCGCAGCTGGTCGGCCGTCGCCCGCACCTGTTCCGGCGGGCGTTTGAGTATCGCGGCGGCGAGTTCCGGCGCGATGACGGAGAAGTAGCTGTCCGGGGTGACCCAGGTGTTGCCGGGCGCGGCGAGCGCGAGGGCGCCGCCCGAGCCGCCCTCGCCGACGACCAGCGTGGTGACGGGCGTGCGGGCGGTGGCGACCGCGGTGAACAGGTCGGCGATCGCGGCGCCCGCGCCCTGTCGTTCGGCGTCGGCGTCGTTGGCGGCGCCCGGGGTGTCCACCAGCGTCAGGACGGGGATGGACAGCCGGTCCGCGAGGCGGATCAGCCGGGCGGCCGTACGGTATCCGGCGGGCCGGGTCGCGGTGCCGGTCTGCGCGGCGTAGGCGATGGTCCGGCCGTCGTGGGTGCCGAAGCCGCACAGCACGCCGTCCGGGTCGCTGCCGCCCGAGCGGTCGCCGCCGAGGGCCGCCCGGCGGGTGAAGTAGGCGTCCAGGTAGGCGTGCGCGCGAGGGCGCTCGGGGGCGCGGGCACGCCGGACCGCGTCCCAGCCGGTGGCCGGGAGGTCCGTCCGGCCGAGCGCGCCGGGCACGGGCGCGGGCTCGGTGGAGGGCGCCGTCAGCAGCGCCAGCAGGCGGCCCAGCGTCTCCCGCAGTTCCGCCGGCCGTACGACCGCGTCGACGGTGCCCGCCGTGAGCTGTGCCTCCGCGGTGTACGCCGCCGGGTCCGCGTCCGGCGGGCGCACCCGGGAGCCCGCGAAGCCGACCTGGACGCCGGGCAGGGCCAGCACCACGTCGGCGCCCGCACCCAGGGTGGCCCAGCCGCCGCCGGTCGTCGGGTCCCGCAGCACCGAGACCTGCGGAAGCCCGGCCGCGCGCGTGAGCGCCGACTGGCGGGCCACGCGCTGCAACTGGGTGAGGGCGAGCATGCCCTCCTGCATCCGGCTGCCGCCCGTGGCGACCAGCGAGACGACGGGCAGCCGGTGTTCACGGGCGTGGACGTGCGCCGCCTCCAGCCGATCGCCGGTGCCCTCGCCCAGGGAGCCGCCGAGGAAGCCGAACTCGAACGCGATCAGCACGGCGGGGGTGCCGCCGACGTCGGCGTGCCCGCAGACGACGGACTCCTCCTCGCCGGTGCGCGCGGCGGCGCGGGCACGGGAGGCGCCGTAGCCGGGCCACTCCAGAGGGCCGTCGGGCCCGGACTCCCGCCTCGGGTGGGGCAGTTCCCGGAACTCGTCGCAGAGGAGGGCGAGGGCCTCCCGCGCGGACAGCCGCTCAGGCATCCCGCAGCACCCGCTTCATGATCTTCCCCATGTCGTTGCGGGGCAGGGCGTCCAGGTACCGCACGACGCGCGGACGCTTGTGCGGGGCGAGCCGGCGGGCGACGTGGTCGGCCAGCTCCCCGGCACCGGGTGGCGCGGCCGGATCCACCGGCACCACCCAGGCGACGATCCGCTCGCCCAGGTCGTCGTCGGGCTCCCCGGCGACGGCGGCCTCCCGTACGCCCGGGTGCTCGAGAAGGGCGTTCTCGATCTCCCCGGCGCCGATCTTGTAGCCGCCGCTCTTGATGAGATCGGTCGCCTTGCGCCCCACGATCCGCACATACCCGTCGGGTTCCCGGACCGCCATGTCCCCGGTGCGGAACCAGCCATCGGGGGTGAACGCGGCGGCGGTGGCGTCGGGCCGGTTGAGGTACCCGGTGAACAGGTTCGGCCCGCGCACCTGGATCTCCCCGACGCTCTCCCCGTCGCAGGCGGTGATGACGGCCCCGTCCTCCTCGACGAGCCGCAGCTCCACGCCCGGCAGCGGAACCCCCACCGTTCCCGGGCGCGCCTCCCCGTCCACCCGCACGCCGGTGTTCATCAGCGTCTCGGTCATCCCGTACCGCTCGACGACCCGGCGGCCGGTCGCGGCGGCGATCCGCTCGTGGTCGTGCACGGGAAGCGCGGCGGACCCGGAGACGAGCAGCCGGGCCCCGGCGAGCGCCTTGGCCAGCCCGGGGTCGGCGGGCAGGGCCTCGGCGATGCGGTGGTACATCGTCGGCACGCCGAACAGCATGGTCGCGCCCTCGCTCAGCTCCCGCGCCACACCGTCGGTGCTGAACCGCCCCAGGTGCCGCACGGACCCGCCGCGCCTCAGCGGCCCGAGGATCCCCAGCACCAGCCCGTGCACATGGAACAACGGCAACCCGTGCACGAGCACGTCGTCACCGGTCCACTGCCAGGCGTCCGCGAGCGCGTCGAGCGTGGCGGCGACGGCACGTCGGGGGATGACCGCGCCCTTGGGGGGTCCGGTGGTGCCGGAGGTGTAGACGACGAGGGCGGGGTCCTCGTCGCCGGCGGCGTCCTCCGGGAGGCTCCCGGAGGCCCGCACATCGATGTCGACGCGCGCCAGGGTGCCGACCGGCCCGGGCAGTTCGACGCCGGGCTCGGTGAGCACCAGCGACGGCGCGCTGTCCGCCACGACATGCCCGAGCTCCCGCTCGCCCGACTTGGGGTTGAGCGGTACGAAGGGCACCCCGGCGCTCAGCGCGGCCACCGCGGCGACGGCGGTCTCCAGGGAGGGCGTGGCCCACACGGCCACCCGCCGGGCACGATCGATCCGCCCGGCGAGCGCCCCCGCCGCCGAGGCCAGCTCCGCATACGTCAGACCGCGCTCCCCGAACCGCAGAGCGGGCCGCCGCCCGGCCGAGGAATCGGACAGCACCGGAAAGAGGGAGGACACGCGGGCACTCCTTGCGTCGAGGCGGACGTACGGACGGGACGTACGGCCTTATCGTTCCGCACGCCCCTGTCCGCCATGCGGCCTCCACCACGTGTGCCACCCCACAGCCCACGTCGTCCGGGCCGCCGGCCGCGTTCGCCGACGACGAAGGCCAACGGCCCGTGCCGGGTTCCCCGCCCCGGTTGCTAACCTGCGCGCAGCCGTCATCGTACGAACAGGAGTTCCCTCGTGGTCCGAGTCGCACTCGTCACCTGCCGGCCCGGGCCCGAGGTCAGCGCCGACCGCGACCTGCCGGTGCTCATGGGGGAGCTGCGGGCGGCGGGGGCCGAGGCCGACGGTGTGTACTGGGACGACGCGGACGTCGACTGGGCGGGATACGACCTGGCGGTGATCCGGTCCACCTGGGACTACAGCTGGCGGGCGGCCGAGTTCACCGCGTGGGCCGAGCGGTGCGGGAAGACCACGCGGCTGGCCAATCCTGCGGACGTCGTGCGCTGGAACACCGACAAGCGGTACCTCGGGGACCTGGCCGCCGCGGGTGTCCCCGTCGTTCCCACGCGGTACATCGCCCCCGGGGACCCCGCCGGCCTGCCCGATGACCACGAGTTCGTCGTCAAGCCCACCTCGGGTGCGGGCGCCCGGTTCGCCGCCCGGTACACGCCCGGGGAACACGACACCGCCGCACGGCAGCTCGCCCGCATGCACGCCGAGGGGTTCACGGCGATGGTGCAGCCCTATGTGCAGGGCATCGACGTGAGCGGGGAGCGGGCGGTGCAGTTCTTCGGCGGGCGGCTGCTGCACGCCAGCCGCAAGGGCGCCGTCCTCGCGCCCGGCACCCCGTACGACGAGAAGAAGGTGGCCCACCCGGGCCTGGAGCCCTGGAGTCCGACCCCGGCCGAACTCGCCGTCGCCCAGCGCGCCCTGGACGCCGTACCGGGCGGGACGGACCTCCTGTACGCCCGTGTGGACCTGGTGGACGGCGCGGACGGGGAGCCGTGTGTGATGGAGCTGGAACTGGTGGAGCCGAACCTGTTCCTGTCGCTGCACACGGGGTCGGTGCCGCGGGTGGTGGAGGCGGTCCTCACCGCTGCCCGCTGACGCCCACCCGCTGCAGCAGCCCCCAGGTGAACTCGGCGGCGACCCGGTGACGCACTCCCCGCGCGTCCGGCGCGGTGAACGCGAGCCCCCAGCGGGTGGGGGCCGTGCCCTCCAGGGGACGGGCCGGGGCGAAGGCGTGGGCCGCCTCGTCGACCGTGCAGGACCAGGGGGTCAGGTCCTCCAGGGTCGCCAGCTCGGGCGGCGGCGCGCCCGGGGCCCGTACCAGCCACTCGTTCCACACCACGCCGTTCGGCGCGACCAGCACCTCGAAGCGCAGGTCGGGCCAGAGCGGGACCGGCCACAGCAGGGCGTCGCAGTCCAGGTCGCCGATGCGGCGCGGGGTCGTGGACTCCGGGTCGCCCAGGATCGAGCGGTAGCGGGCGAGGGACGAGCGGGCGCGCGGGGAGCGGACCATCGCCTGCCAGCGTTTGTTGGCCTCGCGCATGTCCGCGACCGAGACGCCGAGTTCATGGCGGGCGTCCTCCACCAGACCCGGATTGTGGTCGGCCATGCGGCGCAGCAGGACCAGCTGGAAGTCACGGGGCGTGAAGGCGGACGGCATGGGTCCATCCTCACCGACTCGCCGAGCCGACTCGCAGGACCCTGCGAAATCGCACACCTCGCACGACCATTGCCGCCCCAGCGCACTATGACTAGCCTGTGTTCGTCATGCCGATCGTCAGTTGATATTTCGAACATGGAGAGGGGGCCGGTCGTGGGACGCCTCGTACCTGCCGTCACCCGGGCTCTCGACATCCTGGAGCTCTTCCTCGACGGGGACGGCACGCTGTCCGCCCCCGACATCGTGCGCAAGCTCCAGCTGCCGCGCACCACGGTGCACGAGCTCGTCACCACGCTCGCCGCGCGCTCGTACATCGTCCCGGTGCCGGGGCAGCCAGGACGTTACCGCCTCGGCGTCCGCCCGTACCAGCTCGGCAGCCGCTACGCCGAGCAGCTCGACCTCGCCGCCGAGGGCCTGCAGGTCGCCCGGTCCGTGGCCGAGACCTGCGACGAGACCGTCCACGTGGCCATCCTCGAGGGCACCGACGTCATCTACATCGCCAAGGTCGACTCCACGCACGCCGTCCGCATGGTGTCGGCGGCCGGGCGCCGGCTCCCCGCCCACTGCACCTCCGTCGGCAAGATGCTCCTCGCGTCCCTGCCCGAGCCGGAACTCGCCGCCCGTATCCCGGACGGTGCCGAGCTGGTCGCGATGACCCCCAACAGCATCACCGACCCGGCGGCCCTGCGCGAGAGCCTGGCCGGCATCCGCGCCCGCGGGATCGCCGTGGAGAGCCGCGAGTCCAACCCGGACGTCAGCTGTGTCGCCGCCCCCGTGCGCGACCGCACCGGGCAGGTCGTCGCCGCCCTGTCCGTCTCCGTCCCCATGATCCGCTGGAGCGACGGGCGCCTCGCCGAGCTGGAGCAGCTCGTCGCGAAGGGCGCCGCGGAACTGTCCGAGCGGCTCGGCCACCGGAGCGTCGCATGACGACGACGTACGAGCTCGCCGTACGCGAGGAGGCGGCCCTCGGCGAGGGCCCGACGTGGGACGCCGACGGCGGGCGGCTGATCTGGGTCGACATCCTCGGTTCGCGGGTGCACACCCACGACCCCGCCTCCGGGCGCCGCACGGTCATGACCACCGGGCAGCACGTGGGCGCCGCCAAGCCATGCACCGGCGGCGGCCTGGTGCTCAACCTCCGTGACGGCGTGGGCCTGCGCGCCGCCGACGGCACCTTCCGCTGGCTGCACCACGAGCCCGTGCCCGGCCGCCGCGGCAACGACGCGGCCGTCGCCCCGGACGGCTCCCTGTGGGCCGGCACCATGCGCTACGACGAGGCGCCGGGCGGCGGCAGCCTGTCCCGGATCACCGGCGACGGCACCGTCCGCACCGTTCTGGACGACGTCGCCGTCAGCAACGGCACCGGCTGGAGCCCCGACGGCCGGCTGATGTACTACATCGACTCCCCGACCCGCCGCGTCGACGTCTTCGACGTGGGCGACGACGGGCTCCCCGCGGGCAGGCGCGCCCTCGCCCACGTCGACCGCGGCTTCCCGGACGGACTGACCGTCGACGCCGACGGCTGCGTGTGGGTCGCCCTGTGGGACGGCGGCGCGATCCACCGCTACACCCCGGCCGGGGACCTGGACCGCGTCCTGGAGCTGCCCGTCAGCCGCCCCACCGCCTGCGCGTTCGGCGGCGCCGAGCTGGCCGACCTGTACATCACCACGGCCCGCACGGGCCTGACCGCCCCGCACCCGCTCTCCGGCTCGCTGCTCGTCGTCCCCGGCGCCGGAAAGGGCCTGGCGCAGCCCGCGTTCGCCGGCTGACCTCCCGAGGTCAGCCGGCCGGAGTGCCCGAGAAGCCGGGGGAGTCCACCAGCGTCACCGGGACTCCTCCGGCCGCCCGCCCCAGCAGCGTCAGCGCGACGCCGCCCGGCCCCGACGGCGTGGTCCCGTCTGCGAGGACCGCCAGCGCGAGCGTGTTGGGGCCCCGGGGGTCGAGCACCCCGTTCGGCAGGACGAAGGTGTGCTGGGGGCCCACGTCGTTGATGTACTGGCCCACGTTCCAGCCGTTGAGGAAGATCTGCACCCGGTAGGCACGGACCGGATCGTCCGTCAGGGTGAGCCCGATGGACGCGTCCGTACCGGCATCGACGGCCAAGAGGAACCGCGTCCGGTACCAGACCACGCCCTGCCCCCGCTCGGCACGCGGCAGGCGGGCCGCCTCCCAGCCGCCGTCCGGGAAGCCGGGCAGATGCCAGCCGTGCCGCTCCCCGTACAGCCCGCCGTTGTTCAGCGGGCCGCGCACCGGGTCGGGGCCCGCCTCCCCCTGGATGCGCCAGCGCACCGCGGGCGACGCCCCGTCGAAGGCGGCCGAGAGCAGGCCCCGGCCCGCCTTGTGGCTGTCGTTCGCCCTGCCGTCCTCGTCGTGCTGCATACGCCGGACCAGCACGGACAGCACATGCGCTCCCTCACCCGGCGCGATCGGGAACGTCGCCGTGGCCGACCACGTCCCCTTGCGTACCGTCTTCGCGTCCGGGACGGGCATCCGGTGCGTCCCCAGCGGCTTCCCGTCCAGCCACGCCATCAGCAGCCCCTGGGTGCCGGAGAGGTACGTGAGCGACACGGACCCGGTGCCCGCCGCGCCCTCGAAACGGCCCCGGTACCAGACGTCCCCGTAGTGGAAGCCGTAGTCGTCGGCGAACAGGACGGGCTGCCCGGCGGGCACACGTGTCGTGGCGTGCGACGTCGTCCGGTCGGCCGTCCGCCACGCCGAGTCGTCGAAGTCGGCGGCCGCCTCGGGGTTCTCCGCCCGCCGGCGCCACGCCGTCAGCGCCGGCAGCCGGACCGGCGCCGCGCCGGACAGCCTTCGGGTGGCGCGCAGACTGCCGGACGGGGTGCCGCGCGCGGGCACGGGAGCCCCGTTCCAGGCCACCTCGGTCACCCCGGGCGGCGCCCACACCTCCAGCTCCGCGTCGTCGACCGTGTCGCCGGTCAGCCGCGCCGTGGCGCCGCGACGCTCGGCGGTGCGCAGCAGGGCGGGCCCGTACACCAGGAACGGCCCCGATGCTGTGCGGTGGGGCCACAGCCGTACGGACGTCTCGTCGTCCGCGAGGAGGAGCAGCAGTGGACGGGCCACGCCTCCGCCCTCCACCAGCACGCGGACGAGCCCCCCGAGCCGGACGTCCAGGCGCAGGGCGCCCCGCACGTACGCGTGTGCCGCCTTCCCCTCCAGCACGGTGACCCCCGGTTCGCGCGCGCACTCCAGGACGGTGGTCGTCGCCTCGCCCGAACGGCCCGTGAACACGGCGATGTCCTGCCGCCCGACGGCAAGGCGCAGCATGGGCTGCGCAGAGGAGTACCGCAGCGTCCGCCGCCCGAGCGAGAGCCCGGCGGCCAGCAGCCGGGCGTCGAGGCCGGGCACGGTCACCCGGACGGTGGTCCCGGCGACGGGAACGGCGGCCTCGGCTTCGTCGGCCGAGTCGTTGCGCAGCACGTGGATGTGCGCCCCGGTCGTCCGATTGACGAGGTGGTAGGCCTTCAGCAGGGGGCCGCCGCCGACGTCGACGCTCTTCGCCCGGTCCAGCTCGGCCAGGTCCGGCGCGGTGTGCAGCAGATGCCCCATCTGATGCATGGGGACCAGCTTGGCGGTCGGCTGCCTGGCCTCGTCGAGGGCGGCGCCGTAGTCGTACGACGTGTAGACGACCGGCGCGGGCAGCCAGCCCCACGACGTGCCGCCGAACGTCATGTACACGTTGTGGATGGTGATGCCGTTGGCGAGGTTGGTCAGGTGGAAGCGCCGCTCGTACGCCGCGTCCCGGGTGCGGCGCGACTCCGCGTACCCCTTCCCGCCGAACTCCACCCCGCCCCACGGGTCGAACCAGCCGCCCCCGAACTCCGCCAGGAAACCCGGCGTGTCGGGACTCGCGGTGGACCCGCCCGTCGTCCCGCCCGGACCGAAGCGCCCCCAGTCGGGCGGCGGTCGCAACGGCGAGGGGTACCCGTCGAAGCCGTAGAGCCAGCGCCCCTTCTCCCCGCCGGTGTCGAAGGTGCCGGGCGCCCAGTAGCCGTTGCGCCCCTTGTCGTTGTGGAAGAGCGGCACATCGATGCCGTCGGCGCGGACCTTGGCGTACAGGTGGGCCATGTAGTCGCGACCGGTGGCCTCGGTGACGTGGTTCGCGTACTCGTTCTCGAGCTGGTACAGGACGATCGTGCCGCCGCCGCCCGTGTACAGATGCCGTACGGCGATCCGGTTGACGGCCGTCAGCCATGCGTCGACGTGGGCGAGGTACGTCGGGTCCGAGGTGCGGGCCGTGCCGGGTGTCGCGGTCAGCCAGCCGGGGAAGCCGCCCGCGTCGACCTCGGCGTTGATGTAGGGGCCCGGGCGCAGGATCACGTACAGACCGGTTTCGGCCGCGGTGCGCAGGAACAGACCGAGGTCGCGCACGCCCGTGAAGTCGTGCGAGCCGGGGGCGGCGGAGTGGAAGTTCCACGCCACGTAGACGCTGACGGTGTTGTACCCGTGGCCGCGCAGCTTCTGCAGCACGTCCCGCCACAGCGACGGGCTCGGCAGCCGGAACGGGTGCATCTCGCCCGACCACAGCACGACCCGCCGGCCGTCGACGAGCATCGAGTACCGGTCGAGGCCGACGGTGTGCGCCCGCCCGTCCGCCTGCGGCGGTTCCGGGGGCGACGACCCGGTCGGGGTGCTGTGGGCTGCGCGCACCTCGCCGCTGCCGCCGAACGCCAGACCGAGCGCGGCGGTGCCGGTGACCGCATGGAACGTACGTCTGCTCATCGCCACGCCGGGATTGTCACCCCTGGCAGGCAGTGGAACGACGGCACGAGGATCTCGGCACGGGCGGATTACGCGGTACGGGCGGCACCGGAACGGGTCGTGCGCGAGGACGGCGCCCCGGCGAAGGGGGAGACGGTCACGGCCGCGCGGGGCATCCCGCACAGGTTTCCGGAGGGCGTCCCGGGCGACCCGCGCCGCGCGGGCCCGGTCGCCGGCCGACGCGGCGGAACCAGTGGCCACGCCCTGGCCCGGGAGCCGTCCGCGATCACCGCGCGGACGTCATCCGCGCGAGGGACGGGTCGATCGTGCCGGTGCGGGGCGAACGCCCGACGGGGCCCACCCGCACGCCCCAGCCGCTCTGCCCCTGTGGATCGCCCTGCGGGCGACCGCACGCAAGATCCTCGAGGGCGTCGCTCCCGCCGACAGCGCGACGGACGCCCTCCCGGATCCGGTCCGCCGCCCGGCCGCGGCACCGGCGTCCTGGCAGAACCCGTGAGGACGGGCTGGTACCGCGGTCAACTCGGGCGGCACAGCAGCGGCTTCTGCAGTTCCGCGCAGGGGCGGTCGCCGTGGGAGCGGATGATGTCCTTGCCGACCTCGTTGTCCAGGTAGCGCAGGAAACCGGCGGCGAGGGAGTCGGCGGGCGGCTCGCCGTAGGTGTAGGCGTACTCCGTCTGCCAGTACGGGTACTCGCCGCCGTCGACGCCCTCCAGAGTGGCCGGGAAGCCGTCGATGCGGACCGGCTGGATGTCACGGTGGGCCGTGGCCGCGCCGACCTCGCTGTGGCCGAGGGCCCCCCTCGTCGAGGCCACGGTGTCGAGGAGGGTCCCGGTGTCGCCGACCTCGCAGCGGCCCGGCCTGGTGGTGTCCATGGCGGCGCAGTCGCTCGCCGTGACCGCGAGGAGGGGTTTGCCGGCGAGTACGTGGCGTTCGAGTGTGGTGCGGGTACCGGAGCCGGGGTTGCGGCTGACGAGGTGGACGGGCACGTTGTTGCCGTTGACCTGGTTCCAGTTGGTGACCTTGCCCGCGTAGATGTCGCGGACCTGCTTGAGCGAGAGGTCCTTCACACCCGTGTCCGGGTTGACGACCAGGGTGAAGAGGGAGAGGGCCACGGGGCGGGGCAGCAGCTGCGGGCGGCCGTCCTCGCTCTTCGGGCCGTCGCTGAACGCCAGCCGGTCGCCGAGGCCCTTGCTCCCCGTCGGCTTCATGTTCTTCCCCGCCGCGTCGAGGGCGTCGAGGCCGGGGACACTGCCCTTGAAGGTGTCGTCCGACAGGGGGATGTGCGCGTCGGGACAGGTCTTCTCGTACTGCTTCGCGGCCTCCCGCAGCACCGGCGCGAACGCGGTGGACCCGGACAGCGTGAGCGTGCCCCTGGCGCAGTCCAGCGGCGCGGGCCTGGGGTCGCTGCGCAGGAGCACGTAGAGGGACTCCCCGATGAGCACCAGCACCAGGAGGACGAGCAGCACCCGGACCGGCTTGGAGGCGAACGGGTAGTACTCGGTCCTGCGCATCCTGCCGCGGCGCACCCCGCCCACGATGCCGCCGACCACCTCCGGGTCGGGGAACGTGCGCTCCGTGAAGCCCTGCTCGCGTTCCAGGACAGCCAGCACCTTGTAGTGGTCGCGGCGGTTGAGTTTGACCTTGGGCAGTTCGATGAGGCCGTCGGTGACCCCGAGTCCCGGCACCGGCTGCGGGGCGCCCCGGCCGTCGGCGGCGGGGACGAAGAAGCCGCGCAGTTCGCTGCGGCTGAGTTCGGTCACGACCATGCCCACGACGCGGCGGCCCTGGAACCTGACCTGGATGCCGGCCCGGGCGCCGTCGGGCGCCAGGTAGTCGCTCTCCACGATCGGCGCCCGGCCGCTGTTCTCGATGCGCAGCAGGACGAACGAGGGGTCGTGCAGGGACGTGCCGTTGTGCTGCATCTGCCGCAGCACTCCCGCGTACGGCGCGGCGGCCGCGTCCTGGGCGGTCGTGTCCATCTGCACGCGGTAGCCGAGGAGCTTCCGGCTGCCGACGACGAACTCCCACAGGGCCGCGGCGCCGGAGACGGCCAGACCGACGACGGCCAACGTGGTGTCCCAGGGGAAGCCGTTCACGGCCAACTCCCAGACAGAGCGGGGTGGATGGGGAGGTCATAGTGACCGGGGCGGGCGGGTGCCGGGGAGGGGGAAAGGTCGGCTTCTGTGGTGAATTCACGGGCATGTCATGCGCGGGCACCCGGCGTTTGCCGGCCGTTCGGTGTGCGGGGCGTGCGCGGGTCGTTGACGCGGGTGCCGTCCACCGCGTCCGCGTACCCGCCCCCCGAGGCCATGGCCCCGACCTCTTCGGGAACGGCGGACGGGGCGGGGGTCGCGCGACGCTGCGCGACTCCCACCCCGTCGGGTGCGGATCAGGTGCCTCAGTAGGGACCGTTGACGTTGTCGATCGAGCCGTAGCGGTGGTACGCGTAATTGCACGCGGCCGTGATGTTGGCGACCGGGTCGTAGATGTTCCACGAGGTGCCCGGCACGTGGTATGCGCGGAAGGTCGGGTCGATCACCTGGAGAAGCCCCTTGGACGGGGTGCCCTTCGCGGCGTTGGAGTCCCACAGGTTGATGGCGTTCGGGTTTCCGGAGGACTCACGCATCACATTGCGGTGGATGCCGTTGTAGGAACCCGGGATGCCGTTCTTCGCCATGACGGCCAGCGAGTGCCTGATCCAGCCGTCCAGGTTGTTGGGGTAGGCCTGGACGGTGGCGGGGGACACGGTTTTCGTGGCCGTGGAAGGCGCGGTCTTCGGGGCGGTGGAAGCCGCGGTCTTCGCCGGCGTGGACGATCCGGCAGGAAGCTTCAGGACCTGGCCCGGCTGGATCGTGTAGGGGCTGTAGAGGTGGTTGGCCGCTGCGATCGCCGGCCAGCCGCCCGGCACGTTGAGGGCCCGGGCGATCGAGGCCAGGTGGTCCCCGGCCCGGACGACGTAGGTGGTGGGCGCGGCGGACGCGACGGTCGGCTTGGCGGGAGCGGCGTGGGCGGCCCCGGCGGTTCCCAGCGTCGCCGAGCACGCGAGAACGAACGAACCGAGAGCGACTGCGCGACCGGTGGTGAACCGGCGCGCCCAGGACGGGCGGTTGGCGGCGTGTTTGGGCATAGAGCGGTCCTTGGTCAATGGATTGCATTGCCCGCAGTTGCCGTCTCCCCTCGACAAACCGCACCGCATTTCGTTTGCGGTGCGCTGCGGCGGGGACATTCTTAGCCGCTGGGAATAACTAGACAATTACTGTTTTTACTAAGCAGGGTAGTTGCCCACCGGAGTCTTGCATTGCCCATCTCTGCAAAATCGGGCGGTTAAGGACCGGGTAAGGCACTAAGGCGCGTCGTAAGTGAAGTGCGTCACGCGGGGGCGAGTGGCGTTCCGCACGGGACTTTTCGACGGGCGAAACGGTGAATTGGTAATGCTTGGCATTTATATGAGCGAATCGGACATCATGGAATAAGGCGACCTCTTTTGCGTCGCTCCGGACGGAACCCGCGCCGCGGGCTCAGCCCGCCTGACCCATCCCCGCCGCGTTCGGCCAGGCCGGCGGGCTGGGCCAGCCGGTGGCCGGGGCCGGCGCCAGACCGGGGGCGCCGGGCGCGGGGGCGGTCATGCCGCGCACCTGGGCGGCGGTCAGGCCGCCGCGCGCGGGGACGCCCGGCGGGGTGAGGCCGGTCGCCGCGGCCGGGGCGGGGAGCGGGGTGGGCGCCGGGAACGGAGCGGGAGCCGCGGGGGGCGCCGGGAAAGAAGCAGGAGCTGCGAGGGGCGCCGGGAACGCCGCGGGGGCCTGGGCGGGTACGGGAGCGGGCAGCGGGGCCGGAACCGGTGCGGCGGCGGGAGTGAGAAGCGGCGCGGGCGCCGCGGGCCGGGGAGCGGCCTGGGCCGCCGCCGGCATCGGCACTCCGCCGACGGCCGGCTGCGCGGCGGGGAGCGGTGCGGCGGGGAGCGGTGCGGCGGCCGGGAGCGCCGGAGCGGACCCCGCGGCCTGGGCGGCGAGCTCCTGCAGTCCGGTCCCGTTGGTCTCGCTGACCAGGCGGTCCACCGCCGCCGTGCCCGAGCTGTAGCCGGTCCCCTGGCTCGGCTCGGGCACGGCGGCTCCCCTCCTGGACCCGTAGAGCACCTGCTCCAGGGCGGACACCAGGCGACGCACGTCCACCTGGGGGCGCACCACGAGTCGCAGGAAGCGGCTGGAGGAGCCGATCTTGTTGCCACACTCGCGGACCAGGATCCGGTGCTCGGTGAGCAGCCGGTCGCGGACCACGGTGCCCTCGGCACCCACGGGGAGGCGCACGAAGAGGAAGTTGCCCTGGGACGGGTAGACCGTCAGGCCGGGCAGCGCCGAGAGGTGGCCGGCCATCTCCAGACGGTCGCGGCGCACCTGCTGCAGGCTCTGCCGGTACTCCGCGCCGTGCTCCTTGAGCATGAAGACCACGTGCTCGGCGAGGGAGTTGACGTTCCACTTCGGCAGCATGGAGCGGACCCTGCCCGCGAGTGACGGGTTGGCGACCAGGTAGCCGAAGCGGACGCCGTGCAGACCGAAGTTCTTGCCCAGGCTGCGCAGCACGACGACGTTGGGCCGCAGCATGGCCTCCTGCACGAGGCTCGGGTCGGCCTCGGCGTCCGAGAACTCCAGGAAGGACTCGTCGACGACTACCAGGTCGAGGTCGGCCATCCGGTCCAGGAACTGCACCAGGTCGTGCCTGTACTGGTAGCCGCCGTCGGGGTTGTTCGGGTTGCAGACGACGGCGACCCGGGTGCCCCGCTTGTGGATGAACTCGCCGTACTGGGCGAGGTCCAGGGAGAAGCCGCCGGACTCCTGGAGCGGGAACATGTCGACCCGCTTGCCGGTCTCCATGGGCTGGTCGGTCCAGCGGCCGAAAGCGGGGACGGGCACCGCCAGGGACTCGCGGACCAGCAGGTGGTCGATCCAGGTGATCAGCTCGGTGGAGCCGTTGCCCATGACGACGCACTGCGGCGGCAGCTGGAGCAGACCGCACAGCTCGGCCGTGATCGTCTCGGCGTCGCTCGGGCAGTGGGTGAGGATCTCACGCAGGTTGCCCGCCATCTCCTCGAACATGGCGGGCGTGGGGAAGTACGGGTTGCAGGGGATGCAGAAGTCCACCGGGCCGACTCCGTCGTCCTCCCGTGTCAGCGCGGCCATCGAGGGGTTGTGCGCCGTCGAGCCGCGGAACAGCGAGGTGACGTTGTCTGCCAAGGCAACCTCCGTACGGTGGGTGGCCCGTGCGGGGGAACACGGGCCGTCCACTCGTACGGATACGGAGGTGACGTTGTTCAACCGGTGTGCGACCGGTGTGACTCCGATCGCGGTTGCGCGCCGGACGACCGCTACGCGCTGAACGAGAAGAGCGACGTCGTCCGGTACGTCTGCCCGGGCCGCAGCACGGTCGACGGGAAGCCGGCGTGGTTCGGCGAGTCCGGGAAGTGCTGCGTCTCCAGGCACAGCGCGTCGCCCTGGCGGTAGGTGCGGCCGCCGGTGCCGACCAGGGTGCCGTCGAGGAAGTTGCCCGAGTAGAACTGCAGCCCCGGCTGGTCGGTGAAGACCTTCATCGTGCGGCCCGAGTGCGGGTCGCGGAGCGTGGCGACGTGTTCGGGCTTCGCCGTGACGCCCTTGTCCAGCACCCAGTTGTGGTCGTAGCCCTTGGCCCGCACCTGCTGCGGATGGCCGGCCCGGATGTCCCGGCCGACCGCCTTGGCGTGGCGGAAGTCGAAGGGGGTGCCGGCGACCTTCGCCAGCTCGCCGGTGGGGATGAGTCCCGAGTCGGTGGGCGTGTAGCGGGAGGCGGCGATCTGGAGCTCGTGGTCCTCGATCGTGCCGCTGCCCTCCCCGGCCAGGTTCCAGTAGACGTGGCTGGTGAGGTTGACGACGGTGGCCTTGTCGGTGGTGGCCTCGTAGTCGATGCGCCAGTCCCCGTGCCGCGTGAGGGTGTACGTCACCTTCGCCCTCAGCGTGCCCGGGTATCCCATCTCGCCGTCGACGCTGGTGCGGCGCAGGCGCAGGCCGACGTCGGAGTCCTCGGTGAACGGCTCGACGTCCCACACGTGCTTGTCGAAGCCCTCGGCGCCGCCGTGCAGGCTGTTCACGCCGTCGTCGACGGAGAGCCGGTACTTCTGGCCGTCGAGGGTGAACCGTCCCTTGGCCATCCGGTTGCCGTAGCGGCCGATGAGGGCGCCGAAGTACGGGCTCTTCGCGACGTAGCCGTCGAGGTCGGCGAAGCCGAGGGAGACGTTCTCGCAGCGGCCGTGGCGGTCCGGGATCTCCAGGGACTGGACGATGCCGCCGTAGGAGAGGACCTTCAGCCGGGTGCCGCCGTTCTCCAGGGACCAGCGGTGGACCTCGGTGCCGTCGGCGAGCTTGCCGAAGAGTTCCTTCACGGGCTTCCTGCCTTCTGCTGCCTGCGTCGTGCCCACGGTGGCCGCGGTCATGCCCGCTGCCGCCGCTCCCGCGGTGACCGTGCGTCCGCTCAGTTCCACGTACGGCTCCAGTACCGGGAGAAGGGCCCCCGCCTTTCGGCGGTGGCCCTTACCGGCTCACGAACCGGACTTGCGCTTGTTCCACACGTCGAAGCCGACGGCCACCAGGAGGGCCAGGCCCTTGATGACCTGCTGCCAGTCGGTGCCGACGCTGAGGAGGTTCATGCCGTTGTTCAGCACACCGAGCACGAGACCACCGATGATCGCGCCGAGGACCGTACCGACACCGCCGCTCATGGACGCGCCACCGATGAAGGAAGAGGCGATCGCCTCGAGCTCGAAGTTCACCCCCGCCTTCGGCGAGGCCGCGTTCAGGCGGGCGGCGACCACCAGACCCGCCAGGGCCGCGAGCACGCCCATGTTCAGGAACACCTGGAAGGTGACCCGCTTGTCCTTCACGCCGGACAGCTTCGCGGCCGGCAGGTTGCCGCCGATCGCGTAGATGTGACGGCCGAAGACCGCGTTGCGCATGACGTAGCCGTAACCGACCACCAGGACACCGAGGACGATGAGGATGATCGGTGCCCCCTGGTAGCTGGCCAGCAGCATCGTGAGGGCCAGGATCGCGGCGACGATCGCGACGATCTTCAGCGCGAACAGCCGCGCGGGCAGCACGTCGAGGGAGAACTCCTGCTGGCGACGCCGGTCGCGCACCTCCTGCCACACCACGGCGGCGATCATGACGAGGCCGAGCAGCAGCGTGAGGTTGTGGTAGTTGGTGTTCGGGCCGACCTCGGGCAGGAAGCCGTTGCCGAGCTTCTGCAGCCCGTCGGGGAACGGACCGAGGGTCTGCCCCTTGAGCAGGATCTCCGTCAGACCGCGGAAGAGCAGCATGCCCGCGAGCGTGACGATGAACGACGGTATGCCGAGATACGCGATGAGGCATCCCTGCACGGCGCCCGCCACCGCACCCACCAGCAGGCACAGCACGAGCGCGATGGGCCAGGCCACGCTGTGCTGCACCGTCAGCACGGCCGCGAACGCGCCCACGAACGCCGTCAGCGAGCCGACCGAGAGGTCGATGTGCCCGGCGATGATGACCAGCATCATGCCGATCGCGAGGATCAGGATGTAGCTGTTCTGCAGCACCAGGTTGGAGACGTTGCGCGGCAGCAGCAGGTCGCCGCCGGTCCAGACCTGGAACAGGACGACGATCAGGCCGAGCGCGATCAGCATGCCGTACTGCCGCATGTTGCGGCGCAGGCCCTTCAGCATCAGCTGGAGCAGGCCCTCGCCGGTGGCCGATCCGCTCTTGCCCGGCGGCGCCGGGGCCGGGGTCCTGGCGGTCACATCGGTGCTCATCGGGTTACCTCTTTGTCCTTCGTCATCTGGCGCATCAGCACTTCCTGCGTGGCCTCGGCCCGCGGAACCTCGCCCGTCAGCCTTCCTGCGGCCATGGTGTAGATGCGGTCGCACATGCCGAGCAGCTCGGGCAGCTCGGAGGAGATGAAGACGACCGCCTTGCCCTGCGCGGCCAGTTGGTCGATGACCGTGTAGATCTCGTACTTGGCGCCCACGTCGATGCCGCGGGTGGGTTCGTCCAGGATCAGCACGTCCGGGCCCGCGAAGATCCACTTGCTGAGGACGACCTTCTGCTGGTTCCCGCCCGACAGCTTGCCCACCGGCTCGAAGACGGTCGGCGCCTTGATGTTCATGGACTTGCGGAAGCCCTCGGCGACCTGCCGCTCCTGGTGCTCGTCGACCACGCCGCGCTTGGCGACCTTGTACAGGGCGGTCAACGAGACGTTCCGGTTGATGGTGTCGATCAGGTTGAGGCCGTAGTGCTTGCGGTCCTCGGTGACGTAGGCGATGCCGTGCCGGACCGCATCGGCGACGGTCTTCGTCCGGATCTCCTTGCCGTCCTTGAGGACCGTGCCGCCCGCGTAACGGCCGTAGGCCCGCCCGAAGACGTTCATGGCCAGCTCGGTACGGCCGGCGCCCATCAGCCCCGCGATCCCGACGATCTCCCCGCGGCGCACCTGGATCGACACGTCGTCGACGACCTTGCGCTGCTGGTCGATCGGGTGGAACACGGTCCAGTTGCGGATCTCCAGCGCCGGGGCCGCGCCCTCCTCGGCCTGGTGCGGAGTGCGGTCGGGGAAGCGGTTGTCGAGGTCGCGGCCGACCATGCCGGCGATGATCCGCTCCTCGGTCGTCTCCGGCGCCTTCACGTCGAGCGTCTCGATGGTGCGCCCGTCGCGCAGGATCGTCACCGAGTCGGCGACCTTGCGGATCTCGTTCAGCTTGTGGGAGATGATGATCGAGGTGATGCCCTGCTTCTTCAACTCCAGGATCAGATCGAGGAGCTTGCCGCTGTCCTCGTCGTTCAGCGCCGCCGTCGGCTCATCGAGGATGAGCAGCTTCACGGACTTCGACAGCGCCTTCGCGATCTCCACGAGCTGCTGCTTGCCCACGCCGATGTCGGCGATCCGGGTCTCCGGGTGCTCGTCGAGGCCGACGCGGCTCAGCAGTTCGGTGGCGTGCTGGAGGGTGTCGTTCCAGTCGATGAACCCGCGCGTGGCGTGTTCGTTGCCGAGGAAGATGTTCTCGGCGATGGAGAGAAACGGCACCAGCGCCAGCTCCTGGTGGATGATCACAATGCCGTGCTGCTCGCTCGCCCGGATGTCCTTGAAGCCGCAGACCTCTCCCTCGAAGAGGATCTCCCCCTCGTAACTTCCGTGGGGGTGGACGCCGGAGAGGACCTTCATGAGGGTCGACTTGCCGGCGCCGTTCTCCCCGCAGATGGCGTGGACCTCGCCCTGGCGGACGGTCAGGTTGACGTCCGACAGCGCCTTGACGCCGGGAAAGGTCTTGACGATCGAGCGCATTTCCAGGACGGGTCCCGCCATGGTCGTGCCTTCCAGTCGTGTGCGGTCGGTGAGGGTGTGCGCCGGTTACTTGAGCTGGGCGTCGGTGTAGTAGCCGCCCTTGACCAGCACGTCCTCGTAGTTCGACTTGTCGACGCTCACCGGCTGCAGCAGGTAGGCGGGGACGACCTTGGTGCCGTTGTTGTAGGTCTTGGTGTCGTTGACCTGCGGCGTCTTGCCGTTGAGGACGTCGTCGACCATGGTCGCGGCGACCTTGGCGAGCTGGCGGGTGTCCTTGTAGACGGTCTGCGTCTGCTGCCCGGCGATGATCGACTTCACCGAGGCCAGCTCGGCGTCCTGGCCGGTGATGACCGGCAGCGGCTTGTTCGCGGAGCCGTAGCCGTCCGACTTCAGCGCGGACAGGATGCCGATGGAGATGCCGTCGTAGGGCGAGAGGACCGCGTCGACCTTGCCGCTCTTGTAGGCGGAGGTGAGGATGTCCTCCATGCGCTTCTGCGCGGTGGTGCCGTCCCAGCGCAGGGTGGTGACCTGGTTGAGCTGGGTCTGGCCGGACTTGACGACCAGTTCCTTCTTGTCGATGTACGGCTGCAGCACGCTCATCGCGCCGTTGAAGAAGTACTTGGTGTTGTTGTCGTCGTTCGAGCCGGCGAACAGCTCGATGTTGAACGGCCCCTTCCTGCCCTTGTCCAGACCGAGCTTCTGCACGATGTACGTGCCCTGCAGCACGCCGACCTTCTCGTTGTCGAACGAGGCGTAGTAGTCGACGTTCTTGGTGCCGAGGATCAGGCGGTCGTAGGCGATGACCGGGATCTTCGCCTGGGCGGCCTGCTGGAGGACGTTGTTCAGCGACTTGTTGTCGATGGCCGCGATGATCAGGCCCTTGACGCCCTGGGTGATCAGGTTCTCGATCTGCGAGACCTGGGTGTCGGGGTCGTCCTCGCCGTAGACCAGCTTGGTCTTGTAGCCCGCGGCCTGGAGGTTCTTGACGACGTTGTTGCCGTCGTTGATCCAGCGCTCGGAGGACTTCGTCGGCATCGCGATGCCGATGGTTCCGCCCTTGGCGCTGCCCGCCTTCTCCTTGCTGCCGCCCTCCCCGCTCTGGCCGCAGGCCGACAGGGTGAGAGCGAGGGAGGCGGCTCCGGCTATCGCGGTGAGAGCGGCTCTGCGAGTGCGCATGGTGATCAGTCCTTGGTGTGCGGGGCGGTTCGGCCAGGCGGATGTTGTGCGGTCTGTCGACCGAGAAGGGATGCGTGGGATTCTGCGCGGGTCTGTCGGCTGGTGTGAAGCCGAGTTTCCGGAACGTTATGACGGAACGTCGAACCGGCTGAGCGGCCCCGGCAGCCGCGAACCGAGCGGCGCCATGTCGCCGTCCGCTCCGTGGCGTGCCAGCAGGTCGAGAGCCAGCCGGCCGCGGCGTACCCGTTCCTTGGCGGTGGCCAGGGTCAGCTCCCGCAGGTGGTTTCCGTACGGGTAGATTCCGGGCGCCTTGGACAGGCCGAACTTCAGGTAGAGCGGCGCGCCGCGTCTGATCAGTTCGGCGACCTCGTACATGCGGACGTAGCCGCCGAGGTCGTCCGGGGCCTCGATGTACATGTCCATCGGTGCCCCGGAAACCCTGCGGATCTCGGTGAGGTGATCCAGCGTGAGGTCGCTGGGCACGTTGATCGAGTCGGCGCCCAGGCGCTCGTACACGGCGTACGCCGCCGGATTGACCGGACCGATCAGCGCCGACACCTTGAGCGTGGTGTCGGCCGGGACGATGCCCTTCTCGCGGGCCTGGTGCAGCGTCCACAGCACGCCCTCGTCGGCGACGAGCAGGCACTTGACGCCGAGTTCGGTCGCCCGGACGGCGTCCTCGACACAACCGGCGACCGCGTCGTGGCCACGCGCCCTGAGGCCGGCGCCCCGCGAGTCGGTGCGGACCGAGGCGCCGATGTCCCATGTGCCACGCGGGCCCGTGAACAGGCAGAGCTCGATGTCACGCTCGGCCGTGGCCTCCACCATCTCGGTGATCTCGGCGTCGGTCAGCATCCATACGCCGGAGCCCTGGCTGATCCGGTGGATCGGCACATCGAGCCGGGACGACTCCTTGAGGACCACCGCGAGCGCCTCGGGCCCCTCGCACGAGGGGATCTCGGTGCGCCAGCGGCCGCCCTCGGGGAAGGTGTGCGGCGAGGCGTCGGCGGGAGAGGGGTCGGGCGCACGCAGGCCGAGCGCGGCGAGCGCCTGCTCACCGGGCCTGCGGGCTGCAGCAGCGGAGTCGGTCACAAGGAGTCCTTCATGTTCGGGATATCGGACGAAGTTCGCGGCGCAGGGTGCGGGTGGCCGGGGTGGTACACCGGTACGGAACTGGTCAGGCAGCCCCGTACCGGCGTACGACTGGGGGTGGAGGTCAGGGCCGGAGCAGGACCTTGCCCACCTTCGGATCGCCGGACCCCACCAGCTCGATGGCCTGCGGGAACTCGGCGAGCGGCAACTCGTGCGTGACCAGCGGCGAGGGGTCGAGCAGCCCCGCGCCGAAGACCCGCACCGTGTGCGCCCAGGCGTCCGGCGGCGCACCGAACACGGTGTGCACCTCCAGCTGCCGTACGACGAGATCGGTGGGGTCGAGGCCCTCCGCGCCCGGCGCCGGGATGCCCGTCAGGACGAGACGCCCGCCGCGCCTGAGCAGTGAGGCGGCGGTGCGCGCGGCGGACGCGGACCCGGCGGTCTCGATGACGACGTCGAAGTCGTCGGGGAGCTCCTGGTCCTTGGTGCGGAAGTCCGTGGCGCCGAACGTCCGTGACAGCGCCTCACGGTCGTTCCGGGTGCCCACCACCAGCAGCTCCGCCGGGGAGATCGCCTTGAGGAATTGCACCGCGAACATGCCCAGCGTGCCCGTGCCGACGACCGCGACGCGCTCGCCGGGCTGTGCGTTCCCCTTCAGCGCGGCGGCCGCGACGCAGGCGGCCGGCTCCAGCAGGGCGGCGGCGGTGAGATCCGCGTCGTCCGGCAGGATGTGCAGCAGGCGGGCCGGGAGCGTGAGGGTGGTGGCCATCGCGCCCGGCTGGGTGAAGCCCGTCTCCTCGTACCCCGAGGTGCACAGGGTCGTCTCGCCCGCGTGGCAACGGTCGCAGACCTGGCAGTTGCGGAAGCCCTCACCCACGGTCTTGCGGCCGACGAGCGTCCCGGGTACACCCGCTCCGACCGCCTGCACCGTGCCCGACCACTCGTGGCCGGGCACGAGGGGGTAGCGGACGTAGCCCTCGGGCCGGTTGCCCTGGTAGACCTCGCGGTCGCTTCCGCAGATGCCCACGGCGTGCACGCGCACCAGGGCCTCGCCCGGACCGGGGTCGCGCGGCGTGCGGGACTCGAGCCGGTGCACGCCCGGGGCCTCGACGACGACAGCGGTGCTCACTGCCCGTCCTTCGGGTTCCGCTTCTCCCAGCCCTCGGCCCACAGGTCGAAGTGGGCCCGCTGCTGCGGGAACTCGGCCGCCGCGTCGGTGTCCAGTTCGACACCGAGCCCCGGGGCGTCGGAGATGTGGAAGCAGCCGTCCTCCGGGTCCACCTGCGGAGCCCCCTTGATCACCTTCTTGATCTCCGCGTCCGCGAAGTCGTTGAAGTGCTCGAGGATCTTGAAGTTCGGTGTGGTGAAGCCGACCTGGAGGGAGGCGGCGGTGAGTACCGAGCCGCCCACGTTGTGCGGGGCCACCAGCATGTAGTGCGTCTCGGCGGTCGCGGCCAGCTTCCGCGTCTCCCAGATGCCGCCGATGTGGCCGAGATCGGGCTGGATGATGTCCACGGCCTGGCTGTCGAACAGCTCGCGGAACTCGATGCGGTCGTGGATGCGCTCGCCCGTGGCGACCGGCATGTCGACCTTGGCGGCGACCTTCTCGAGCGCCTTGAGGTTCTCCGGCGGAACAGGCTCCTCCAGCCAGGCGGGCTTGAAGGGTGCCAGCTCCTTGGCGAGCCGCACGGCGGTCGCGGGGGAGAAGCGGCCGTGCATCTCCAGCATCAGCTCGGCGTCCGGCCCGATGGCGTCGCGCACAGCTTCGATGAGGGAGACCGCGTACATGGTCTGCTCATGGTCGAGTTCGAAGTGGCCGGTACCGAAGGGGTCGATCTTGAGGGCCCGGTACCCGCGCTCCATGACCCCCTGGGCGGCCTTGTGATAGGCCTCCGGAGTCCGCTCGGTGGTGTACCACCCGTTCGCGTAGGCCTTGACCTTGTCGGTGACCCTGCCGCCGAGCAGCTGCCAGACGGGCACCCCGAGGGCCTTGCCCTTGATGTCCCAGCAGGCCATCTCGACCACGGCGATGCCGGACATCACGATCTCACCGGCGCGCCCGTAGTCGCCGTACTTCATACGGCGTACCAGGTCCTCGACAGCGAACGGGTCCGAGCCGAGAATGTGATTGACCTCGGCCTCTCTCAGGTAGCCGATCAGCGCGTCGGTGTGCCCCAGCATGCGGGTCTCGCCGATGCCCGTGATGCCCTCGTCGGTGTGCACCTGGACGTACGTCAGATTCCGCCAGGGGGTCCCGACCACGTGTGTGCTGATTCCGGTGATGCGCACGGAAATCGCCTTTCAGCTGTTCGAGATTTCGGCACTCGTTCGAAATGCTGGCCAGACAGTAAGTTTGGCGTGGCGGGAGTGTCAATGGGGCGAACGAGTAACGGTGTCGATACTTTCCCGGGCCTGTTATGTGGTGGCATCAGGGGGATGGCCGAGGATGCCGGGGTTGCCGGGGGGATGGCGCGAGATGGCGTGGAATGTGGAGTACCGGTATCAAGTCGCCGCGCGGGAACGGCCTGTTTCCCACACAACTTTCACAGGCACTCCCAGAAACGTCACCGACGGGGGACCTAGTCTTCCCGCGTCATGGACTTCTGCCACCCGTGCCGACGGCACCTCAATGGCGCCCTCGCCTGCCCGGGGTGCGGCACAGCAGTCGAAGAACTCCGCGCGTACGCGGAGGAAGCGGATGTGTCCGTGCAGTCGGACAGCGCCGTCGAGCCGTACGGCAACGAGGGCTCCGGCAGCCCCGACCGGCACGCGCACGGTCCCGACGACGGAGGTGTGCCGCAGGGGCGGGCGGCCAGGCGCCGGGCGCAGGGGCGCCGGCGGGAGCCTGGGCCAGAAGCCGATGAGGAGACGACCGGACCGGCCGGCGGTGGCAGTGCAAGTCGTCGTGACCGCAAGGCCGCGGCCCACCGGCGGCGCCGTCGGCGCACCCTCCTGATCACCGCGGGCTTCGTCCTCGCGGCGGCCGGTCTGAGCCTCGCGGAACTCGGCGTCGACGCGCCCTTCGCCGCCTCCAGGCCCCCGGCGGCCGGGGGTGCGAACACCGGGGGCGGTACGTCGTCGGAGGCGCAGAAGACGGCGCGGCCGGCACGGTCGCCGGACCGCCCGACGAGCAAGGGCACCCGCTCGACGTCTCCGAACCCCTCGGCGTCCGCATCGGCCTCGAAGTCCCCCTCGCCCTCCGCGTCCCACAGCGCCGGCGGCGAGGCCACCCGGTCGGCGACCGCGGGCGCTTCACCGGTCATGCCGACGGAGGGTCCGACGACGACGCACCCGGCCGGGACGGGCGGGCCGACGGCGCGTCCCACGACGTCGAACCCGGATCCCTCGCCGTCCCGGACGTGTACGCGCTTCCTGTGGTGGTGCACGTAGGGCGAGGGGGACTCCGAGGCGGCTTGCCTGTCGCCCTCGCGCCGCGAACGTCCCCGGCGTGGCCGCGTCGGCGTGTTCCCGTCGCTGTGGCGTGGGCGAGGCGCCGCTCCCGACGACGGGTGGCCGGGAGGCCGCCCCGGGGCTCGGGCCGGGGCGGATGCGCCGCCGCCAGGCGCGTTACTCAACCGTGAACGACGATATGGTGCAGCCCCCTTGACTCCCGTGAATTGTTAACGCTCACAATAGCCCCCGCATTCACCAGTCAGCGGTCGACGCAGGACGGAAGGTACGAGCGTCGTGTCCACAGCGCCCCAACCCGCCCTTCCGACCGGCGTCGTCGGGCTTTTTGGAACCGCGGAGTGAAGCCCGCGGCGCGGCGGCAACCGCCCACATCGCAGGACTTACCGGCAGACGAGCGCCAGGGGAGGTGTGGTCGTGCCAGACGGTGAACTTCGACCGCCCACCATGGCGGACGTGGCGCGCGTGGCCGGTGTGTCCCACCAGACCGTGTCCCGTGTGCTGGGGGACCACCCCCACGTCCGGGACGCGACACGGGTCAGGGTGCTGCGCGCGATCGAGGAGATGGGCTATCGCCGCAACTCCTCCGCACGGGCCCTGGTGACCCGGCGCACCCGGACGCTGGGTGCGGTCGCCTCCGACACCACCCTCTACGGACCGGCCAGCACGCTGTTCGCGCTCGAAGAGGCGGCGCGCGCCGAGGGATATCTCGTCTCGACGGTCAGCCTGCGCAAGCTGACCATGGAGACGCTCTCCGAAGCCATGGACCACCTCAGCGAGGGCGGAGTGGAAGGAGTGGTCGCCATCGCTCCGCAGCAGTCGGCGGTGGACGCTCTTGCCGAACTCCGTTATCCCTTCCCGGTGGTGGTCGTCGGCAGCGCGCCGGGCGTCGACATCCCCCGCGTCAGCGTGGACCAGCACCTGGGAGCGACGCTGGCCACCAGTCACCTGCTGGCCGCCGGCCACCGCACGGTCTGGCACCTCGCCGGGCCCGAGGACTGGCAGGAGGCGGCCGACCGGGCCGCCGGTTGGCGGGCGACCCTGGCGGCGGCGGGCGTCGACGCGCCCGAGCCGCTGCGCGGCGACTGGAGTCCGCTGTCGGGTTACCGCGCAGGCCAGGAACTGGCCGGCTGGGCGGGCCGAGGGCTGACCGCCGTCTTCGTGGCCAACGACCAGATGGCACTGGGAGTGTTGCGGGCCCTGCGTGAGGCGGGGATCCGAACGCCCCAGGACGTCGCGGTGGTCGGTTTCGACGACATCCCGGAGTCGGAGTTCTACGCTCCCCCTCTCACCACCGTTCGGCAGGACTTCTCGGCGGTGGGCAAGCGCGGCATCGCGCTGCTCCTGGAGTTGATCGAGGGCCGGCCGCCGGCCACCACGGCCCGGATCACGATCGAACCCCAACTCGTCGTCCGCGCCAGCACTTTCCCGTACGCCGCTCGAACGGAGGGCGTACCCCACTGACCGACCGGTCGACCGCACCGCGCAGTGGTGTGGCCGATATCTCGAACAATGATCGACAGGCTGGACGCACCGCGGCCGGCCCCCCTCCAGCACCAGCGGGTCCCAACCCCCGGGTCGGCTCTTCGAAGGAGAAGAACATGCTCAACAGAAGGAACTTCCTCACGGCGGCGGTCGGCGTGGCGGCCGCGGGCGGCCTTGCGGCCTGCGCCAAGAAGGACGACAGTTCCTCCGGCTCCTCCGGGGGCGGCAGCAAGACGATCACCCTCGGCTTCTCCCAGGTCGGTTCGGAGAGCGGCTGGCGCAGCGCCAACACCACCTCGGTGAAGGACGCGGCCAAGGCGGCGGGTTACCACCTCAAGTTCTCCGACGCCCAGCAGAAGCAGGAGAACCAGATCTCCGCGATCCGCAGCTACATCGCGCAGAAGGTGGACGTCATCGCCTTCTCGCCGGTGGTCGTCACCGGCTGGGACGCGGTGCTCAAGGAGGCCAAGGCCGCGAAGATCCCGGTGGTTCTCACCGACCGCTCGGTGCAGACCTCCGACGACTCCCTGTACGTGACCCTGGTCGGCTCCGACTTCACCGACGAGGGCCGCCGTGCCGCGAAGATCCTGGAGAAGGTCCTGCAGAAGGCCGGCCACAAGGGCGTGGTGAAGATCGCCCAGCTGGAGGGCACCACCGGCGCCGCCCCGGCGATCGAGCGTGCCAAGGGCTTCAAGGAGGTCATGGACGCGGAGCACAAGGACGACTGGAAGATCGTCGTCAGCCAGACGGGTGACTTCACCCGCGCCGGCGGCAAGCAGGTCATGGCGGCCTTCCTGCAGTCCAACCCGGACGTCAACGTGCTCTTCGCGCACAACGACGACATGGCCCTCGGCGCCATCCAGTCCATCGAGGCGGCGGGCAAGAAGCCCGGCAAGGACATCCTGATCGTCTCGATCGACGGCGTCCACGACGGCTTCGTCGCCATGTCCCAGGGCAAGATCAACGCCATCGTCGAGTGCAACCCGCTGCTCGGCCCCCAGCTCATGGAGGTCGTGAAGAAGGTTCACGAGGGCCAGCCGGTCGAGCGCTGGATCAAGACCAAGGAGAGCGACTACATGCAGGACCAGGCCGCAGCCGCGCTCCCGAACCGCAAGTACTGACCGACCGCGCCCACCGGCAGGGAGCCTCCGTCCGGCCGAGCCCTCGGTCACGGGGCTCCCTGCGGGCCTGAACCAGTCTCAATGAGGAGCGCTGCCATGGCAGAGCCGCGGCCCGTCCTGGAAATGACGGGCATTGTCAAAGAGTTCCCGGGGGTACGGGCTCTGTCGGACGTCGACTTCCGGCTCTTCCCCGGCGAGATACACGCCCTGATCGGCGAGAACGGCGCGGGCAAGTCCACCTTGATCAAGGTGCTGACGGGGGTCTACTCCCTGGACGGCGGCACGGTCACGCTGGACGGGAAAGCCGTGCGGTTCGGCAGCCCGCTGCAGGCACAGCAGGCCGGCATCAGCACGGTCTACCAGGAGGTCAACCTCTGCCCGAACCTGTCGGTGGCGGAGAACATCTTCGTCGGGCGCGAACCGACCCGTATGGGCCGCATCCAGTGGAAGCGGCTGCGCAAGGAGGCGGCTGAGCTCGTCGATCGGCTCGGCCTCGACATCGACGTCACCGCTCCCCTGTCCTCGTACCCGCTGGCCGTGCAGCAACTGGTCGCGATCGTGCGGTCGGTGGGTACCGGCGACAGCGGCGACGGGGGGCCGGGCACCAAGGTGCTGATCCTCGACGAGCCGACCTCCAGCCTCGACCGGGACGAGGTCCTCGAACTGTTCGCACTGATGCGGCGGTTGAAGGACGCGGGCGTCGCGATTCTGTTCGTCTCGCACTTCCTCGACCAGATCTACGAGGTCTGCGACCGGATGACCGTGCTGCGCAACGGCACCCTCGTCGGCGAGCACATGGTGCGCGAACTCGATCAGGTCGGCCTCGTCCAGCTCATGCTCGGCAAGGCACTGGACCAGCTGGAGGAGCTCCACGACCAGCAACTGCACTCCGACCTCGGCGAGACGCTGCTCCAGGCGGACGGCCTCGGCAGGACCGGTGGCATCGCCCCCTTCGACCTGGAGATCAAGAAGGGCGAGGTGGTCGGACTCGCCGGCCTGCTCGGATCGGGCCGGACCGAACTCGCCCGGTTGCTCTTCGGCGCCGACCAGCCGGACAGCGGCACGGTGTCCATCGGCGGCAAGCGGGTGTCGATGAGCGCTCCCAACGACGCGATCGGCGCCGGCGTCGCGTTCTGTTCCGAGAACCGCAAGACCGAGGGCCTGGTGCCGGATCTCACCGTGCGGGAGAACATCATCCTGGCCCTGCAGGCCTCGCGCGGCTGGATCCGGCCCCTCCCGGTCTCGCAGCGCGACGAACTCGTCGCCAAGTACATCAAGGCGCTGGACATCCGCCCCGCCGATCCCGAGGCCCGGGTCGGACAGCTCAGCGGCGGCAACCAGCAGAAGGTGCTGCTGGCCCGCTGGCTGATCACCCGGCCGAAGCTGCTGATCCTGGACGAGCCGACGCGCGGCATCGACATCGGGGCGAAGGCGGAGATCCAGAAGCTCGTGGTCTCACTCTCCGAGGACGGCATGTCCGTCCTGTACATCGCGGCCGAGCTGGAGGAGGTACTCCGGCTCAGTCACACCATCGGAGTGCTGCGCGACCGCCGGCTGGTGGCGCAGATCGCCAACGGGCCCGAGATCACCACCAGCCGGATCCTGGAGACCATCGCGAGCGGAGAGCACCAGTGACCACCCCTTCCCGATGGCGAGCGCTGACCCAGCACCACCTCTTCTGGCCCGTAGCGGTCCTTGTCGTCCTGCTGCTCGTCAACGTCCCCTTTACGCCCGGCTTCTTCTCCGTCCGGATGTCGGACGGCCACCTGTACGGCAGCCTCGTCTCGATCGTGCTGTTCGGATCGCCCCTCATCCTGGTGGCGGTCGGCATGACCCTGGTCATCGCGACCGGCGGCATCGACCTCTCCGTCGGCGCGGTGGTCGCCATCACCGGAGCGCTGGCCTGCTCGTACATCAGCCACCAGGCCGACCAGAACGCCCTGTCAGGAGTGCTGCTCGCCATGGGCCTGGGCCTGCTGGCCGCGGTCGTCTGCGGTCTGTGGAACGGCTTCCTGGTCGCCAGGATGGGCATCCAGCCGATCATCGCCACGCTGATCATCATGGTCGCCGGTCGCGGTGTCGCCCAGCTGATCAGCGGCGGCCAGATCATCACCGTCAACAGCGACCCGTACAAACTGATCGGCGGCGGCTACTGGCTGACGCTGCCGTTCTCCATCTTCGTGGTGGCCGTGGTCGTGGCCGTCACCGTCGCGCTGACCCGCCGCACGGCACTCGGTCTGCTCGTCGAGTCGGTCGGCGGCAACGCCGAGGCCAGCCGCCTGGTGGGCATCAGGTCCCTGCGCATCAAGATCATGGTGTATGTGTTCTGCGCGCTGTGCGCCGGCATCGCGGGCCTGATGATCAGCTCCAACACCTCGGCAGCGGACGGCAACAACGCCGGCCTGTGGATCGAACTCGACGCGATCCTCGCCGTGGTGATCGGCGGCACCTCGCTCATGGGCGGCCGGTTCTCCGTCGGCGGCACGGTGGTCGGCGCCCTTGTCATCCAGACCCTGACCACCACGATCTACACCATCGGTGTGCCGACCCAGACCAACCTGGTCTTCAAGGCCGCAGTCGTCATCGTCGTCTGCCTGCTGCAGTCCCCGAAGTTCCGCGCCAGGCTGCTCGGCGCCAGGTTCGGCACGAGGGGGAGCGCCACACCGGCCGCGGCCCCGGCGGACACCGCCGCGGCGGCCGACGCCGCTCCCAGGATGGAGGTGTCGTGATGAGCGCGACCACCCAGAGCCCCACGGCGTCGGACAGCCGTACCCCGTCCAGGACCCGGCGCCTGCTCGGTGACCAGCGCCTGCCCGTCGTGGCGACGGCACTGCTCTTCCTCGTGATGTACGGCGTGGGCCTGAGCCGCTACCAGTACTACGGGTTCGCAGAACCGCAGGTCTTCCTGAACCTGTTCATCGACAACGGCTATCTGCTGGTCGCGGCCGTCGGCGCCACCTTCGTCATCCTGTCCGGCGGCATCGACCTGTCCGTCGGCTCGATGATCGGCTTCACGACGATGTTCACGGCCTGGCTGGTGGAGCGCCAGGGGGTGCCGCTGCCGCTCGTGATCCCCATGGCGCTGGGCGTGGGTGCCTTCGGGGGCTTCCTGATGGGCTATGTGATCCACAACTTCGAGATCCAGCCCTTCATCGTGACCCTCGCCGGCCTCTTCCTCTTCCGCGGCCTGTGCCTGGTCATCAGCAAGGAGTCGATCTCCATCAGCGACTCCTCGGTGAGCAGCATGGCCCAGGCGCAGGTGTCGCTGGGGGTGGGCTTCCTGTCGATCGGTGCGATCGTCGCGCTGGTCGTCCTCGCCGTGGCGTTCTACGTCCTGCACTACACGCGCTTCGGGCGCCGGGTGTACGCCATCGGCGGCAGCGAGCAGTCGGCCCTGCTGATGGGTCTTCCGCAGGGCGGCACGAAGATCGCTGTGTACACGGTGAGCGGCTTCTGTTCGGCGCTCGCCGGTCTCCTGTTCACCCTGTACATCCAGTCCGGTGACCCGCTGCACGCCACCGGCATGGAACTCGACGCGATCGCCGCGGTCGTGATCGGCGGCACGCTGCTGACGGGTGGCTCCGGCTACGTGCTGGGAACCCTGTTCGGTGTGCTGGTGCTGGGCCTGATCAAGAGCATCATCCAGTTCGAGGGCACGCTCAGCTCCTGGTGGACGAAGATCGCCACCGGTGTGCTGCTGTGCGTGTTCATCCTGGTCCAGCGGTTCATGACGACCCGTAAGAAGACCTGACCCGAAAGGGACGTTCCCAGTCCGAGCGGTCCGGGGCACCCCGTGCACCGGACCGCTCGTCCGTTTCCGCCCCGGTGGCGCGCGAGGCCGACCGGGCCTGCGGCACCACTCGCTCTCAGTGTCCCCGGGTGCCCGAGGTCAGCATCCGCTGAAGCAGCCCCCGCATCAGGTGGCGCTCCTCCTCGGTGAGCGCGGCCAGGGGCTCTCTGGCGAAGCGCAGTGACTCGCGCAGGCTGCGGGCGACGCGGCGGCCGTCGTCGGTCGCAGCGGCCAGCTTCACCCGGCGGTCCGCCGGGTCCGGGCGGCGTTCGACCAGACCGCGGGACTCCAGGCGGTCGACGATGCCGGTGACGTTCGACGGCTCGCACTTCAGTTTCTGGGCCAGCTTGCGCATCGGCAGCGGCTCCAGCGACAGCAGGCTGAGCAGGCGTGCCTGTGCGCCGGTCAGCGCGTGTTCGCCGGCCGCGGTCTCGTAGTCCTCGTAGAAGCGGGCCACCACCTCGCCGATGAGCTCGACGACTTCCATGGTCAGGGCGTCGGGGCGAGGGATCTTCCGCGGAGTGGCCATGCGCTTCAGGATACCCCGTTACTTGACATGCTGAAATATTCAGGAGCATGGTTGTTTTAGGTACTGAAGTAAATTCGAAAGGCGTAGTCATGATCAACCGCGAATGGCACCTGCTCAGCCGGCCGGTCGGCTGGCCGAAGCCCGAGGACTTCGCCCTGGTCGACACGGAGGTCCCGACGCCGGGCGAGGGCCAGGTGCTGGTGCGGAACAAGTACCTCTCCGTCGACCCGTACATGCGTGGCCGTATGAGTGCCGCCAAGTCCTACGTCGCCCCCTTCGAACTCGGCAAGGTCATGCAGGGCGGAGCGGTCGGCGAGGTCGTGGCCTCCAACGCCGACGGCCTTGCCGTGGGCGATCACGTGCTGCACTTCTTCGGCTGGCGCGAGTACGCGGCGGTGGACGCGAAGAACGCCGTCAAGGTCGACCCCGGGACCGCGCCCCTCTCCACGTACCTGGGCGTCCTCGGCATGACCGGGCTCACCGCCTACGCCGGCCTGCTGCGCACCGCGGCCTTCAAGGCGGGGGACTCCGTCTTCGTCTCCGGTGCCGCGGGCGCCGTCGGCAGCCAGGTCGGCCAGATCGCCAAGCTCAAGGGCGCCTCCCGGGTCATCGGATCCGCGGGCTCGGACGAGAAGGTCGAGCTGCTGCTGGAGGAGTACGGCTTCGACGCCGCCTTCAACTACAAGAACGGCCCCGTGAGCGAGCAGCTCCGTGCCGCCGCCCCCGACGGGATCGACGTCTACTTCGACAACGTCGGCGGCGACCACCTGGAGGCCGCCGTCGGCTCCCTCAACCAGGGTGGCCGCATCGCCGTCTGCGGCATGATCTCCGTCTACAACAACACCGAGCCCGCGCCCGGCCCGAAGAACCTCGCCCGGCTCATCCAGACCCGCGGCCGGATCGAGGGCTTCCTGGTCGGCGACCACTACGACCTCCAGCCGCAGTTCGTGGAGGAGGTCGGAGCCTGGGTGCGCTCCGGCGAGCTCAAGTACCGCGAGACCGTCGTCGAGGGCATCGAGAACAACCTGGAGGCGTTCTTCGGCGTCCTGCGCGGCGACAACGTCGGCAAGATGATCGTCAAGCTCTGACCGGCGGAACACCGCCCGCCGCACCGTGACGCCCGCCGGGCGGAGCTCGTTGCGCACCACGGAGGCCGCACCCCTGGACGTGGGGTGCGGCCTCCGCCACACCGCCCACCCGTCAGCATCGCCGCCTCCGGAAGGCGCGGGCACGGCCCTGCGGTGACGGATGCCCCAACGCGGGACTCGGCGCCCGAACCCGCGCGCACCGCCGAGGCGTTGACGGCCGCGCCGGCCCCGTTGCGTGGTCACGTGGCACCGGCATGACAATCGATGACCTGACCGCCGATAGGGTTTTCCCATGCATGATCTGGGCGCGGGACTCGGCTATCTCCTCAAGGGCCAACGCTGGGTGGCCCGCCACGGCACACAGTACGGCTTCGGCATCCTGCCGGGCCTGATCACCCTCATCCTGTACGCTGCGGCGCTCGTCGCGCTCACCCTGTGGGGGGACGACCTCGTCACCTGGGCCACCCCCTTCGCCGACAGCTGGCCGGACCCCTGGCTCGGACTGTTCCGCGGTTTCCTCACCGTCGTACTGTTCGCCCTCGCCCTCCTCCTCGCGGTCCTCACCTTCACCGCGGTCACCCTCCTCATAGGCCAGCCCTTCTACGAGAACCTCTCGGAGAAGGTCGACCGCGACGTCTCCCCGGACGGCACGGCACCCCGGTCGGACCTGCCCCTCCATCGCGAGATCTGGATATCGGCCCGCGACAGCCTCCGCATCCTCGTACGGGCCACGCTCTGGGGCGTCCTCCTCTTCGCCCTCGGTCTGCTGCCGTTCGTCGGCCAGACCGTCGTCCCGGTCATCGGTTTCCTCGTCACCGGCTTCTTCCTCACCGAGGAACTCACCGCCGTCGCGCTCCAGCGCCGGAGCGTCGAACTCCGCGAGCGTCTCACCCTGTTGCGCTCCCGCAAGCTGCTGGTCTGGGGCTTCGGCACACCCCTCGGCCTCGCCTTCCTCGTCCCGTTCGTCGCCGTCTTCCTGATGCCGGGCGCGGTCGCGGGTGCCACGCTGCTGGCCCGGGACCTGCTGGGGGAGGAGAACGCCCGGGAGGAGGACTCCGAGGCGGAGCGGATCAGCCACCTCCCCTGACGGCCGCCCCCGGCACGTATGCCGCCGCCTTCCGCGAGGCGGCCACGAAGGGAGGGACGCTCTCGCCGGGGCGAGGCGGGGGCCTCCTAGACGGACACCGTGTGAAGGGTTCGTACGAAAACCGGGCCGGACGCCCGATCGCCGGCCACCGGGTCACGACGACGGTTAACGTCTGGGGCGGGACCGAGTCCCCTGACGAACAGCCCCGGTCCGGGACCTGACGGCCGGACCGGGGCTCGTCTCCCGGAGCCCGGGCTGATCCAGGCGAGAGCCCCTGGTGCCGCATCAGGAAACGTTCGCCCCGTCGCGACGCCCGGCACGCTTCCCCACGTTCTTCGAGCAGGGGGTGCCCCCGGAGCACGCACCGGACGCCGCTCCTCGACGGGCAGACGCTGCCTGCTGCTTGACGGGCGAACGTTGCCTGCCGCGGCACTAGCGAACGGCGAAGCCGTAGACCGTCTCCGACCGGTACACCTCGCCCGGCCGCAGCCGTGTGCTCGGGAAATCCGGGCGGTTCGGGGAGTCGGGGAAATGCTGGGTCTCCAGGGCGATGCCGTCGCCGGGGGCGAACGGGGCGCCGAGGTGGTCGGCGGTGTACAGCTGGAGGCCCGGCTCGGTCGTGGATACGGTGAGCAGGCGTCCGGACGCCGGGTCGTGCAGCTCGGAGACCGTCACGGGAGTGCGCGTCACGCCCTTGTCGAGCACGAAGTTGTGGTCGTAGCCGGAACCCGCCTTCCGGGACTCCCGGAAGTCGAAGCGGCTGCCCTCGACGCTCTCCAGCGCCCCCGTCGGGATCAGGTCCGCGTCCACCGGGGTGTACCGGGAGGCGGCGATGCTCAGCTCGTGCCCGTCCGCGTTCCCCGAACCCGCCAGGTTCCAGTACGAGTGGTTCGTCAGGTTCACCACGGTCGGCGCGTCCGTGACCGCCTCGTACGCGATCCGCAGCGCGCCGTCCGCGTCGAGGGCGTACGTCGCCGAGACCTCGAGCCGGCCCGGGAAGCCCTCCTCGCCGTGCGGGCTGACCCGGGACAGCCGGACGCCGTGCTCCACCGGCTCCACGTCCCACACCCGTTTGTCGAAGCCCCGCGCCCCGCCGTGCAGCGCGTGGGGGCCGTTGTTCGGCTCCAGGGCGTAGGTCCGGCCGTCGAGCGGGAAGCGGGCGCCCGCGATGCGGTTGGCGTACCGCCCGACCAGGGCCCCGAGGTACGGTCCGGGATGGCGCAGATAGCCGTCCAGGTCCGGGAAGCCCAGCACCACGTCCGCCAGGGCCCCGTCCCGGTCCGGAACCGCGACCGACTGCACGATCCCCCCGTACGACAGGACGCGCACCCGCACCCCGCCCCGCTCCAGCGTCCAGCGGTGGACCGCCGTGCCGTCGGAAAGTGTGCCGAAAAGTTCGCTCATGTGGGGAACCCTAGGTCACGGGATCCTTGGCGGTGACGGCACGGTAGGCGATCTCGGCGAGTCGTGCCTGGCCGTTCGTGCTCGGGTGGAACCAGTCCCAGGGGCTCAACTGCGCGGGCCCGAAGCGGTAGTCGAACACCGCGTTGCCGTCGAAGCGGCATCGTCGGTCCTTCGCGCACACCTCCTTCAGGACCTTGTTGTACGCCTCCACCCGCGACTGCACCGTGGCGCGCCGCTGGGTGGACGCGGCGTCCAGCGCGTCCGCGTCGCCCAGCATCGACGGGCAGATGCCGAGCTTCCACACCTGCTTGCCGAGCGCGCTGGTGCGGCCCTCGGACCACAGCCGCATCAGGTTCGGCACGCTGGAGACGTACACCTGCGCCTTCGGCAGCGAGCGGCGCAGGACGGCCATCGCGTCCTCGAACTGCTCACGGAAGTCGTCGACCGGTGTCATCGCCGAGGGGGAGGAGCGGCAGGCGTCGTTGGCCCCCACCATCACCGTCACCAGCTCCGGCCTGCGCCGCACCGCCTGCGCGACCTGCCCGGCCAGGTCGGCCATCCGCGCCCCGGTCACCGCGTAGTTCCAGCTGCGCTCCGCGGCCCCGGCCGGCCCCAGCAGCCGTACGGCCAGGCTGTCGACGCCGCTGTCGGTACCCGTCGCCCACGACACCCGGGGGCAGTCGGACAGCACGGTGCAGGCGTCGAAGCCGCGCGTGATGGAGTCGCCGACGGCGGCGATCGAGTCGGGGGAAGGGTTCCAGACCGGCTTCGGGGACGGCCGTGACGACGCGGTGCCCCGCGCCCCGCTGCCGCCGGAGGCGTCGCATCCGGCCAGGCCCAGGACGGCCGCGACCGCGACCGCGGCGACGGCCCTCAAGCGGTGGCTTCGCTTCCGCATCCCTGGTCCCCTCGTTCGGCAGCGCTTCGAACACGCTGGGTCAGCCCCGCGTCCCCTTGGGTGAAACCTCGGCATTCCCGGGCAACGGGACCGACGGTACGTCACACTCCTCGGCCCGCCGCACGGTAGCCTCGCCCCGTGGCCGCCCTTGCCACGCCCGTTCCGTAAAGTTACAAGATGTCGCGGTCTGCCCGGAGGTTCAGGTGACGACACGTGGAGTCCTGTACGTGCACTCCGCGCCCCGCGCACTGTGCCCGCACGTCGAGTGGGCCGTCGCGGGTGTGCTGGGCACCCGTGTCAACCTCGACTGGATCCGGCAGCCCGCGGCCCCCGGCACCTGGAGATCGGAGTTCTCCTGGCAGGGCGAGGCCGGCACCGCCTCCAAGCTCGCCTCGGCGCTGCGCGGCTGGCAGCTGCTGCGCTTCGAGGTCACCGCGGAACCGTCCCCGAGCGCCGAGGGCGAGCGCTACAGCTGCACCCCCGACCTGGGCATCTTCCACGCGGTCACCGGCATCCACGGCGACATCCTGATCCCCGAGGACCGGCTGCGCGCGGCCCTCATCCGCTCCCAGCGCGGCGAGAGCGACCTGGAGGCGGAACTGGCCCGGCTCCTGGGCAAGCCGTGGGACGACGAACTGGAGCCCTTCCGGTACGCGGGCGAGGGCGCCCCGGTGCGCTGGCTGCACCAGGTCGTCTGAAGAACCCCTGACACCACGTGAGGGCCCCCACCGGGTCTGGGTTCCAGCGGTGGGGGCCCTTGAGCGTGTGACGGGAGACGCTCCCGCGTCCGTCCCGCGTCAGACCGTACGGAACGCGAGCACCACGTTGTGCCCACCGAACCCGAACGAGTTGTTCAGCGCGGCGATCCGGCCCTCGACGGGCAGCTTGCGCGCCTCGCCGCGGACGACGTCGGCGTTGGCCTCCGCCTCCGGGTCGAGGTTCTCGATGTTGATGGTCGGCGGGGCCACCCGGTGGTACAGGGCGAGCACGGTCGCGACCGACTCGATGCCGCCCGCGCCACCCAGCAGGTGACCGGTCATCGACTTCGTCGCGGACACCGCGATGTGGTCGGTGTCGTCACCGAACACCTTCCGCAGCGCCTTCAGCTCGGCGATGTCACCGGCCGGAGTGGACGTCGCGTGCGCGTTGGCGTGCACGATCTCCGCCGGGTCCAGGTCGGTGCGCTCCAGCAGGTTCTGCAGGGCGTGCGCGATGCCCCGTCCCTCCGGCTCGGGCTGCACGATGTCGTGGCTGTCGGCGGAGATGCCCTGCCCGACCGCCTCGGCGTACACCCGCGCCCCGCGCTTGGCGGCGTGCTCGGCGGACTCCAGGACGACCACGCCGGCACCCTCGCCGAGGACGAAACCGTCGCGGGCGACGTCGTAGGGACGCGAGGCGCCCTGCGGGTCGTCGTTGTTCTTGGACATCGCCATCATGTTGCCGAACGCGGCGATCGGCAGCGGGTGGATCGCGGCCTCAGTGCCACCCGCGACGACGACGTCGGCGCGCCCGGTGCGGATCATCTCGATGGCGTAGCCGATGGCCTCGGCGCCCGACGCGCAGGCGGAGACCGGGGTGTGCACGCCCGCACGGGCGCCCACGAGCAGGCCCACGTTGGCCGAGGGGCCGTTCGGCATCAGCATGGGGACGGTGTGCGGGGAGACACGGCGGACGCCCTTCTCCTTGAGCACGTCGTACTGGTCGAGCAGGGTCGTCACACCGCCGATGCCGGAGGCGATGACCGCACCGAGCCGGTCGGGGTCGACGCTCGAGTCCTCCCCGGCCTTGGCGGTGAAGCCGGCGTCCTTCCAGGCCTCCTGAGCCGCGATGAGCGCGAACTGCGCCGAACGGTCCAGACGGCGGGCCTGGGGCCGAGGGATGACCTCGGAGGGTTCCACGGCGATCTGCGCGGCGATGCGGACCGCCTGCTCGGCGGCCCACTCCTTCTCCAGGGGGCCGACGCCGGACTTCCCGGCGATCAGGCCCTCCCAGGTAGAGGCCGCGTCGCCACCCAGCGGTGTGGTTGCGCCGATACCGGTGACGACCACGGTGCGATTGGTCGAGCTCACGGGAATTCTTTCTCCAACGGATACGAGGATTCAGCGGCGCCACCGCCGGGTGGCGGGGCAACGGCCCGATGTCCGGGCCTACGGCCCGGGGTTGAGCTGTCTGCCCAGGTGATCGGTCGATCAGGCCTGGTGCTTGAGGATGTACTCGGCGGCGTCACCGACCGTCTTGAGGTTCTTGACGTCGTCGTCGGGGATCTTGACGTCGAAGCGCTCCTCGGCGGCGACGACGACCTCGACCATGGACAGCGAGTCGACGTCCAGGTCGTCGGTGAAGGACTTGTCCAGCTGGACGTCCTCGGTGGGGATCCCGGCGATCTCGTTCACGATCTCGGCGAGACCGGCGACGATCTCTTCCTGAGTGGCGGCCATGTCAGGCGCTCCTTCGTTGATATCCAGATGTGTGCACCCACCGCGTCAGCGGCAGGTTGTGCAGTTCCCGCACCGGACCGCGTGATCCGGCACGGAGTGCCTAGGGGAGGGTAACGACCGTGGCGGCGTAGACGAGACCCGCCCCGAAGCCGATGACGAGCGCGGTGTCGCCGCTCTTCGCCTCGCCGGTCGCCAGGAGCCGCTCCATCGCGAGCGGGATCGAGGCGGCCGAGGTGTTGCCGGTGGTGCGGATGTCACGGGCGACCGTGACGTGCTCCGGCAGCCCCAGAGTCTTCACCATCGAGTCGATGATCCGCACGTTGGCCTGGTGCGGGATGAAGACGTCCAGGTCGTCCGCGGTGATCCCGGCCGCGTCCAGCGCCTGCTGGGCGACCTTCGCCATCTCGAACACGGCCCAGCGGAAGACCGCCTGGCCCTCCTGCGTGATCGCGGGAAACCTGACGTTGCCCTCGCTGTCGAGCGGGAGCTGGGAGACGTCGCCGACCCGGAAGCGGCTCCACGGCACCGTCTGCTTGATGGTCTCGGCCTTGTCGCCCTCCGAACCCCACACCGTGGGGCCGATGTGCGGCTCCTCGGAGGGGCCCACGACGACCGCGCCCGCGCCGTCCCCGAACAGGAAGGCGGTGGCCCGGTCCTCCCGGTCCGTCAGGTCCGACAGCCGCTCCACGCCGATGACGAGGACGTACTCGGCGGAACCTTCCACCACCATGCCCTTGGCGAGCGTGAGGCCGTAGCCGAAGCCCGCGCAGCCCGCCGAGATGTCGAAGGCGGCGGCCTTGTTCGTCCCGAGCTTGTCGGCGATCTCGGTGGCGATGGCCGGGGTCTGGCTGAAGTGCGAGACGGTCGAGACGACGACGGCGCCGATCTGGCCGGCGGCGATCCCGGCGTCGGCGATCGCCTTGCCGGCCGCCTCGATCGACATCGCGGCGACGGTCTCCTCGTCGTTCGCCCAGTGCCGGGTCTCGATGCCGGAGCGGGAGCGGATCCACTCGTCGGAGGAGTCGATCTTCTCCAGGATCACCTCGTTCGGCACCACCCGGACCGGGCGGTACCCGCCGACGCCGAGGATGCGCGCGTACGGGGCGCCTGCGCGTGCCTTGATCTTCGACATGCTCTCGCTCTCCTGATCAGGCGCTGTGCTCGGCGATGAGCTCGCGAGCCGCGTCGAGGTCGTCGGGGGTCTTCAGGGCGAGGGTCTTGACGCCCGGCAGCGCGCGCTTGGCGATGCCGGTGAGGGTGCCGCCGGGGCACACCTCGATCAGCGCGGTCGCGCCCAGCTTCTCGAAGGTCTCCATGCACAGGTCCCAGCGGACCGGGTTGGCGACCTGGCCGACCAGGCGCTTGAGCACCTCGGCGCCGGTCTCGACGGTCTGCCCGTCCTTGTTGGAGACGTAGGTGACCTTCGGGTCGGCGGGCGTCAGCGCCTCGGCGGCGTGCGCGAGGGCGTCGACCGCGGGGGCCATGTGGTGCGTGTGGAAGGCGCCGGCCACCTTCAGCGCAACGACCCGGCGCACCCCCTCGGGCTTGTCCGCCTCCAGGGCGGCGAGCTGCTCCAGGGTGCCGGCGGCGACGATCTGCCCGGCGCCGTTCACGTTCGCCGGGGTCAGGCCGAGCCTGGCCAGGTGCGGCATCGTCGTCTCGGGGTCGCCGCCGAGCAGGGCCGACATGCCGGTGGGCGTGATCGCGGCGGCGTCCGCCATGGCCAGGCCCCGCTTGCGGACGAGGGTCAGCGCGGCGGTGTCGCCGAGGACGCCGGCGAAGGCCGCCGCGGTGATCTCACCGACGCTGTGCCCGGCGACGGCTCCGGGGGTGTCGGCACCGAGTGCCGTGGCGGACAGCAGCCCGGCAGCCACCAGCAGGGGCTGGGCCACGGCGGTGTCCCGGATGGCGTCGGCGTCGGCCTGTGTGCCGTAGTGGACGAGGTCCAGTCCGATGGCCTCGGACCACGCGCCGACGCGGTCGGCGGCGCCGGGGAGGTCGAGCCAAGGGGTCAGGAAGCCGGGCGTCTGGGCGCCCTGGCCGGGAGCGACGAGTACGAGCACTCTCACACTCTCTCTTGAGGACGGTCGGGGCCGCCCGTGGGGACAAGGACGAAGAACCGCAGGGGGTTTTGTGGGCCCCCGACAAAAGACTAGGTCTGGGGATCACCCTCGGCCAGACGCCCCAGGATCAGCGCGATCCGCAGCGTGAACGCGGAGCGTACATCAGAGGGCGACCAACCGGTGACGTCAGTCACACGTCGGAGCCGGTAGCGGACGGTGTTCGGGTGAACGAAGAGCATCCGTGCGGCGCCCTCGAGACTGGACGCCTGCTCCAGATACACGCTGAGCGTTTCCAGCAGCGCCGAGCCCGCCTCCTCCAGCGGTCTGTAGATCTCCTCCACCAGTTGCTCGCGCGCGCTCGGATCACCGGCGATCGCGCGCTCCGGCAGCAGATCGTCCGCCAGTACCGGGCGCGGCGCGTCCTGCCAGGCAGAACACGCCTTCAGACCCGCCGCGGCGGCCTGCGCGGACCGGGTCGCGGCCAGCAGATCGGGCACGATCGGCCCGGCGACGACGGGCCCGGCGGCGAACGGCCCGATCAGCGACCTGGCGACGGCGAGCGGATTGTCGCTCCCGCCCGCGATGACCACGAGCCGGTCCCCGAGCACCCCGGTGAGCACCTGGAGCTTGGCGTGCCGCGCGGCACGCCGAATGGCCTCGACGGTCAACTCGCTGTCACCGTCGGGCGCGGTCCCCAGCACCACGCACACATGTTCAGGCGAGTTCCAGCCAAGTGCGGCGGCCCGGCTGACAGCCCCCTCGTCGGCCTCCCCGCTCAGCACGGCGTTCACGACGAGCGACTCCAGCCGCGCGTCCCAGGCGCCACGGGCCTCGGCGGCCTGGGCGTAGACCTGCGCGGTGGCGAAGGCGATCTCCCGCGCGTACACGAGGAGCGCCTCGCGCAGCACGGACTCGTCACCGGGAGCGGCCACCTCGTCGATGGCGGACTCCATGACCTCGATGGTGGTGCGCACCATCTCCACGGTCTGCCGCAGCGTGATCGCCCTGGTCAGCTCGCGCGGGGCGGTCCCGAACACATCGGTGGAGATGGCCTGCGGGGCGTCCGGGTGCCGGAACCACTCGGTGAACGCGGCGATGCCGGCCTGCGCCACCAGCCCGATCCAGGAACGGTTCTCCGGAGGCATCGCCCGGTACCACGGCAGCGTCTCGTCCATGCGCGCGATGGCCTGCGCGGCGAGGCTTCCGGACGACTTCTCCAGCCGCTTCAGGGTCGCGGCGTGCGGATGGATGGAATGCGCTGCGGGCTCGGTGCGGCGGGCTTCGGGTTCGGGCACGGGGACAAGACTGCCTTATCGGGACGGGACCGTGTGGTGCGGGTCCCGGGAGGCGGCGGGTACGGGGCTACCGTGGGGGACGTGATGGACGTACGGCGCGCCGGCGAGCGCTACCGCGGAGGGGACCCGGCAGCCGGGATCGAGTCCCTGCACGCCTTCAGCTTCGGCCCGCACTACGATCCGGACAATCTCCGCTTCGGCGCGGTGATCGCCTGCAACGAGGAGCGGCTGGCACCGGGCGCCGGCTTCGACGAGCACCCGCACAGTCACACGGAGATCGTCACATGGGTGGTGGAGGGCGAACTGACCCACCGTGACTCCACGGGCCACACGTCGCTGATCCGCCCCGGCGACGTCCAGCGCCTGAGCGCGGGCGCCGGCGTCCGCCACGTGGAACGCAACGACGGGGACACCCCTCTGACCTTCGTCCAGATGTGGCTGTCCCCCCTGACACCCGGCGGCGACCCGGTGCACGAGGTCGTCCACGGCATCGCGGACTCCACCCCCTACGCGGTCCCTGAGGCCGGCGCGCTGCTGCACGTACGGCGCCTGGGGGCGGGGGAGCGGACGGCGGTGCCGGACGCTGCGTATGTGTATGTGCACGTGGTGCGGGGCGAAGTGCGTCTGGACGGGGAGGAACTGGGGGCGGGGGACGCGGCGCGCGTCACGGAGGCGAAGGGCCTGGAACTGGTTGCGGCAACGGGGGCGGAGCTTGTGGTGTGGGAGATGACGGATCGATGGTCTTCGGGGGCCGCGCCCATGTGAAGTTCGCCTGCGCCGTCGGCGACCGTCGCGTCCACGGGACGTTGCCGTCCGCCGCCTGCGAGCGCGGTACGGACGGCGCGACCTGCCCGGCACCTGCACCGCGTTCTCCGGCTCCCCCTCACCGGCTCCGGGGTCCTCGCGGCAGCCGGCGCCGCCGAACCGGCGCTGCCGGAGCTCGTCGCCGATGTGATGCGGCACGCACCCGGCCGTCGGTGCCGTACGCGCACTGCTGTACGTGCAGTGCCGTACGTGCTACCTGCTCATGCCCGGCGGTGTGCGGGTGGAGGTCGACGACGGTTGCCCGTGGCCGCCCGTTCGGGCGGCCGGGGACGCGCTCGCCGACAGCGGCCGCGCTCTGCTTCTCGTCGAGGCACCGACCGGTCGGTGGGGCGTGGCGCCGAGAACGGACGGGAGCGGCGAGACGGTGCGGTTCGAGTGCCCGGCCGAGGTGCCGGGCAGGGGCGCCGTCAGCCCCGTACCTCCGCCAGCACCGCGTCCGTGAACGGCGTCCACGTCTCGATCGCCCACGGCCCGAAGGCCCGGTCCGTCAGCGCCACGCACGCCACCCCCGCGTCCGGGTCGATCCACAGGAACGTGCCCGACTGGCCGAAGTGGCCGAACGTCCGCGGGGAGGACGAAGAGCCCGTCCAGTGCGGCGACTTGGAGTCGCGGATCTCGAAGCCGAGCCCCCAGTCGTTCGGGTTCTGGTGCCCGTAGCCGGGCAGCACCCCCTTCGTCCCGGGGTACTGCACCGTCATCGCCTCCGCCACCGTGCGCGGATCCAGCAGCCGCGGCGCCTGCACCTCCGCCGCGAACCGGGCCAGGTCCGCCACCGTGGAGACGCCGTCCTTCGCCGGGGAGCCGTCGAGGGTCGTGGACGTCATGCCGAGCGGCTCGAGGACCGCCTGCCGGGCGTACTCGGCGAACGGGATGTCCGTCGCCTTCGCCACATGGTCGCCCAGCACCTCGAACCCCGCGTTCGAGTACAGCCGCCGCTCCCCGGGCGCCGACGTCACCCGGTGTTCGTCGAACGCCAGCCCGGAGGTGTGCGCGAGCAGATGACGCACCGTCGCACCGGTCGGCCCGGCGGGCTCGTCCAGCTCGACGGCCCCCTCCTCGTACGCGACGAGCACCGCGTACGCGGCCAGCGGCTTGGTCACCGAGGCCAGCGGGAAGCGGTGGTCGACCGGACCGTGCGTACCGAGCACGGTGCCGTCCGCCCGGACGACCGCCGCCGCGGCGGTGGGAACGGGCCAGTCAGCGATCAGGGCCAGGCTCTGCAGGGGCATGTCCCCGAGCCTATGCGGCTCACAGCTGCAGCCGCATCGAGGGGTCGGGCTTGCGGACAAAGCCCAGGGAGGCGTAGAGGGGCTCCGCCTCGGCGGACGCGTTCAGGTCGACCTGAGGGACGTCCTGCTCGCGGAACCAGTCCAGCAGCTCCTCCATACAGGCACGCGCACAGCCCCGGCGGCGCACGTCCGGATCGGTGGCCACGCTGAAGACGTACCCGACCCGGCCGTGCGGATTGCCCGCCCGCCCGATCCGGTACTCGATCGTCCCGGCCGCCAGCGCCGCCAGCGCCCCCGGCCGCTCCGGATGGTCCACGACGAACGCCGCGAAGCCGCCGTCCGGGTCGGCGAGCCGGCCGCGCAGGGTCGGCAGGGACTCCTCGTGCCACTCGGTGGAGGAGGCGGAGGCATGCGCCGCGAAGACCGAGTCGATCATCACCTGGCGCAGGCGCAGCACTTCTTCGGCGTCCTCGGGCACGGCCCGGCGTACGAGACTCATGTCCGGCACGCTAGTCACAGTCTGTCGGGCCGGTCTCGCCGTTTTCATTTGTTCCGCTTGCTTGGAGTGCACTCGAAGGTCCTAGCGTGGAGGCCATGACGGTGATCGAGACCTTGGCCGAGGCGGCCGAAGACGGGACCGACATCTGCGGCGTACCGCCCGGGCGGCATCCCCGTCCCGACGGGCAGGACAGCTACACGATCAGCGAGGTCGTCGCTTTCACCGGCCTGACGGCGCACACCCTGCGCTGGTACGAGCGGATCGGGCTGATGCCCCACGTGGACCGCTCGCACACCGGACAGCGCCGCTACTGCAACGCCGACCTCGACTGGCTCGACCTCGTGGGCAAGCTCCGGCTCACCGGCATGCCCGTGGCGGACATGGTGCGCTACGCGGAACTGGTGCGCGCCGGAGACCACACCTACGCCGAGCGGTACGAACTCCTGGAGGCGACCCGGCGGGACGTGCTCGCCCGGATCGCGGAGCTCCAGGACACGCTCGCGGTGCTCAACCGAAAGATCGATTTCTACGCGGACGCCGGGCGTGCCCTGGCGTCGGAGAGGCCCCGATGACGGACAGCAGGATCTCGCAGGTGCGGCTCGGCGACGACGGCCCCGAGGTGGGTGTGCAGGGACTCGGCTGCATGGGCATGAGTTTCGCGTACGGCCCCGCGGACGCCGAGGAGTCGCGCGCCGCCCTGGAGCGGGCGCTGGAGCTCGGCGTCACCCTGTACGACACGGCGGACATGTACGGCGCGGGGGAGAACGAGAGGTTCCTGTCGCCGTTCTTCAAGGCGCACCGGGACGAGGTCGTCATCGCCACCAAGTTCGCGATCTCCACCTCGCCCGACGACCCGCTGACGCGGATCGTCCGCAACGACCCGCCCTACATCCGCCAGTGCGTCGAGGCGAGCCTGAGGCGCCTGGACGTCGACGTGATCGACCTCTACTACATGCACCGCCGGGACGTGAACGTGCCGATCGAGGAGACCGTCGGCACCATGGCGGAACTGGTGCGCGAGGGCAAGGTCAAGCACCTCGGCCTCAGCGAGGTCACCGCCGACGAGCTCCGGGCGGCGCACGCGGTGCATCCCGTCGCCGCGGTGCAGTCGGAGTGGTCGCTGTTCAGCCGGGACATCGAGGCCAGGGTGGTGCCGGCCGCCAAGGAGCTGGGCGTGGCCCTGGTGCCGTACTCGCCGCTCGGCCGCGGCTTCCTCACGGGCTCCTTCGCGAACGCGCAGACGGACCTCACGGAGCAGGACTTCCGCCGTACGATGCCCCGCTTCACCGGCGAGAACGCGGCGGCCAACGCCGCGCTCCTGGAGCCGGTCCGGTCGGTCGCGAAGGCCCACGGCGCCTCGCCGGCGCAGATCGCACTGGCCTGGGTGCAGCAGCAGGCCGTGGTGCGCGGCCTCGCGGTGGTCCCGATCCCGGGCACGACCAAGCGCCACCGCGTCGAGGAGAACGTCGGGGCCACGCGGATCGTCCTGACGGAGGAGGAACTGGCCCTGCTGGAGCCGATCGCGGCGAAGGTGGCCGGCGACCGCTACGCGGACATGACCTTCACGTCGGCGGGACGGGAGTAGGACACGCCTCGAGGGCGGGGTGGTGCGCCGCGATGGGGGTGCGGGGCTGTATCGATGTGCGGCTCCGCCGCCGTGGGCGCGACCAGCCACGACGCGGCCGCGGCGGACATCGCCCCGCACCCGGCAGGGCTGGTGCCTGTTGCGGCACTAGAGCTCTGCCAGCAGCTCCGCCTTCTTGACGGAGAACTCCTCGTCCGTGACGAGCCCCGCCTCGTGCAACTCACCGAGGTGCCGGATCCGCTCGGCGATGTCCGCCGGGTCCCGGCGGGCGGCCGGCACCACACCCGAGGCGGGGCCCGCGGCCCGCACCGCGGCCAGTACGGCAGCGGCGAACGGCAACGACTCATGGACGGGGCCGTAGCCGAGCCCGAACACCACGGCCGCCGGGTCCTGGTCCGGCTGAGCGGGCTGCCCGCCCTCCCGCGTCAGCAACCGCAGGTACCCGTCGAACACCTCGGGGGACCGCCACTCCACCCCGCTGAGGCCGGCGACCGGGAAACTCTGGTCGCCGGCCTTCCACTTGGCTGAGGACGCGCCCGTCCAGAACCACCGGAAGGACACCGCCCTGCCGTCGAAGGACGCCTTTGCGTCGTATGCCTTGAACTGCAGCGGCGCCTCGGGTGGCGCGACCAGGAACCGCTCGGCCGGGGTGCCGTCCGCGCCGATACGGGCGCGCAGCTCGTCCGCGTAGGCCTGCGCGAGCCACTCGCGGTCGGCGGGCAGGACCAGCCGGTAGGGGTCGCAGGTCTCCCTGAGCTGTCCGTCCGCCGCCTCCATCAACGGGTCGGCTCCGGGTCTCGGCACGGCGTGCAGGACCACGGTCCCGCGTCTGCCGGGGCTGAGGGTGACCCCCGCTATCGCCTCCAGGGGGATACGGCGCCGCCCGAGCGCCTGGAACAGCTTCGGAGTGCGGATCCCCCGTTCGAAGCGGATGAGCACGGAGTCGGACTCGAACTCCCAGACGGCATGAAATCCGGCCAGTACGTCACCCATGCGGCTCATCGTATGCGGCACGCGCTCCTCCGTCGCTCCCCGAGCAGACCGCAGTTCCTGGTCTTCTACGCGCGTCCGACGGGCGCGGTGCCGGGCAGATCCGCCCGGCACGCCTCATCGGCGTGTGCACAGTGCACCGTGTCGTAGGCGCCGACGCCGATCTCGGCGAAGTTGCGCAGGCTCTCGGTGCCCGGCGCGAAGTAGCCGGCGTGCCCCTGCGCCCCCTGCGCGGACAGCACCCGCGCGCCGAAGCCGCGGGAGACCGGGTCGGCGCCGTGGCCGAGACCCCCGACCTCCAGGTACGGCACGTCCTGGATCCAGTCGTCGGCGTCCCGCATGGACCACACCCGGGCCACGGTGTGCAGCCCGGCGGCCGACTGGGTGCGCATGCCGGGGCTGCCCGCCACCGCTATGTCGGACACCCGTGCGGGCAGCGTGTGCGCGGCGATCCCGCACAGCACCGAGCCGTAGCTGTGGCAGTACAGCTGGACGGACGAGCGGCCGGGCAGCGCGCGCAGCAGGGCGTTCAGCCGGACGGCGCCCTGCTCGGCGCGCAGCGCGGTCGCGGCCTCCACGCCGAGGCCGCCGGGCGCGGTGTAGTCGGCCCAGGCGATCACGGCGGTACGGGTACCGGGGCTCGCCGCGCGCTCCGCCGTGTACAGCGACTGGGCCATGCCGACCGGGGCCGAGTACTTGCGGTCGGTGCGCTCGAAGGTGAGCAGGTCGGTGTCGACGCCGGGCACGACGACCGAGATCCGCCGGGCGGAGTCCAGGTCGCCGAAGACCTCCGCGATGCGGCCCGAACCGTCCGGGTCGAAGGCGAGGATCTGCCGCCCCTTCTGCATCAGCGCCTCGAAGCGGTGCATCAGGCGGCCCGCCTCCTGGTGGCCCACCGGGGACAGCCGGTCGTCGTGCATCCGGGCGCGCTCGACCTTGCGCTGCTGGTCGAGGGCGATGCGGTTGGCCTGGTAACGCAGGCCGACGGGCGCCCCGTTCATGTTGCCGACCGCGAGCGGGTAGCGGTGGGCGAGTCGGGAGCGCTGGGGGGCGCTGAGCGATGAGAAGAAGCGGGCGAGGTGGGCGGGGGAGTCATCGGGATCCGGCAGCCCGTGCCCGGCGACCCTGCCGTGCTCCCACGCCGAACGCGACGCCTCGAGGGGCGTCGCGCCACGGTGGCTGCGCACGGCGGTCCAGCCGGTCGTCGCGAGCATCACGAAGACCACGGCCAGCGCGAGCAGTGCGCGCCAGACGTTGAGTTGCGGGGAGGTGTCGAAGGAAGTCACTGGAAGGACACACTAGGAGAACGAGAGGGTCTCGCGTTAACCGAGTGACACGTCTCACGTTTCTCGTATGTCAATTAGGGCAAAACGGGTAGGCTTTGCGTTCGATCGTCACGCTGGGTTGCTGAGGTGTGCGTCACTTCGCACGCACTGTCACCGCGGGGTCACCCGAGCGGCCGCCGCCCCACCCGTACGCATCGGCAATTCACTTGACGCCCACGTGGTCGACACGACATCAGTTCCCGCGCCAGGCGCAGGCCGTCACTCCGTGTGCCACGTGTCCGCCAACGTGGGGCGCAGGGCGTCGAGATAGGAGGCCGTCAGCCCGCGGATCGCGGCCACGCTGGGGTCGCCGCCCGCGCTCCACAGGCGTTCGGTGACCCGGATCACTCCGCCGAACACGGCCACCGCGACGCGCGGCCGAGGGTCCGTGTCCACGTCGACCCCCTCGCGCTGGGCGATGATCCGGGCGATCTCCTCCTCCAGCTCCGCCGAGCGCCGCAGATGGGTGGCGAAGAGGCTGGGCGTCGACTCGATCAACCGGTAGGTGCGCATGTGGAGTTCCAGGGGGACGATCCGGTCGATGGACTCGCCGATGCCGTCCCACCCCTCCAGCACCGCCTGCCGCAGCGCCTCCAACGGGGCCTCGTCGAGCGGGCGTCCGCGCAGCAGGTCCACGAAGTGCTCCTCCGCGACGGAGTGGGCGAAGAAGACGGCGTCCTCCTTGCCGGCGAAGTACCGGAAGAAGGTGCGCTGCGAGACGTCCACGGCCTCCGCGATGTCGTCGACGGTCGTCTCCTCGTACCCCCGGGTGGTGAACAGCTCCAAGGCGGCACGCAGCAGTGCGTCCCGGGTGCGCCGCTTCTTGCGCTCACGCAGTCCCGGCCGCGACGCCGTCTCCATCAGTCCTCATTCCGTTCATCCGCCCCGTTCACCCTATCCGGCAGTGGCGTGACAGTTACCGACTTGTGAACTGGTTTGTCAATTGTCAGTGGCTGTCACTAGCCTCGAACGCATGACTAGTCAGACCGTCGACACGACAGGGCCGGGGGACAGGGCGCCGGCAGCCCCGTCGGGCCCCGCGCCGGGCAGGGGACTGCGCGGGCACCCGTGGTTCACCCTGATCACCGTTGCCGTGGGGGTCATGATGGTGGCTCTGGACGGCACCATCGTGGCCATCGCCAACCCGGCCATCCAGAAGGACCTCGGTGCCAGCTTCGCCGATGTCCAGTGGATCACCAACGGCTACTTCCTCGCCCTCGCGGTCTCCCTGATCACCGCGGGCAAGCTCGGCGACCGCTTCGGCCACCGGCAGACCTTCCTCGTCGGCGTGACCGGCTTCGCCGCGGCCTCGGGCGCCATCGGCCTGTCGCACAGCATCGCCGCGGTCGTCACCTTCCGCGTCTTCCAGGGCCTGTTCGGCGCGCTGCTGATGCCGGCCGCGCTGGGACTGCTGCGGGCCACCTTCCCCGCCGAGAAGCTGAACATGGCGATCGGCATCTGGGGCATGGTCATCGGCGCCTCCACCGCCGGTGGCCCCATCCTCGGCGGCGTCCTCGTCGAGCACGTCAACTGGCAGTCGGTGTTCTTCATCAACGTGCCGGTCGGCGCCCTCGCCCTGATCCTGGGGCTGCTGATCCTGACCGACCACCGCGCCGAGAACGCGCCGCGCTCCTTCGACATCCTCGGCATCGCGCTGTTGTCGGGCGCGATGTTCTGCCTGGTCTGGGCACTGATCAAGGCCCCGGCATGGGGCTGGGGCGACGGGAGGACCTGGCTGTTCATCGGCGTGTCCGTGCTGGGCTTCGCCCTCTTCTCCTTCTGGGAGACGAAGGTGAAGGAGCCTCTGATCCCGCTGTCGCTGTTCCGCTCGGTGCCGCTGTCCGCGGGTGTCGTCCTGATGGTCCTGATGGCGATCGCCTTCATGGGCGGCCTGTTCTTCGTCACCTTCTACCTGCAGAACGTGCACGGGATGAGCCCGATCGACGCCGGCCTGCACCTCCTGCCGCTCACCGGCATGATGATCGTCGGCTCGCCGCTCGCGGGCGCGCTGATCACCAAGCTGGGCCCGCGCATCCCGCTCGCCGGCGGCATGCTCGCCACCGCGGTCGCCATGTACGGCATGTCCACGCTCAAGGCGGGCACGGGCAGCGCCACCATGGCGCTGTGGTTCGCCCTCCTGGGCCTCGGTCTGGCCCCCGTGATGGTCGGCGCCACCGAGGTCATCGTCGGCCGCTCGAGCCGAGCGCGATGTCACGTCACGCGTCGCCGCCCGCCGCGCCCGGATGCGCCGCCGTCACGTCCAGCAGCTGGTAACGGTCGATCGCCTGCTTCAGCACCGAGCGGTCGACCCTGCCCTCCTTCGCCAGCTCGGCGAGCACCGCGACCACGACGGACTGCGCGTCGATGTGGAAGAAGCGGCGCGCCGCCCCGCGCGTGTCCGCGAAGCCGAAGCCGTCCGCGCCCAGGGACTGGTAGGTGCCCGGCACCCAGCGCGCGATCTGGTCCGGAACCGACCGCATCCAGTCGGACACGGCCACGAACGGCCCTTCGGCACCGCTGAGCTTCCGCGTCACATACGGGACCCGTTGCTCCTCCTCCGGATGCAGCAGGTTGTGCTCCTCGCACGAAACGGCCTCGCGCCGCAGCTCGTTCCAGGAGGTCGCCGACCAGACGTCGGCCTTCACGTTCCACTCCTCGGCGAGGATCTTCTGCGCCTCGATCGCCCAGGGCAGGGCCACACCGGAGGCCATGATCTGCGCCGGGACGGAGCCCGCCGTGCCCTCGCTGAAGCGGTAGACGCCCTTCAGGATGCCCTCGACGTCCACGTCGGCCGGCTCGGCCGGGTGCTGGATCGGCTCGTTGTAGACGGTGAGGTAGTAGAAGACGTCCTCGCCGTGCGGGTGCTCGGGCGAGGAGCCGTACATCCGGCGCAGACCGTCCTGCACGATGTAGGCGATCTCGAAGGCGAACGCCGGGTCGTACGCCACGCACGCCGGGTTGGTCGACGCCAGCAGCTGCGAGTGGCCGTCCGCGTGCTGCAGACCCTCACCGGTCAGCGTCGTACGGCCGGCGGTCGCGCCGAGGACGAAACCGCGCGCCAGCTGGTCGGCCATCTGCCAGAACTGGTCGCCGGTGCGCTGGAAGCCGAACATCGAGTAGAAGACGTACACCGGGATGAGCGGTTCGCCGTGCGTGGCGTACGCCGAACCCGCCGCGATCAGCGACGCCGTGCAGCCCGCCTCGGAGATGCCGTCGTGCAGCATCTGCCCGGTCGGCGACTCCTTGTACGCGAGCAGCAGGTCCCGGTCCACGGCCTCGTACTGCTGGCCGAGCGGGTTGTAGATCTTCGCGCTCGGGAAGAACGAGTCCATGCCGAACGTGCGGTACTCGTCGGGCGCGATCAGCACGAACCGCTTGCCGAGCTCCTTGTCCCGCATGAGGTCTTTCAGCAGCCGTACGAACGCCATGGTGGTGGCGATGGACTGCTGACCGGAACCCTTCTTCACGGTCGCGTACGTCTTGTCGTCCGGCAGCGCCAGTGGCTTCGACCGCACGACACGCGTCGGGACGTACCCGCCGCACGCCTTGCGCATGTCGTGCATGTACTGGATCTCCTCCGAGCTCCGGCCCGGGTGGTAGTACGGCGGCGGGCCGGACTCCAGCTCCTTGTCGGAGATCGGCAGGTGCAGGCGGTCCCGGAAGTGCTTCAGGTCGCTGACCGTCAGCTTCTTCATCTGGTGGGTGGCGTTGCGGCCCTCGAAGTTCGGGCCCAGCGTCCAGCCCTTGATCGTCTTGGCCAGGATCACCGTCGGCTGGCCCTTGTGGGCCTTGGCCGCGGAGAAGGCGGCGTAGATCTTGCGGTGGTCGTGACCGCCACGGCCCAGATGCAGGATCTGGTCGTCGGTCATGTTCTCGACCATGGCGCGCAGCCGCAGGTCGTCGCCGAAGAAGTGATCGCGGATGTACGCGCCCGACTCGGTGGCGTACGTCTGGAACTGACCGTCCGGCGTGGTGTTCATCTTGTTGACCAGCACGCCGTCCCGGTCCTGGGCCAGCAGCGGGTCCCAGGAGCGGTCCCAGATCAGCTTGATCACGTTCCAGCCGGCGCCCCGGAAGACCGACTCCAGCTCCTGGATGATCTTCCCGTTGCCGCGGACCGGGCCGTCCAGGCGCTGCAGGTTGCAGTTGACCACGAACGTGAGGTTGTCGAGGCCCTCGCGGGCGGCGATCGTCAGCTGCCCGAGGGACTCCGGCTCGTCCATCTCGCCGTCACCCAGGAACGCCCACACGTGCGACTTGGAGGTGTCGGCGATGCCGCGCGCCTCCATGTAGCGGTTCATCCGGGCCTGGTAGATCGCGCCGATCGGGCCGAGGCCCATGGAAACCGTCGGGAACTCCCAGAAGTCCGGCATCGAGCGCGGGTGCGGGTAGCTGGAGAGGCCGTACGGCGCCTTGGACTTCTCCTGGCGGAAGCCGTCCAGGTGCTGCTCGGTGAGCCGGTCGAGGAGGTACGCGCGGGCGTAGATGCCCGGCGAGGCGTGCCCCTGGAAGAAGACCTGGTCGCCGCCGTCGCCCTCGTCCTTGCCGCGGAAGAAGTGGTTGAAGCCCACGTCGTACAGCGAGGCGGAGGAGGCGAAGGTGGCGATGTGGCCGCCGACGCCGATGCCCGGGCGCTGGGCGCGGGAGACCATGACGGCGGCGTTCCACCGGGTGGCGTTGAGGACCTTGCGTTCGATCTCCTCGTTGCCGGGGAAGAACGGTTCGTCCTTGGTCGCGATGGTGTTGACGTAGTCCGTGCTGCGCATCTCGGGCACGGCCACGCGCCGCTCACGGGCCCGCTCGATCAGACGGAGCATCAGGTAGCGGGCCCGCTCACGGCCGCGCTCGTCCACGGCGGCGTCGAGGGAGTCGAGCCACTCCTGGGTTTCCTCGGGGTCGAAGTCAGGAACCTGACTCGGAAGGCCGCCAATGATGATCGGATTGCGATCGGATCCGGAAGCCACGCTGTTCCTTACCTGTCAGAGGGCCACTTTTTCCTGTGCCTGCACCGGTCCCCATCGTGTACCTCGGGGAAGCGAAACGTCATCTCTACCGCGAGGTAACCACGGCGGCGGCCGGATGGTTCAGGGGCGGGCCCGATCAAAACGCAACGATACGCCCAGGCCGCGACGCGCCCGCAAAGTCATTCGGGACTCGTACCCGCGGATGATTCCGGAATGCGCAAACCGGGCAGAACGGTGTGGTGTAGGTCACCTCGCGGCGCGGTACCGTGCCTGGAGTTGCGGCGACACGGCCAGGATCGTCACCGTTTCGGCGGTCTGAACCGCCGGGTACTTGCGCGATCCGCCCCGCCCGTGTGGACTACGGCCAATGCTTCGCGTACGCGCGTGGCTGAGATACTCACCAAGACATGATCAGGAGGCAACCCGTGAGCGCGACCGCGGACCACGCGGAGGAGCGGACGAACCCTGCCGTCAGGCTGGGGTTCCAGCCCGAGCAGGTGGTCCAGGAGATCGGCTACGACGACGATGTCGACCAGGAGCTTCGCGAGGCCATCGAGGAGGTCATCGGCAGCGAGCTCGTGGACGAGGACTACGACGATGTTGCCGATGCCGTGGTGCTGTGGTTCCGCGACGAGGACGGCGACCTGACGGATGCGCTGGTGGACGCCACCACGTACGTCGAAGAGGGCGGTTCGATCCTGCTCCTCACGCCGAAGACCGGCCGAACGGGCTACGTGGAGCCCAGCGACATCTCGGAAGCCGCGACGACGGCGGGTCTGTCGGCGTCGAAGAGCGTCAGTGTGGGCAAGGACTGGAGCGGCTCGCGTCTGGTGACGCCGAAGGCCGCCAAGTCCAAGCGGTGACGCTCCGCCGAGCAGTGCGGTCGGCCGGGGTGACCCTCCCGGGTGCTGCGCACCCAGGTTCCCCATCGGCCTGACGGCCTCGTCCTCGCCCGAGCTCTTCGCGCAGGGGTCCCAGGACGGGTTGATCGGTGCCGGGCCGGGCTGAGACATCAGCTCGGCCCGGCCTCTCTCACCGCGTGCTCCGGTCGCTGCGTAGGGTGGTCCTGCCCCAACAGTCCCGTCGAAAGGGAAGCAGGACCATGGCGATCCAGGTCGGCGACAAGGCCCCCGACTTCGAGCTCAAGGACAACCACGGCGCGACCGTGCAGCTCTCCGACTTCCGCGGTCGGAAGAACGTGGTGCTGCTCTTCTACCCGTTCGCCTTCACCGGCGTGTGCACCGGCGAGCTGTGCGCGCTGCGCGACAACCTGCCGACGTTCGTCAACGACGACACCCAGCTGCTCGCCGTCTCCAACGACTCCATCCACACCCTGCGGGTCTTCGCCGAGCAGGAGGGCCTGGAGTACCCGCTGCTGTCCGACTTCTGGCCGCACGGCAACATTTCGCGCGCGTACGGCGTCTTCGACGAGGACAAGGGTTGCGCGGTGCGCGGGACCTTCATCATCGACAAGGAGGGCGTGGTGCGGTGGACCGTCGTCAACGGCCTGCCGGACGCGCGTGACCTGAACGAGTACGTGAAGGCGCTCGACACCCTGTGATGCCGTGCCGAAGGGTGCGTCCGAGGGGGCGCGCCCCTTCGGCTTACTTCGGTTCCAAGGCCTGTGGAGCGCGGGAACCCGTCATTAGGATCGACTCGTTGATCCGGTACATCGCACGACGGGGCTCCCCGCCCCTGGACACCAATGGAGGGACTCGTGGGAGTCAGCCTGAGCAAGGGCGGCAACGTATCGCTGACCAAGGAGGCCCCCGGTCTGACCGCGGTCCTCGTCGGACTCGGCTGGGACGTCCGCACCACCACCGGCACCGACTTCGACCTGGACGCCAGCGCTCTGCTGCTGAACTCGTCGGGCAAGGTGGTCAGCGACCAGCACTTCGTGTTCTTCAACAACCTCAAGAGCCCCGACGGCTCCGTCGAGCACACCGGAGACAACCTCACGGGTGAGGGCGAGGGCGACGACGAGGCGATCAAGGTCAACCTCGCGGCGGTGCCGGCGGATGTCGACAAGATCGTCTTCCCGGTGTCGATCTACGACGCCGAGAACCGCCAGCAGTCCTTCGGCCAGGTGCGCAACGCGTTCATCCGCGTGGTGAACCAGGCCAACCAGCAGGAGATCGCGCGGTACGACCTGAGCGAGGACGCCTCCACGGAGACCGCCATGGTGTTCGGCGAGCTGTACCGCCATGGCGCCGAGTGGAAGTTCCGCGCCATCGGCCAGGGCTACGCCTCGGGCCTGCGCGGCATCGCCCAGGACTTCGGCGTCAACGTCTGACGTCGGCGCGGCTGCCCACGGGCTCCGCGCCGCACGGCGCGGAGCCCGCGCGGGTGCCCCCTGCTCGGATGGCTCGGGGGAGGTTCGCACCGCCGAACGGCGGAGCCCACCCCCCGGGCACCGGAAGCCCCCGGGTACGTCAGCGGGCCTCCCGGCGGCCGCGCCGGCGCCGGCCCCGGCCGCCAGGGGTTTCCCTCGAACCGCCGGGGGAGAAACCACGACCACCGGGGGTCTCCGCTCCCGGGACGAAAAAGTACTCGGGGAGGAACAAGCACCATGGGCGTCACGCTCGCCAAGGGAGGCAACGTCTCCCTCTCCAAAGCCGCACCGAACCTCACGCACGTGATGATCGGGCTCGGCTGGGACGCGCGCTCCACCACCGGAGCCCCCTTCGACCTCGATGCCAGCGCACTGCTGTGCAGCGGCGGACGGGTCCTCGGTGACGACTGGTTCGTCTTCTACAACCAGCTCAAGAGCCCCGACGGCTCCGTCGAGCACACCGGCGACAACCTCACGGGTGAGGGCGAGGGCGACGACGAGACCATCCTGGTGGACCTCGCCAAGGTCCCGCCCCAGTGCGACAAGATCGTCTTCCCGGTCTCCATCCACCTCGCCGACGAACGCGGCCAGACGTTCGGGCAGGTCAGCAACGCCTTCATCCGCGTCGTCAACCAGGCCGACGGCCAGGAGCTCGCTCGCTACGACCTCAGCGAGGACGCCTCCACCGAAACGGCCATGATCTTCGGCGAGGTGTACCGCTACGGCGGCGAATGGAAGTTCCGCGCCGTGGGTCAGGGGTACGCGTCCGGCCTGCGCGGCATCGCTCTGGACTTCGGAGTGAACGTTTCGTAAAGGAGCCGTCCACTGCGTGCACCCCCGGTCTTACCCTCCCCGACCTGCGGTGTTCCGGTCCGGCTGGACCGCATGTCCCGGCCGGACCGGGATCCCTCTAAACTCTGTGGTCAACGTTGGGCAAAGCCGGGTACGGCGACGGGTAGCCCCGTACACATACGGATTGGGTAGCCAGTGCTTCTGAAAACCTTCGGCTGGTCGTTCGTGGTCACCGCGATCGGCTTGGCCCTGGCGGTCCTCTATGGGGGGTGGACCGCCTTCGGCATCGTGGCGATCCTCTCCATCCTCGAGATCTCGCTGTCCTTCGACAACGCGGTGGTCAACGCCGGAATCCTGAAGAAGATGAACGCCTTCTGGCAGAAGATCTTCCTCACGGTCGGCGTACTGATCGCGGTCTTCGGCATGCGACTGGTCTTCCCCGTCGTCATCGTCGCCGTCACCGCGAAGAAGAGCCCCATAGACGCCGTCAATCTCGCATTGACCGACAAGGACCAGTACCAGCAGCTCGTCACCGACGCCCACCCGGCGATCGCGGCGTTCGGCGGTATGTTCCTGCTGATGATCTTCCTCGACTTCATCTTCGAGGACCGGGACATCCAGTGGCTGCGCTGGATCGAGCGCCCGCTCGCCAAGCTGGGCAAGGTCGACATGCTGTCGGTCTGCATCTCGCTGATCGTCCTGCTGATCACCTCGATGACCTTCGCCGTCCACGCCCACCAGCACGGTGGCGCGCACGTCGACAAGGCGCAGACGGTGCTCGTCTCCGGCATCGCCGGCCTGATCACCTACATGATCGTGGGCGGTCTGTCCGGCTTCTTCGAGGACCGCCTGGAGGAAGAGGAGGAGCGGGAGCACGAGGAGGAGGAAGAGGCCGCCCGCAGCGGCAGGCCGCGCTCCGCGGTGATGCTGGCCGGCAAGGCCGCGTTCTTCATGTTCCTCTACCTGGAGGTGCTGGACGCGTCCTTCTCCTTCGACGGCGTGATCGGCGCGTTCGCCATCACCAACGACATCGTCCTGATGGCGCTCGGCCTCGGCATCGGCGCGATGTACGTGCGGTCGCTGACGGTCTACCTGGTCCGCCAGGGCACCCTCGACGACTACGTCTACCTGGAGCACGGCGCCCACTACGCGATCGGCGCGCTCGCCGTGATCCTCATGGTCACCATCCGGTACGAGATCAACGAGGTGGTCACCGGCCTCGTCGGCGTCGTCCTGATCGCCGCGTCCTTCTGGTCCTCCGTGCGCCGCAACCGCGCGCTCGCCGCGGCCGGGGGAAAAGCGACGGCCTCGGACGAGAAGACTGAGGTCTCGTCCGGGGTGTGAGGGCACGCGGGGAGAGGAACGCTCTGGGCGGGGCGGTCGCGGGGAGGCGTCCTCGGCGGCCGCTCCGCGGCTGTGGGACCTGTGGAACGTGTGGGTGAGGGGGCGGGCATGGGCTTCTGGGACGGTGTGTGGCGCGGACGGGCTACGGACTTCGACTCGGGCAGCGCGGCGACCAACGCGATCGAACTGACCAAGCGGCACCACCGGGTCTCGCTCACCAGGCAGGGCGCGGCGACCGGCAACCTGCGCATCAACCTGTCATGGCGGATGCGGACGTCCGACATCGGCGGCCCGGAGCGCGGCGGCCTGCTCCGCAACCCGCTGCGCTTCTTCACCCCCGATGTGGTGCAGGCGCACACCCAGAGCATGGTCAACGTCGACCTCGACCTGGGGTGCATGTACGAGCTGAGCGACGGCACGAAGGGCGTGGTGCAGCCGCTGGGCGGCTTCTTCGGGGAGCTCAACGACCCGCCGTACATCAAGCTCAGCGGCGACGACCGGTTCGGGTCCGGTTCCGGTGAGACGATCTTCGTCAACCTCGACCACCGGGACGACTTCAAGCGTCTGCTGATCTTCGTCTACATCTACGACCAGACGCCGGCGTTCGACCGTACGCACGCCCACGTCACGCTCTATCCCAGCAGCGGCCCCCGCATCGAGATCGGACTCGACGAACGCCATCCCCAGGCCCGCTCCTGCGCGGTCGTCCTCATCGAGAACGTCAAGGGCGAGCTCGTCGTCCGCCGAGAGGTGCGGTTCGTCTACGGCTTCCAGGCAGAACTGGACCGCCTGTACGGCTGGGGCCTGCAGTGGGGCCGGGGCTACAAGACCAAGGCGTGACCCGGCCGCGGGCGGTCGTGCCTCCGGTGCCTCCTACCCCTGGCGTCCGATGAACTGCGGCCCCTGCGGCGGCAGCCGGAAGTCGGGGTCCGGCACCGGCACAGCCGTCTGCGGATACCCGTACGCGGGCACCGGCGCCGTCTGCGGATACCCGTAGGCCGGCTGTGGATACCCGTAAGCGGGCTGCGCGGGCGCGGTCGCGGGCGCGGCCGCAGTGGCCGCCTCCGCCGGATACCCGTACGCCGCAGACGCCCCCACCGGCCGCTCCGGCGGCACCGGCGCCTCCGGTGCGGAAGCAGGCACCTCCGGCGCGGCGGGCGACGCCGCCTCCTCCGAGTCGTCCACCGAGATGCCGAAGTCGTTCGCGAGGCCCTTCAGCCCGTTGCTGTACCCCTCACCCAGCGCCCGGAACTTCCAGCTCTCCCCCCGCCGGTACAGCTCACCGCAGATCAGCGCCGTCTCCGCGCCCGTCTCCGGCTTGATGTCGAAGTGCGCCAGCGGCTCCCCTTCCAGCACCCCCGCGTCGTACAGCAGGATCCGCAGCCCCCGCACCCGGTCGAAGGGCACCTCGTCCGCCGAGGCGACCAGCAGGATCCGCCCCACTCCGGGCTCGACGCCCGCCAGATCCGTCTGGATCGTGTCGGTGAGCCCGTCCGACTCCCGCTTCTTCCCGAGCAGCCGTACCTTTCCGGACGGATGCCGGGGCTGGTTGTAGAAGACGAAGTCCTCGTCGGACCGCACGCGACCGTCGGAACCCAGCAACAGCGCCGAGGCGTCGACCTCGGGGACGCCCTGGCCCGGCGCCCAGCGCAGCACCGCCCGTACCGCTGTGGCCTCCAGCAGTACGTTCGACCCCTTCACCATCGCGTGCGTCATGCCGTCATCCTGCCCTCTCCGTCCTGGTCACGACAATGCGGGGGCCATCCCTCCGTATGCTGTCCGCGGTGCCGTCGCCACAGCCGGGTTACCTGAACTTCATGCCCGGGGGGAACTCATGACATGGAGTTCTACGTACTATTACCGGCCACGTCTTTTCGGGCAGTCCTGCAGCACGGGGGAGTCATATGCGTCATTTCGGGCACATCGCCCCTGAGGAGCGGCAGCGCCTGTTCCACCGTGAGCCGGCCGTCTTCACCGCCGACTCGCCCGCCCCGGTTCTCGCGGCGGCCCTCGGCGCCACCCTCTACAGCCCGGCGACCCGCCCCCACCTGGCCGACGACGTGATCAGGCAGGCGGGCCGCGGTGTCGTCTCCATGGTGCTGTGCCTGGAGGACTCCATCGACGACGCGGACGTCGTGCCCGCGGAGGAGAACCTGGTCCGGCAGTTCACCGACCTCGCCTCGCGGGGCGACGCCGAACTGCCGCTGCTGTTCATCCGCGTCCGCTTCCCCGAGCAGGTCCCCGACCTGGTCGCCCGGCTCGGCCCGGCCGTCCGGCTGCTGTCCGGATTCGTGCTGCCGAAGTTCACCGAGGAACGCGGCGTCCCCTTCCTGGAGGCGCTCACCGCGGCCGAGGCCGCCAGCGGGCGCCGCCTGTTCGCGATGCCCGTCCTGGAGTCGCCCGACCTGCTCTACCTGGAGTCGCGCCGGGAGACCCTGGAGGGGATCTTCCGCACGGTCGACAAGTGGCGCGACCGCGTCCTCGCGCTGCGCCTCGGCGTCACCGACTTCTGCTCCTCCTACGGCCTGCGCCGGGCACCCGACATGACCGCCTACGACGTCCAGATCGTCGCCTCGGTGATCGCCGACGTGGTCAACGTCCTCGGCCGCGCCGACGGCACCGGCTTCACGGTGACCGGACCGGTGTGGGAGTACTTCCGGGTCCAGGAGCGCATGTTCAAGCCGCAGCTGCGCCGCAGCCCCTTCCTGGAGGGGCATGTCGAGGAGCTGCGTGAATCGCTGATCGAGCACGACATGGACGGGCTGCTGCGCGAGATCGCCCTCGACCGCGCCAACGGCCTGCTCGGCAAGACCTGCATCCATCCCTCCCACGTGATGCCGGTGCACGCGCTGTCGGTCGTCAGCCATGAGGAGTACAGCGACGCCCAGGACATCCTGCGGCCCGAGCGCCTCGGCGGCGGTGTGCTGCGCTCGGCGTACACCAACAAGATGAACGAGGTGAAGCCGCACCGCGCCTGGGCCGAGCGCACCCTGCAGCGCGCCGAGGTCTTCGGCGTCGGCAACGAGAACGTGGGCTTCGTGGAACTGCTGGCCGCCGGGCTGCCGCAGTGACAGGTGTGAGGGAACCGAGGGAGAACGTGGTCTGGTCCGGGAGCTGGGTCGCCGAGCGGCTCGGGGTCGAACTCCTCGGAGACGAGCGGCTGAAGGAGCTGCTGGGGCTCGCGCTGCGCCGCAACCCCAAGCGGTCGCACCTGCTCGTCTCCAACGTGCTGGGCAAGCACGTCCCGCAGTCCCCGTCCGCCGTCCACGGCCACGGGATGGCGCTCGGCCGCCGGGTGCGGGACCTGCTGGGCGAGGCCGAGGCCGACCGCGCGGTCGTCCTCGGGTACGCGGAGACGGCCACCGGACTCGGCCACTCGGTCGCGGACGGCCTCGGCGCCGTGCCCTGTCTGCACTCCACCCGCCGCCCCGTCGCGGGCGTCACCCGCGCCGGCGGCTTCGAGGAGTCCCACTCCCACGCCACCTCGCATCTGCTGCTCCCCGAGGACCCGGCGCTGCTGGCGGGCGACGGCCCGCTCGTCCTGGTCGACGACGAGTTCTCCACCGGCAACACCGTGATGAACACGATCCGCGACCTGCACGAGCGGTATCCGCGTACGCGGTACGTCGTCGTCGCCCTGGTCGACCTGCGCTCGCCCGCCGATCTCGGCCGGCTCGAGGACTTCGCCCGGGAGATCGGCGCCCGTGTGGACCTGGTGGCCACCGCCTCGGGCACGGTGAAGCTGCCGGAGGGGGTCCTGGAGAAGGGGCAGGCGCTGGTCGCCCGGCACGAGACGCCCGTGCGGCACGAAGGGGCCCACGGGACGATCACCCGCGTCGACCTCGGCTGGCCCCGCGGGCTGCCCGACGGCGGACGGCACGGTTTCACCCCCGAGCACCGCTCGCGTCTGGAGCGCGCACTGCCCGCGATGGCGGCGCGGATCGCACGGGCACTTCCCCCGGAGGCCCGCCGTGTCCTCGTCCTCGGCTTCGAGGAGCTGATGTACGCGCCGCTCCGGCTCGCCCGCGAGCTGGAGGACGTCCTGGACGCCGCCGAGGTCCGCTACTCCACCACCACCCGTTCCCCCGTCCTCGCGGTCGACGACCCCGGCTACGCGATACGCACCCGCATCGTGTTCCCCGCGCACGACGGCCCGGCCGACGGCCCCGGCGAGCGCTACGCCTACAACGTCGCGGACGCCGGCTTCGACGCCGTCGTCACGGTCGTCGACTCCGTGGCCGACACGCCGGAACTGCACGCCCCCGGCGGCCTCCTGGACCGGCTCGCCGCGCACACCCCGCACGTCCTGCTCGCGGTGGTGCCGTCGTACGTCCCCGCGCCCCAGCACGTCCCCGAAAGGCCAGCCATGCTGCCCGAGCCCCTCCGCGGCCCCGCCTTCTCCTCGTACGCGCACGACGAGGTGGGCTGGCTGCTCCAGGACCTCTCGGACGTCACCCTGGAGGCGCCGACCGAGGAGCGCGAGGAGGCCATCCAGAGCGGCGGCGCGCACTACGCGGAGTCGCTGCCGCTGGAGTACCAGCCGAGCCGGCAGTACCAGGAGCTGTTCCACGCGGCCCTCGAGGCCTCGGCCGCCCGCCTCGCCCAGGCCGTCGGCGTGGTCACCGAGACGGTCCTCGCCGAACGGTCGCCCCGTCCCGTCCTGGTCTCCCTCGCCCGCGCCGGCACCCCCGTCGGGGTCCTCATGCGCCGCTGGGCGCAGCACCGGCACGGCCTGGACCTGCCGCACTACGCGGTGTCCATCGTGCGCGGCCGCGGCATCGACGCCAACGCCCTGCGCTACCTCGCCGACCGGTACGACCCCAGCGACGTCGTCTTCGTCGACGGCTGGACCGGAAAGGGCGCCATCACCCGTGAACTCGCCGCAGCGATCAGGGAGTTCGAGGCGTCCGACGGCGTCACCGGCTTCGACCCGGAGGTCGCGGTGCTCGCCGACCCGGGCTCGTGCGTACGGACCTACGGCACCCGGGAGGACTTCCTCATCCCGTCCGCCTGTCTCAACTCGACGGTCTCCGGCCTGATCTCGCGCACGGTGCTGCGCGCCGACCTGGTCGGGCCGCACGACTACCACGGTGCGAAGTTCTACCGCGAGCTGGCGGAAGCCGATGTCTCGGTGGCCTTCCTCGACGCCGTCTCGGCCCGCTTCACCGAGGTGGAGGAGGTGGTCGATCTGCAGGCCAAGGAGCTGCTCGGCGGTGACCGCACACCGACCTGGGAGGGCTGGGCGGCCGTGGAGCGCATCAGCGAGGAGTACGGCATCCACGACGTGAACCTGGTCAAGCCGGGCGTCGGCGAGACCACGCGGGTGCTGCTGCGCCGGGTGCCGTGGAAGATCCTGGCCCGGGCCGGCGCCGGTGCGGACCTCGACCATGTGCGGCTGCTCGCCGTGCAGCGGGGCGTGCCGGTGGAGGAGGTCGAGGGGCTGCCGTACACCTGCGTGGGACTGATCCACCCCGAGTACACGCGGGGCGCGACCGGCGCCGACGGCAGGAAGGTGGCCGGATGAGCCCCGTCCTGGTCGCCAGCGACCTCGACCGCACCCTGATCTACTCCTCCGCGGCGCTCGCACTGACCATGCCGGACGCCCGCGCGCCCCGGCTGCTGTGTGTGGAGGTGCACGAGAGCAGGCCGCTGTCGTACATGACCGAGACCGCCGCCGGTCTGCTCACCGACCTCGGCGACCGCGCGGTGTTCGTACCCACCACGACCCGTACCCGCAAGCAGTACCAGCGCATCAACCTGCCGGGCCCCACCCCGGCGTACGCGATCTGCGCGAACGGCGGGCACCTGCTCGTCGACGGCGTCACCGACCTCGACTGGCACGCCGCGGTGCTGGCCCGGCTGGCGGACGAGTGCGCGCCGCTGGCCGAGGTGCGGGACCATCTGACGACCACCGCCGACCCGGTCTGGGTACGCAAGCACCGGGTCGCCGAGGACCTGTTCGCCTACCTCGTCGTCGAGCGGGAGCTGCTGCCCGAGGAGTGGGTGAAGGAACTCGCCGTCTGGGCGGAGAACCGCGGCTGGACGGTGTCGCTGCAGGGCCGCAAGATCTACGCCGTTCCCCAGCCGCTCACCAAGAGCGCGGCCGTGCGGGAGATCGCCCGTCGCACCGGGGCCGCGCTGACGCTGGCGGCCGGGGACTCACTGCTGGACGCCGACCTGCTGCTCGCCGCGGACCGCGGCTGGCGCCCGGGCCACGGCGAACTGGCCGACACCGGCTGGACGGCCCCCGGGATCGGCGCGCTGCCGGAGCGGGGCGTGGTGGCCGGGGAACGGATCCTGCGGGAGTTCCTGAAGGCGGCCGAGGAGGCGTGACCGGCGGTCCTCGAAGCTACGGTGGAGTGGAGCGTGCAGCGCGCTCACACGCCGGGTTCGAGGAGGGCCGGTGGCCAAGGAGAACGGGACGCCGCTGACGGACGAGCTGTACGCGTACATGCTCGGCCACAACCCGCCGCTGGATCCGGTGCAGCGGATGCTCGTCGACGTCACGCACACCCGGTTGCCGCTGGTGACCGGCAAGCAGGTCGCCGAGGAGCAGGGGTCGCTTCTGGCCTTTCTGGTGCGGCTGACCGGGGCCCGCCGGATCGTGGGGGTCGGGACCTTCACGGGGCTGTCGGCGCTGTCCATGGCGCAGGCACTACCGCCCGGCGGGACGCTGCTGACCTGCGACGTCTCCGAGGAGTGGACGCGGCATGCGCGGGCGGCGTGGCAGCAGGCGGGCGTGGCGGACCGGATCGAGCCGCGGACCGCCCCCGCGCTCGACACGCTGCGGGGGCTGCCGGCCGAGCCGCATATCGACATGGCGTTCATCGACGCGGACAAGGACAACTACCTCGCCTACTGGGACGAACTGGTGCCCCGGATGCGGCCCGGCGGCCTGCTGGTGGTCGACGACGTCCTCCACCACGGCGGTGTGGCGGACCCGGACGCGACCGGGTCCGCCGGGGCGATCCGGGACTTCAACGCCCGTGTGCAGGCGGATGACCGGGTGGACAGCGTGCTGCTGTCCATCGCGGACGGCCTGATCCTGGCCCGCCGCCGCTGACGGCGTCTCACCCGCAGCGACCGAAGCCGGGCCGTCTCACCCGCAGCAGCCCCCGCCGCAGCAGCCGCCGCCTCCGCCGCCGCCCGCCCGCGGTGCCGGTGCCGGAGCGGAGGCCGTGCCGCCCACCGCCACCGTGGACAGCAGCTTCACCGTGTCGCCGTGGCCCTGCGGGCAGTTCGCGGGGGCGGAGGAGTCCGCCATCGGACGGCTCAGTTCGAACGTGTCGCCGCAGGTACGGCAGCGGTACTCATAGCGTGGCATGTGCACAGGCTAACGGGCGCCCACCGGCGATCACAGGACTTCCGATCACCCACGTTGCTTCGTGAATGCCGCGCGATCTCCTCAAGATCTCCTTAATATTCTCTCCGCGACCACCCACTGGCCGGTTCTCGATCGAGGGCATGACAAGGGTCGCTGATAATTTGAGGAAGCCGCGATGAGCCGCAAGGTGTCGGGGAGGGGGGCTCGTTGTCGTATGTCCGGCCGCTGCATCTACCCGCGCGTGCAATTCCGAGTGCGGAGGGAGACGCAGTCGTGACCGAGGCATGGCTTGGAATGGATGGCAGGCCTTACCGGGGCCGTCCGCACACCGGGAGGTGCCGTGGCTAGCCGGGACGGCGGCCGTCCGGACCGTCGTACGGAGCGCCGCACCGGGGCCGGCGACCGATCGGAGGCGCCCTTCGACCCTGACGTCACCATGCAGTTGAAGGCCGGGGCGTCGTTCGACCCGGAGTTCACCATGGAGCTGAAGGCCGGGACGCCTTCGGTGCCGGACGGGAGGGCACGGTCGGAGGCCGACAGGTCCTCCGCGCCGGACGGGGCGGCGCAGTCGAAGGGCGGGAGGCCTTCGGTGCCGGACGCGGTGGCGCAGTCGGCCGGAAGGCCTTCAGAGCCGGACGCGGTGGCGCAGTCGGAGGGCGTCAGGCCCCCGGCGCCGGACGAGACCGTGCAGTTGAAGGCCGTCGCGCCTCCGGCGCCCGACGAGACCGTGCAGTTGAAGGTCGTCGCACCCCCGGCGCCGGACGAGACCATGCAACTCCGGATGCCGCGCCCGCCGGAGGCACCCCGCACCCGGAGCGCGCGGCGCAAGGCCGCACGCCCCCCCGCCCTCACTCGTGTCACCTCGTCCCTGATGCGGTACACCCGCACACTGGCCCCGTACGCCCGGCGGTTGGCCCCGTATGCCCGGCGGTTGGCCCCGTACGCCCGGCGGTTGGCCCCGTACGCCCGCAAACTCAGGCCCGTCTACCCGCGACCGGGCCGCGTCGGCTGGCGCCGCTGGGTGCCCTCCTGGCGGCAGTGGCTCGGTGCCGTGCTCACCTCGTTCGGTCTGAGCGGTGTGTTCCTGGTCGTCGCCTACGCCGTCACGGATATACCGGACAATCTCAACTCGTACGCCACCCAGCAGGACAACGTCTACTTCTGGTCCGACGGCACTCCCATGGCCCGTACCGGCTGGGTGCAGCGACAGGACATGCCGCTGAAGGACATACCCCAGGACGTCCGCTGGGCCGTGCTCGCCGCGGAGAACGAGACCTTCTACTCGGACCCCGGCATATCCCTGCGGGGCATCACCCGCGCCCTGTGGCAGACCGTGGGCGAGGGGTACACCGCGGGCGGTTCCACGATCACCCAGCAGTATGTGAAGAACGTCTACCTGACGCAGAACCAGACCATCGGCCGCAAATTCACCGAGGCGATGATCGCCCTCAAGCTCGACAACAGGATGAGCAAGGACGACATCCTCGAGGGATACCTCAACACCAGCTGGTTCGGCCGCGGAACCTACGGCATCCAGCGCGCCTCCCAGGCCTACTACGGCAAGGACGTGACCCAGCTCAACGCCAGCCAGGCCGCCTTCCTCGCCTCCCTCCTCAAGGGTGCCGGCCTCTACGACCCCACCCTCGGCAAGGCCAACCACCACCGGGCCGTCGAGCGCTGGAAGTGGATCCTCGACCGGATGGTCAAGATCGGCAAACTGTCGAAGGCCGAGCGGGCCAAGTACACGACCTTCCCCGAGCCGCTCAGGCAGAACCCGCTCTACGACACCGGTCAGCAGAGCGACTACCTGGTGGAGTTGGCGTCGAGTTACGCCAAGAAGGCCGCGCACATCTCCGACCAGCAGTTCGACCTGGGCGGCTATCAGATCTACACCACCTTCGACCGCAGGCGGGAGACCACGCTCACCGACGCCGTCAGCAAAGCCCGCAAGCAGGCGCGGAAGGACCACCCGGACGCGGTACGGACCGCCCACTTCGGCGCCGCCTCGGTGGCCACCGACGGCCGGATCCTGGCCGTCTACGGCGGCCCCGACCACCGCACCCAGGGCTACAACGAGTCCAACGCGGCCACCGTCCCGGCCGGTTCGGCGTTCCTGCCGTTCGTCTACGCCGCCGGCCTGGAACACGGCGTCCGCAAGACGCGCGGCGGGCCGGCGACCCCGGTCACCCCGGACTCGGTCTACGACGGCCGCGACAACATCCCGGTCACCACCCCCGAGGGGCCGTACTGGGACCGCAGCGGCAAGGTGGTCTCCGCGCACAACGACGGAAACAGGTCCTACGGGCGCATCACCCTGCGCCGGGCCCTGGCCCAGTCCGTGAACACGCCGTTCATGCAACTCGGCATGGACACCGGCCTGGACAAGGTGCGCCAGACGGCGGAGGCGGCCGGGCTGCTGTCCGACAGCATCGGCGCACAGATCCCCGCGCTGTCCCTGGGCAGCTCCACGCCGAGCGCGATCCGGATGGCGAGCGGATACACCACGTTCGCCGCGGGCGGCACGCACACCGAGCCCTACTCGGTGCGGCGCATCACCCGCAACGGCGCCACCGTGCCCCTGACCGCGCCCGAAACCCGCCGTGCGGTGGGCGCGCAGGTGGCCGGAGAGGTCACCGACGCGCTCACGGACTCCTTCCGTGCCGCCCACCCGGGCGCGGCGCCCGCCTCCGCCCAGGTAGCGGGCAAGGCCGGAACCACCCGGGACGACAGGGCCTCCTGGTATGTCGGCACGGCCCGGTCCGTGTCCACCGCGGTGGTCGTCTACCGCATGGACCTGTCCAAGAGCCTCGAACCACTGCCGCTGGAGGGAGTCGCCGGCACGCCGAACGACGGCGCCCCCTACGGCATCTGGTCCGCGGCCATGAGACCGCTCGGCTGACGCCAACGGCCGAGCACCGCCCCCCACCTTCCTCCTCGGAGAACGAGCCGCCCATGAACACGAGAAACGGCCGGCGCCGCCGCCCCCGCTCGTCCCGCATCGCCCAGTGGAAGAGCCGCCCGAACTTCATGACACTGGCGGCGCTCCTCGCCGTCGCGTCCGTGACGGTCACCTTCCTGGCCGTGTCCCGGCCGGACAGCACCGCGGCGACCGCGTCGGCGGACGTCGGCAGGAGCATCCGCAGAGGCTTCACTCCCCGTCCCACCGCCGAGCCCAAGTGGGACGGCAAACCGAAGACCATCGGTGACGGCTCCACCTCGTACACCGGCCCCCAGAAAGGCCAGTTGAAGCCACAACCGCTCAAACCGGGCGAGAAACCGCCGCAGTTCGTCGTCTTCTCCTGGGACGGCGCACTCGAGGGCGGCGACCACCTCTTCTCCCACTACCGGCAGATGGCCGAGCAGTACAAAGCCCACATGACCTTCTTCCTCACGGGCATCTACCTGCTGCCCAAGAGCAAGAAGGCCATGTACCACGGCCCGATGCACTCGCCCGGCGACGCCGCGATCGACTACGCCACCGACGAGCACATACGCGACACCCTCCAGCAACTGCGCCTGGCCTACGAGCAGGGCAACGAGATCGGCACCCACTTCAACGGCCACTTCTGCGGCGCCAAGGGCGGCGGCGACTGGAGCGTCGAGCAGTGGAAGAGCGAGATCGACCAGTTCTACTCCTTCGTGGAGAACTGGAAGACCAACACCGGAGCCAGGAACATCCCCGCCCTGCCCTTCGACTTCCAGCGGGAGGTCACCGGGGGCCGTGCACCCTGCCTGGAGGGCCAGCCGAACCTGCTGAAGGCCATCAAGAGCTACGGCTGGCGCTACGACGCCAGCTCCCCGGGCGACTTCCAGATATGGCCGACCAAGAAGAACGGCATCTGGGACTTCCCGCTGCAGATGCTCCCCTACGAGGGCGGCAAGTACCAGGGCCTGTCGATGGACTTCAACTTCCTCTACAACCAGTCGAAGGGCGAGACCCACGGCGATCCCGCGAAGTACAACCAGTGGGAACAGCAGACCGTCGACTCCTACATGGCCGGCTTCAACCGCGTCTACTACGGCAGCCGGGCGCCCCTGTTCGTCGGCAACCACTTCGAGAACTGGAACGGCGGCATCTACATGAAGGCCATCGACCAGGTGGTCAAGAACGTCTGCACCAAAAAGGGCGTCAAGTGTGTGTCGTTCAAGGAGCTGACCGACTGGCTGGACGCGCAGAAGCCCGCCACCCTTCAACGTCTGCGCACCCTCGACCCGGGGCAGTCGCCCGACTGGTCGACCGTGGTGCAGTGACAACCGGCCGTCCCACCAAGCCTTTTGAGCCACCCTCTTCACACAAGCCACACATGGCATGCGAAGATGCGGCCCCCGGTATCCGAGTACCGGTGGTAGAGGGGAACATCATTGAAATCAAGAAGATTGAGCCGTAAGCGGCGACGCGCGACCATGGTCACCGCGGCCGCCGCCTCGGTCGTCGCCGGTGCCGCGCTGCTGCCCAACTGGGGCGCGAGCGCGGCCGACGTCGCCGAACCCACGGTGGACCCGGGGACCAGGGCCACCTTCCAGCGGCTGGCGGACGCGGTCTTCACCGACCGTACGGACGCCCTGGTCGACCAGGGCGACAGTGGACGGGGCAAGCCGCTGGCGTCGCGCTTCTCCGGCGGCGTACGCCTGTCGTCCACGCTCTCGCACCAGGAGGACTCGGCCCTGTCCACGCTGCGCGGACGCAAGTCCCGCCTCGCGGCGCTCGGCGAGAAGTACAGCAAGTCCGACACCACGGTCTCCCTGGACCGGACGCGCGTGAAGGGCCGGCACGCCACGGTCGACGTCACCGAGACCACCACCCTGACGTACGAGAAGACCAAGGCCAACGGGCCGCGGACCACCGGCTTCCAGGCGCACCACCGGCTGACCTTCCAGGCGGACCGGCAGGGCGCCTGGCAGCTGACCGGCATCCGCGACACCGACGACGGCTACCTCGCGGTGAACCAGGTCGCCAAGCCGGCCGCCGCCGCGCCCCAGACCGCCGCCGACGCCGGCCCGCCGGACGCGCCCCGCGCGTCCACCTCGCGGAGGGCGCCCGCGAACCCGAAGAACTTCTCCGCCACCGGCTACAACTACAAGGCCATGGCGGCGTACGCGCAGAAGTACTGGAAGAACTACAACCCGGCCTACCCCGACTTCAACGGGGAGGCCGACGGCGGGGACTGCACCAACTTCGTCAGCCAGGTCCTCAAGGCGGGCGGCTGGAAGCACGTCCCCGGCGACGGGACGGACTACCACAAGTGGTTCGGCAACTCGGAGATCCAGTCCGACTCCTTCGTCGGCGTCAACGAGTTCTCCTGGTTCGCCCTGTCCTCCAAGCGGGTCACCAGCCTCGCCAACGTCTACCAGCTGGACGTCGGTGACGTGCTGCAGATGGACTTCAACCGGGACGGGTCCAAGGACCACTCCATGATCGTCACCTACCGCAGCCCGCGGGGCGTGCCCTACGTGACGTACCACTCCACCAACACCTACAACAGGTCGGTGGCGAGCATCATCGCGTCGTACCCGAACGCGTACTACTACGCCTACCGCACCTGACGGTGGCCTCCCGGGGCGGGGACCGGGCTCAGTGACCGGCTCCCCGCTCCTCCCGGATCCGCGCCACCACCTCGGCCACCGTCTGCCGTACAGCCTCGGTCTCCGTCAGGAAGTGCCAGTAGTCCGGGTGACGGCCCTCCAGCGTCGCGATCGCACGCTCCAGCCGCGCCACGGAGTCGTCGAGCGGGCGGGCGTGCCGCGGATCGGGCGTCGTACGGCCCGCCATCGCCAGCCGCTGCGCGTCGCGGATCGCGAACCGGGTGCGCTGGATCTCCTGTTCCGGGTCCTTCTGCACGGCGTTGAGCCGCTGCAACCGCTCCCCGGCGGCGGACACGGCCTCGTCGGTCGTGCTCAGCAGCGCCCGTACGGTCGACAGCAGCGAGGTGGCGTCCGCCCAGCGCTGCTCGTCACGTGCCGCCTGCGCCTGCCGGAGCTTCAGCCCGGCCTGCCGCACGTTCTCGGCGGCCTGCTCCGGCACACGCTGGAGATCCTGCCAGCAGGCGGCCGCGAACCGGCGCCGCAGCTCGCTCAGCACCGGCTCCACCTGCCCGGCCCGCGTGGTCAGCGCCTCGGCCCGGGTGCGTAGCGTGACCAGCCGGCGTCCGATCTCGGCGGCCTTCTCCGGCAGCCGCTCGGTCTCCGCCCGGATGGCCGCCGCCTCCCGCGTGACCCGCTCGGCGCGCTCCAGGGTCTGCTGCACCCCGTGCTGCCCCGCACCCTGGTTGAGCTTGGTCAGCTCCGGGCCGAGGGCGGCCAGCCGGGCGGCGAGGTCATCGGCCTTCAGCCCGGACGCCCGTACGCCGTCCAGGGCGTTGCCGGCGGCGAGCAGCGCCTGCCGGGCGCGCTCCACCGCCGGGGCCAGGCGGGCCAGTTGGGTCTCGGCCTTGCCGAGCAGCGGCCCGAGACCCTGCGCGAATCGATCCAGCTCCTGCTTGACCCGGAGGAGGTCGTCCCTGGCGGCGGTGAGATCGGCGCGGGCCCGCGAGGCGGCGGAGGCCTCCAGATCCACCCGGTCCAGATCATGCGCGTCCACGGCCTGGATGTACCGGTGGCTGACCTCGTCGATCCGCCGTCCGAGCGCCTCGAAGTCGGCGAGGGCGCGGCGGGCGGCGGGGGAGTCATCGACGGCGGTGATGGTCTCGACGGAGATCCGCAGATCCCGCTGAGCGGTGTCCAGCTCGTAGAACGCTTCCGCCGCGGCGTCCTTGGCGCCCTGCGCCTCGGCCCGCTGGGCCTCACCCCGCCCCCCGAACCAGCGCCGGGTACCGCCCGAGGCGAACGCGGCGGGAAGGACCAGGGCGACGAGGAGTGGGAGAAGGAGGGCTCCGGAGGCGGGCCCAGCGATGCGGTCGGACTCCTGTCGTGGTGTCGCCGTCACATCCCTCTCCCGTACCGTGATCCGCCTGCCCGGTGTCATTCTCCCACCGGTTGAGGACGAACACACGGGCCGGTCGGTTCGCGGTGCGCCGACTCCAGGCGGCTCAGCCCGCCGTCCGTACGCTGACCGACCCGTCCCGGGTCCGGGCGTCGATCACGTGGGAGCTCTGCGCGTCCCTGGGGACGGACACGTGGACCGAGCCGTCGGCGGAGTCCGTCGTCACGCGGTACGTGCCGTCCGGCAGGGCGATGGCGACCGACCCGTCGTGACTGCTCGACTCCACCCGGTCCGGCACGTCACGGAACTCCAGGCCCACCGACCCGTTCCTCGTGGTCGCTCGTACACGCCGCGACCGTACGCCGGTCGCGCGCACCGACCCGTCGTCGCTGGCGAGTGCCAGCGGCCCGGTGGAATCGCTCACCTGCACCGATCCGTCCCGCGTCCGGATGTCCAGCGCCGTGGTGAAGCCCTCCGCCCGTACGCTCCCGTCACCGTCGTCCACGGTGACCGCTACCCCGCGCGGCACCTCGATCCGGTGCCGGGCGGAACAGTCCGCGACGATCCCCGAGCACTTCAGCCGCAGCACGAGCCGGTCACCCTTCACGGCCCAGGTCACGCGCGGATCCCCACCCACCACGACCGTCCCCCGGAACCACCGGGTGACCTGCACCTTGTCCACATCGGCCGGAACGATCTCCAACGCCGAGTCGTCGGAGTCGACCGTGAGCGTACGGCCGTGCAGCGCGAAGGCCGTGTGGTCCGGGTGCGGGTCGTCGCGGGCGTCGTTCCCGCAGGCGGCGACGGTACCGAGGAGCAGGGCGGCGATCCCCGCGACGGCGACCCCCCGGGTGCGCTGTGCCGGCACCGTCGTACGAGCCATGATGTTCCCCCTGAGAGCCGAAGAGCCGAAGAGCCGGAGGGCGGGAAGCCCTCGACGCCGAAGTACTCCGACGGTAGGGAGCCGCGGCTCGCGGGGGGATCCGGCGGGCTCCCGGATCGCAGGTGGGGATATCCCCCGGATACGCGTTTGCGAGGCATGCCCTCCGGCAATGTAGGCTGTCGACTCGTCTTGGGTGCGTAGCTCAGGGGTAGAGCGCCTGCCTTACAAGCAGGATGTCGGCGGTTCGAAACCGTCCGCGCCCACCGGATGATCACGGGAGAGCCCCGGAGACGCCTGTTCACGGCACCTCCGGGGCTCTCTCTCGTGCAGTCGCAGCGCGCAGCTCAGCGGCACTTGCGGCCATGGCATGCGGGGCGCGGTGTCGGGGCGCCCGACGTGCGGGTGCCCGGGGTGGTCGTCTTCTTGCCGTTCTTGGCCCCCTGCTTCGTGGGCAGAGGGGAGGGGGAGGGGGCGCCGGTCTCGTCGGTGCCGTGGCCGAGGGAGGCGGGCGCGGGGAACGGGGCGTCGGGCAGGCCGGCCAGGGCTTCGCGCATGTACCGGGTCCAGATCTCGGTGGGGATGTCGCCGCCGAACACCTTCTGCAGGCCTCCCACACCGATCAGCGACTGCAGCTGCGGGTGGTTCGGGTCCTCCCGGAAGAGGACGACCGAGGTGGCGAGTTGCGGGGTGTATCCGATGAACCAGGCCGACCGGTAGTCGTCGGTGGTGCCGGTCTTGCCTGCCGCGGGCCTGCCGAGCGCCTGTGCCCTGGTGCCGGTGCCCCGGGCGATGACGCCCCGGAGCACGTCGGTCACGTTGTCGGCGACCGCCGTCGGCACGGCCCGTACGGGGGTGGGGGCGGCGAGGCCGGCCAGTGCGGTGCCGTTGTGCGTCACTCTCGTCACCGAGTACGGGGTGGCGCGCATCCCTTCCGCGGCGAAGGTCGCGTAGGCGCCCGCCATCCGGATGGCGCTCGGTGTCGAGGTGCCGATGTAGAAGCCGGCGCTGGGGGCGGCGAGGCTGCCGGAGCGCAGGCCGAGGGCTTCCGCCGTCCTCGCCACGCTCCCGTAGCCGACATCCTCTCCGAGCTGCACGTACGGCGTGTTGACCGACTGCTCCATCGCCTTGCGCAGAGAGATGTAGCCCCAGCGCTGGTCGGTGTCGTTGTGCTGGTGGAGGAGCCCGGTGGGGTCCTTGGTGTCGGTGACGTAGTTGCCCTGCTGGTCCTTGATCTGGATGCCGTCGTCACCGTTGAACCTGCTGTCCGGGGTGATCGGCTGCGGGGGCTTGCCGGGCTGCAGGACGGCTCCGTTCTGCAGCGCGGCGGCGAGGACGATCGGTTTGAAGGTGGAGCCCACCGGGACGCCGGAGGTGTCGGCGTTGTCCGAGTAGTGGGCCCGGTCGAAGCCGGAGCCGCCGTACACGGCCAGGATCCTGCCGGTCGCGGGATCCACCGAGGCGCCTCCGACCTGGACGTCCCGGTCGACCGACCGGTGAGCGGGGTCGAGGCGTTGCCTGCGCACCGTCGCCACGGCCCGGGCCAGCTCCGCCGTCTTCTTCCTGTCGAAGGTGGTGTGGATCTGGTAACCGCCCCGGCTCAGGCTGCTGTCGGTGATGTCCGGGTCGTGCGCCTGGATGTACGACCTGGCCAGTTGGACCAGGTAGCCGACCTGGCCCGTGAACCCCGAGCCGGGAGCCCACTTCCTGGGCGTCGGGAAGCCGGCGGCCGCGTACCGGGCCCGCTGCGCCGGTGTCAGCCTGCCGGTCGCGACCATCCGGTCGAGCACCCAGGACCAGCGTGACTCGGCCTGCGCCCGCGCCGCGGGGTCGGAGTCGGCGTACTGGAAGAGACTCGGCTCGTTGACCGCTGCGGCGAGAAACGCTCCCCGGCTCACGTCGAGCTTCTCCACCGGGAGGCCGTAGTACATGCGGGCGGCGGCCTGGATGCCGTTGGCCTGACGCCCGAAGAAGCAGGTGTTCAGATATCCCTGGAGGATCTGCTGCTTGCTCATGACGGCGCCGATCTTCGACGAGATCAGCAGTTCCCGGAACTTGCGTGAGATCGTCTGCGACTGGTCGAGATAAGTGTTCTTGACGAACTGCTGGGTGATCGTCGAGCCGGACTGGACGGAGCCGCCCTCGGCCATGTGGACGACGGCACGCAGGATTCCCTGCGGGTCGATGCCCGGGTCGGTGTAGAAGGACGAGTTCTCCGCCGCGATGAAGTCCCACTGCACGTCCGCGGGCACCTGCGCGAGGGTCACGTTCTGCCGGTTGACGCTGCCGTCGGTCGCCATGACGGTGCCGTCGGACCAGTAGTAGACGTTGTTCTGCAGCAGCGTCGCGGGATTGGGGTCCGGGATGGTGACCGTGGCATAGGCGTAACCGACGGCCGCGGCCGTGCCGCCGAAGCAGAGCAGGAACAGGGCCAGCAGTTGGCGCAGCGACGGCAGCCACCGGCGCGGGCCCGTCCGGCTTCGGCGCGGATAGTCGATCAACCGCTTCTTCTGCGGCGCCGCTCTCCGGGCGCGGCGTGCAGCGCGCGGCCCGGAGACCTGGTGCCGCGAGGCCCGGCGGCCCGTGGCGCCGTCACCCGCGCCACTGATGCCGGCGATGGTGCGCTGCGGCGGTCGGCGCCGGTGTCCACTCATGTGCTCGGGTCCCTGTCCTTTCAGTACCACTGCGTTTCAGTACCACTGCGTTGTTGCGTACGGTGCGGGCTGCCGGAAGCCGTCGTACGGTGCCGGCCGCTCAAGGGGCTCGTACGGTGCCGGCTGCGGAAGGCCGGTTCGGGCGGAGTGATGGCGCTTTGGCGAGCCCGAGCGTCTGCCGGGGTCCGGAGGCGGCCGTACCGCTCCACTGCCGTACCGCCCCATGCGCTGTCACCGCAGCCGTGAGCCCGACACGGCGGTGAAGACCGACTGGATCACCACCGGCGACGGGGACGGTGGCGGCTGCGGGGAGCCGCTTTGCGGCGTCGGCGATCGGTCACGTCAGAGCCTTGGTCACTTCACCTGCTTGTGGGACGAGCCGAGGGCGCGCGCCCTCCGGCCCGGCCCCGGCAGAGGGCGTTCCGGTGACCCGGGGTTCCGGGCCCGTCGCGTGGGGTGACCCGCGGGGTGCGTCCACTGCGCGTGTTGCACCGGGTCCCAGGACGGGCCGGCCGTGTCGGTGGTGGTGCCGTCGGCGACCCGGTGACCGAGGTCATGCGCGTACCCGGCGCCGCCGTACGGCTGCTCGCCGTACGCTCTGCCGCTTCCGTCCGTCCGCTGCACGTGTCGCGCCCCCAGTCCTGGCCGACCGACCTGGTCGCCCGCATGGAAAGAGCGCAGTCGGCCGAAACTGTTACACCTCGGCACTGCGATACGGATAAATCCGATGGAAACGCCTCAGGCCGCCAGCCACTTCACCACCGCGTCGCCCCACTCGGCCGTCCGCGTGTAGAACGCCCTCAACTCCTGGTGCGCCGCGGCGAACGCACCCCATGTCTCGAGCTCCGCGGTCACGCCGCCGTAGCGCGGCAGCAGTTCGTCCCGGGCGGAATCCCACAGCGCGTCGAAGTCGGCCGTCGCGAGGAACCCGGCCACCCCACGGGCCTGGGCCGCCGTCAGCACCAGCAGCGGCGGCCTGCACGGGTCGGCACGGAAGACGGGCCGGCCGCCCAGCACCACCCGGGCCTGGGGCCGGTCCCCGGGGCCGTGCGGCGGAGCACCGGCGTAGATGCGCTCCTGGTCCGGATAACGCCTGTCCAGCACCTGCTCGCGGTGTCGGGCGACCCGGTGCCGGAGGGTCTCCGAGTCGCCCTCGAAAAGCCGTTCCAGCCAGGTCGAGCTGTTGCGCAGTGCCGGGGACGGCACCGCCCGCAGACGGAGGTTCGCATTCATGCCAGAAGGAGCGCACGAGGACACCGAAGCATCACGCGCCGGACGCGGCCGGTTGACGGATCGGCCGCTGACCTCGCCTGTCCTGCCACGGTGCGACGGCGGGCGGGTCCGCGGCGGGCGGGTCCGGGACCGGGTGTCGACGGGCGCGGTGAGGGCCGTGCTCCACGCCCGGCCGGCCGCGACCGGTCCGATGCGCGCACGGCGGCCGGGACCCCCTGCAGTGGTCGGGGCCCCGGCCGCCCATCCCTCTCCCTGCCGCTCACGGGGGGAGATATGAACGGCACGGAGAGAGGTCGAAGCGGGCCGCGGTGCCGGCGGCAGAGAGCGGTCGCTCTGGGCCTGCGCGGTACCGAACCCGGTACTCACCCAGCGCACGGTGTCCGTGAAACGTCACCCGGCCGGGACTGCCGGTCGCGCTCAGCGGGACGAACACCGAACCCGGCGGCTGGGCGGCGGGACACCGGTGGTCACACGAGGGACGCCTGGTGCGTTGTGACACTTCTGTGACGACGGACGCTGGTCACCATGGGGCCGTCGGTGCGACCGGAGCACGGCGGGCTGCAAGGAAGCGCTATGAACCGTTGTGAACGAGGACCATCTTGGGCCAGGTACGGCAATCCCGAAGCGTCCATGCGTACGACGGGGAACTGGGCGCGGCGGTCGCGCGGGCCCAGGACGGCGACGAGGCCGCCTTCGCGGTCGCGTACCGGATCGTGCAGCCGGGCCTGCTCGGCTACCTGCACGGCCTCGTCGGTGACGACGCCGAGGACGTGGCGTCCGACGCCTGGCTGGAGATAGCGCGCGACCTCGGACGGTTCAAGGGCGACGGCGCCGGCTTCCGCGGCTGGACCGCGACCATCGCCCGGCACCGGGCGATGGACCATCTGCGTCGCCGGCGCGTGCGGCCCCGATCGGGAGGGACCGAACAGGACCTGCTGGACCTGGTCGGCCCGCACAACACCCATGACCAGGCCCTGGAGTCCCTCTCCACCGAGCGGGCCCTGGAACTGGTCCGCGGGCTGCCGCGGGACCAGGCCGAGGCCGTGCTCCTGCGGGTCGTCGTCGGCCTGGACGGTCCCGCCGCCGCGCGCGTCCTCGGCAAACGCCCGGGAGCGGTGCGCACAGCCGCCCACCGGGGCCTGAAACGCCTCGCACGCCAGCTCGGCATCGGGAGCGAGCCGGACACGGGTGTGACAGATGAGACTTCCCGGACGCTGGGGGAGTCGAAGTGACCGACGACGGCGACAGCAGCCGGCGGACAGGCAGCGGCGTCGGTGCACCGAACGAAGCGAACGGGTCGGACAGGAACGGAAGCGGACATGCGTGAACGGCTGAGCGGCGACGGAGTTCCGGGCCGTCGACGTGTGCAGCCTGGTGGCGCCCCGTCCGGCCCCGGGGGCGTCGATGACGCCGCCGCGCTGGAAAGGGGCCTGGCCGCCGCCATACGCGCGGGCCATCTCGACCCCCGGGCCGAGCAGCGGGCCGTGGCCGCCTTCCGGGCCGCCCGCGCCGCGGGCGTGCCCCGAACACGGACCCGGCGCCGGGACGACTGGCGGTCACCGGCCCAGCGGCGCGCCCGACGCGCCGTCAGGATGACGTTGGGCGTGGTGTTCGCCAGCACCCTGGGCGGTGTGGCGGTCGCGGCCATCGGTTCCGTCGGATCCACCGGAGAGGGTGCCGGCACCGACCGGAACACCGCGCACCCGTCGGTGGTCGCCCCGGACCGGCCGGGCAGTGCCGTCTCCTCGGCGTCCCCCGCCGGTTCCCGGCCGACGGACGGAGCGACTCCCTCGCAGGTCACGGTGGCCCACTGCCGTGCCTACGAGCAGATCCGGGACCGCGGCAAGGCGCTCGACGCGAAGGTCTGGCAGGAGCTCGTCGCGGCCGCCGGCGGCAGGGACGAGGTCGCCGCGTACTGTTCCGAGCAGCTGGGACGGGCGACGGCCGCGCCGGGCAGGCCGACCGCCACGGTTGGGTCCGGCGAAGGTGCGGCAGCCTCCGGCAACGGCACGGCGGGCAACACCGGCGCGGCCGGCAACGGCACGACGGGGAGCGGCGGCGCCTCCGGCAACGGCACGTCCGGCAACAATTCCGGGAGCACGGACAACGCGGCCGGGAGCGGTCAGGCGAGCGGCGGCCAGGGCGGCGGGAAGCACAAGTAGTCTCCGCCGTGTCCGAGCCGGCCGAACGGCGGCCCCGCCTGGCGCGGGCCGGTGGACGGCCTGGGCCGCCGGGCCCCCGAGCCCGCCTCCGGACCGACCGCCGGAGACGACCGGCCCCAAGGTCGCCGATGCTCGCACACCATCGGGCGCCCCCCGTCGAGGTCGCCGATGGTGTGCGGGTCAGGCCTGCTCCTTGACCGCCGAGGTTGCCGGGCCGGCTCCGGTACGACGTGGCGGCGGAGGTTCGGCACCCCGAGCGTCGGCCTGGCGACGCCCCAGGCCGCGCCCTCGCGGACCGGCTCCTTGTGGACGGCGGCGAGCCGTCCCGTCAGGGCCGCCCGGACGGCGCCGTCGTCGGCGGTGACGTACTGGACGCGGACATCCCGGGCTGCTTCCGGCCCGCGGTGTCCGTCTTCACTCGCGCCCCTTGTCGTTCCCCTCGTCCTCGTCCTCGTCCTCGTCCTCGTGCACGTGCTTCAGCCGTGTCCGTGCGTCCATCCTGCCCTCGGCCGCCACCTCGTCCCAGAAGCGGTGGCAGGAGACGAACACCGCGAGTTCCCGCTCCCGCCGGCGGAGTTTTTCCACCTCCGCCTGTTCGTCCTCGGTCCAGCCCGGGGAGGCGGGGCGCTCCACCTTGCGCCAGCCGGTGTCGTCGCTGAATCCGTCCAGCGGTTCCACCGACCACGGCAGCCGCTTCAGCAGGGCCAGGAGCTCGGCCCGGACCTGATGCAACTCCTCCTGGCCGGCCAGGAGGTCACTCGGAAACTCATAGCTCGCAGCCACAGGGCAATGCTACGCCTGTTCGATTTTCGGGTGCGACCCCCTTCCCTCGGTTCACTCGAACGGACGTCCGTCCCGTGAGTCGTCGAGTGACCCGGTGAACCCGTCATGACAGCTCGCCAATATTCAGGCAAGCCTGCGCAGGTTGAACTGGACAGGCATGCCTGTCGGATCTAGCGTGAAGGCATGGACCTCGACCCCGAAGGCGTCTCCGAGTCCGCCGCCCGTGCGGCGCGTGACCTGCGGGTGGTCGTCAGCCGGCTGCGGCGCCGCATCCGTGAGGTCGCCGGCGACGACGAACTCACGCCCTCCCAGGTGTCCGCGCTCACCCTGGTCGGCAAGGGCGGTGCCGCCACCGCCAGCACCCTGGCGTCCGCCGAGGGCGTGCGCCCGCAGTCCATGGCCGCCACCCTCGCCGTCCTCGAACAACACGGCTTGATCCGGCGCAGCCCCGACCCCGACGACGGCCGCCGCCAGCTGGTCACCCTCACCGACGCCGGCCGGGACCGTGTCGAGGGCGACCGGCAGGCCCGGCAGGAGTGGCTCGCCCGCGCGCTGCAGGACCGCTACAGCGAGGACGAACGGCAGACCGTCCTCGCGGCACTCGCCCTGCTGGAGCGGCTCACCCGGCCGTGAGCCGCGACGCCCTCACGCCCTTCCCTTCGCCCCCCGTCCACCCCACACCACCGGAAAAGGCCCGACCATGGCTCTGACGACGCTCGACCCGCGCACCGCCCTCGTCGTGATCGACCTGCAGAACGGCATCGTGGGCATGCCCACCCAGCCCCACACCGGCCCGGAGGTGGTCGCCCGCACCGGTGAACTCGCGGATGCCTTCCGGGCCCGGCACCTCCCGGTGGTCCTGGTCCGGGTCTCCTTCGCCGCCGACGGCTCCGACGCCGTTCCCGGGCGCACCGAGCAGCAGCGCGGCGCCCGCTCCTTCCCCGAGGGCTGGGACCGCGTCGTCGACGCACTCTCCGGTCACCCCGGCGACATCCATGTCACCAAGCACAACTGGGGCGCCTTCCACGGCACGGACCTCGACGTCCAGCTGCGCCGCCGCGGTGTCACCCAGATCCTGCTGACCGGCATCGCCACGAGCATCGGCGTCGAGTCCACCGCGCGGGCCGCGTACGAGCACGGCTACCACGTCACGCTCGCCACCGACGCGATGGCCGACGCCGACCCCGGAGCGCACCGGAACAGCGTCGAGCGCATCTTCCCGCGCCTCGGTGAGTCCGGTACCACGGCCGAGGTGCTGGAACTGCTGGCCAGGACCCACGCTCTCTGAGTGGGGCAGAGGGGGAATCCCTCCTCGCGGTGCCGGCCGAGAGGTCACACTGGAGTCATGTGCCGCAGCATCAAGACGCTTCGCCCTCCCGCCCTGCCCGACGAGGCCACGGAGGAGGAGATCCGCGCTGCCGCCCTCCAGTTCGTGCGCAAGGTCTCCGGGTTCCGCGCCCCGGCCGCCCACAACCGCGAGGTGTTCGAACGCGCGGTGGACGCGGTCGCCGCGGCCACCGCGGAGCTGCTCGCCGGTCTGGAGGTGCGCGGCGGGCGGGCCGGGGAGGCGGCCACTCCCTGACGGGCGCACATCGACTGCGGGGGCGCTACTTCCGCGGTGCCGGACGGCGCATGAGACGGGCCGCGCCCGCGCCCGCTCCGAACAGGGCCGTGACCGAGACGGCGGTCGCCAGCCAGCTCGCGCCCAGCCACTGGGCGCCCAGGTAGCCGAGGGCCACGCTGTACACGGCCCAGGTGATGCCCGCCAGTGCCGACCAGGGCAGGAACTCGCGGGCCCGGCGGTGTGCCGCCCCCGCGCCGAGCGAGACGAGTGAGCGGCCCGCGGGCGCGAACCGGGCGACGACCACCAACGCACCGCCGCCGCGCGCGAGTGCCGCGCCGAGACGTTGCTGCGCGTGCGTCAGACGGCGGGAGCGGGCGATCGCTCGGTCCAGGCGCTCACCGCCGCGCCAGGCCAGGCGGTACGCCACCAGGTCCCCGAGGACCGAGGCCGTGGCCGCGCACAGGGTGAGCCCGACGATGTCCGGTGTCCGCGCGACGCCGGATCCGGCGGCTGCCGCCGTCGCCGCAGTGATCACCAGCACGCCGCTCGGGAGCACTGGCAGGAAGACGTCCAGCAGGACCGACACGGCCACCACGGGGTAGATCCAGGGGCCCCCGGCCAGCGACCCCACACTCTCCAGCACCGGAACTCCCCGTACGACTCCCCAAGAGGCAACCACGTGCCGCGATGTCGCGGGGGAGCGGCAGGAGCGGCCTTCGACAGCCGTACAGCGTACGCGGCCGGTGTGGCAAAGGGTGCGGCGGGGGCTGCTGAGACGGTCACCCACAATACTTGCAACTTCAACATCTTGCGCGGGTCGGGACATGACATGGGCGGTCGGCCGAAGTCGGCCGTGCGGCCGGTGTCCTTTGGCGGGGGCGGTGCCGTCCCGTACGATGGGCGGCGCAGAAGGGGAGTAGCCCTTCGCCGGACCGTCGACACACTGCTCAGCTTCGGCTGAGCCGGCGCCCGGAGGCGGACCTCGGTCAGGGGTCGGCCGGCGAGACCTTCGGCAAGCAGTGCACGCCCGTGCCCACGGCGGCGGGCGATCCGTGTGCTGCCCTGCCGAGGTGTCGCAGCGTTCCCAGCACTCTCGGCGGGGCGGCCCCGACCGATTGAGGAACCTTGATCAGCATCACCGTCCTGGCGCTCGTCTTCGGCGTCATCTTCCTGGCCGAACTGCCGGACAAGACGGCCCTCGCCGGACTCGTCCTCGGCGCCCGGTACCGCGCCTCGTACGTCTTCGTCGGCGTCGCCGCCGCGTTCCTGCTGCATGTCGTGCTCGCCGTCGCGGCGGGCAGCGCGCTGACCCTGCTGCCCCAGCGGCTCGTCCACGCGCTGACGGGTGTGCTGTTCCTGGGCGGTGCGGCGATGCTGCTGCTGCACAAGGGGGACGACGACGAGGAGATCCGAAAGCCGGAGGACCAGTCGTTCTGGAAGGTGGCCGGGACCGGCTTCACGCTCATCCTGGTCGCGGAGTTCGGTGATCTGACGCAGATCATGACGGCGAACCTCGCGGCTCGTTACGACGACCCGCTGTCCGTCGGCCTCGGCGCGGTGCTCGGGCTCTGGGCCGTCGCGGGGCTCGGCATCGTGGGCGGCAAGGCGCTGATGAAGCGGGTGCCGCTGGGGCTGATCACGAAGATCGCGGCACTGGTGATGGTGGCGCTCGGGGTGTGGACCCTGTACGAGGCCGTAACCGGGTGACGCCGGGGAGTCCTGGGCTCCGGGGGTGGCCGGGCGGCGAACGCCTCGTGACGTTTTGGCGGGACCGCTGGCGGGATCCGGTCCTCTTTTGTACCGTGGAGAAACAAAGTGGCTCCCGTCCGCTCACCCTGACCGGCGGACGGGGCCGCCTTGTCCCCCACGGGGCCCGCACACATGCCCCCTCCGCCCTGTCCTGGAGCTGCCGATGACGGCCACCACCGTGCTCACCGCCCGCGCCCTCCTGCTGGACATGGACGGCACCCTCGTCAACTCCGACGCCGTCGTGGAGCGGATCTGGCGCCGCTGGGCCGACCGGCACGGACTGGACGGCGACGAAGTGATGAAGGTGGTGCACGGTCGGCAGGGCCATGCGTCGATGGCGCTGCTGCTGCCCGGGCGGCCCACGGAGCAGAACCTGGCGGACAACACCCGGATGCTCGCCGAGGAGACCTCGGACACGGAGGGGGTCGTGGCGATCCCCGGCGCGCGGGCGTTCCTCCACTCGCTGCGGGGGCTGCCGCACGCGCTCGTGACCTCGGCCGACGTGGCCCTGTCGACCACGCGGATGGCGGCGGCGGGTCTGGAGCCGCCGGCGGTGCGGATCACCGCCGAGTCGGTCGGCGCGAGCAAGCCCGACCCCGAGGGCTTCCTGAAGGGCGCCGCGGAACTGGGTCTCGCGCCGGAGGACTGCGTGGTGTTCGAGGACTCGGGCGCGGGCATCGCGGCGGGGCGCGCCGCGCGGATGCGCGTGGTCGGGGTCGGCCCCCGCGCCGGGGTGCACGGGCCGGACGTGCTGGTGCCGGACCTGACCGGGGTGCGGGTGGAGGCGGCCGGCGACGGCACGATACGGCTCCACATCGCCTGACGCTTTCCCCCGCGTGGGTGGGCCGCGGCCGGGCGGGGGCGTAGCTGCGAGGGCGCGGGCCCGGATCCGGGCCGCCGGCCGAGACCCGGGCCGCTTCCCGCGGCACAAACCGTGCGCTACGGCCGGGTCGTCTCCGCTTCCAGCTTCGTTCGCGTCGCCGTCCCGTACACCCCCGGCTCGTCCTGGGTGATGCCCCGGCCGACCTGGTAGTTGCGGACCGCGTTCTCCACCTCGGTGTCGTAGGTGCCGTTCGCCGGGCCCAGGTACAGGGCCAGTTGACGCAGGCGGAGCTGCAGTTCCTCCACCTCCGGGCCCTCGTCACCGGTGCGCAGCACATCGGGGCCGCGGTGGGGCTGGGTGCCCGAGGTGGGGGATGCCGTGGGGGTGGCCGGCGTGGTCGTCGCTCCGACGCCCGGTGTCGGTGACGTGGGCGGCGTGCGGGTGGGGGACGCGCTCGACGGCGAGGGGCTCCCGCTCGGTGAGGGGTCTCCGCTCGGCGAGGGGCTCCCGCTCGGCGACGTTCTCCCGCCCGGTGCAGGCGCCGCCACGGACACCGTGGCGGCCGGTGCCGACGTACCGTCCGGCGACGAGGGCTCCGGCGCGCTCGCCCGTATCTCCTGCGGCAGCGCGCCGTCCCGCCGCGGAGGGTCGTAGGAGAACAGTCCGCTCGCGTAGCCTGCCGCCGCCACGACCGCGACCAGTGCCCCCGCGGCGACCGGCACGGTGGTGCGCCGCAGGCGCCGGGGCCGCGGCTCGCCGCCCGAGGGCACGGCACCGACCCGTTCCCCCGCGTCGGACACCGCCGGCAGGGCCACCGTCCCGTCCGGCACGGCAGCCGGCCGCACCGTCCCCTCCGGCTCTCCCGGTACGGCCCCCAACCGCACCGTCGCCTCCGCCTCGTCCGGCACGGTCCGCTGCCGCACCGTCGCCGCCGGCTCCTCCGCCGGTACGGCACCCAGCCGTACCGTCTCGTCCCCCAGCTCCACATACGGTCTGATCCGCAGCGGATCGAAGTCCTCCGCCGCTGCCGCCTCCGCCGTCCGCGCCTCCCGGAGTGCCTCGGCCGCCCGTCGCGTGCACCCGCACGACGGCGTACCGTCCCCTCGTCGCGGTGCCGCGCACTCCGGGCAGGCCTGTCCGTTCGGTCCGTTCACGCGTGGGCCCCCTCCCCGCCGAATTCCAGGAATTATGCAGATCTCCCTCACGGAATCTTCCGGCAGCCCCCGGAACTCCTCCTTCCCATCAGGACTCAACAGGCCATAACAGGTCACACCGACCACGATGAGAGTGCACGATGGACGACAGCGCACGGTGGGACGACAACGCACGGAGGTCGTACGACCGTCGACGGGAGGCCTTCATGACCGATGACACCCAGGGCAGGGCGGCGAGGGAGGACACACCGCCGGCGGAGCCCGCCATACCCGGCGCCGCCACCGGTGCGGGCACCGGCGACTCCACCGCCGCACGGGGCGCGCTCGGCGACGCCGGGGTGCGCGGTGGTGTCCTCGTCTCCATCGGCGCACTGCTGCTCGGCATGCTGCTGGCCGCTCTGGACCAGACGATCGTCTCCACCGCGCTGCCCACCATCGTCAGCGACCTCGGCGGTCTGGAGCATCTGTCCTGGGTGGTCACCGCCTATCTGCTCGCCTCCACCGCGGCCACCCCCCTGTGGGGCAAGCTGGGTGACCAGTACGGGCGCAAGAAGCTGTTCCAGGCCGCGATCGTGCTCTTCCTGATCGGCTCGGCACTGTGCGGCATGGCCCGCAACATGCCCGAGCTGATCGGCTTCCGCGCTCTGCAGGGCCTGGGCGGCGGCGGGCTCATCGTGCTGTCGATGGCCATCGTCGGCGACATCGTCCCGCCCCGTGAGCGGGGCCGCTACCAGGGCCTCTTCGGCGCCGTCTTCGGTGCCACGAGCGTCCTCGGCCCGCTGCTCGGGGGGCTGTTCACCCAGCACCTCAGCTGGCGGTGGGTCTTCTACGTCAACCTGCCCGTCGGCGTGATCGCCCTCGCCGTCATCGCCACGGCGCTGCACATCCCCCGGAAGGCCGAACGGCACGTCATCGACTACCTCGGCACCCTCCTCATCGCCTCCGTCGCCACCTGCCTGGTCCTCGTCGCCTCACTCGGCGGCACCACCTGGGCCTGGGGCTCGCCGCAGATCGCCGGCCTGGCCGCCCTCGGCGCCGTCCTGCTGGTGGCCTTCCTCCTCGTCGAACGCCGTGCCGTCGAACCGGTCCTGCCGTTGAAGCTGTTCCGCGTCCGCACCTTCACGCTCTCCGCCGTCATCAGCTTCATCGTCGGCTTCGCGATGTTCGGCGCGATGACGTACCTGCCGACGTTCCTGCAGATCGTCCACGGCATCAGCCCCACCCTGTCCGGTGTGCACATGCTGCCGATGGTGGCCGGCATGCTGCTGTCCTCCACCGCCTCCGGCCAGATCGTCAGCCGCACCGGCCGCTGGAAGGCGTTCCCGATCGCGGGCACCGCCGTCACCACCATCGGCCTGCTCCTGCTGCACCGGCTCACCGAGCACAGCGGCACCGCCGAGATGAGCGGCTCCTTCTTCGTCTTCGGCCTCGGCCTCGGCCTCGTCATGCAGGTCCTGGTGCTGATCGTGCAGAACGCCGTCGCCTACGAGGAGCTGGGGGTCGCCACCTCCGGCGCCACCTTCTTCCGCTCCATCGGCGCCTCGTTCGGCGTGGCCGTCTTCGGCACCGTCTTCGCCAACCGCCTCGCCGACAAGCTCGTGGCCGCGCTCGCCGGGCATCCGCTGCCGCCGGGCGTCACCCCGGCCGCCCTGAAGGCCGACCCACGCGGTCTCGCGGCCCTGCCGCCCGCCGTACGGCCCTCGGTGCTGCACGCGTTCGCCTCCTCCATCACCGATGTCTTCCTCTACGCCGCCCCGGTCGCTCTGCTCGGCTTCGTCCTGGCCTGGTTCCTGCGCGAGGACCCGCTGCGCGGCTCGGTCACGGCGCCGGACGTCTCGGAGACCCTGGCGAGCAACCCGGTGCACCGCTCGTCGTACGAGGAGGCCGGCCGCGCACTGTCCCTGCTCGGCTCCCGGGAGGGGCGCCGGGAGATCTACGAGAAGATCACCCGGCGGGCCGGGTACGACCTGCTGCCCGCGACGAGCTGGCTGCTGCTGCGGATCAAGAAGTACGGCTGGACGGAGCCAGCGCTGCTCGCCGAGCGCAGCTCCGTTCCGCTGCCCGTCATCATCGCCGCCGCACGGCAGGCGGAGGAGCGGCGCCTGGGCGTGCGCGAAGGGCTCGACCTGGTCCTGACCGAAGAGGGCCGCGAGGTCGCCGACCGCCTCGCCGAGGCGCGTGAGGAGTCCCTGGCCGAACTGCTCGGCGACTGGTGGGGCCCCGACCGCCCGACCGACCTGAGCAAGCTGGTCCAGGAACTGAACGCGGAGCTGTGCGGCTCGGACGCGGAACGCCCGCACAACGGCTCGACGACCCCACGACAGCTCGGCCGGGCCGTGTAGTCCTGCGACCGGACCGGTCGTCCGGTTCTGCGACCGGCCGCCCGGTGCTCAGCCCAGCTGCTTGGCGAACCAGCGCTCGGCGTAGTCGTTGTCGTTGTACGGCGCGGTGTACGGCGCGGTCTCCTCGTACCCCGGGCGTGTGTACAGGGCGCGGGCCTCCACCAGGTCGTTCCGGGTGTCGAGGACCATTCTCCCGGCGCCCGGCGTAGGGGCGCGCAAACGAATTACGCACGCCCTCCCGGTCTGTCGGCGGGGCGGAAGCCGGGGGTTCGTTTGGGGGCCTCCGTCCGGGCAACCCGGGCGGGAGACGGCCCGCCGGGCCGTAAGACCTGAAGGCAACCCCGGAAGGCACCCATGTCCACAGGCTGGATCATCGCTCTGATCGTGATCGTGATCGTGGCGGCCGCCCTCGCGGGCGCGGCCGCCGTTTCCCCACGGGCCCGGGGCGCGGGCGGCGGGCGGGGCCTGACGCGCCGCTTCGGACCCGAGTACGAGCGGACCGTGGCCCGGCACGACGGCGACACCAAGGCCGCGGAGCGGGAACTGACCGAGCGGCTGAACAAGTACGGCGCGTTGAACGAGCACCCGCTGGAGCCGGCCGAGCGCGAACGGTACGCCGCGCGCTGGGCGGCCGCACAGAAGCGCTTCGTCGACTCCCCGGGTGAGGCGGTGGCCGAGGCGGACCGGCTGCTCGCCGAGCTGGCGGGCGTACGGGGCTTCCCGGACGGCACCCGCTACGAGGAGCAGCTCGACGCACTGTCCGTGCACCACGCCCACCACGTCCACGGCTACCGCCGGCTGCACCGGGCCGCCCACGCCCCGGACACCGGCACTTCCGGAAGCGCGAGCACCGAGGAGATGCGCGAGGCCATGCTGGAAGCGCGTGCCCTCTTCGAGGACCTGGTGGCACCCCCGCGCCGGCAGTCGGCCGGCCCCACGGACAAGACGCCCCGGCACGCCGCCGGCAGCGCCGGGCAGTCCCGTCTGCCGTGGGCTTTCCACAGGCAGCATGTGAAGGGGAGTTGAGGGTGATGACGGAATGGACACCGGGCGGCGCCGCCGAACGCCCGGAAGCGACGGGGCGCCGGCTCGACACCGGAGAGCCCCGGTCGGCGGCGGAGTTCCGGCCCGAGACGGGTGAGTCCCGGTCGGGTGCGGAGTTCCGGCCCGAGACGGGTGAGTCCCGGCCGGGTGCGGAGTTCCGGCCGGAGGCAGGGGAGGCCGGGGGCGGGGGCGCCCACCTGCCCGGGACGGGCGAGCCCCGGTCGGCGGCGGAGTTCCGGCCCGAGACCGGAGAGCCCCGGCCGGCCGTGGCGGGCTCCCCGCGGGAGCCCCGGCTGCTGCCGCGGGACGAGTGCGACCAGTTCGAGCTGCGGTTGCAGCACGCGGTCGGCAGGTTCGTCGACCGGCCCAAGGAGGCCGTGGAGGAGGCGGACCAGGTGGTCCAGGAGGTCGCCTCGCGCCTCGCGGAGGCCGTGTCCTCCCGGCGCCGCACCCTGAAGGCGTCCTGGCAGGAGACGGGCGACGCCAGCCACCCGACGGCCGACACGGAACAGCTGCGGCTGGCACTGCGGGACTACCGGGCGACGGCGGAGCGGCTGCTGAGCATGTGAGACATGTGAGCGGCCCTGGGCCCTGTCGTCAGGGCCCAGGCGGGTGGGGTCGGCCAGGAGTACGTCTCCGGGTCGGCCCCGCCCGTTCTGCCATGGCGCCGGCCCGACGGCCGGTGTGGTCGGCCTGCAGCCTTCCCCGCACGCGCCCGCTTCCGGGCGCTCAGTCTGCTTCCGGGCGCCCCCCGTGGCGTTCGCGCCACTCCCGGGCGACCGCCTCCACGTCGTACGGCTTCAGGCCCAGCGGCGGGCCCGGGGGCGGCTTGAACATCATGTCGCGGATCTTCACGTTCAGCTGCTCGACCAGTCGCCGCGCCACCCGCTCCGACGGTGCCTGAGCGGCCGCCGCCAGCGTGTCCTCCGCCTCCTTGCGCAGGGCCAGCGTGGGCGGCAGGACCGAGATCCCCTCGCGGGCCATCTTCCGCTTGATCCACCACAGCTCGTCGTACGCCGTGTCGCTGACGGCAGGTGAGGGCTCGCCCGCGCCGGGGAGGTTCGCGAACTCTCCCCGCGCCTGGGCGTCCCGGATCTGTTTGTCGGCGAACGACTCGAAGCTGACGCCGGGTGGCTTGCGCTCGGTCATGGGTTCATTGTGCGGGACGTGACCCGACGGGGCGATCGGGCGAATTATCATTCCGGCGCGGCACGCCAACCGGGACGGACCGCAGCACACTTGTACGCCCGCACCTGAACCGCCCGCACCCAGAAGGAGCGCACGTGCTCGAACTCACCATGGCCTCGGTCTCCGCGGCGGACGTCGGGGCGACGGCCGGCATGCAGATGGCCGACGCGCCCAGCGACCCGGGCACCGTGCTGCGGGTGGGCCGGGACAGGTCCGTGTGCCGGCTGGCGACCCCGGACGACTGGCTGTTCGTCTCCCGTGTCCATCTGGAGTTCCAGTGCGGCCGCGACGGCGTCTGGCAGGTCACCTGGGTGCGCGGCTCCCAGCCCGATCCCTCCTCCGAGGTCGTGCTCGCACTCGCCGGACACCCCGCCCAGCCCCTGGCCTACGGTGGGACGGCCCAGCTCCCGCAGGGCGCCTCCGGTGAGCTCGTCATACAGGACCGCACCGCCCCCCGCAGCGTCAACGTGGGCTTCTACCACGAGGCCTGAGCGGCCCCCTTGTCAGCCCACCACCCGGGCCAGCGCGAACCCGTCGTGCCCCTTGCTGCCGACCGTCTGTACCGCCGTCGCGCTCAACTTCGGGTTCGAGGCCATCAGTTCCAGCGCGGCCCGGGTCCCCCGCACGCTCGGATCCTCGCTGCCCGCGTCGGTGACCTGGCCGCCGCGGACCACGTTGTCGAGAACGATCAGGCTGCCGGGGCGGGTCAGCTTCAGCGCCCACTCGACGTAGTGGGCGTTGTTGACCTTGTCCGCGTCGATGAACACCAGGTCGAACGGCTCGGGCTGCTCCTCGGCCAGCTTGGGCAGCGACTCGAGCGCCGGGCCGACGCGCACCTCCGCGCGTCCGGCCAGGCCCGCCCGTTCGAGGTTGCGCCGGGCGACCTCGGCGTGCTTGACCTGGTACTCCAGTGTGATCAGCCGGCCGTCCGCGGGCAGGGCGCGGCCCAGCCAGATCGTGCTGTATCCGCCGAGAGTGCCGATCTCCAGGATGTGGCGCGCGCCCTGGATCCGGGCCAGGAGCTGGAGCAGCTTGCCCTGGTTCGGCGCCACGTTGATGTGCGGCAGGCCCGCCGCGTCGCTGTCCCGCAGGGCCGCCGTGAGCGCCTCGTCCTCGGGGGCGAGCAGGTCCGTGAAGTACGCGTCCACGTCGTCCCAGAGCTGTTGCGCTGTACTCATGCACCATGCCTTTCGTGTGGCTGGTTAGATCGCCTAACTAGACTCTCTAACGAATATAGCCAGGGCAGGGTGCCGTGTCAGCGGATTTCCACCGCTCGGGTGACGCACCGCCCGGTCGAGCGGCGCGTCACCGGACCGGCCGGATGGGAGGGATCAGCGCTCCGCGCGCTCCAGCGACGCCGCCGAACCCGGCAGCGGACGGCCCGCCGACTCCGTCATGAACCACACCGCGGCACCGCCGATCACGGCCGCCGCCATCATGTAGTACGCGGGCACCATCATGTTCCCGGTGGCGCCGATCAGCGCCGTGACCACCAGCGGGGTCGTGCCGCCGAACAGCGACACCGAGACGTTGAAGCCGATCGACAGCGAGCCGTAGCGGACCCGGGTCGGGAAGAGGGCCGGCAGCGTGGACGGCATGGCCGCCGTGAAGCAGACCAGCAGCAGGCCCAGCGCGCCCGTGCCGAGCGCGACCGCGAGCAGGCTGCCCTGGCGGATCGGCAGGAGGGCCGGCACGGACAGGAACAGGAACCCGGCACAGCCCGCCGCGATCACCGGGCGGCGGCCGACCCGGTCGGACAGGGCGCCCAGGAAGGGCTGCACGATCATCATGAGCGCCATCACGGCGAGCACGACCAGCAGCCCGTGCGTCTCGTCGTACTTCAGCTCACTGGTCAGGTAGCTCGGCATGTACGACAGCAGCATGTAGTCGGTGACGTTGAAGACGAGCACCAGCCCGATGCAGAGCAGCAGCGCCCTCCACCGGCCGGCGATCATCTCGTGCAGCGGCACCTTGGGCCGCTCGGCCTCGGCCTTGTCCACCTCGGCCGCGAACGCCGGGGTCTCCTCCAGGCGCAGCCGCAGGTAGAGCCCGATGGCGCCCATCGGGCCGGCGATCAGGAACGGGATCCGCCAGCCCCAGGACACCAGGTCGTCGGAGGACAGCAGCGCCGTCATCAGGGTGACCAGGCCCGCGCCGCCGACGTACCCGGCGAGCGTGCCGAACTCCAGCCAGCTCCCGAGGAAGCCGCGCCTCTCGTCCGGCGCGTACTCGGCGATGAACGTGGACGCGCCCGCGTACTCGCCGCCGGTCATTCTGTGATCCATCTCGCGTCCCGTACCGGAACCGAACCGGTCGCGTGCCTCGTCGCCGGCCCCGGGCGACGGAGCGTCAAAAGCCGTCCAGCCGAGTAGGGAAGTTGACTGCGAGTCCGATGTGGACCCTGTGAACCGTCCAGTAGGATCGCCGGGTTCACGGCTTCACTCAACGTTCATCCACGGGGCATACGGGGGATTGCGTACATGGCACGGCGTGGTACGCCCGGTTCGGCCCGTCCGAAACCGCGTGGCAGACGTGCGCTGCCCATCGGGCTGACGTCCGCGGCGGTCGTGACCTTGTGCGTCGCCGCACTGACCGGCCGGACGTCGGGAACGCCGACGGCTCACGAGCCGACGCGGAGCCCCGTCGCCGACTGCTCCGGCACCCGTGTCATCGGGCACCGCGGCTCTCCCCGGCGCGCCCCGGAGAACACGATCGCCTCCTTCCAGGCGGCAGCGGCTCACGGAGCCGACTACGTGGAAACCGATGTGCAGGTCACCGAGGACGGCGAGCCGGTCATCATGCACGACGCCACCGTGGACCGGACGACCGACGGAACCGGCCGCATCGACCGGCTCACCGCGCAGCAGGTGTCCGCGCTGACGGTGAGGGGCGGCGGGCGCGTCCCGACCCTGCGTCAGGCGCTGGCCGCCGTCAAGGCGTTGCCGGTCCGGTTCCTCCTGGAGATCAAGGGGCCACAGACGCCCGCGGCGGTCGACCACATCCTGCGCATGGTCTCCGAGACCGGAATGACCGAGCGCACCGTCGTCCAGTCCTTCGACGAGACCATCGTGCGGCACGCGGCGGCCTCCCCGTACCGGATCAAACTGGCCCTGCTCCGGGACAGGCTCGACGGGGATCCCGTGGCCACGGCGCGGAAGTTCTCCCTCGCCGCGTACGCGGTGAACTTCAACAGCCTCTCGGTGCACCCCGACGCGGTGCGCCGGCTCCACGCGGCCGGTGTCCAGACGTTCGTGTGGACCGTCGACGGCGACAGCAAATGGCGGACCGCGACGTCGTGGGGTGTCGACGGCGTCATCACCAACACCGCTGACCGGTTCTTCCAGTGGCGGAAAGACCACTGCGGTCGAAGGTGACGGGCAGGAAAAACCTGGCTCTGCGCTCCAGATGCTGAGCTGACGTCGAGCAGCGGAGTGCGCGGAAGGTAGTCGATCGCGGTGGTTCACGCACGGTCTCGTTGCTGCTTCCGCGCCCGGGAGCGTCGATACGCACGCAGGCTGGGACGCTGCCGCTGAAACAGTTCACGGTGGTGCGGATTCTCTGTTCGTCTCGGTCCAGCAGGCGGCCGGTGGCCCTGTGACCGTCCAATGCGTGCGGGGACCTCACCGGCCGACTGGAAAGCTCCTTGTGTGTTCCGGGGAACCGACGCTCCCAATGCTCCAGCAGGAGATCGTCACGCGCCCTGGTCATGAGGCTGCCCCAGGTGTACCGAGAGTTCGTCACGACCGGGGGAGGCGGCGCTCCCGGCTGCAGCGAGGACACTTCACGAGGATCGCGCTACGAACTCTTGTGCGTGCGATGTACGTAGTTCCACCGATGACCCGTGGCCGCGACTCTGGCAAGCTCATCAGCGACGTATCGGCTCATCACTGCGTGGTCGCGGAGGTGTGACGAGGCAACGCGACCGTGCGACGGCCGGCATGGATGACGGTCCCGCCTGTGTGGGGAGCGGGTGAGCCGCTACTCGGCCACCTGCGAAGAGTCGTCAGGAGGGAGTCGCAGGTTGAGCAGCATGTGGCGTGCGGTGGTGTGGCTTTGGCTCGCGCCGACGGCGTTGTTGACGGGATCCGCCCTACTGCTGTGGACGCGTGCCCGCAGTGTGCGTCCCTCCCTGACGATGACCACTGGCGTGACGGCCGGGTGGCAAGATGCCTGGGAGTCCGACGAATCGGGCCTCATCCACGTGGGTTACAGGACGACGGTCGAATTCGTCACTGAGTCAGGTCAGTCGGTGCGTGCCACGTCGAAGGCGAAACCGCTCGACGCACCACCGGAGTTGGGGCAGCAGGTGCCCGTGCTCTATCGGCGCGACCGCCCCGGCTGGTGCTTCGTCGGCACCTTGGACGACTACGACCGGGAAGCGCACGACGATTTGTTGTCGCTGGGCGTGTGCGGTCCCATAGCTTTCGGCTTTCTTGCGGGGATAATCATCCTGATCGCGACGCTGTGGTGAGAGGGCCGGGCGGGGTGCTGCGTGATCGGGTGACAGCGGGGTTCATGCAGCCACAGCTGCGGGTGGAGTCGATCGCCGAAACCCCTTGCGCCACTGTAGCCCTACGCGACTCCAAGACCCCCGTCGGTCCGGTACTCGCCCTCGCGCCCGCCACCTTCCCGGCGTTCGTCTCCTGGGCGGTCACAACCGCTGAATGATCGTCCCGGTGGCCAGTCCGCCTCCGGCGCACATCGTCACCAGCGCGAACTCCTTGTCCGCGCGCTCCAGTTCGTGCAGGGCCGTCGTGATGAGCCGGGCTCCGGTGGCTCCCACCGGGTGGCCCAGTGCGATCGCGCCCCCGTTGACGTTCACCTTCTCCAGGTCCTGGTCGAAGACCTGGGCCCAGCTCAGGACCACCGACGCGAACGCCTCGTTGATCTCCACCAGGTCGATGTCCTTCAGGGACATCCCGGCCTTCCCCAGTACCGCCCTGGTCGCGTCGATCGGGCCGTCCAGGTGGAAGTGCGGGTCCGCGCCCACCAGGGACTGGGCCACGATCCGGGCCCGCGGGCGCAGCTTCAGCGCGCGTGCCATCCGCTTCGACGCCCACATGATCGCCGCCGAGCCGTCCGAGATCTGCGAGGAGTTGCCCGCGGTGTGCACCGCCGTCGGCATGATCGGCTTCAGGCGGGACAGCGCCTCCAGCGACGTGTCGCGCAGGCCCTCGTCCCGGTCGACCAGCCGCCACATGCCCTGGCCGGCCCGCTGCTCCTCCTCCGTCGTCGGCACCTGCACGGCGAACGTCTCGCGTTTGAACCGCTCCTCCGACCAGGCGATCGCCGCCCGCTCCTGGGAGATGAGGCCGAGCGCGTCCACGTTCTCGCGGGTGAGGCCGCGGTGGCGGGCGATCCGCTCGGCCGCCTCGAACTGGTTCGGCAGGTCCACGTTCCACTCGTCCGGGAAGGGCTTGCCCGGACCGTGCTTGGAGCCCGAGCCCAGCGGCACGCGGGACATGGATTCGACACCGCATGAGATGCCGACGTCGATCACTCCGGCCGCGACCATGTTGGCCACCATGTGCGACGCCTGCTGGGACGAGCCGCACTGGCAGTCGACCGTCGTCGCGGCCGTCTCGTAGGGCAGGCCCATCGTCAGCCACGCCGTGCGCGCCGGGTTCATCGACTGCTCGCCGGCGTGGGTCACCGTGCCGCCGACCACCTGTTCGACGCAGTCGGCGGGGATGCCGGTGCGGCCCAGGAGTTCGCGGTAGGTCTCGCCCAGGAGGTAGGCGGGGTGCAGCTGGGCGAGCGCGCCGCCGCGCCTGCCGATGGGGGTGCGCACGGCTTCGACGATCACGGGTTCCGCGGCCATGGGGGGCTCGTCCTCTCCTCGGTCACCCGCGCGGCGCGGGCGTCCCGGCCCGCCCGCCACGCAGAACTAGTACGCGTTCTAGTTCTGTGTGCAGTGTGCTGACAGGGAGTCCAAGGCCGCAAGGGTCGTGCAGCCTCCGGAGTCGTGATCTGCACGAGTCTCGCACGCGATCGGGGCGCCGCGCCCCTTGCGGCTTGTAGAACCCGTTACTACCTTCACGGCAACCTGATAGGCCGTCAGACAGAAGAATGGTGGGGGTCGCCCATGCCCTGTCCCGCGCTGCCCGACGGGTTCGACTTCACCGATCCCGATCTGCTGCACCACCGCGTGCCCCTGCCGGAGTTCGCCGCACTGCGCCGGGCGGAGCCGGTGCGCTGGATACCCCAGCCGGCCGGGCTCGCGGGCTTCCAGGACGAGGGGTACTGGGCGGTCACCCGGCACGCCGACGTCAGGTACGTCTCCACGCACCCGGAGATCTTCTCCTCGTCCCTCAACACCGCGATCATCCGCTTCAACGAGCACATCGAGCGCGACGCGATCGACGCACAGCGGCTGATCATGCTGAACATGGACCCGCCCGAGCACACCAGGGTCCGCCAGATCGTGCAGCGCGGCTTCACCCCGCGCGCCATCCGGGCCCTGGAGGACAGGCTCCGGGCCCGCGCACGCGCCATAGTCCGGGGCGCGCTCGCCCACGACGGCCCCTTCGACTTCGTCACCCAGGTCGCCTGTGAACTGCCGCTGCAGGCCATCGCCGAACTGATCGGCATCCCCCAGGAAGACCGGGTCAAGATCTTCGACTGGTCCAACAAGATGATCGCGTACGACGACCCCGAGTACGCCATCACCGAGGAGGTCGGCGTCCGGTCGGCCGGCGAGATCATCGCCTACGCCATGAACATGGCCGCGGACCGCAAGCAGTGCCCGGCGAAGGACATCGTGACGACGCTGGTGGCCGCCGAGGACGAGGGGAACCTCAGCTCCGACGAGTTCGGGTTCTTCGTGCTGATGCTGGCCGTCGCCGGCAACGAGACCACCCGCAACGCCATCACGCACGGCATGCACGCCTTCCTCACCCACCCCGGCCAGTGGGACCTCTACAAGCGGGAGCGGCCCCGGACCACCGCGGAGGAGGTCGTCCGCTGGGCGACCCCGGTCAACGTCTTCCAGCGCACCGCCACCCAGGACACCGAACTCGGCGGCAAACAGATCCGCAAGGGCGACCGGGTGGGACTCTTCTACTCCTCCGCCAACCACGACCCCGAGGTCTTCGACCAGCCGGACGTCTTCGACATCACCCGCGACCCCAACCCGCACCTGGGCTTCGGCGGCGGAGGCCCGCACTACTGCCTCGGCAAGTCCCTGGCCGTGCTGGAGATCGACCTCATCTTCGACGCGATCGCCGACGCCATGCCGGGCATCGAACCGGCCGGGGACCCACGCCGCCTGCGCTCCGCCTGGATCAACGGAGTGAAGGAACTCCGCGTCACCGTGGGCTGACCGACGGACCCGGGCCGCACGCCTCCCGGCGCCGCCGGCCCGTCCCGAGGGAGGCAGGGGCATCCCCACGCCTCGCCCCTGCCTCCCCCGAGGCCGCGCAGGTCACTCCCGCCCCGACGCCATCAGCGCCGGCACGGCCGTCGCCACGGCCGTGAGCAGCGCCGAAGGCGGCGGCCCCGGATCCGGGGCCGCCGCCTTCGCGGTCGGGTGTGATCGGCTCGATCAGTACCAGTGGTGGGTGGACCAGAAGTTCCACGCCGCAACCGGGCTGCCGTAGCGGGAGTTCATGTAGTTCAGGCCCCACTTGATCTGGGTCGCCGGGTTGGTCTTCCAGTCGGAGCCGGCGGACGCCATCTTCGACGCGGGCAGCGCCTGGACCAGGCCGTAGGCGCCGGAGGAGGTGTTGGTGGCGTGGATGTTCCAGCCGCTCTCATGCGAGACGATCTTGTTGAACGCTGCGTACTGCGCCGGGTCCGGGATCATCTGGTGCGCGGTCGCCTGGACGGAAGAGGGCGAGGCGGAGGCCGTCGTCGGGGTGGCGGCCTGGGCGGGCGCGGAGGCGAGCAGCGCGCCGGCGGCGGCAGCGGCCACGGTGGTGGCGGCGACGGCCCTCTTCGGGGAGGCGATGCGGCGGATGAAGGAGACGGTCACAGGAAACCTTTTCGTCGGGGACTCGGGGGCCGCCCGCATGCCGGAACCGCGGGAGGCGGTGGGGCATGCGTCGGCGCCGCGACCCGGGTGGGCTCGTCGGCGCCTGGCGACGTCATCCAGAGAAGCAGGCCGAGGGGGTGTCCGCAATGACCCCTTTTACTAGTTGTGGCCGCATCCGTCGGAAACGCTCGGTGTGTGACCTGGCTCTCAATCCGCAGGTCGGGCGGGCAATTGGCGCATGCATGCCATGCCGTTGGATCTACGGCCCGACGTCGTAGGTGACGGTGGTCACGTGGGGCGTGTCACGGGGTGGGTCACGCACTGCCCAGAAGGGATATACGGAAGGGAACCGAACGGTGTGACCCCTGTCGCACGACCTGCGGTCGGAATGTGACCGGGGTCGCAGGCGCAGAGCCCGGAGATCCGGCCGGATCTCCCATCGGGTCTCGTGGAACGTGCGGTGCCGGCGTTTTTCACACCGCCGCGTACGCCACCGGATCGCTCCCCGCCACCGCCTCCGCCCGCCCCAGCTTCACCAGCCGGCGCACATGGGCCTCGGCCTCGGCGACGGCGATGTGCCGTGAGCCGTACGGGATGTGCTCCCAGGGGCGGTTCCACTCCATGCGCTCGGCGAGCTGCCACGGGGTGAGCGGGACGGACAACAGGGCCAGCAGCCCGGTCAGCCGCTCCCCGTGGTGGGCCAGCAACTCCCGTACGCGGCCCGGCGCGTCGGTGAACGGGTGCTGGTGTGCGGGCAGCACCTCGGCGGCCCCCAGGCGCCCGACGCGTTCGAGCGAGTCGAGGTAGTCGCCGAGGGGGTCGGTCACGGTGGTGTCGTCCGGGTCCTCGTACAGACCGATGTGCGGGGTGATCTCCGGGAGCAGATGGTCCCCCGAGAACAGGCGCCCGTGGCCGTGGAGTCCGGCGGGATGCTCCTCCTCCAGGTGGAGGCAGACATGGCCGGGTGTGTGCCCCGGCGTCCAGATTCCGCGCAGGCGGCGGCCGGGGAGGTCGAGCAGTTCCCCGGGGACGATCTCCCGGTCGGGCAGCGCGGGCGCGAGGCCCGGCAGGTCCCGGCGGCCGTGCGCGGCGCGCAGCGGGGCCAGGTGCTCCTCGGGGGCGCCGGCCGCGGCCAGTTTGTCGGCCATGTACGTGTACCAGCGCTCGGGGCGGGTGCCGCGGGTCCGCCGTACGACCGCGGTGTCCGCCGCGTGCATCGCGACCCACGCCCCCGACGCCTCGCGGACCCTGCCCGACAGGCCGTGGTGGTCGGGGTGGTGGTGGGTGATGACGACGCCGAAGACCTCCGCGGGCGAGGTCCCGCACTCCGCCAGCCCCGCCGAGAGCGCGTCCCAGGAGTCCGGGTCGTCCCAGCCGGTGTCGATCAGCACCGGGCCGCGGTCGGTGTCGAGGACGTGGACGAGCGTGTGGCCGAGGGGGTTGTCCGGGATGGGGACCCGGAAGGACCGTACGCCCCCGCCGTGGTCGCGCGCCTGCGTCATCGGCTCCCCGCCCCGGCTCGTGGTCATCCCGCCTCCGCCCGCCCGTGGCCCCCGCCCACTATAACTAGAACTGGTTCCACGTCGGAGTGTCCTGCGGGAGCTCCGTTCGGGCCCTGGGTCAGGCCGTGGCCTCGACCAGTCGCTTCATGTCGGGCTGGTCGGTCACGCAGCCCACCAGGCCCAGCGCCCGGGCCAGCGCCAGGTCGCGCTCGTCGTTGACGGTCCAGGCCATCACGTCGATGCCGGCGGCGCCGCACTTCTCCACGATGGCCCGGTTCAGCTGGCGCAGCTCCACGCTGACCAGGGTGCAACCGACCTTCTGGGCGCGGCCGACGAAGGTGTCGCGGTGCGCGCTGGGGCCTGCCACCAGCACGGTGCGGGCCTGCGGCAGCAGGTTGTGGATCTCGATCAGCGCCACGTCGTGGAACGACAGCACCGAGACCCGGTCCAGCAGGTCGCGGTCGGTGAGAACCTTGGCCAGCGACCGGGCGGCGGCCACGTCCTTGATCTCCGCCTGGATCGGCAGCGTCGGCCCAACGGCGTCCAGCACCTCGGCGAACGTGGGGATGCGCTCGCCGAGGCCGGCGTCGAGCTTCTTGAGCCTCCGCAGCTTCTGGTCGGCGATCGGACCGGAGCCGTTCGTCGTGCGGTCCAGCGTGTCGTCGTGCATGACGACCAGCTCGCCGTCCCTGCTCAGGTGCAGGTCCAGTTCGATGCCGTCCAGTCCCTCGCGTTCGGCCCGCAGGAAGGAGCGCAGGGTGTTCTCCGGCTCGGCGGCCATGACGCCGCGGTGGCCGATGGTGAAGAAAGACACTCGGTTGCCGTCCTTGGATGTGGTGGTGCGGGTAGCCGCACGAGTGCCGTACCCTCCCGCCGGGCGGCGGGCGGCGGCCCGTCGGAGTGCCCAAGCCTAACGGGCCCGCTCGGCCGCACGTTCGGGCCGCCTGGGCCGGGGACGGCGGCCCACGGGCGGCCCAGGTGCCATGGCGGCCGCTCACCGGCGGCAAAACCGCTGGTGGGGGCCCATCCGACCGCGACCCTGGCTTAGTTGCACCAGAACTGGTATCAGTTCTGACATGCCGTCAGGAACGGTACCGCCGGCTCCCGCAGGAGGCAGTCGCCATGACCGAGCTCGTGGAACACGGACAGCTGTTCATCGGCGGGGAGTTGACCGATCCCCTGGGCGAGGACGTCATCGAGGTGGTCTCCCCGCACACGGAGGAGGTCATCGGCCGGGTGCCGCACGCCTCACGGGAGGACGTCGACCGGGCCGTCGCCGTGGCCCGCCGCGCCTTCGACGAGGGTCCCTGGCCGCGCATGACGCTCGACGAGCGGATCGGGGTCGTGACGAGGATCAAGGACGCGATCGCGGTACGGCACGAGGAGATCGCACGCGTGATCTCCTGCGAGAACGGCTCCCCTTACTCCTGGAGCGTCCTCGCGCAGGCGCTCGGCGCGATGATGGTGTGGGACGCGGCGATCACGGTCGCGCGGACCTTCGAGTACGAGGAGCGGCGCGACGGTGTTCTCGGGAAGATCCTGGTGCGGCGCGAGCCGGTCGGGGTCGTGGCGGCCGTCGTGCCGTGGAACGTGCCGCAGTTCGTGGCCGCCGCCAAGCTCGCGCCCGCGCTGCTGACCGGCTGCACGGTCGTGCTCAAGCCGTCGCCCGAGTCCCCGCTGGACGCCTACCTCCTCGGGGAGATCACCCGTGAGGCCGGGCTGCCTGAGGGTGTGCTGTCGATCCTGCCCGCCGACCGCGAGATCAGCGAGTATCTGGTGGGGCACCCCGGGGTCGACAAGGTGTCCTTCACCGGCTCGGTCGCGGCCGGCAAGCGGGTCATGGAGGTCGCCGCGCGGAACCTGACGCGCGTGACCCTGGAACTGGGCGGCAAGTCGGCGGCCGTGGTGCTGCCGGACGCGGACGTCGAGACGACCGTGGCGGGGGTCGTTCCGGCCGCGTGGATGAACAACGGCCAGGCGTGTGTCGCCCAGACCCGCATCCTGGTGCCGCGCTCGCGCTACGACGAGTTCGCCGACGCCTTCGCCGCCGCGGCGAGCGCCCTCGTGGTCGGCGACCCGATGGACCCCGCGACGCAGGTCGGCCCGCTGGTGGCACGACGGCAGCAGCGGCGCAACCTCGACTACATCCGCATCGGCCAGGAGGAGGGCGCCAAGATCCTCACCGGCGGTGGGCGGCCCGCGCACCTGGAGCGTGGCTGGTACGTGGAGCCGACCCTGTTCGGCGGCGTCGACAACTCCATGCGGATCGCCCGCGAGGAGATCTTCGGGCCGGTCATCTGCCTGTTGCCGTACGGCGACGAGAGCGAGGCCGTGAGGATCGCGAACGACTCCGACTACGGGCTGAGCGGCAGCGTGTGGACGGCGGACGTGGAGCGCGGCGTCGAGGTCGCCCGGCAGGTCCGTACCGGGACGTACTCGGTGAACACCTTCAGCCTCGACATGCTCGGCCCCTTCGGCGGCTACAAGAACTCCGGGCTCGGACGGGAGTTCGGCCCCGAGGGCCACGGCGAGTACCTGGAGCACAAGATGATCCACCTGCCGGCCGGGTACGGGGAGGCGTAGCCGCATGGGAGACCGCTGGCACATCGAGGTCGACCGCTCGGTCTGCATCGGCTCGGCGCAGTGCGTGCACCGGGCGGCCGGCGCCTTCCGCCTCGACGCGGGCCGGCAGTCCCACCCGGTCGAGGAGGACCCCGACGCGGGTGAGGAGATCCTTCAGGCGGCGGAGAACTGCCCGGTGGAGGCCATCGTGATCACGCTGGCGGGGAGCGGGGAGCCGGTGTTCCCGCCCGAGGAATAGACCCGAGGAATGGATCTGCGGCGAACTGTCCGAAAAAACCTAAAAAATCATGGTCTGAGGCCTTCCATCCGAGTCTGGAAGTTCTATTCTGGAAAGTGCCTACGGGACGAGTGAAGGAACTCAACCGGAGATGCCGACTGGGGCGTGAAGCTTCGGCTTCCGCTGTGGCCGACGTCGACGGTCGACAGGCCGGAAGGTCGAAGGACCTGAAGGTCGACCGGAACCCGTCTCGTAGGTCTTTCTGTGCGCCTGCCCCTCGGTGTGCCGATCCCTCGTGCTACTTCTGCCTGCGCGGGTCCGTGAGGTCGATCAGCCGGCACACCGTCTCGATGTCGATCCGAACCTGGGCGATGGAGGCGCGGCCGGACAGCCAGGTGATCAGCGCCGAGTGCCAGGTGTGCTCGATCACGCGGACGGCGGAGAGCTGCTCGGGGGTCGGGTCCTCCAGGCCCATCGCGTCCAGGATGATCGCGGTGGTCTGACGCGAGACCTGGTCCACCTCGGGGCTCACGCTGCGGTCCGCGAAGGTCAGGGCGCGGACCATGGCGTCGGCCAGGTGCGGCTCGCGCTGCAGCGCGCGGAAGGCGCGCATCAGTGTCTCCGCCACCCGTTCGGCCGAGGTCCGTCCCGTCGGCGGCTTCTTCCGCAGGGTGCCGTGCATGCGCTCCAGCTGGTCCTGCATGGTCGCGACCAGCAGGTGCACCTTCGACGGGAAGTAGCGGTACAGCGTGCCCAGCGCCACCTGCGAGGACTCCGCCACCTCCCGCATCTGCACCGCGTCGAACCCGCCCCGGCTCGCCAGCTGCGCGCTCGCGTGCAGGATCCTGCGGCGGCGCGCCTCCTGCCGCTCGGTGAGCGGAGGTGAGGCCGGCTCCGCCGCCGGTCGCGCGGTACTGGCTGGCACCTTGGCTTCCGCAGGCATGGGTCCCGTTCCGTGACAGTCGGTGAGGGTGGTGATCAGGTCGGTGAGGGGGTGGGTGATCGGGCGGGGCGGCAGGGCGGCCGTGGCGCGAATCACCCGATCCGCCGCTCACGGTGGCGCTACCTGCCGGTAGATTCAGAGGCTCTTGAACGATCAAGTCTGTAACTTGTTCTAGATTACCGTCCCGGCGTAGTCTCGCGGGAAGCTGCAGGGAAGAAGGGGCCGAGAGTGACCGCTGAGGCCAGGGAGGCGGGTCCCGAGGGGGGTTCCGCCACCGATGGCGAGCGCCCGCTGCGCATCGCGCTCCTGACGTACAAGGGGAACCCGTTCTGCGGCGGTCAGGGCGTGTACGTACGGCACCTGTCCCGTGAGCTGGTCCGGCTCGGCCACCGGGTGGAGGTCATCGGCGCGCAGCCCTACCCCGTGCTCGACGAGGGCGAGGGCCTTCAGGGTCTCTCCCTCACCGAACTGCCCAGCCTCGACCTGTACCGCCAGCCCGACCCCTTCCGCACCCCGAAGCGCGAGGAGTACCGGGACTGGATCGACGCCCTCGAGGTCGGCACGATGTGGACCGGCGGGTTCCCCGAACCGCTGACGTTCTCCCTGCGCGCCCGCCGCCATCTGCGCGCCCGGCGCGGCGACTTCGACGTCGTGCACGACAACCAGACCCTCGGTTACGGCCTGCTGGGCGATGTGGGCGCACCGCTGGTGACCACCGTCCACCACCCCATCACCGTGGACCGGCAGCTGGAGCTGGACGCGGCCGAGGGCTGGAAGAGGCGGCTGTCGGTGCGGCGCTGGTACGCGTTCACCCGCATGCAGAAGCGGGTCGCGCGCCGGCTGCCGTCGGTGCTCACCGTCTCCGGCACCTCCCGCCAGGAGATCGTGGACCACCTGGGCGTCGACCGGGACCGCGTCCACGTCGTGCACATCGGCGCCGACACCGACCTGTTCTCGCCGGATGCGTCGGTGCCGCAGGTGCCGGGCCGGATCGTCACCACCTCCAGCGCGGACGTGCCGCTCAAGGGCCTCGTCTTCCTCATCGAGGCGCTCGCCAAGGTGCGGACCGAGCACCCCGGGGCGCACCTCGTGGTGGTCGGCAAGCGCGCCGAGGACGGGCCCGTCGCGCACGCCATCGAACGCTGCGGACTCGAGGGCGCCGTCGAGTTCGTCAAGGGCATCTCCGACACGGAGCTGGTCGGCCTGGTGCGGTCGGCCCAGGTGGCGTGCGTGCCGTCGCTGTACGAGGGGTTCTCGTTGCCCGCGGCCGAGGCGATGGCGACCGGTACGCCGCTGGTGGCCACCACGGGCGGTGCCATACCGGAGGTCACGGGCCGCGACGGGGAGACCTGCCTGGCGGTCCAGCCCGGTGACGCGGGCGCGCTGGCCGCCGCGCTGAGCCGGCTGCTGGCGGACCCCGAGCTGCGGGCACGCCTCGGCGCCGCGGGGCGCGAACGGGTGCTGCGGCACTTCACCTGGGCGAAGGCGGCGGAGGGGACGGTGACCCGGTACCGCGAGGCCATCGCCCGCACCCGCTCCCGGCTGCCCTCACGCGGGGGCGCCCCCGTCGGAACAGCCGCCGCTTCCGCGGTCGCCGCCTCCTCCGTGGCCGCCGAAGACATCGTCGTACCCAACCGCGAAAGCAGGGCCACGTGCTGACCGTCGACTTCTCCCGGTTCCCGCTCGCTCCCGGCGACCGTGTGCTGGACCTCGGCTGCGGTGCCGGACGGCACGCGTTCGAGTGCTACCGGCGTGGTGCGCGGGTCGTGGCGCTGGACCGCAGCAGCGAGGAGATCCGCGAGGTCGCCAAGTGGTTCGCGGCGATGAAGGAGGCGGGTGAGGCTCCGGCCGGCGCCACCGCCACGGCGATGGAGGGTGACGCGCTCGCGCTGCCCTTCCCCGACGAGTCCTTCGACGTCGTGATCATCTCCGAGGTCATGGAGCACATCCCGGACGACAAGGGCGTCCTCGCCGAGATGGTCCGGGTCCTCAAGCCGGGCGGCCGTATCGCCGTCACCGTGCCGCGCTACGGCCCCGAGAAGGTCTGCTGGGCCCTGTCCGACGCCTACCACGAGGTCGAGGGCGGCCACATCCGTATCTACAAGGCGGACGAACTGCTGACGAAGATACGGGAGGCGGGCCTGAAGCCGTACGGCACGCACCACGCGCACGCGCTGCACTCCCCGTACTGGTGGCTGAAGTGCGCGTTCGGCGTCGACAACGACAAGGCGCTGCCGGTGCGCGCGTACCACAAGCTGCTGGTCTGGGACATCATGAAGAAGCCGCTCGCCACCCGGGTCGCCGAGCAGGCGCTGAACCCGCTGATCGGCAAGAGCTTCGTGGCGTACGCGACCAAGCCGCATCTGCCCCGCCTGTCCGAGGCGGACGCCACGTGACGACCCCCCGGACAGAACACCTCGTCCTGCCCGGGGTCCTCACCGCCGAGCAGGCCGCCGCGACCGTCGCCGGGATCCTCGGCGTGCAGCGGGAGGACGGCGCCATACCGTGGTTCCGCGGGCACCACCTCGACCCGTGGGACCACGTCGAGGCGGCGATGGCGCTGGACGCGGCGGGGGAGCACACGGCGGCCGAGCGGGCCTACGACTGGCTGGCACGCCATCAGAACGAGGACGGCTCCTGGTACGCGGCCTACACCGACGGCGACCCCGAGCAGGTCACCGACCGCGGCCGGGAGACCAACTTCGTCGCGTACGTGGCCGTGGGCGTCTGGCACCACTACCTGGCGACCGGCGACGACACCTTCCTGGACCGCATGTGGCCGACGGTGTACGCGGCGGTCGAGTTCGTGCTGCGGTTGCAGCAGCCGGGCGGCCAGATCGGCTGGAAGCGGCACGACGACGGCACGGACGTGGCGGACGCGCTGCTGACCGGGTGCTCGTCCATCCACCACGCGCTGCGCTGTGCGCTGGCGATCGCCGAGCAACGCGAAGAGCCCCAGCCCGACTGGGAGCTGGCGGTGGGCGCGCTCAGGCACGCGATTCGCCGGCACCCGGAGCGGTTCCTGGACAAGGACCGCTATTCGATGGACTGGTACTACCCGGTGCTCGGGGGCGCGCTGACGGGCGCGGAGGCCAAGGAACGCATCGACGCGGACTGGGACCGTTTCGTCGTGCCCGGTCTCGGTGTGCGCTGCGTCGTGCCCAACCCATGGGTGACCGGTGGCGAGTCCGCCGAACTCGCCCTGACGCTGTGGGCGATGGGCGAGTCCGACCGGGCCCTGGAGATCCTCCAGTCGATCCAGCACCTGCGCGATGAGAAGACGGGCCTGTACTGGACGGGCTACGTCTTTCAGGACGGGGCGATCTGGCCCGAGGAACTGACCACCTGGACGGCGGGTTCCCTGCTGCTCGCCGTGGCCGCCCTGGGCGGCGACGAACCGACCTGCACGGTCTTCGGCGGCGAGCAGCTGCCTCTGGGCCTGGACACCGACTGCTGCGCATAGCTCCGTGGCCTGCCCGGTGCCGTCGGGGCTGCCCCTGGGGCTGTTGCCCTCAGCCACAGCGCTCGGGGCAGTGCTCGGTGGTGGTGCTCGGTGGCGGTGTATGCGGTTGGCGACGGCGTGGCCCACGAAGAGGTGGACCACCGCGGCGAGGCCGTAGCCCGCGACCACCCGCGCCCACGCCTCGTGGAACGTGCTGTGTCTTGTGGGGGATACCCCCCACACCCCCGGATCGTGCGCCCGGCCTGTGGGGGCGGTCGGGAGGCGTGGGCGGCCTCCCACACCGTCCGGGGGTCCGAGGCGGTTGTTGCGCTCGGGGGCAGTGCTCGGTGGTGGTGCTCAGTGGCGGTGTATGCGGTTGGCGACGGCGTGGCCCACGAAGAGGTAGACCACCGCGGCGAGGCCGTAGCCCGCGACCACCCGCGCCCACGCCTCGTGGAACGTGAACAGATCGTGCGACCAGCCCGCCAGCCATGCCGCCGCGTCGTGGACGAACCGCACCAGGTCGTTGGCGGGGTTCGCGTTCAGCAGGTACATCAGGATCCACAGGCCCAGGATGACGGCCATGATGTCCGCGATCACGGCGATCACCGTACCGGCCTGATTCGCACCGTTGCGATATCGAGGGGACATGCACTCCGGGTTGCCCGGCGTCTACGGGTCAAACCCGTGGAGCTCCGGAGCGGATCGTGCGCAGCCGGGTCACCCGTTCGGCACGCCCGGGCGGCAAGACCGGGCGGTGTGGGTGAAGCTGGCGGTGGATCAGTCGGCTTCCCGGTCCCGGAGGCTCCCGTGCCCGCACCGATACGCTCCCCCAAGCTCCGCGAGCAGGGGGCACCCCCACTCGCCGTGGCGCTCGCCGTCTGCTCCGTGCTGTTCGCCGGTGCCGCCGCCTGCGGTGGCGGGAGCGTCGCACAGCAGGCCGCCGCCTACATAGCGGTCCCCACGCCCACCCCGACGACCGCCGCCGAGCGGCAGACGTTCGCCAGGGCCCGGTTCGTGGCGAACGCGGGGCTCGCGGCAGGGGCGGTCCACGAGTGGATCGTGAAGCCGTGGAACGCCGGTACGTTCAAGAAGGGTGCCAGGGGGCGCAGGACCGCCCTGGCCAAGGCCGGGCTCGCCGGCACCTTCGCCCACAACCGGCTCACGGCCGCCGTCCGCAACGCGCAGGGCGATCCGGCGCTCGCCAGGGCCCTCGCCCCGCTCGTGCCCGGCATCGACGGGCTGAGGGATCTGTCGTCCCGTCTGAGCAAGGGAGAGGAGTCGGCCGCGGCGTCCTACGCCGCGCTCGTCGACAAGATGAAGGCCACGGCCAAGAAAGCGGGCGTCCCCGTCCGCAACAAGCTCCCGTCCGCCGCGCAGCTCGCACGCGGCTGACGGGGCCAACGGGGCACCGCCGTGCAGCGCTCCGCGGCGGTGCCCTACCTGTTCAGTTCGGCCAGCACCCGCAGCGTGTGCGGGTCCGGTGCCAGCGCCAGCAGGTCCGTCACCGGGCCCTTGCGCCACAACTCCAGCCGCTCCGCGATCCGTCCGCGCGGCCCGACGAGCGAGATCTCGTCGGCGAAGGCATCCGGCACCGCCAGCACCGCCTCCTCCCGCCGGCCTTCCAGGAACAGCCGCTGGATGCGGCGCGCCTCCTCCTCGTAGCCCATGCGCGCCATCAGCTCGGCGTGGAAGTTCCGGGCCGCGTGCCCCATACCGCCGATGTAGAAGCCGAGCATCGCCTTCACCGGCAGCAGCCCTTCGGCGACGTCGTCGCAGACCTTCACGCGGGCCATCGGGGCGACGACGAATCCCTCACGCAGGTCCTCCGACGCCGCCCCGTACACCTCCGGGCGGGTCGGCGACCAGTACAGCGGTAGCCAGCCGTCCGCGATCCGCAGCGTCTGCGCCACGTTCTTCGGGCCCTCGGCGCCCAGCAGGACGGGCAGATCGGCGCGCAGGGGGTGCGTGATCGGCTTCAGGGGTTTGCCGAGGCCGGTGCCGTCCGGGCCGGGGTAGGGCAGGGGGTGGAAGCGGCCGTCCAGCTCCACCGGCGCCTCGCGGCGCAGCACGTGCCGTACGACCTCGACGTACTCCCGGGTCGCCGTGAGCGGTGAGCTCGGGAACGGGCGCCCGTACCAGCCCTCCACCACCTGCGGACCCGACAGGCCGAGGCCCAGCATCACGCGCCCGCCCGAGAGATGGTCCAGGGTGAGCGCGTGCATCGCGGTCGTGGTGGGGGAGCGGGCCGCCATCTGGGCGACCGCCGTGCCCAGTTTGATCCTGGACGTCGCCGCGGCGATCCAGGTGAGCGGTGTGAACGCGTCCGACCCCCAGGACTCGGCGGTCCACACCGAGTCGTAGCCGAGCCGTTCCGCCTCCCGCGCCAGCGCGACATGCTCCGTCGCGGGGCCGCGGCCCCAGTAGCCGAGCGCGAGTCCGAGCCGCATCCCGCCACCTTTCTGACGAGTCATCAGATTCCAGGCGGTTGCGACTGTACGGCAACGACCCCCCGCCCGGAAGGGCGAGGGGCCGTGCGGGCGCGGGGCCGTTGCCGTCGAGGGCCGGGCTCAGCCGCGCTGGATGCCGCTCGTGTCCTGCAGCACACCCCGGCGGCCGTCCTGCGTCTGCGCCACCAGGGCCGGACCGCGCTGCTCGACGGCCAGGTACCAGGTGCCCGGAGCCAGTTCGGCGATCGGCGTGGGCGAGCCGTCCTCCGGGAACAGCGGGCGCGGTACCGGCACCGCGAACCAGAACGGCGAGAAGTCCGCGACGGGAGCCGCCTGCTGCTGCGGCTGGTGCGGCTGCTGCGGCTGGTGCGGCTGCTGCGCGCCGAAGGGCTGCCCCTGCTGCGGCTGACCGCCGTACGGCGACTGCTGCGTCCCCGGGTAGCCGTACCCGCCCTGCGGCTGAGCGCCGTAGGGCTGCGGGGCGGCGGGCTTGGGGGCCGGGACGAGGCCGGCCTGCAGGGCCGGGACCAGCGGCGTGGCGATGGCCGCAGCGGCCATGACAAGAGTGGCGACGAGGCCGAGGACCAGACCGGTGCCGGCGCTGACGCTGCCGCCACCACCGAGGTTGTCGACACCGCCGACCGGGTCGAAGACGTTGCCGAGCGCGCTCCAGGCGGCGAAGACCGTGAACGCGACCCCGAACTGGCCGAGGTCCAGACCGGCGACCTTGGGCACCTGCGGCAGACCGCGGGCGACGACGACCAGCGCGGCGCCGATGATGCCCGCCAGGAAGACGCTCAGCAGGAGCGGTCCGCTGGCCCAGGCGCTGGGGATGTCCGCGCCGCTGGGGGCTCCGTCGATCGAGTAGATGTCGAGGAACGACGCGATGAACAGCAATACCGCTGCTCCGATCACCACGCCGTCACCTCTCGAGAGGGAGCGGATATTCACTTCGGGTCCTTCGTCTGTCGTCTCGTCGTCGGTGGAGGCGTCGCTGTCACCATGTCGACCTCGGGCCGCGGTGTGAAGCGCGGGGATGACCCCTCATCGTAGGAGGACCCTATCGTCAGCCCGGCCCGGGTGTCCGCCGGGTCCGAACCGGTGATCGCTACCCGCGCAGGAAACTCACGATTCCCTCAGAGATTCCCTGCGCCGCCTTCTGCCGCCACGAGCCGCTGGTCAGCAGTGCCGCGTCCGAGGTGTCGCGCATGTTGCCGCACTCGATGAACACCTTGGGAACGGTTGACAGATTGAGACCGCCCAGATCGCTCCGTACGACGAGACCGGTCCCGTCGCCCACGTAGTTGGAGGGAGCGCTTCCGGTGACGCGGACGAAGTCGTCCGCGACGCGCCGGCCGAGGTCCCGGGAGGGGCCGACGATGGTGCGGGTGTCCGCGGCGCCCTTGTGCACCGAGGCCGGCAGGATGACGTGGAAGCCGCGGTCGCCCTGGGCCGCGCCGTCCGCGTGGATGGAGATCGCCGCGTCCGCGTGCGCCTTGTTGCCGATCCGCGCACGCTCGTCCACGCACGGCCCCCACGGCCGGTCGCCGTCCTGGGTGAACCTCACCGTGGCACCCTGCTGCTCCAGCAGGGTGCGCAGCCGCCGCGCCACGTCCAGTGTGAACTGGGCCTCGGTGTAACCCGAGTTGGTGGACGTGCCGGTCGTGTCGCACTCCTTGGAGTTGGTGCCGATGTCGACCTTGCGGTTGATCTCGGCCGTGTGGTGGACGTTTCCGGGGTTGTGCCCGGGGTCGACGACGACGACCTTGCCCGCGAGGGGGCCGGAACCGGACCGTGCGGTGGACGACGCGTCAGGCTGCTCGCCGTGGTCCCCACCGCCGGCCGGAGAGGCCGGGGAGCCCGGGGCGGCGGCGGACGGTGCGCCCCCGGCGGACCCGGCCGCGGCCGTACCGCCGGCCGATCCGCCACCGCTGTCGGCCACCGCCTCGTACACCAGCCACCCGAGCAGCGCCGCCGGCACCAGCGCGGCCACCGCGACCGTCAACGGCCCACGCCGACGGCGGCGGGGCTCGGGGGCATGGAAGTCCGGTCCCACGTACGACATGCCTGCCACCTTAGGGCCCGGCCGCGTGCTCCGCAGGCCACCGAGCCGTCCGTGTCCGCCCGGCGAGCGGGTCATGGACCGCCCGCTCCTCCATGGCGGACCGGGCGGAACGGATGCCCCGCCGGGCCGGCTCGACGCGTCGACCGCGCCCGTCCGCACCGCATGGCGGCCTAAAGCGCCGGTTCGTTCCCCGCGCGTGTGCGCCGCAGCACGCGCAGCGAGTCCGTCGCCGAGACCTCCGTGAACTCGCCCGATTCCAGGGCCCTGAGGTAGACGCGGTACGGCGCCTGGCCGGTGAACTCGTCCTTCGGGTGCGGGAACACGTCGTGGATGACGAGGAGGCCGTCCACGGCAACATGGGGAGCCCAGCCGTCGTAGTCGGCGTTCGCGTGTGCGTCGGTGTGGCCGCCGTCGATGAAGACCAGGCCGAGCGGGGTGTTCCAGACCTTCGCCACCTGTGGCGAACGGCCCACGAGCGCGATCACATGGTCCTCCAGGCCCGCCCTGTGCAGGGTGCGCCGGAAGGTGGGCAGCGTGTCCATCAGTCCGACCTCGGGGTCGACCGTCTCCGGGTCGTGGTAGTCCCAGCCGGGCTGCTGCTCCTCGCTGCCGCGGTGGTGGTCGACGGTGAGCGCCGGTACCCCGGCGGCGCGGGCCGCGTCGGCGAGCAGGACCGTGGAGCGGCCGCAGTACGTGCCGACCTCCAGCAGCGGCAGCCCGAGCCGCCCCGCCTCGGCGGCGGCCTCGTACAGCGCGAGCCCCTCGTGCCGGGGCATGAACCCCTTCGCGGCCTCGAACGCGGCCAGGATGTCGGGCTTGGGCGCCGCGGGCATGGGGCGTCCTTTCGGTCGTACGAGGGTGCGGACGCCCCACATGCTGCCGCACCCCCCGGCGGCGTGGCGACAGGGGGTGCGGGTGGTCCGGACGGCGGGCCGGTCAGGCCTCCGCCACCGGGACCGGCTCGCCGGGAAGGGACAGGTCGAGGTCGACCGGGCGGTCGTCGCCCGCGTGGGTGGCCGACGAGGCGACCGGTGCGTGGCCCGCGGCCCGGGCGGCAAGGACGTACGGGCCATCGGCCGGCACCGCCAGCGTGTAGCTGCCGTCCTCCTCGGTCAGCGTGGCGCCCGCCTGGCGGCCCCGGCGGTCGATCAGTGTGACCTTGGCGCGGGCCACCGGGGTGCCGTCGGCGTCCAGGACCCGGCCGCGGAAGCCCCGCAGGGTTTCCCTTGCGCGCTCCAGGTTCTCGTCCTCCTCGCTGCTCGCGCGCAGCCGGGGCCGGGCCGCGGGGCGGCGGCCCGGCAGGAAGAGGGCGAGCAGCAGGCCGAGGGCGACCGCGGCCGTCGCGATCAGGAAGGAGACGCGGAAGCCGTGCATCGTCGGGACGGCCAGACCGTTCACATGGTTCGCCGTGTTCGCCAGCACCATGCCGATCACCGCGCTCGACACCGACGTGCCGATGGACCGCATCAGGGTGTTCAGGCCGTTGGCGGCGCCCGTCTCCGAGGCCGGGACAGCGCCGACGATCAGGGCGGGCAGGGAGGAGTAGGCGAGACCGATGCCCGCGCCGAGGACCACCGAGGTGACGACGGTCTGCCAGGCCGCGTCCATCAGGCCGAGGCCGCCGCCGTAGCCGAGGGCGATGACCAGCAGGCCGATGATCAGGGTGACCTTGGGGCCGTAGCGGGCGGACAGGCGGGCGTAGACCGGCGCGGTGAACATCATCGTCAGGCCCAGCGGAGCCACGCAGAGGCCCGCGACGACCATCGACCGGCCGAGGCCGTAGCCGGTCGCGGTGGGCAGCTGGAGCAGCTGCGGCAGGACGAGTGAGACGACGTAGAAGCTGACGCCGACCATGATCGAGGCGAGGTTGGTGAGCAGCACCTCGCGGCGGGCCGTGGTGCGCAGGTCCACCAGGGGCGCGCTGATGCGCAGTTCCAGGACGCCCCACAGGAGCAGGACCACGACGGACGCGGCGAACATGCCGAGCGTCGTGCCGGAGGACCAGCCCCAGTCGCCGCCCTTGGTGATCGGCAGCAGGAGCAGCACCAGACCGGCGGACAGGCCGAGCGCGCCCAGCAGGTCGAAGGAGCCCCTCGCGCGCATCGGGGACTCGGGCACGGCGAGGAGGGTGAGGGCGATGGAGAGGGCTCCGAGTCCGGCGGAGCCGTAGAACAGGGCGTGCCAGTCGGTGTGCTGGGCGACCAGGGCGGCGGCGGGCAGCGCGAGGCCGCCGCCGACTCCGATCGAGGAGCTCATCAGGGCCATCGCCGAGCCGAGCCGCTCGCGGGGCAGCATGTCCCGCATCAGACCGATGCCGAGCGGTATGGCGCCCATCGCGAAGCCCTGGAGCGTACGGCCGACGATCATCGGCAGCAGGGTGCCGGTGGCCGCGCTGACCAGCGCGCCGACCACCATCACGGCCAGGCTCGTGAGCAGCATGCGCCGCTTGCCGTACAGGTCGCCGAGGCGGCCCATGATCGGGGTGGCGACGGCGCCGGAGAGGAGGGTGGAGGTCAGGACCCAGGTGGCGTTGCTGGGCGCGGTGTGCAGCAGTTGGGGCAGATCCTTGATGACCGGGACGAGCAGGGTCTGCATCACCGCGACCACGATGCCCGCGAAGGCGAGCACCGGCACGATCGCGCCGGACGGCCCCGGTGCGGGCTGGTCGGTCGTTGGGTGCGTCATGGATCGGGGCCTCCGGGCCTGGTCGGTGAGATGCGGAAGAAGCCCGCTCGGGAGAGCGGGGGAACCGGTAAGTGCTGGATAAAGCACGTATGCACAGGCAACTATTCCGATGCTTCGGCGTACTAACGAATCCTTGACCGATCCATGGGTTTCTGATCTCCCGTCAGGCACATGGGCGTTGCGCACGGTGCGGGTCGCACCGCCGAGGCCGGACGGGGCGAAATCCCGATGCGGAGGTCGGGGCGGGGTGGGGAGCGTGGCGCGCATGCTGCGAGCCGCCCGAGACACCGTGCCGACCCGTCCTGCCGCGCCGCCCACCTGGGTGGTCGTCGCCCTGGCGTGCGCGGGGCAGTTCCTCGTCGTCCTGGACGTGTCCGTCGTCAACGTGGCGCTGCCGTCGATGCGGGCCGACCTCGGACTGAGCGCACCGGGGCTCCAGTGGGTCGTGAACGCCTACGCCATCGCCTTCGCGGGGTTCATGCCGCTCGGCGGGAGGGCCGGGGACCTGTACGGGCGCAAGCGGATGTTCCTCGTGGGGCTCGCCCTGTTCACGCTGGCCTCCCTCGCGGGCGGGCTGGCCCGGCAGGACTGGGAGCTGCTGGCCGGCCGGGCCGTCCAGGGGCTCGGGGCGGCGGTGCTCGCGCCCTCGACGCTGACGCTGCTCACCGCGGCGGTCCCGGAGGGCGCCGCACGGGCCCGCGCGACAGGGACCTGGACCGCGGTGGGCGCCGGTGGCGGCGCGGCGGGCGGGCTCGTCGGCGGACTGCTGGTGGACGGGCTGTCGTGGCGCTGGGTGCTGCTGATCAACGTACCGGTCGGCGCACGTGGACGCACGCTTCCTGGCCGGGGCCGCACGGTGGCTGGTGGAGAGCCGCGCGGGCGACGGGCGGCGCCTCGACCTGCCCGGCGCCCTGCTGGTGACGGCGGGACTCGGCACGCTCGCCTACGGCATCGTGCAGACGGAGGCGGAGGGCTGGACGGCTGCGGCGACGCTGCTGCCGCTCGCCGCCGGACTCGTGCTCATCGGCCTGTTCCTCGCCGTGGAGGCGCGGTCGAAGGCGCCCCTGATGCCGCTGGAGCTGCTGCGGGTGAGGTCGGTGTCCTCGGCCAACGCGGCCATGTTCGTCTCGGGCTCCGCGATGTTCTGCATGTGGTCCGGGGCGGCACCCGGTGACGCCGGACTGGTGTCCGGGCTCATCAACACCTCGCGCACCATGGGCGGTTCGCTCGGCCTCGCGGTGATGTCCACCGTCGCGGCGACGCGCACCGGGGGACGCGCCACGGCCGACGCCCTCACGCAGGGGTACGCGGAGGCCTTCCGGACGAGCGGCTCTCTGCTGCTGGTGGGGGGCCGTACTGATGCTGGCGTGGCTGCCGCGGACGCGGACCCACCGGGGCTGACCGAATCAGAGCCACCCCTGCCGCCGGGCCTCCCGCATCGCCTCCATGCGGTTGCGGGTGCCCGTCTTGCCGATGGCGGAGGAGAGGTAGTTGCGGACCGTCGACTCCGAGAGGTGGAGCCCGGCGGCGATGTCGGCGACCGTCGCTCCGTCCGCGGAGGCCTTCAGCACGTCGCACTCGCGGGCGGTCAGCGGACTGGGGCCGGCGCTCAACGCCGCGGCGGCCAGGGCCGGGTCGACGACCGTCTCGCCGGTGAGCACCCGCCGGATCGCCGCCGCGAGCTCCTCCACCGGCCCGTCCTTGACCAGGAACCCTGCGGCGCCCGCCTCCAGGGCGCGGCGCAGATAGCCGGGGCGGCCGAAGGTGGTGAGGATCAGCACCCGGCAGCCCGGAGCCTCCTCGCGCAGCTCGGCCGCCGCGTCCAGGCCGCTCTTCCCGGGCAGTTCGATGTCCAGCAGCGCCACGTCCGGGCGATGGGCCAGCACGGCGTCCACGATCGCGTCACCCGCCGCGACCTGCGCGACGACCTCGATGTCCTCCTCCATGCCGAGCAGCAGCGCGAGGGCGCCGCGCATCATGCCCTGGTCCTCGGCGAGCAGTACCCGAATGCATCGCGTCGGCCGGTGACTTCGCGGCATCTCGTTCACGAGCCCAGGGTACGGGCAGCCGGCCCGGCCCGGCGTACCGCCGATCGCGCGGCCAACTCGGCGACCCGGTCCGGCAATCAAGGACTCCCCATGTTCCGACCGCGAGTCTTGACGGATTCTGACCATGGACAAACAATCGGCTCGGCATTCGGATAACTCCTTGCCAATTCCTGTGTCATGTCTACTCCCCAGATGTTCGGAATTTCGACAGCAGGCAGGTTCGGCATTTCGATCGAACGTTGTTCGGTATATCGAATATAGCCCGCACGGCCCTGCCGCAACGGAAGAGGTGCACCGTGACCCCCGCTCCCACACCCCCGCCCCCACGCCCGCAGCGCCTCAGAAGCACGGTCCTGTCCGCGCTGGCCGCGTTCGTGACCGTGGTCGCGCTCGCCCTCGGTCTCTCGATCGGCGCCGCCGCGCCCCAGGCCGCCGCGGCGGGCTCGCTCCCGTGTGACGTCTACGCCGCCGGCACCCCCTGTGTCGCCGCGCACAGCCTCGTCAGGGCCCTCTACTCCTCGTACAACGGCCCGCTCTACCAGGTGAAACGCGCCTCGGACGGCGCGACGGCGAACATCGGCCTGCTGACGGCCGGCGGGTACGCCGACGCGGCCGCCCAGGACTCCTTCTGTTCCGGCACGACCTGCATCATCACCGAGATCTTCGACCAGTCCCCCCGCCACAACGACCTCACCGTCGAGGGCGCCGGCGGGGCAGGTGCGGCCGACGTCGGCGCTCCCGCGGACGCGCTGCCGGTGACCGTCGGCGGGCACCAGGTCTACGGCCTGGAGATCTCCGCCGGCATGGGCTACCGCGACAACTCGACCTCCGGCGTCGCGGTCAACGGCCAGGCCGAGGGGATGTACATGGTCACCTCCGGCACCCACGTCAACGGCCGCTGCTGCTTCGACTACGGCAACGCCGAGACCAACAACCGGGACACCGGCAACGGCCACATGGACGCCATCAACTTCGGCACCGAGTGCTGGTTCTCGCCGTGCTACGGGAAGGGCCCCTGGGTCCAGGCCGACCTGGAGAACGGCCTGTTCCAGTCGGATTCCGGCTACAGCAAGAACACCTCCAACACCGGCACGGGACCGCTTCCCTTCGTCACCGCGCTGCTGAAGAACAACGGGCAGAACCATTTCGCGCTGAAATACGGCAATGCCCAGTCCGGCGGTCTCACCACCACCTATTCCGGCGGCGAACCCACCGTCGGAGGCGGCGGGTACTCGCCGATGCACCAGGAGGGCGCGATCGTCCTCGGTACCGGCGGCGACAACAGCAACGGCTCCATCGGGTCCTTCTTCGAGGGCGTGATGACCTCCGGCATCCCGACCGACGCGGCCGACGACGCGGTGCAGTCGAACATCGTGTCCGCCGGCTACGGCGGATCGACCGGCTCCGCCGGCTCCCTCACGCCCGGTTCGGAAATCTCGCTGCGCGCCACCACCTCCTGCTGCACCGGTGACTACATCCGCCACCAGAACGGCGACGCGGTCATCTCGTCGATCACCTCGAGCAGTTCCAGCCTCGACAAGAACGACGCCACCTGGATCGTGCGCCGGGGCCTCGCCGACAGCTCCTGCGTCTCCTTCGAGTCCAGGAACTATCCGGGTGACTTCCTGCGGCACTACAACTACCGGCTCTACCGCCGGCCCATGGACGGCACCGCGCAGTTCAGAGCCGACGCCACGTTCTGCCCGCAGGCCGGCAGGAGCGGCACCGGGACGTCGTTCGCCTCGTACAACTATCCGAGCAAATACCTCCGCCACTACAACTACAACGTCTACATAGCGAGCAACGGCGGCTCGAACGCCTGGGACAGCTCCACGTCATGGACGAACGACGTGAGCTGGGCGGTCAGCCAGCCCTGGGCGCCGTAGCCGCCCGGGACAGCGGCTGAGGGGACGGCTCCACGGACGGTGCGGACTCCACCGGGAGTTCGGCGGTGACCGTGAAGCCGCCCCGCGGCGACGGACCGGCCCGCAGGGATCCGCCCGCCGCCGCCAGCCGCTCCGTCAGCCCCTTCAGGCCGGTCCCGCCGACACCTGCCGGGGCCGGCTCGGCGGGCGCGCCGCCCCCGTTGTCGGCGACCGTCAGCCGCACCCGCTCGGAAGCCCCGTCGACACTGATCTCGCAGCGGGTCGCGCCGCTGTACCGCACGGCGTTGGTGACCGCCTCGCGCACCACCCAGCCCAGCAGGGCCTCGGTCTGCGGGACCAGGGGAGGACCGGAGCGGCGTACCACGGGCGCGATGCCGGCGGCGGTCAGGGCCGAGCGCGCCCGGTCCAGTTCCGTGGCGAGGCTGCCCTCGCGGTAGCCGGTCACCGCCTCGCGTATCTCGGTGAGCGCCTGCCGGCCGACCGACTCGATGTCCGTCACCTGCGCCAGCGCCGCGTCCATGTCACGCGGCGCGAGCCGGCGGGCCGCCTCCGACTTCACCACGATCACCGACAGGGTGTGGCCGAGCAGGTCGTGCAGGTCGCGCGAGAACCGCAGCCGCTCCTGTTCCACCGCGCGGCGCGCCAGCTCCTCGCGGGCGGCGCGCAGTTCCCGCACGGCCTCGGAGAGGGACAGGATCGCGGCGGTCACCATCGTCGACAGAAACGTGCCGTAGGCGACGTTCAGTCCGTCCCAGCCCTCGCGCAGACAGGAGACGGTCCCCGCGGCCGCGGTGAGGGCCAGGCCCGTCCTGCCGAGCCACGGCCCGCGCACGACGGCTCCCGTCGCGAGGCCCAGCAGCGGGAAGAACAGCAGCCAGCTGCCGCCGTACCCGATCGCCAGGCCGAAGGTCACCAGGCCCATCACGACCAGCGCCACCCGCGTGGACCGGGCCTTGCGTGTCTGCTTGTGCATGGCCCGGAACACCACGTAGATGTAGCAGGAGTTGAAGAGGAAGAGGCCCAGACCGCCGATCCACGGGTCGGGGGTCCTGCCCTGGAAGAGGTTGGAGAAGGCGCCCATCCCCATCAGCAGCCACGGCAGCAGGGTGAATCCGGTGGGCGGCGGCCCCGGGTTCTCCGGCATCCTCCCGGTCTTGCGGGCGGCCTTCTGCCCGGCCCTGAACCGCTCCTTGTCCTCTTTCCACGTCCGCCGCGCCCGCTGCCAGGCGTCGAGGCGGCACGAGACGCTTCGCATCCAGGACATCTCCCCGTTCCCCCGATCAGGTGTTCCCCGTGGTCCTGCGATAGGACAGCACAGCGTAGGAACCGAACGCCAGCAGCCAGCCCGTCAGGACGAGGACCGCGCCGAGCGCCGGGGCGTGACCGTCGGTGACGGACGTGGCGAGCTCGGCGAGGCGGTGGGTCGGGGTGTACGCGGAGAGGGAGCGCAGCCAGCCCGGGAACAGGGACACCGGGAACCACAGACCGCCGAGGACCGCGAGCCCCAGGTTGCAGATCATGTTCGCCACGCCGGTGGTCTGCGCGGTCAGCCGGTAGCCGTTGCCCAGGCCGAGCAGGGTGAACGGGAGCGATCCGAGCCACAGCAGCAGCGCGGTCGCCGCCCACTGCCAGGCCGCCAGCCGTACGCCGTTGACCAGTCCGCCGGCCGCGAGGACCGCGGCGATCGCGGGCAGCACCGTCACCGTACCGGTCAGCGCCCGGCCGGCGACGACCTGGCGAGGTGTCATCGGCGTCACCCTCAGCTGCCGCAGCCAGCCGATCGCCCGGTCCTCGGCCACCCCGCCACCGGTGTTCAACGCCGAGCCGACCGCGCCGTAGGCGGCCATCCCCATCATGGACGCGGTCCTCCAGCCACCGTCGTTCTCACCGATGTTGGTGAACAGCAGGTACATCATCACCGGCATCGCGATCCCGCCGATCACAAAACCCACGTCACGCAGGGTCCGGCGTACTTCGAGCCGCAGGTAGTCCCCCATCACACCGTCTCCTTGTCGCGTGACGTCAGGGTGAGGAACGCGTCGTCGAGCGACGCCGGGGCGACCTCCAGGCCCCGTATCGCATCCAGTCGGGCCAGGGCGACCACGGTCGCGTCGGAGTCGTCCGTGCGCAGCAGCGCCCGGTCCCCGCGCACCTCCACCGACCGCACCCCGGGCAGCAGTTCCAGGCCCGCCGTCCCGCGCCCCGCCAGGTCGAAGGAGACCAGGTTGCCGCCCGCGGCCCGCCGCACCTGCTCGCCCGTGCCGTCCGCGACGACCCGGCCCCGGTCGATGACGACGATCCGGTCGGCGTGCGCGTCCGCCTCCTGAAGGTAGTGCGTGGAGAACAGGACGGTGCGACCGCTGCGGGCGTAGGCCCGCATCGAGTCCCAGAAGGCGTGCCGCGCCTCCACGTCCAGCGCGGCGGTCGGCTCGTCCAGCACGAGCAGCGAGGGGTTTCCGGCGAGCGCCACCGCGAACCGCACCCGCTGGGTCTGGCCGCCCGAGAGCCGGTCCACGCGCCGCCCGGCCAGGTCCGCGATCCCGGCCAGCTCCAGGGCCCGGGCGGCGGGCAGCGGGTCGGGGTAGCGGCCGGCCACGAAGGAGACCAGCTCGCGGACGGTCACCCGGGGGACCGCCCGCGCCTCCTGGAGCATGGCGCCCACCCGGCCCGCCCGCACGGCGCGCTCCGGGGGCGCGCCGAAGAGCTCCACCACTCCCTCGTCCGGCTCGTTCAGGCCGAGCAGCAGTGAGATCGTCGTCGACTTCCCGGCGCCGTTGCGGCCGAGCAGCGCGACCGTCTCGCCGTGTTCCAACCGCAGGTCGACGCCGTCCACGGCCCGCACGGCACCGTAGGTCTTGACCGCCCCCGTGAAGGACACCGCCGGTGGTGTCCCAGTCGTCGTCATCATGCGACCGACGCTATGCGGGGCGCGGTACGGTCCGGCAGATGCGTTTGTCGGCGATCCGGCAGGACAAATGTCCCGGTCCTGTCCCGCCGCTGCTCCGCCCCTGTTCCCGCGACGGAACTGACACGACGTCAGGAGCCTTCACAACGCGGGACCGCTGGGCTATACAGGGGTCCGCCGGACTGGAACGCGTTCCAGTTCTGCCCATGACGACCTCGGTGCGGACGGCCGCACCGAGGTCTCCAACCGTCAGGAGCCCCATGCCCATCGACGAAACCCTGGCCCTCGCGGCCGAACCCCGGACCGGCGAGATCACCTGGACCTCCAAGGACGTGCAGCTCTACCACCTCGGCATCGGCGCCGGCATCCCCGCCACCGACCCCGACGAGCTGCGCTACACCCTGGAGTCCCGGCTGCACGTCCTGCCCAGCTTCGCCACCGTCGCCGGCGCCGGCTCGCCGGGCGTGATCAGCGGTCTGTCCATGCCCGGCGTGGACGTCGACCTCGCCCGCGTCCTGCACGGCGGCCAGTCGCTGACGATCCACCGCCCGATCCCGGTCGAGGGCCGGGCCACGTCGACCTCCCGCATCGCCGCCGTGTACGACAAGGGCAAGGCCGCCGTCCTCGTCCTGCGTACCGAGGCCGCCGACGCCCACGGCCCGCTGTGGACCAACGACGCGCAGATCTTCCTACGGGGAGAGGGCGGCTGGGGCGGCGACCGAGGCCCCTCCGCTCGCCTCGACGCGCCCACGGGCCGGCCCGCGAAGGTCGTCGAACGGCCGATCCGCGAGGACCAGGCCCTGCTCTACCGCCTCTCCGGCGACTGGAACCCCCTGCACGCCGACCCGGAGTTCGCCAAGCTCGCCGGGTTCGAACGGCCCATCCTGCACGGCCTGTGCACCTACGGGATGACGCTCAAGGCCGTCGTCGACACGCTGCTCGGCGGTGACGTGACCCGTGTGCGCTCCTACGCCACGCGGTTCGCCGGGGTGGTGTACCCGGGCGAGACCCTGCGCATCAGCATGTGGCGCGAGGAGGCGCAGGGGGATCACGGGCACCACGGGGCGCTGGGGGCGCAGCGGGTGGTGCGGGTGACCGTGGGCGCGGTCGAGCGGGACGACGCGCCGGTGCTCGCCGACACGGTCGTCGAACACTCCTGAGCCAGTACGTCACCCACGGGCCGGCACTTTCGAGGGGAGCCGCACCATGCGCGCAGCAGTACTGCACGAGATCGGTCAGGACAAGCTGGAGGTCCTCGACGACGTCGAGGCGACGGGCTTCGGCCCCGGGAAGGTCAGGATCCGGGTGCGCGCCACCGGGCTGTGCCACTCGGACCTGTCCGCGATGAGCGGGGTACTGCCGCAGCCGGGGCCGTTCGTGCCCGGCCACGAGGGCGCGGGAGAGGTCCTCGAGGTGGGGGAGGGGGTCACCCACGTGCAGGCCGGTGACCGGGTCGTGGTCTGCTGGCTGCCCGCCTGCGGCGCCTGTCCCGCCTGCCGGCGCGGCCAGACGGAGCTGTGCCTGGCCGGGTTCATGAACGCGGGCACCCCCAACTTCCGGCGCCCCGGCGGTGACGTCTTCGGCTTCGCGGGCACCGGCACCTTCGCCGAGGAGGTCGTCGTCGACGCGCGCTGTGCCGTCCCGATCCCCGACGACGTGCCGTTCGACATCGCCGCGCTCATCGGGTGCGGGGTGACGACCGGGCTGGGCGCGGCGCTCAACACCGCCGGCCTCCAGGCCGGTTCGTCGGTCGCCGTGATCGGCTGCGGCGGTGTGGGCGTCGCCGCGATCCAGGGCGCGCGGCTCGAGGGCGCCGCCGAGATCGTGGCCGTCGACCCGGTGGCCTCGCGCCGTGCGGCGGCGCTGAGGTTCGGCGCCACCAGGGCCGTGTCACCGGAGGAGCTGCCCGACGCCAAGCAGCAGGTCACCGGCGGCGAAGGCTTCGACTACGTCTTCGAGGTGGTCGGGAAGTCGGCCACGGCCCGGACGGCGTACGAGAACACCCGGCGCGGCGGCACGCTCGTGGTGGTCGGCGCCGGGGCCGTGGACGACTTCCTCCAGCTCAACATGTTCGAGCTGTTCTTCGACGAGAAGCGGATCCTGCCGTCCCTGTACGGCGGCGGTGACGTCCGGCGTTCCTACGAGCGGGCCATCGCGCTGTGGCGTGCCGGGCGCATCGACCTGGCGGGCCTGATCACGCACCGGGTACCGCTCGCCGAGATCAACGAGGCGCTGGACCAGATGCGGACGGGGACGGCACTGCGCACGTGCGTCGAGATCTGAGCCCCGGAAGCTCTGCACCTCAAAACCTCGCACCTCATCAGAACCTCCCTGCGGCGAGAGGACGTTCATGGCACTGCCACTTCGGGGACGCACCGCCGTCGTGACGGGCGCCGGCCGGGGACTCGGCCGGGCCGAGGCGCTGGAACTCGCCCGGCTCGGCGCGGCCGTCGTCGTCAACGACTACGGGCAGCCGGGGAGGGACGGATCCGGCGAGGCCTCGACGGCCCCCGCCGAGACGGTCGCCGCCGAGATCCGTGCGGCGGGCGGCCTGGCCGTCGCCCACACCGGGGACGTGTCCGACTTCGAACAGGCCCGTGAGCTGGTCGAGTCGGCCGTCCGGGAGTTCGGCACGCTCGACATCCTCGTCAACAACGCCGGCATCCTGCGCGACCGCATGGTCTTCTCGATGTCCGAGGCGGAGTGGGACGCGGTGATCCGGGTCCACCTCAAAGGCCACTTCAACACCACGCGCTTCGCCGCCGCGCACTGGCGGTCCCGTTCCAAGTCGGCGGGAGGGCCGGTGTACGGGCGGATCGTGAACACGTCCTCGGAGGCCTTCCTGGCGGGTTCGGCCGGGCAGCCCAACTATGCGGCGGCCAAGGGCGGAATCGTCGGGCTGACCACGTCGACGGCGTCGGCCCTCGCCAAGTACGGCGTCACAGCCAACGTGATCTGCCCGCGCGCCCGGACCCGTATGACCGAGGACGTCTTCGCCGGCTCGGAACCCCCGGACGACGGCCTCGACCCACTCGCGCCCGAGCATGTCGCCCCCCTCGTGGGCTATCTCGCCTCACCCGCCGCCGCACAGGTCAACGGGCAGCTCCTCGTCGTGCACGGAGGCATGGTGGCGATCGTCGAACGGCCGCGGGTGCGGGCGAAGTTCGACACCAAGCAGGACGCCTTCACGTACGACGAACTCGACGCACTGCTCACCCCGCACTACGCCGGGCGGCCGCCGGGTGAGACGTTCGCGGCGGCGGAGGTGCTGGGGTTGCGGCACGAGGACTGAAGGGGTCGACCGGGGGCTCCTGTGCGACGGCCCCGCCCGTCGTGGGACGGGCGGGGCCGGAGAGACGCATCAGCCGACCGCGTGCGGTCGGCTGACACACCGTTCCGTGGTGCGGCCGGAACCGGAGCGGGTTCAGGCCGCGGTGCCGGTCTGTTCCTGCCGGCCGGACGGCTTGCGGTGCCGGCCGTGCGGAGCAGCCTCGTGGTCCTCCGCGGATACCGGACCGCGGTGCTTGCCGTGCCCGGGGATCTCCTGGACCTCGGCAGACAGAGGCTGTGTGGTGCTGGTGTCGCTCATCGGAAGTGTTCACCCCGTCAAAACATGATCCTTCGTACAGCCGGGCGAGTCTAACGGGCGGCGACGACAGCCGTGCCGGGGGCCGGTGGAGTCGTGCCGCGGCTGCCGCCCTGGCCCTGCGTATGCCCGGGAGGCCCGCTCCTACTCCCCACCGGTTCCTGTCTCCTGCGGATCCACACCAGGGGCGTCGGTGCCGCATCCGCACGCCGCGGCGACAGCGCCTGCTGCAAGGGGACGGGTCGCGTCACCGACGGCTCCTCGGGCCGCGGAACCGGCCGCTGCCCCGTCTCCCGGGTCGGCCGTTCAGCCGTCTCGCTGCCCGGCGCGGCGACCGCCGCCCCGGGTACCTCCAGCCGAGCCACCCCGCACCGCACCGCGCCCGCCGCGTACGGCAGCCGCAGCACACCGTCCCGCGTCCACAGCCCGGCCCCCGCCAACCAGCCGGTGGGCGGCGCCAGTTGGTGCACCCTGCGGTCTGCTGGGCGCCACACCCCGACCCAGCTGCCGGCCGGCCCGTCGATGCGCAGCGCCACCGCGCAGCTCTCCGGCGTCAGCGCCTGCCCCGGCTGGACGGCGAACGGGGTCGCGGGGCGGTCCAGGCGCAGGCACTCGGGGAAACGCACCGGCAGCGTGCTCCCCAGCACTCCCCAGCCGAGCCGCTCCCGGCCCGGTGAGGGCGCGTCCGAGCGGATCAGCAGCAGGCCGCTGTCCGGGTCGGCGAGCAGCAGCCGGTCGTTGCTGCCCTCCGCGATCTGCAGCAGCGGCGACACCTCGCCGCCCCGCTCCAGATCCACCACCACCGTCTTGGTGGGACCTCCGTCCGGCGGCGTGCGGTCCACGGCCAGCAGCCGGCCCGTGCGGTCCAGCCACACCCCGCCCGAGCACCGGCCCGGCACCAGGGCCACCCGCTCCGGACCCCTGGCGCCGCCCGCCACCAGCCACACCGCGGTCGCCGTCCGATCGACCTCCAGGGCGAAGGCGCGGTCCCCCGTCGGCGCGGGTGGCAGCAGCCGCAGCCGGGTCCTCTCCGTGGTGCGCTCCACCGCGCCCAGCAGCCGCTCCCCGGTGCCCGGCCCCGTCGGATACAGCAGCGAGAACGTGTGCCGCCCGGCCGCGGCGCGGTGGATCAGCACCCGCCCGTCGGCCAGCGGCTGCACCTCGGTGCCGGGCTCCTCGGGCTGGTTCACGGGCAGCGGCACGGCGTACGGTTCCGGGCCGTCCAGGGTCCAGCGCTCCGGGTACCAGGACGCGCCGTCCAGAGCCAGACGCGCCGCGTAGGAACCGTCCGCGGTGATCACGCATCCGGGCGCGGGCGCCCCTTCGGGGCCGTTCGCCGTGGCGGATGTGAAGACACAGGCCGTCATCGTTCGGTCACCTCCCGCGACGAAAGCTAGTTTTCGTACGCACAGGCGTGGAATCCCCGGGCCGTCGCTTCACACGTAAGGGTGTCGGTGCCGGGATTCCTGTGAATAAACGGGGGCGACTGTGCTGCGCGGGGGGCGCGCGGACGGTCAACTCACCACCTCGGCACCGCCTGACGACGAGCGGGCCCGTATCCGTACCTCCCGCCGACCGGTCGAACGACCCGGGACCGGTGGGTCACCGCCCCGGGGCAGGTAGCCTTTTCCCCGTGCCCCGTCTGTCTGAAGTCATCGCCGCGCTGGAGACCCTGTGGCCCGCCGAGCGGGCCGAGTCCTGGGACGCGGTCGGCACGGTCGCCGGCGAACCCGACCAGGAGATCTCCCGGGTCCTCCTCGCCGTCGACCCGGTCCAGGAGATCGTCGACGAGGCGGTGAAGCTGGGCGCCGACCTGCTGGTCACCCACCACCCGCTCTATCTGCGCGGTACGACGACGGTGGCGGCCTCCAGCTTCAAGGGCCGGGTCGTGCACACCCTGATCAAGAACGACATCGCGCTGCACGTCGCCCACACCAACGCCGACACCGCCGACCCGGGCGTCAGCGACGCGCTGGCCGGCGCGCTGGACCTCAGGGTCGTGCGCCCCCTGGTGCCGGACCCCACCGACCCGGAGGGCCGCCGGGGCCTCGGCCGCGTCTGCGAGCTGGACCACCCGCTGACCGTCCGTGAGCTCGCCGCCCGCGCCGCCGAGCGGCTGCCCGCCACCGCGCAGGGCATCCGCGTCGCCGGCGACCCCGAGGCCCTCGTCCGGACGGTCGCCGTCAGCGGCGGCTCCGGCGACAGCCTCTTCGACGCGGTCCGCGCGGCCGGTGTCGACGCCTTCCTCACCGCGGACCTGCGCCACCATCCGGCCTCGGAGTTCGTCGCGGACCGCGCCCACAGTCCTCTCGCGCTGCTCGACGCGGCGCACTGGGCCACCGAGTGGCCCTGGTGCGAGCTGGCCGCCGCCCAGCTCGACGAGATCTCCGACCGGCACGGATGGGACCTGCGCGTCCACGTCTCCAAGACGGTCACCGACCCCTGGACCGCCCACGCGGCGTCCTCCGCCACCACTAGCAGCTAATGGGAGCCCCCAACTGAACGCCGCGCCCGCCGACCAGATCCGACTCCTCGACGTCCAGGCCCTCGACGTCCGCCTGCAGCAGCTCGCACACCGGCGGAGGTCCCTGCCGGAACACGCCGAGATCGAGTCCCTGTCCAAGGACCACACCCAGCTGCGCGACCTGCTGGTGGCCGCGCAGACCGAGGAGAGCGACTGCGCCCGCGAGCAGACCAAGGCGGAGCAGGACGTGGACCAGGTGCGCCAGCGTGCCGCCCGCGACCAGCAGCGCCTCGACTCCGGCGCGGTCACCTCGCCGAAGGACCTGGAGAACCTCCAGCACGAGATCGCCTCGCTCGCCAAGCGGCAGGGCGACCTGGAGGACATCGTCCTGGAGGTCATGGAGCGCCGGGAGGCCACACAGGAGCGGGTCGCGGAGCTGACCGAGCGTGTCGCCTCCGTCCAGTCCAGGATCGACGACGCCACGGCGCGCCGGGACGCGGCCTTCGAGGAGATCGACGGCGAGGCCGCGTCGGTTTCCAAGGAGCGCGAGGTCGTCGCCGCCTCGGTGCCGGCGGACCTGCTGAAGCTCTACGACAAGCTGCGCGAGCAGCAGGGCGGCATCGGCGCGGCCAAGCTGTACCAGCGAACCTGCCAGGGCTGCCGGCAGGAGCTGGCGATCACCGAACTGAGCGAGATCCGCTCGGCCGCGCCCGACACGGTGGTGCGCTGCGAGAACTGCCGCCGGATCCTGGTGCGCACGGCCGAGTCGGGCCTGTAGGAAGGACGGGAAGCCCCGCGGGCAAGAGGCGTACCAAGAGGCGACGAGAGTCGGCAAGGGCGGCAAGTGGCGTACGGCGTGCATGAGTTCATCGTCGAGGCGGACGGCGGTTCCCGGGGCAACCCGGGGCCCGCGGGCTACGGCTCCGTGGTGCTCGACGCGGTAAGCGGCGAGACGCTCGTGGAACGGGCCGAGTTCATCGGCACCGCCACGAACAACGTCGCCGAGTACCGGGGCCTGCTCGCCGGGCTGCGCGCGGCCCACGCGCTGGACCCGCACGCACGGGTGCGGGTGCGGATGGACTCCAAGCTGGTCGTGGAGCAGATGTCGGGCCGCTGGAAGATCAAGCACCCGGCGATGAGACCCCTGGCGACGGAGGCGGCCGCGGTCTTCCCGCCCGGGCAGGTCACCTACGAGTGGATCCCGCGCGAGCAGAACAAGCACGCGGACCGGCTCGCCAACGAGGCGATGGACGCGGGAGGCCGGGGGGAGCGGTGGGAACCGGCCCGGTCGACGGCGGAGCGGGACGCGGCCGATGTGCGGGCCGCTCGCAACGTTGCCTCCGCGCCGCCCGACCTCGGCGCTCCCACCACCTTCGTCCTGCTGCGCCACGGCGAGACCCCGTTGACCCCGCAGAAGCGGTTCTCCGGCAGCGGAGGCAGCGACCCGGGTCTCTCCGAGGCCGGCCGGCGGCAGGCCGAGCTGGTCGCCGGGGTGCTGGCCGCGCGGGGCACCGTGCAGGCCGTCGTCTCCTCGCCCCTCGCCCGCTGTCGCGAGACGGCCGGTGCCGTCGCAGCCCGCCTCGGGCTGGAGGCCGGTATCGAGGACGGTCTGCGCGAGACCGACTTCGGCGCCTGGGAGGGCCTCACCTTCGGCGAGGTCCGCGAGCGCCACCCGGACGACATGAACGCCTGGCTGACCGACCCGGAGGCCGCACCCACCGGCGGCGGCGAGAGCTTCGCGGCCGTCGCCCGCCGGGTCGCCGTCGCGCGGGACAGGCTGCTCGCCTCTCATGCGGGCCGTACCGTCCTGGTCGTCTCCCACGTGACGCCCATCAAGACCCTCGTCCGGCTCGCCCTCGGCGCACCCACCGAGTCCCTGTTCCGCATGGAGCTGTCCGCCGCGTCCCTGTCCGCGGTGGCCTACTACGCCGACGGCAACGCGAGCCTCCGCCTCCTCAACGACACCTCGCACCTGCGCTGACCGGGCGCCGCAGCCCCGCCGCCTCCCGGGCGAGACCCTCGATCCGTGCCCGGTCCCGCCCGGCGACCGCGGCCTCGGGAACCATCCACGTACCGCCGGCGCAACCCACGTCGGGCCTCGATCGCGGGCAGCCCACCGGCCACCAGCGCCCGCGCCGGAGGCACGGCGTCGGCGGCGTCCTCGACGACGACCACGGGGACGACGGGCGCGAGATCGAGCACCGGGTGGGCGGAGGCCGCGGGCGGGAAGGGCGGCGGCGGGGCCATGGGGGGCACCCTGCCCGCGCGTGGCAGCACGCGCAAAGGTCACTGCACACGTTGCCACACCACGGTCGACGTCCGGTCGGGCGGATCAGTGGGTCATCAGTGGATGTCCGTCACCACCACATCCAACGACCACGCTCTCCCCGTCCGCCCCGGCGCCTCGGCCTCCACCGTGTACCCCAGATCCCGCAGCGCCTCCGCCAGCTCCGCGGGGTCCTTCGGCGCGGCCCCCGCCACCAGCAGGGCACGCACGATCCGCCCCTTGGTCGCCTTGTTGAAGTGGCTCACGACCGACCGCTTCTCCACCCCGTCCACGACCTGGGAGTGCAGTACCCGCACGGTCGCCGTGCGCCCCGCGACCTCTCCCTTCGGCTTCCAGGCCGCCGCGTACGCGGAGGACCGCAGGTCGAGCACCAGGTCGTCGCCGGCCGCCTCGGGCAGGACGGAGGCCATCGGCGTGCGCCAGTACGCGCCGAGCGCCCCGAGCCCGGGCAGCTTCACGCCCATCGAGCACCGGTAGGAGGGGATCCGGTCCGTGACGCGGACGGCGCCCCACAACCCGGAGAACACGAGCAGCGACCTGGCCGCGCGCCGCTTGGCGGCGGCGTCCAGGGAGGCCAGATCCAGGGCGTCGTACAGCACGCCGGTGTAGATCTCCCCGGCGGGCCGCGCCCCCGCGCTCCGCAACCCGGCGTTCTTCGCGACCTCGCCGCTCAGCCCCTCGCTCAGCCCGAGCGCCTCGCGCGCCTTGGCCTCGTCCCCCGAGCACAGCTCGACCAGCTCGGCCAGCACGGCCTCCCGCGCGGCGGTGAGCCCCCGCAGGGACAACGACTCCGGCTTCAGCGGGGTACCGCGCCCGGAGGGGGCCTTGCCTTCGGAGGGCGGCAGCAGGACGAGCACGGGTTTCTCCTCGGGGCCGGTGGTGGTGCTCGCGCCAGGTTACGGGGAGGGGGCGTCCACCCCGGACGGCGCCCTTGACGCCGGTCCACCTGGGCCTTCGCACACGGCATGGTGATCCTGGAGATCCACGGACGGTTTCCCGAGGACGCGGACCTGGAGGCGGCCTGGAAACGCGGCCTTGAGGCACTGCACCGCACCGAGGCCGCGGCAGGGTCGAGCGAGCGGCCCGGCGCCCGGCGACCGTCGTGAGCGTGTGCCCGTTCGAGGGAACGGTTCCCGATCTCACGGCCAGGTGATCAGCCGATGTCCCATTCCGGCGGGCGACCGGAGGAGGGGAGTGCCTTGACCGCCATGGCCCATGAGCCGCTCACGCAGGAAGAGGGCCTGCCGGAGGGCTTTCCCGCCCTGTGGCGGCAGGCACCCTGCTCCCCTTCGCTCTCGTCCTGGCCGGCTCGGTGCCGGCGACGGCGGACCCGGCCGTGGCCACGGACCGGAGCGGCTGCCGCGCCCGGTACCATGGTCCACACGGCAGACGAGCCGGGCGGACGGCCGCGTGGAGCCCCTAACGGGGAGCTCCCCGAGGAACGTCCGGGCTCCACAGGGCAGGGTGGTGGCTAACGGCCACCCGGGGTGACCCGCGGGACAGTGCCACAGAAAGCAAACCGCCCGACGCCCAGGCGTCGGGTAAGGGTGAAACGGCGGTGTAAGAGACCACCAGTGCCCAGGGCGACCTGGGCAGCTAGGTAAACCCCACCCGGAGCAAGGTCAAAAGGAGCGCTGTGAAAAGCGCTCTGCGCGGACGCTCGAGGGCTGCCCGCCCGAGTCCGCGGGTAGACCGCACGAGACCGGCGGCAACGCCGGTCCTAGATGGATGGCCGTCGCTCCAGGGCCCGCGAGGACCCTGGAGAACAGAACCCGGCGTACAGCCCGACTCGTCTGCCGCCATCTGCGGCTTTGCCTGGGAAAGGGCCTCTGACCTGCGTCGGAGGCCCTTTCCGGTCTTTCAGGGGCTTGCCGCGTTACGCGGCGGAAAGTCCCTCGGAAGTCCCTCAGACAGGGCCGAAAGTCCCTGAAAAGTCCCTGGCGCAGAGGCGCGGGGGACGCCTCTGACCTGGGCCAGATCATAGTTCCGTCGATCTTGGTGTGGGTCGAAGGCGGCGGTTGCAGGCTCCCAGTTCCGGGTGAACGCCAGCAGCGTCTTGCCGTGCCCAGTAGCCTCGGGCCCATGACCGAAGAGACGATCACCGCGCTGAAGAACTACGACTGGCTCGTTCGGAACAAGGGCTTGGACGAGGTTGAGTTGCACTGGGACAGCGACTCGCTCATCTCGGGCGAAGGCGGCTACGAGATCTCGCTGTTGACCGATCCTGGGTTCACGCCGGCGACGCGGCAGGGATCCTGAAAAGCGATTTCGTTTGGCGTGATCTTGCGATGAGCTGGCTTGGTGGTCACGCTTGACTGCTTCTGGCTCGTACGCTCAACGGCTTGTCCACCAGGCTGCCCCGGCTCCCGTGGCTGTGGTGACAGTTGTGACGAGCCACGTGGGTATCCGTCGTATGACCAAGTGCAGTCCGCCGCAGCGGAGTTGGAACTGCGGCGGCGTGCTGGTCATACTCCTCACCGGCGTCATGCATTCAGTGGAGTGCGAAGGGACGGCGGACAGTGGATCGTTTTCTCGGAGATGTTGCGAGCTTCCTGTCATGCGCGTAGCAAAACATCCTTCTGACACGCCGCGTTGATCTTGGTGGATAACTCGGGGGTTGTGGATAACCCGTACTGAACACCTTCCGCTTGCCGCGCGGGGCCCAGTGCGACGGCCATGACGACACCTCGTTCTTCGGGTCCTGACGACCGACTGTCGGGGGTGTGCATGTGAAACGTCGGCTTCAGCGGCGACAACGGCGAATCTTGGCCGTCAAGCGTTCGGCGTTCTCGCGGCACGCCACCAGGCCGCCACAGCCAGCACCTCCGAGGTGCCCGACGAGCGACGGCTATACGCGCTGTCGAACATCCTCGAGTTCGATGTGCGACGGCCGATGGCCTGGAGCCCGAGTGGCGTCACGCCGCAGAAGGCCGTCCGAAGCGGTTTGTGCTGCTCCGTTGAGGGCGAGTATCTGTCCGCCCGCTGTCGTAGGGGCGTGTCACAGTTGAAGTCGATGGTCGCCGGGCGCGCGGCTTGAGGGAGGGACGCAGTTGCCGCAGTTAGATGGTTCCGGCACGCTTGGGTCATTCGATCTTGATGGCCTGGTAGTGGGTGATCGTCTGAGGTTGTTCAACTTCACCCAGCGTGACGATTGGGCGTCGTATCTGTGGGTCTTGCGGGCGATGAACCAACTGCGGACGGTTCACCAGGTGCAGGTGCACACCAGCGACGTGGCGGCAGTGCTGGGGGAGCTGGCTGCCAACCACGCTGACGTTCCTGCCATTGCGGATCTCAACTTGCGGGCGATGCTGGATGTCCTGTCCGGGGATCGGGACCGCGAGCGGGAGGGTGCCCGGGTGCTGTGCCGGGTGGAGGATGCCGCTCGGGCGGGAAGCCTGGCCGCGTATCGAAACCGACAGTCTGTTTATCAGTTCACTGAGATCGGCTACCGGGCCTATATGGCGGTGGAGGATGTGCTCGGCGCGCGGGTGGAGGACGCGAATCTGTCCCGGCTGGTGTTCGCTGACATCCTGTCCGATCTCAAGGCCCTGGCCGCGGCGAACCTCAGCGCCGACCGGGAGGAGATCTACCGCAAGCTCTCACGGCTGGACAGCGTTCTGGATGACATGGCCCGCAGGGCCGCACGGTTCTATCTGACGTTGAACGATGTAACGCGAACCACGGACATCTCGCCGGAGACGTTCCTGCGGCACAAGCATGCCCTGCTGGCGCACATGAGCGATTTCTCCGCTGAGCTCGAGCGGTACGCACCCCGCCTGGCTGATGCGGTTCGCCTGGTGGAAGACAGCGGCATCGAGACGCTGTTGGAGCGGGCCGCGGAGGCGGACGAGCGGCCGATGATGAGGCCGGAGGCCCGTCGGGAGGATTGGCGTCGGCGCTGGGTGGGGCTTCGCCAGTGGTTCCTCGCGAGCGAAGTGGCGGATTCGAAAGCCGACCAGTTGCAGGGGGCGACGCGTACGGCGATCTCGGGTGTGATCGCGTTGCTGCGGCAGGTCACTGAGTCGCGGCGAAGCGGGGTGAGCCGCACGACGCAGTTGCGGCACTTGGCAGCCTGGGTTGCGGGGGCGCCGGATGAGCAAGCGGCGAACGCGCTGATCGCCGCGGCGTTCGACCTGCGTTCAGCCCGGCACCTGGGCGGGGCCCATGACGACGGTGAGCAGATCTCTTCCCGCTCGACGTGGTGGGATGCTCCCGGCATCGAGGTGAGCGTCAGCTTGTTCCGGCATGGCAAACGGCCCTCGCCCGGGGGTCCGCAGCCGATCCGTACCGAGCGCGGGGCGCGCGCCCGGCTGCGGGAGAAGCAGCGGGCGGTGCGGGCGGCTGAGCGGGTGGCGGCCGAACGGCTACTGGAGCACGGTCCCCATGAACGGGTGCTGGACGAGTCCGAGCTTCGGGCGGTGCTGAAGCTGCTCACCCGGGCGTTGGAAGCACGGACCGTGGTCGCGGGCCGGTTGCGGTCGGCCACCGGGGCAAGTGATGTAATGACGTTGCGGCTCATCCCCAGCCAGACCGGCAGTCGGCTGCGCACCGTGCACGGCACGCTGGTGCTGCCCGGCTTCACACTGGAGCTTTCTCCCGCAGGACCGATCCTGCGGGGAACGGCGGAGGTGAGCTGATGGCCGCCGCGCATCGCGTTGCTGCGAGGGTGGAGCCGGCGCAGCTGGGTTCGTATCAGGAGGCCGCCCGGCTGGTGCTATTGCACAGTGTGATCAGTGAGAGCCACCCCCGCCCAGGTGCGCTGGCGGTGGTGCTGCGCTGGGCGGACGAGCTGGCCGAGGACTTCCGCTCGCTCTTCGGTTACACCCTCCACACCACTGCCCGGCACGCGAGGCTGATTCGGCGCCTGGACGTGTTCGACGGCAGCCAGGCGATCCTCGCGGCCAACAGCGGTCGTAGGCCGTTCGACCGACGACGGTTGGCGTACCTGTGTCTCGTGCTGGCGTGCCTGCACGGCTCCCGGGTCGAGATCGCCCTCGCTGACCTGGTGAAGGATTTCAGCCCGCACGCCAACGCTATCGATCATCTCGGCTTTAACCCGACTGCTCCGGGGCACAAAGACGCCATCGTGGACGTCATGGACTGGCTGGTGCAGTACGGGGCCCTGCACGTCTCGGACGGTTCGACCCAAGCCTGGGCCCGCGACCCGGACCGCGGGGACGCCTTGTTCGACATCGACCACGAGCTATGCAACGCCCTGTTCCGTCCCGGCAAGCCCCTGCAGCACCTGACGAGCGCCGCCGGATTGCTGGAGGCACCGCCGAGCGGCGTCGGCCGCGATGCCCGACGCCGACATGGGGCGCAGCGGGCGCGCCGCGCCGTTATCGAAAACCCAGTGGTGTACTTCGCCGACGCCGATCCCGAAACTGCCGCCGCACTACGCCAGCCCACATTGGCGGAGGATTTGGTGCGCCTGACGGGGCTGCAGATCGAGCGCCGGGCTGAGGGCATCATGCTTGTCGACACCACTGGTCACTTCACCGACCGGCGCTTCCCTGGCCGCGGCGGCGCGGTTAACCGCACGGCCGGTCTGCTCCTGGCCAAGATCGCCGACCTGCAAGAAGACCCCGAACGATCGCGTGAGCTGAAGCGCATGCAGCCACCGGATCCCGCGGAAGAACACGCCGACCTGCTCGCCCGTATCGACTTGGCGCTGCCGCACGTCGGAACGCTGGCCGCTCTTGCGCTAGACGCCCCCGCAGTCGACGGCACCAATTCACCCGAACAGGCGGAAGTCGAAGACGAGCTAAGCGAGCCGGTCCGGACCCCGGAGCTGCCCCTGGTTGAAGACGCCCGCTTGGTAGAGATGATCAACGAGCTCTATGAGGATTTCGGACCGGCCTCGTTCACCAGCAAGTGGCAGGCGGACCCGCGTGGCCTGTTGGCCGAGGCCCTCGTCCTCCTCGCCGATCTGCGCTTGGTGCATCCGGTGCCCGGTGGCGTATTGGTTCGCCCGGCGGCGGGCCGCTACCGCAACATCACCGCCGTCCTGCCTCATCCGCAGAGCGACGGGCAGTTCGCATTCGACTTCTCCGCCGCGGAGGACCCCTCCTGATGATGATGCTCCCTGAGCCGAGCCGGTCTGACGACGTTCCGACCGTCCGCTTCAAGCCCACACGCGCCGGGATCATCGGCCTGTGGGACTACCGGGACGAGGAGTTCGTCTTCGCTGACGGCCGTCTCGTCCTGCGCGGCCACAACGGGTCGGGCAAGACCAAGGCGCTGGAGGTCCTCTTCCCGCTGGTCCTCGACGGCAGCATCGACCCGCGCCGACTGGATCCGTTCAGCGGCGAGGAACGCACGATGAAGTCCAACCTGCTCTACCGGGGCCAGGAATCGGCGTATGGGTACGTGTGGATGGAGTTTACCCGCACCACCGCCGACGGCGAACTGCTGGAGGCCGTGACCGTCGGCATCGGCCTACTGGCTCAGAAGAGCAAGGAACGCCCGGGCCGCTTCTTCTTCGTCACCGACGGCCGGATCGGCGTGGACTTCGGCCTGCTCAGCGCCGACTCTCGGCCACTGCGCAAGAAAGAGCTCGAGAAGCTCCTCGGCACCGACGCGCTCTACAAGACCGCCACCGAGTACCGGGAAGCCATCGATGACCGCCTGTTCGGCCTGGGCCGTCAGCGCTATGCCCAGTTGATCAACCTGCTGCTCCAGTTGCGCCGCCCGCTGCTGGCCAAGGACCTCGACCCGGACAAACTCTCCGACACCCTCACAGCCGGCCTTCGCCCGGTCGATGACGACCTGATTACCCAAGCTGCTCGGGACTTCGAGAACCTTGCCGAGATCCAGGCCGTCTTGGACTCCCTGACCAAGGCCGACGGGGCCGTCCAGGACTTCCTGCGGGACTACACCGCCTACCTGCGCGCGCACGCCCGGGACCGCGTCGAGCGGATCAACGCACGCTTCGAGGCCACCACCGGTCACTGCGACAAGATCGCCAAAGCGGCGCAGGACCGCCGTGCGGCGGAGGCCGCCCTCAAGACCGCCAATACAGCCAGGGGCGAAGCCGCGACGAACCGCAAGAAGCTCGGAGCCCGCTTGGAAGGGCTGCGCAACCACGACGCTCTGAAGAAAGAGGTCGGCCTGCGAGAGCTCCGTGACCGCGTCCGAAGCGAGGGAAAGGACATCGCCGACACGGAGAGCCGCCTGGAGAAGGTGCGGCAGCGCGTGGCGCGTCTGACAGCTGAGGCCGACGGGGTCGAGAAGCGGCTTGGTCAGCTGCACGGCGCTGCCGACCGGCACATGCAGGCCCTGCTGTTGGCAGGGCAGTCCGCCAGCTTGGTCACCGAGGACGACCCGCTGAACCTCACCGATGACCTTATGACCCAGGTCGGGAGCCGGGCTGCGGTACGCCGTCATGACATCGGTGAGGTGCGCGGATACCTGGACGCGGCCGAAATCGCTGCCCAGGACCAGCGTCGCGAACAGACCCGGTTCGACGTCGCAGACACGGAGGTCAAGGACTACACCGCCGCCTGCACCCAGGCCGCCGACGCCCTCGCCGCCGCCCGATCCGATGCCGTCGCCGAGCTGCAAAAGATGATCGACCGTTGGACGGGCACGGCCCCGACCGCCGTTCTCTTCCCCGCTGACGCGCCGACTCTCACCGACGCGCTGGAAGCCGTCGGCGAGCCGGATGCGCCCGCACTGACCGAGGTCTTCCATTCGCTCACCGACGAACGCCGTACCAGCGCTCTTGCCCAGCAGGAATCGCTCAAGCGCCGCCATACCGAGACACACGAACAACTCGCCAAGGTGCGCGCCGAACGAGCGAAGGTTGCCGCTGAACAAGATGATGCTCCTCCGCCAAACGACCTGCGACCGGCAGACCGCAGCGGCCGTGCCGGCGCCCCACTGTGGCGGCTGATCCGCTTCACCGACGACGTGCCGCACGAGCAGGCCGCGGCGGTGGAAGGCGCCCTGTATGGGGCGGGGCTGCTCACAGCCTGGGTTCACCCGCACGTCGACGCCACCGTGCAGGCATTCGCCGACAATGAGCCCGACGGCTACCTGCTCCCACTGCCGGCTGCCCAACGTCCCACCGGCCGGACCCTGGCCGACGTCCTCGTCCCTGACGAGGAACAGTCTCAGGTCCCGGCCGAAGCCGTCGCCGCGGTCTTGGCCTCGGTACGCCTTACCGACGACCTCACCCCTGACACCGGTTGCTCTCCCGCGGTGAGCACTCGCGCACAGTTCACACTGGGGATCCAGCTCGGCGCCCACCCGAAGACCCAGCCCGAGTACATCGGTGCCACCGCCCGCGCCGCCCGACGCCGCGAACGCCTGCACGCCCTGGACCAGACGATCAACGCGCTGGAAGACCAGCTCGCTGACCTGGCCACCGCGCAGCAGGCCGCCGCCGAGGCCGTGGCGGACTTCGACACTGCCCGCCGTCGGCTGCCGCCCACCGCACCGATCGCCGCAGCCGTCCGTGACGTCGAGGTCACCGCCGTCCAGCTCGCCGACGCCCGAGGACGGCGGGATGCCGCACACCGGGCCCTCGATCTGGCCATCGCCAATACCCACGACAAAGAGCGCCAGCTGCGTCGTGCGGCTGCCGCTGCCCGCCTACCCGGACAGCGCGACGCACTCGTTGACGTCGAACGCGCGGTCAACGATTTCGTCAGAGCCGGCAATGACCTTCACACCACGCGATCCACCATCCACGACACCGAGAACGATCTCGCCGACCGCCGCGAGAGCATCAAAGAGCAGAGCCAGGACTACGCCGAACAGACCGAGGCACTGAACACTCGCACGGCCGACTACGAGGCCTTGGCGGAACGCCTGCGTACCGAGGAAGCGCTGCTGGACGCTCCCTTGCGCGACCTCCAAAGGCAGCTTGAGGAAACCCAGACCGCCTTGGACGAAGCCAATACGTCCTACGACCAGGCCGACGCAGAAGCCCAGGCGCAGCAAACCCGCCTCACCACCGCCGAGAACGCCCTGGAACACATCAGCGAAGCCCTCACCACGGCCCTGGACGAACAACTGCGCACCACCGCTGGCCTCGAGCCCTACTCCCGCCCCGACCTGCTCCGCCTGCTGAACGCCCCCGCGGCCACCCCATGGACACCCGTCAGCGTCTGGCCCACCGCCGAACAAGCCGCTAGTGACGTGATCGCCCAGCTCACCGCCAACCCGCCGCAGGTGTCCCCGGATGACGCCGCCCGCAGCGCCCTGCCGTCCACCACGGTCACGCTCCTGGACGCCATCGATACCGCCACCCGCGGCCGTCGGGCTACCGATAACGTTCTCAAGACCACCACCACGAAGATCTCCACCGCCCTGACCGACCTGGAAAACGCGCTCGCGGAATCCGATCAGGGCTACCACCTGGAGTGGGAACCGGACGGCGACATCATCCTCGCCCGAGTCTCCGACGCCGAAGGCCCCGCCCCGGTCGCCGAGTTCGGCCTCCGACTGGCCGAGCAAGTCGCCGACCAGCGCATCCTGCTGGAAGACCGCGAACGCACCGTCCTGGAAGACGCCCTGCTGACCGGACTGGCCCAGCAGATCCACTCCCGCACCATCGACGCCCGCAACCTGGTCAAGGCCATGGACGCCGACACCCGCGCCAAACCCATGTCCTCCGGCACCACCGTCGGCATCCGCTGGGTGCAGTCCGACGCCCTGACCGACGAACAGCGCGCCGTCAACCAGCTACTGAAGAAGGACGCAACGGCCCTGGGCCCGTCTGGACTGGCCGAACTACGCTCCCTGCTGCGAGCCCAGATCCGCACCGGCAAAGCACGCGACCGCCGCAAGACCTACCAGCAGATCATCGCCGACGTCCTGGACTACCGCTCCTGGCGCACCTTCGAACTGCTGCTGTCGCGGCCCGGCGAGAAAGAAGAGAAACTCACCCGCTCCAAGCACAGCGAGATGTCCGGCGGCGAGAAATCCGCTTCCATCCACCTCCCGCTGTTCGCCGCAGCCCACGCCCAGTACAGCTCCGCCCGCCCCACCTGCCCCCGCCTGATCGCCCTGGACGAAGCCTTCGCCGGCATCGACGAGCAGTACCGCCCCGATCTGCTCGCCCTGACCGTCAAATTCGACCTAGACCTGTTCATGACCGGTCACGACCTGTGGATCACCTACCCCACCGTCCCCCGCATTGCCCACTACGACATGAACTACGACAAGGCCAGCCACACCGTCTCCGCCATGCTCATGCTCTGGGACGGACAGCAGATCCTCGACGATCTCGGCTACCCCGGATCCGACGAGTTGGCCGCCGATCTCCTCGGCTTCACCCCAAGTCGGCACGCGCGCGCCGCCGACGGCCTGCTCGCCGGCCCGGATGACCACGACATCCCTGACGACCAGCAGGACGAAGGAGCGGATGAAGCGTGACCACCACTCCTGCGACAACCCACGAGCGCTACCTGCAGCCGGAATACACGCGCCTGCTGGCAGCCGCACGCCGCTCACTGGAACGCACCGGAGGACGCCTCGACGGCACCATCAGCGTCAGCGCACCCACCGACGCCGAACGCGAGGCCATCATCGGCCTGACCGGCACCTACCGCCCACCCGGCACAGCGAAGATCACCATCCGGCTCGCCGACCTCGACGCTGCCATCCGTACTGCCACTGGGTCCCCGCTTGCAGAAGTCCTCACACGAGCCGGCGGACCATTGCGTAATCGCCCTGCCGAGAAGGCCGCTCTCCAGTACGCCCGCACACAACTCCTTGCACAAGCGGAATCCAGCCCGCTCCACTCCACACGTCCCTGGTACCGGGTCTGGTTGAGCAACCTCGCCACCGACGGCACGCTGACCACTTTGATCAACAAAGGCGACACATCAGCGCTCGCCCACGCCGTGCGGGTCCTGGAACACCTCGACGCCCGGGCTGCTGGTACCCCACCGCTCATGCTGCCCGCCCTCGCCGAAATCGCCACCGGTGACACCAAATCCCTCAATCCCGGACGCGGTCCGCTGCCCAACCTTGTCCTACGCGCCCTGGCTCACGCCCACAGCGCCTCCGTGCCGTCCACTGCCGAAGAGCGCCGTGAGCTGTGGGACGCTTTCGACGTCATCGTCGACGACCTTGCCAGCCGCGTCCTCGTCCTCAACCTCCCCGCTCACGGACAGGGGCTGGGCGAGTGGCTCACCGGTGCGGCCAGCTACGGCACTCCCTTCCACATCACCCTCCACCAACTGGTCACCCTGCCCATCACGGTCAGCCTCCCGACCGTCTACGTCTGCGAGAACCCGGCTGTCCTGCGCCGCGCCGCACAAGAACTCGGCCCAGAAAGCCCGCCGCTGATCTGCGCCGAAGGCCGCCCCTCCACCGCCTTCCATCGGCTTGCTCGCACCATCACGCACGGGGGTGGGACCCTGCACTACCACGGTGACTTCGACTGGCCCGGTATCGACATGACCAGCCAGCTGATCAACCTCTATAGTGCCCGCCCCTGGATGATGACCGCGGCCGACTACAACACCGGAATCGCTCAGGACGACGACCACATCCGGCTCCGGGGTAAGCCGCAGCCCACGCCATGGGACCCGGAACTCGCAGCGGCCATGAAACGGGCCGACCAGGCCCTCTACGAAGAGGCGGTCGCCGATGCCCTGCTCGATGGCCTGACTGTAGGTAAGACTGGAAGATGACCGTCGGCGTTACTGGCTGATTGGCAGGAGACACCGACGCCGGGTCGTAGACGCCTTGGTGCCATCACAGGGACCCCTACTCCGCTTCGTACCTCGTGGTGCCAAAGGGCGCTGGAGGCGCAGGCCTCAGCGGGGAACGGTCTGCTGATCCTGACTGGTCGCGAGAAGTCGGAGACGGCTCGCTGCTCCTCGAATACCACAACTCGCATCAAGCTCAAAACACCTTGCGTGGAATACCTAGGGACAAACTGTCGTCGCACGGTTCTTGTCGGATGGAAGGCTTCCGTTCAGTGAGGCCGCTACCGATGTGAGGTTGTCGTCATGGCACGCAGCAATCCCGAACGTCCCGCGAACGGATTCATGGTTTCGGCTGCCGCAGACGCAGTCCCGCCCGCGCGTCGCCAAGTTGTAGCACTGGCCCGGGCCTTGGACGCCTCCTTGCAAGATGAAGCGCTGGAGACCGTTGAGCTGCTGGCGAGTGAGGTCATAGCCAACGCCGTCCTACATTCAGCCAGCCCGTGCGAGGTCGTTGTGACGCGCACCGCCAAACGGCTTCGTGTGGAGGTCACGGACACTGAGCCTACGATGCCGAGCGCCGTCGCAGCCGGGCCGAACGACGAGAGCGGCCGAGGTCTCCTGCTCGTCGGCGCTTTGGCGGATGCCTGGGGCATGCAACCGAAACCTGACGGCAAGACGACGTGGTTCGAGATTGGGCTGGAGTCGCCGCACGAAAGGATTGGCGACGGCTCCACGGAGGCCCCGTCCTCCCCTCATGTATCTGCCGTGCGACGAGATGATCATCTGGGCTGCCTGGCGCCGCCGGTAAAATCGCGGACGTCGTCGGTCCCGGCGGTTGTCGGGGAGGGGCATCAAGCTGCCTGAGCTGAACGCGGCGATGCCATTGGAACGGTCAGTGCATGCTGGTGAGGAACGGTGTGGTCCTTGGATTCGGTCGTGTCGCTGTAGGTACGACCTGCCGAAGGACGAATCTGGCCTGCCCGGGCTAAGTAGTGGGGGTGTTGAGTGCCGTCGCAAGTCTCGGGACATCCTGATGCCCCAGATCGGGGGTACCTCGGCGGCCGGAGGGTGCTCACCGCCGAGCTGGTGCGCGAGGCGCGGCGGCAGGTGGAGAACGGGGCTTCAGTAGATCGTCTCGCGCGTGCGTTTGGGGTGACCAGCAGGGCGCTGTCCAAGGCGGTCTATGGCGCCACCTGGCGCCAGGTGGACAACCCACCGCCAATCAGCCGGCCTCAGCCCGCTGATCCTGACCAGCCGAGCCCTACCGTTCTGGACGATGACCATGTGCGTCGCTTGAGACGCGAGCATGCAGGTGGCGCGTCGGTGCACTATCTAGCGACGAGAGACGGCCTCACCTACAACACCGTTCATGATGCGATCCGGGGCGTCACCTGGGCGCACGTTGATGAACAGGCGTCTGAGAAGGTCCCCGGGGAAGCGCGCCGCCCAGGCGTACTCCTGACTGCGACGACAGTGGGAGAGATGAGGCTTGCGCATGCCAGTGGTGCCTCCCTTCGATCGCTCGCGGACAAGTTCCATCTGAAGTACGCGACGGTTCGAGCGGCTGTGCAGGGGGCAACCTGGCGCCATCTCACCGATCCGCCCCCTGTACCGGCTTCCGGTCGAGGCGGACGGCATGCACTCACCAGTGCGCAGGAAGCGGATCTCGTACGGATGCGTGAGGAACGTGGCGCCACGTATGCCCAGCTCGGCGCGGCATTCGGCGTCAGCGAGGCCACAGCCTGGCACGTATGCGAACGTAACCGTCGCCCGGCGAAGGACTGAAGAAGCGTGGGTGCGGGCGAGCACCTACTGGGAATCGGTAGGCTTGCCCGCATGTCTACCTCCTCCACGCGCGTGCGTTTCGCCCCGTCTCCGACTGGAATGTTCCACGTTGGCGGGGCCCGGTCGGCTCTCTACAACTGGGCCGTCGCGCGACAGTCGGGGGGCAAGTTCGTCCTGCGGATCGAGGACACCGACGCGGCCCGCAACAAGCCGGAGTGGATCGACGGCATCATCAGCGCGCTCGCGGCCATCGGGATCTCCAAGGACGATCCCGCCTTCGAGGGTCCGTACTTCCAGTCGCAGAACGCCAACCGTCACAGCGAGGCTGCCCAGCAGCTCTATACGCAGGGCCGCGCGTACTACTGCGACTGCACCCGTGAGCAGCTCCAGGAGCGGACCGGTTCGCAGCACCTCGGCTACGACGGGTTCTGCCGGGACCGGGGTCTGGAGTACGTGGAGGGCCGGGCGCTGCGGTTCCGTACGCCCACCGAGGGCGAGACGGTCGTCGTGGACCTCGTCCGGGGTGAGCCGTCCTTCCCGAACTCGGCGATCGAGGACTTCGTCATCGCCCGCGGTGACGGCTCACCGGTCTTCCTGATCGCCAACGTGGTCGACGACCTTGACGAGGGCATCACCCTGGTCATCCGCGGTGACGAGCACCTGTCGAACACGCCGAAGCAGCAACTGCTGTGGGAGGCCCTCGGCGCGAAGCCCCCGGCGTGGGCGCACCTGCCGGTGATCGTGAACGAGAAGCGGCAGAAGCTGTCCAAGCGCCGGGACAAGGTCGCTCTTGAGGACTACCTCGCCGAGGGCTACCTGCCGGAGGCGATGACCAACTACCTGATGCTGCTCGGCTGGGGCCCCGGGGACGATGTCGAGCTCCGCCCGTACGAGGAACTGGAGGAGAAGTTCCGCGTCGAGGACGTGAACACCTCGCCGGCCTTCTTCGACATCAAGAAGCTGACCGCCTTCAACGGCGAGTACATCCGCGCCCTGCCGCTGGAGAGGTTCGTCGAGGCCTGCCAGCCGTGGCTGCGCGCCCCGTACGCCAACTGGGCGCCCGAGGACTTCGACCAGGCCGCATGGGAGGCGATCGCCCCCCATGCCCAGACCCGCGTGGCCGTCCTCTCGGACATCACGGCCAACGTCGACTTCCTGTTCCTGAAGGAGCCGGTGGAGGACGAGGCGTCCTGGGACAAGGCGATGAAGGGCGACCCGGTGGCTCTCCTGACCACGGCCCGCACCAAGCTGGAGACGGCCGACTGGACCAGCACCGAGTCCCTCAAGGAAGCGGTCCTGGCCGCCGGCGAGGAGCACGGCCTGAAGCTGGGCAAGGCCCAGGCCCCGGTGCGCGTCGCGGTCACGGGCCGCACGGTGGGTCTGCCCCTCTTCGAGTCCCTCGAGGTCCTCGGCAAGGACCGGACACTCGCCCGGATCGACGCGGCGCTGGCTAAGCTCGCCAGCTGATCACTTCCTGATCACGGTCCCGCCGCCTGTGCGAGGAGGCGGGACCAGGCGTCGCGGAAGTACGTCGTGTCGAAGCGGGCCAGCGTCTCGTACACGGCCTTCGACTCGTCGGGCGCCGCGTCCGCCCGCTCCCGTATCTGCCGGGCCAGCCGGCGTGGATCCGGGGGCGGCTGCTCGGCCAGACGCGCAAGGTCACCGAGTCCGGCGATCGGCTGGATGAGGCAGGGCATGCCGAGAAGCAGGGCCTCTGCGGCACACCGGCTCCACCCTTCCCGCATGCGCGGAGTGAAGACACCGACGTCGCAGGCCCGCAGGAGTTCGAGGTACCGGGGGCGGGGCAGGTCGAAGTGGTGGCCCGGGGAGCCGATGGTGTTGCTTCCGGTGGTCACGAGACGGAGCCCGGGTTCGCCCTTGATGGCCTTAGCGACCGTCTCGACGCCTTTCCAGTGCACGGCTTTGCCCGCGTACACGGTGATCTCGTCCTGGGGAAGACCGAGGCGGGCCTTGCATTCGGCCGGGTCCATGCCGCGGACTCTGTCGATCTCGGCGAGGTCGAAGGCGTTGTAGATCGCCTGGACGTTGTTCACCCCGCGTTCCTGGAGGAACGCCGCCCAGGACGGGGCGACGCACACGACCGCGCGGCACTGGGGAAGAACCGCGAAGAGCCTGCGCCACAGGAGCGGTTCGAGAGGCCAGGAGTCGAACTGGAGCGGTTCGTAGTGGTGGAAGACGAAGACGGTCCGGGCCCGCATCTCCGGGGTGAAGAACAGGATGCTGAGGTCGTCCCAGAGGAACGTGCCCGGCTCGTTTCTGAGTGCGCGGATGTGAGGTGCGAGGCGGGCGAGGTGTCGCACCTTTCGTCCTCGGCGGACGGTGTAGGCGCGTTTGTAGTCCGGCACCGTGCGCCATTCGATCGAATCGGCTGTGACGTCGTGGATCATGCGGAGGTAGACGCGGCCTCCGGTGCGGCCCCGCGGCGACATGGAGTGGACGACCGGGGTCACCTGTCTGCCTCCGTCTGCTGCTGGTACTCGGTGTGGAGCACCTCGTACGCGGCTCGCAGTGGTGCGCTCGCGACGCGGGACTCCTCGGCGAGCGGCAGGTAGGTGCTGGTCAGGCTGTTGAGGAAGTGCGTCCGGCGGTCCGGGTCCGGCGAGTGCCGCAGGTCGCGCAGGTTGTCGATTCGGTCGGCGAGACGGATGAGGAGTTCCTCCGGGCCGAGACTCCTGATCTTGCTGTGCCAGACGTCCGAGTCCTGCGGCTGCTTGGGGCGCTGCTCCAGCCTGTGGTCGGGGGTCATGGAGCGCAGCCGTTGTGTGAGGGCTGAGCCCAGGCGGGACGCTATGAGGGGCTCCGCCGACGGCGAGATCTCCAGCGCGTCGTGCAGCAGGCCGAGGATGAGCAGTTCGGGATCGGTGACGCCGAGCTCGTTCTTCAGGATGGTCACGACGCGCACCGGGTGGTTGATGTAGGGAGTGCCCTGGTCACGGACGTGACCGGCGTAGATCGTCGTGGCGAGGGTTGCGGCGAGTCGCCCGCGCTCTCGTTCCGGCTCCGGCCAGTCCTGGAAGCCGAGTTGGTCCTTCACGGCGGGGGTGCTGGTCATGCGCGGTCCGTTCCGTAGGAGGCCGACACGGCTGTGTCGATGCGCACGTGTGGGGCGAGGACCAGCGTGTCCTCGACGACCAAGGCGTCGAGACCGAGCTCGACCGCGGCGGCGACGGCCTGTTCGGCGGTGCGGAGAATGGGCGTTCCCTTGAAGTTCAGGGAGGTGTTCAAAAGGACGGGCACGCCTGTGAGCCGGTGGAACTCCTCCAGGAGCGGGCGGACGCCGGAGTGCCCTCGGCTCACGGTCTGGAGACGGGCGGTTCCGTCGTGATGGACAACTGCGGGCATCCGGTCGGACTTGCAGTGCCGGGCGCGTACGACGCGGTTCATGAACGGGTCGCCGTCCCCGAGGAACCACGCGTCGGCTTCCTCGGCCAGTGCCAGGGGCGCCAACGGGCGGTATTCGGCTCGCTGTTTGAGGGTGTTCAGGCGGGTCTTGGTCTCCGCCTTGCCGGGGTGGGCGAGGATCGAGCGGTGACCGAGGGCCCTGGGCCCGAACTCCATGCCGCCGCGTACCCAGCCGACGACGTGGTGGCCCGCGAGGAGCGCGGCGACGGTTGGGATCAGCCGTTCACCGAGGCCGGAGACGCTGCGGTAGCCGTCCGCGAGCGCTCCGTCGGGGAGGGGGCCGGGGAGCGGGCCCCAGTCAGCGTCCTCGGGTGTCGGCAGGAGGGGTTGTCCGAGAACGTAGTTCCAGGCGTAAAGGGCGGCGCCGACCGCGGTGCCGGCGTCGTGCGGCGCTGGGGCGACGAACAGGTTCTCGAAGCCGGACTCCTCGGCGAGGGTGCCGTTGAGATGGGAGTTCAGGGCGCAGCCGCCGGAGAAGACCAGTGTGCGGGCGGCTGTGAGACGGCGCAGGTGACGGGCCACGTGGATGACCGCCTCGGCGAAGACGCGCTGTGCTGCCGCGGCCAGGTCGGCGCGGGCGTCCAGCGGCTTCGAGTCGGCAGACTGCGCGGTCCAGATGGCGCCTTCGATCCCGAGCGGAGTGTCGGCGTCGTACGAGCCCCATGGCACCGCGACGTGTACGTGCCCGTGCTCGCCGAGATGGACGAGGTCGCTGAGTTCCTTGTAGTAGTGGTCCGGGTCCCCGAACGCGGCCAGGGCCATCATGCTGCCTTCGACTTCGTTGCCCGGCGGAATCACTCGCAGCGCCAGGTTGCGGTAGAAGTGGCCGAGCGACGGGTGGGTGCGCACGGGCCCGGATGGGCCGGGGGCGATGGCTGGTGCGACCTGGTGGATCCGGTCGATGCTGTCAGGCCTCAGGTCGTAGCCGGTAATCCGTTCGCGTCCCGACGCGATGTCCGTGCCGAGGGGGGACCCGCCCGCGTCGATGACCAGTCCGGCGGCGTGTTCCTCGCCGGAGAGCAGATAGCCGGCCAGGACGTGCGCGGTGTGGTGGGAGATGAGCTTCAACCGTTGCCCGAGCGCCCGGGGGAGCAGGGCGGCGAGCTCGGCCTGTTCCGTGGACGCCCACGATCCGTGCCGTGGGCTGGGCCGCATGGACGGGGTCCACACGTGGTCGATGTCGTCGGCGGTGATGCCGGCGGACCGCAGGCACCAGTCGAGGGCATGGGTGGGAGCGGTGAGGATGCCCTTGCGTGTTGTGCGGTTGTGTTTGACGCCGCTCCATCGTTCCTCCTCGGCTGCGTAGATGCGGCCGTCGACGACGAGGCAGGCAGAGGTGTCGTGGTGGAAGTTCAGACCGAGCACTGCGGGCATGGGTACCTCCGGGAAGAGGGTGGTCAGACGGAAGCCGTGCGGCGGGCGAGGGCGGGGACGACCTGAAGACCCGAGTCCCTGTACTCGTGGCACTTCAGGCAGAAGTCGTAGTGCTTGCCGCGCGGCGCGAAGACCTTGGCGGCGAAGTCGTCGTCCCACACCGTGAATTCGCTGTCGTTCTTGGCCATGGCGTTGAAGCACCGGTAGCAGTCGCCGTCGACCTCGATCATGAGGTGCTGGTCGACGTTGCGGTCGCAGAGCCCACCGAGATCGTTGGCAGGCTGGCCGACATCGATGTGGTGGACATGGTTGGTGACGTGGATGGCTCCGTACTCATCACACATCGACGCCAGCTGCCGCAGGCGGTCCGGGGCTATGGCCTCCAGCACGCTGTTGATCACGACAGTCTTTCCGGCCTCCCGGAGTACCGGGATGACGGCGCTGACCTCGTCGTAGTTGTCGTGCTCCTCGTCGCAGCCGATCAGGACCTGGTCGTAGTGCGCGAGGGTCGCCTGGAGGAGGCGCTCGTTGCGGGCCAGGGTGATCGCGTTGGAGCCGAGCACCATGACCTGGCCCGGGAAACGGTCACGAGCCAGGCCGCTCAGCTCGCTGAAGTCGCGATGGACGGTGGGTTCTCCGCCGTTGATGTGCAGCTGCCGGAACGGGATCTGTCCAAGGCGGTCGAGGACCTGCTTGAACGTGTCCAGCGGCATGTTCTCGCCTTGACCGCCTTCGGCGAAGATGCAGAAGTCGCAGTGGCGGTTGCACTTGGTCGTGATCTTGATCTTCGCGGTCTTGAGGGTCCTTTGGGCGCCGGTCAGCACGGAGGACGTCATGGAGAGCCCCTTTGGTCATGCGGAGTTGGCGGAGAGAAAGTCGTCGACGATGGAGCGGTGACGCCCCCACAGGGCGAGGAGGTCGTGAAGGGTGCTCGCCGTGGTCGGGCCTGGTGGCAGCAGCTCCGTCATAGCCTTCACGAGCAGCGCGTTGTCACCGGAGGTGAGGTCGGCGAGGCGGGTCAGGGTGTTCCGGGCGGAACGGAGTTCCTTCTGCTCACGAGCGATCAGGTAGCCGGTCACGGTCTCCGGCGGGGGATTCAGGTAGTAGATCCAGCGGGCGACGCGTACGCGGAGCATGCCGGCGGCCGTGGTCCAGGCCGCTGACTTCGCATCCACCGCCTCCGGCAGCGGCCTGGGGGGCGGTGTGCGGCGCAGTACGGCCTCCACGGTGATGTGGGCCGTGCGCAGTAGCTGCGTGGGAGAGAGGCCCGGATCCGAGGTGGTGGCGGAGAGGCGAAGGAACCTCTCGGCATGGGATTCGAGTTCGCCGGGGTGCCACTGGGTGAGGGCCGCCGTCTTCCCGGGGCAGCGGGTGCGCGTGGCGAGGGCCGCAGACGCGAACCAGCACGGCGCCACGTAGTGCCAGGCCACGCAGTGCCTTCGGTAGCCGTCGAGGTCGTGGTGGACGTTGTCGGTGCTGTCCTTGTCGAGTTGGTAGCGGCCTCCGATCCGTGCGTCGAGGATCCCGCGGTAGAACCTCTCGTCCGCGCGGCTCCATGGCAGCATCTGCGCACTGGATTGCCACCGCCGGAGAGTGGCCGCGTTGCCCGTGACCAGGCTCCAGGTGGAGATCTCGGCTGGTGACACCTGGTTCCGGTCGAGCTCGTCGGCGGTGAACGCGAACCCGGGCGGATGTTCGAGCAGTCGGCTGTGGGCCGGGTCCATGGCCACCGCCCGGTGGTGGGCGGCGGCCAGCCGCTCGTTCCACTCCCACCACGAGTCGGGGGTCTGGTCGAGGATGACGCGGATGTCGATGTCCGAGTGCGGCGCGATGAGGTCGCCGACCTGCCACTTGTGCGTGAGCATGCTCGCAGTGACGCCCTGGGCGGCCAACTGCTCGGCGTAGACGACGCCGAGCTGCGCGTACGACGAGGTGGGGCGGACCGTGGTCACTCGGACTCACCTCCGGGCCGACGAAGCGAGCAGCTCCCACCCGTACCGCTGGCCACGGGCAGCAGGGGAAGCACGGGCACGCCCTGCGGTCGCTCCATGCGGTCCCAGCGCAGGTCGTAGTCGACGTAGTGGAAGCCCTGCCAGGCCTCGTTGCTGTCACGCTCGAGCATGGCGCGGAAGAGGTGGGCGTAGGCGTCGGGCATGCTGCCGTTCGCGAGGTGCGGCTTCAGGGGGATGTCGCGGTTGTGGAGGATGCAGGGCCGGGCGATACCGGTCGGCGTGATCTTGATGCGGTTGGCGTCGGAGCAGGTGGCGCAGGAGGAGTTGGAGATGAATCCGACGGAGCCCGCCCAGCCGGGCGGCTGCAGGTACCGCCCCGGGCTTCGCACTCCCAGCTCGGTACGGGAGATCTCGCCGGCCTCCTCGAACCAGGCGTGCAGGCGTTCGCGGACCTCCGCCTCGGGCACGAACTCGGTGGGGAACAGGGCCTCCGCCGGACCGATGCGCTGCAACTCGATCAGCCGTACGGCGACGGGCAGTTGCCTGGCGAGCTCGGCGACACCGAAGGCGTCGTCCAGGTACGACCGCTGGAGCACGCAATTGATCTTGACCTTGAGGTCGAGTTCGAGTGCCCGGTCGATCGTGGCACGAGATACACGCGGATCGCCGCCACCCATGATCTCGGTGGACCGTTCCGGATCAAGGCTGTGCAGGCTGACGTTCAGGTACGTGAGCCCGGCATCGTGCAGCGCGTCCACGGTCAGGCCGCGGCGCAGGTTGCCGTGGCTGGTCATGCCGATGGTCGCCTCGTCGCCGAGACCGGCGGAGAGCGCTCCGATGATGTCGAGGATGTCGGCACGCAGCGTCGGCTCCCCACCCGAGCAGTGCGCCTTGCGGATGCCCCAGAGCCCGGCCTCGTTCGCGATGCCCGCGTAGTCGGAGACCGTGAGCGTCTTGTCCTTGTGCCCGTAGTCGGGCATGCACCGTGGCTTGCAGAAGACGCAGTCGAGGTTGCAGATGGAGTTCAGCGTGAAGGCCAGGTAGGGATGGTTCCGACCCGACTCGGCGAACTGCCGCAACAGGTCGGTCCTGGGGAGCTGCTGTTCAGTGTGGGTCATGAGGCCCTCCGTGGGTTGGGAGTGACAGCACCGTTGAGGGGCTGACTGGCGAGGAAAAGCCGGAGGTTGTCGGCAAAGAAGGCGACCGCCTGGTCCATGTAGGCGTGGCTGAAGACAGCGCTCTTCGGCGTGAGCACGATCCGCGGGTGGTGGCGGAGCGGATCGTCGAGCGCGGGCGGCTTGCGCGGCTGTACGTCGAGGGCGGCGCCGGCCAGCGGGCCCTGGTCGAGGGCGCCGAGGAGCGCGTGGTGGTCGACGGTGCTGGCCCGCCCGAGGTTGATGAAGACCGTCCCCGGACGGCACACCTTGAAGGTGCTCTCGTCGAAGAACCCGTGCGTCTCGTCGTTCGCGGGAAGCAGGTTGACGACGGCACGCGAACGCGGGAGGGCTTCACGAACACGGTGTGCCGGCACCCATTCGATCCCGCCTGGTTCGGAGTGAGGGGGGTTGCGCCGTACGCCTATGACGTGCATTCCGAAGGCATGTGCCACCTCGGCGAGGCGGATGCCGACAGAGCCGCAGCCGACGATCGTAAGCGTCTCGCCATACAGGTCGAAGAAGCTGTCGGCGAGGTCGTCCTTCCACCAGACGGACCGGGTCTGAAGCCGTGTACTCGTGAACAGGCCCCGCGAGAAGCCGAGAAGCAGGCCGATCGCGTGCTCGGCCATCGGCCTCCCGTGGTAGCCGTACCCGCGGGTGAGCGTGATGCCGGCGACATCGAGCGCGGTGACCGGCCAGTGATCGATGCCTGCGGATGGGGTGGCCGCCCAGCGGAGCCGTGGGGAGGCCTTGAGCCACTCCGCGTCGAAGGTCCAGCCGAAATAGACGTCAGCGGTACTGATCTCGACGGGGACGTCATGCTCCTGGGCGAGCAGAAAGCGGACGCCCGGGAATGCGGACCGTAATCGTCCGGCGTGCCGGTCGGATAACTGCCAGAAAGGATAGGGAGAGTTGAGGGAGACCAGCGCAGTGGTTGTCACGCTCCACCCCTCAAGGGGGCGCTGAGCGCCATCGCCCACGGGGTGTGCCGGCGCAGGTAGGAGCGGATCGTGGCCTCGTAGTCGTGGCGCGCCAGGAGCAGCGTCCTTCCACGTGCACGCATCTGGTCACGCTCGCGGGCGCCGATGTGAAGCGCCCGCCCGATCGCGTGGGCGAGGTCCATGGGGTCACGGGCTTCGGCCGTGAACCCGGTCACCCCGTCGACGACCGTCTCTGTGAGCCCGCCCGCCCGCGTCGCGACCACCGGCGCGGCCTCCGAGGCGAAGGCTTCGAGGGGGATCCTCCCGAACGGTTCGGCTCGGGAGGGCACCACCACCCCGCGGAGGGCCGGGCTCCTGAGCCACGAGCGGTATATCGGGGAAAAGCGCGGCAGAAACGTCGCGTCGATCGCGTAGTCGTGGACCATCGCTTGGAGCTGCCGCTGGTAGCCGGTCAGTGTCTCTGTGTGCGTTGTGGGTGCGAGCAGGAGGTGCGGCACCTGTTCGCCCTGCGTGCTGAGGATGTAGAGGGCTTCCAGCAGGTCCTCGAAGCCCTTGCTCTCCACCGCCCGGCCCATGGCCAGCAGGAACCCCGCTTCGGCTTGTGGAGGCAGCGGAGCCGGGGCCACGTCCGTGCGGTCGCCCGGGAGCAGGCCGTTGGGGAGATCGACCACCGCGTGTCGCGGAATGCCGTAGACCTGCTCGAGATGGCCGCGCATGTGGTGCGAGATGGCGGCGATGCGTGCACCGCCGCGCACCGCCGCTGTCAGGCCGTTGTGCTCCCAGCGGATGCGTCGTCGGTCCTTCGGTGAGGCGAGCTCGCTCGTTGACCGAGGCAGGAGAAGGAGGCTGAACGGATCGTCGGAACGTCGATGTGGCCCGAGCCCGAGGAAGGGGATGTCCAGACCGATCAGTTGTGCCATGGGCGCATCGGCAAGGCGCTTCCGGGCAGTTTCCGTGACTCGCTCGCATAATGCTTCGCAGCCCGCGAGGGCGACGGTCGCCGCTCGACCACCCGGAACCGGAACGACCTCGGCCCCGGCTTGCCGCAGCATGCCCTCCGTCTCGGCCGCCCATGCCGGGTCGTAACTGGGATCGGAGCGTGAAATGTGAACAGGCATGACCAGGAGGCGTCCGCGAGGCAGTGTCCGCGTGAGTACCTCAAGGAAGGCCCTGTTGCTGAAGCCCGTGCCCGATGTGCACCCGTAGTAGCCGTCATGCAGCGCGACGGCGATCTTCGGCGAGATCGTGGCTGTGGTCGGCCCGACGGTTCCTTCTGCACCTCTCTGACTCTGAAGGGGTACTGCTTTGCCGGTCGGCACAGGGGCCATGCCCTCTGAACTGCGCGTACGGGCTGCCATGGGAACACTCCTCCAGTGCGGGGTAGGCGGGGCAGAACGGTGGCTCGGCCGGAGACACACCTGGGTTGCGCATGGGTGGTGGAGTCCGTCGGGGATTCGTGCAACGGAGCGTGCAGAGACGATTCCACTACGCGAGTGCGGCGAGCGGACAAAGTGTCCGCAGGAATTTTCCGTCAACCCCTTGACGACAACAGGTGTTGCATGCATGGGCGTTGACATTTTCGGGTGTCGGGGATGGCTGGTTCACGCCTCGCCGACAGGAAACCGCCAGCAAACCTGCTCTGTGATCTCCGCACCCTTCGTGTGACGTTGTTCGGTCTCTTCAGGTGATCTTCTTCGGCGTGTCGAGTTGGCCTGTGAGTGCCGTGGAGAGCCTGCGTGAGCCATGAGTTCGCGCGGGAGGAGGACGTAGATGCTCACGCTCTGCATCGCCGGTGATGAGGGTGAGGCGCAACGGGCGACGGCCGAGGACAAGGGTCGGCGCGGTGACTGGAATTCTCTCCGTGCTGTGCGCACGGCTAGGGGCATGGCCCTTCGGACTGTCGCACAACGCTCCGGGCTCGACCCAGGGCACCTGTCCAAGGTCGAACGAGGAGAGAAGCAGCTCTCCACCGACTCCCTCTACCGCCTCGCGGTGGTGCTGGCGCTCCGCGAACTTCCCCAACTCCTCAAGCCATACATCCCAGAACGGGAGTCGGCGTGACGGTCCCAGCCATGTCAATCGCCGAGATCCTCGACCAGCCGGCCGTCGTGCCCCTGTGGCCGATCGTCGGCCGGCCGCTGCTTCTCGCCGAATCCACCACGTACCAGCTGGCGGCCGAGAACAGGCTGCCCGTCGAGGTCATCCGCCTCAAGCGTCGACGGGTCGCCCGAACAGTCGACCTCCACCGCTTCCTCGGCCTCCTGCCCGAGGAGAACGGTGCCGCTCCGACGTACCAGGCCGGAGCGTCTGCCGGAAACGACGAAGGCGGGCCGGGTACCGGCCGGACCGCCTCTGTTGAGCAAATCCGCACCTACCGCGAAGTAAGAGATCGGAACAGCTCTATGCACCGCATCGCACAGACCTCAACGTCGACCGCGACCCAACGGCTCGACCGAGAGTCCGTCCACGCGGCGGAGACGCCCGCCGCCCGGGACGCCCGCATCGAGGATGCGGTCGACCGCATCCTCGCCGAACTCGCCAAGCCCACCCCCACCGAGCAGCTGCACGCCGTCCTCTCCGAGCACGGCATCCAGCTCATCGAGTGGGACCCCAGCGGCCTCCCCGAAGACCTCCGTGACGGCTTCTACGCCTTCTACATCGAGACCGCTGGCCGGAAGACCATCGTCGTCCCCACAGGTCAGGCCCCCGCCCACCGGCTCGCCGCCGTCCGCGTCCTGCTCACCCACCAGGGGGTGCTGGCGTGAAGACCACCGACACCATCGTATGCGTGTACGACGGCAGCCCCGCCATCGAGCAGGCCGTCGCCGACAACGGCAGCAGCTTCGGTCTTTGTGCCGACTGCGGACCCGCGCACGCTAAGGGCGTCGCCGTCGAGAAGGCCCTCGCCGAGATCGAGGGCTACAAGTCCGGCGCTGACGCGAACGTGACGGAGCTCTGGAACATCATCGCGGGCGCGATCAAGCGGTGCGGTGACCCGGGCGCCGTCATGGACCAGGTCCTCGACCTCATCGAGCGTCACCGGCTCGGCGGAGTGTTCCTGTGATCGCCCCGACCAACACGCCGACGGCTGGGGATGTTCGTGGCATCCCCGGCCGCCCGGCTCTCAGCGAAGCCGAACAACAGGCCTGAAGCGCCGCCCGGCCCGTCCGCGATCCTGCCCCGGGACGGAACGCTGCCTACTGGGTGCGGATCGACGCCTGTGTGGACGCGGCCCCTCCCTTGAACGACGCGCAACGAGCCGTGATCAGGACGGCCTTCCACGGAGTCCGCAAGGAGGCGGCCACATGAACTCCAACCTCTGCCCCGCCTGGTGCCGCACGCATGAACCGGTCGGCGACAACGGCATGGCGGCGTCCGACCCGCAGTTGTTGAGGCGGATCCCAGTATGGCTCCCCTGACGCTCGGCGCTTCCCGCACCGGCCACCTTGTGGCTCGTTCCGGTGCCCCGCAGTGGCGTGCCTGGAAATGCGGAAGACACGAACTGTGCATGTGGACTTACGATGCCCCGATGCGGCCAGAACCTGGACAGGTATTGCACTTCTCCGAGGATCCGACGATCACCCGCTTCGTCCCGCGCGTTTCCCCGACGTCGAAGGACCAGGGGGCCTTCGTCTGGGCCGTCGACGCAGTCCGCGCCCCCGATTACTGGTTTCCCAGACAGTGTCCCAGGGCGATGGCATGGGTGACGCCCGACACGTCCCCGTCAGACCGCGAGCGGATCATCGGCCCAGGCGGGGGCGATCGAGTACACGCGATCGAGTACGACTGGTTGGAGGAGATCCGAAGCGTTCGCCTCTACGCCTACCGGTTCGACTCCACTCCCTTCCGCCCCATTGGTGAGCCCGTCCCGCACGCCTACGTCGCGGAAGAGCCCGTCGAGCCGCTGGGGCCGCCCGAATCCGTCGGTGACCTCCTTGCCCTGCATGCCGAGGCCGGCATCCAGCTGCGGGTCCTGGACGTCCTGTGGCCGTATTGGGAGACCATCATTTCCAGCACCTGCGGTTTTAGCGGCATTCGGCTGCGCAACTCGCTCGGGCACCCCGCACAGCGGCCCGAGGCCCGACCGCGAAACCTCCTCGGCCAAGCGGGCTCCGGTGGGGCCTCCGTGGAACGGCAACGAGGGGAGAGCGCAGGCCAACGTGGCGAGTAGCTTGATTACGACAGTCATCGCAATCTGCGGGACCCTGCTCGGCAGTGGTCTGACGGCGTTCGTGACCGCTCAGACCGAGCGGCGCCGAAACGAAGCCCTGGAACAACAGCAGATACGTGAAGAGGCTGCGCGGGATCGCACTCAACGTCGCGAACTGCGCGTCGAGCACCGGAAATGGCGCAGGGACCGCAGGCAAGCTGCCTACCAGGGCCTGCTGGACGCTGCTCACGAGGCTCAAGGGGCCATTTGGCAGCTGGGCCGACTGACGGTGGAACCGTTTGACCAACACCGCTATGACATCAGGCGGGGTGCAGCCATCGACGCCGTGCGTGCGACTCGCCGCGCAGCCGACGCAGTCCAGCTGGAAGGGCCAGCCGATGTCGCGCAGGCCGCCGACGAGTATGCGAAAGCTATAGATCTGAATATCGAGCCGTCAATCGAGTCCCTGATGCTGTTGAGCAAGGATCCATTGAGCGAGGAGCAGCAGGAGCGTTATCGCTCCAGTGCTGCCGAGAGGAACGCCCTCGTAGAGAGCTGCCAGCAACGTTTTGTTCCCTTGGCTCGCCAGGCGTTGGATGAGTTGATGAACGATGTCGAGTAGCTCATCCGCATTCTCGTCGAGCCGACCACGGATCGACTCGGGCGCGACCTGCGGCCGCTCGGACCGCCCTACAGGTTTCTGTCACAGGAAGTCGCCGTCCGTCTCAACGAACCGTGTCCACTCGTCTCACCCAATCCAGTCCACACAGCTCAGCGGCAGGTGTACGACTGACTTTTGCGACAGGACAGCCCTCATCTCGCCGTAAGTACCTCGTTACTGTCTGCGCCGGATGGGGAGCGCGGGTTTCCGGCACGTGGAGGATTCACGCGGACAAACTGTCCGTAGCTATTTCGACGCCCACCTCTTGACTGGAGGGTCGTAACTGTACTCATTTCGTGTCCGCTTCATCACGACATGCCCTACTTCGGTCGTGCGACCGGAGGCCCAGGAGGGATGAGCGACGTGTCTCTGGTCCGTGCCGCAGATCCACCCCGTGGGCACTCGGCCGTCGGCTCTGTTAACAGTTGGCGACCAGGGGCGCAGGCTTGGACATTATCCGTACTCTGATCGAAGTGCTTCATCGCGAAGGGACAGCTCTACCGATGAGTGAAAACCTGACACTGGGAGACCGTCTCCGCGTCGCTCGCAGGACACGGAAGCTGTCCGCCGCCCAACTAGCGCAGAAGGTTGCGGTATCCCCGAGCTACGTGCAGAAGTTGGAGTCGGGCGCGCGTAAGGCCTCACCCTCCCTAGTGCTGGCTCTCGCCAAGGCGCTGCGCTTCGGCCCCGAGGTCCTGACCGGCCAGCCGTACTACGGTGAGCCGGAGGCCGAGGACGGCGTCCACGCCGTCATACCCGAGCTCCGCCGCCTCCTGCTCTGCTACGACAGCCCCGACGACCTGGAGATCTCCCCGCGGGCGCTTCCTGTGCTCGCGTCGGAGGTCGACCAGGTGGCGGCCCTGCGTCGCGACGCCCGGTACGCGCCGATGGGCCCCCTGCTGCCGCCGATCATCACCGAACTGACGCACGTGGCTCTCGGCGGTGGCAACGGCGACCGGAGCAAGGCCTTCTGGCACCTGGCTCGCGCCTACCGCGCCGTGAACTCCCTTGCCCACAAGATGGGCCACCACGACCTGTCGAACACGGCGCTGGAGCGTGTCCGTTGGGCGGCCGACCGCTCCGGCGACCCTCTGATGCAGTTCACGGCCGGCTACCTCGTCGCCGGGGCGATGCTTCGCCAGGGCGCGTACTCGCCGGCGCGCCGCAAGCTCCTTGCGTTGCGGACCGAGCTGGAGCGGCTCCAGCCGGAACGCTCGTTCACGGAGGACGCGCTCGCCGTCGACGGCGCGCTGCTGCTGAAGCTGGCCGTCCTCGAAGCCCGGGAGAACAACGCCGACCGCGCCGACTCGTACCTGCGGGAGGCGGAGCAGGTCGCACGCATGGCGGGAAACCGGGACTCCCTGGCGTACGAGATGTCGTTCGGGCCGACGAACATCCGCATCCACGAGGTGCACGCGATGATCGACATGGGAGACACGGAGCAGGCTCTCGCCCGCCTCACCGAATGGTCTCCGGTTTCCGGCGGCGAGTGGGTTCCGCCCACCACGACCGTCGGCGAGCGGTCGAGCCACCACTTCATCGACGTGGCCTCCGCGAAGCTCGCCACGGGCGACCGGGAGGGCGCGTTCGCGGACCTCAAGCGTGCACGGAAGGTCGCGCCAAACCACACGCGGTTCCACCCGTCCGTTCGCGAGACAACCGCGGCGTTGCTCAGGATGGACGCCCATCCGTCCAACGAGCTATCAGCCTTTGGTAGTTGGACGGGCATTAGCACAACCTGAGTCTGTGTCAAGGGCTTTGGCGCGCGAAGCCCACGGACAGACTGTCCGCGCAGGGTAGCTTGCTGAATGGAATGGTCTCTTCACACCCAGTGGTGAGGAGGCCTTTTCCATGTCCGACGACAATCCCGCAGCTCGCGCGACCCCACCGCGCTGGATGCCAATCGGGGAGGAGCCCGAGTTGTGCTCGGCGGGGGAGTGGTGGGACGCCGTACGAGCCGTGGAGGCTGTAGGCCGACGCGCTATCGAGATCCTCCACGAGGGGGACGAGCCGGTCGGCCCGGTGATTCTTGACCACGGAGGTCCGGAGCCTCGACTGTACTTCCTGGTTCCCGTGGGCACCGCGGCCCGGTGGGAGGAGCCGGGGACCGTCGCTCTGGGGCAGAAGTGCCACGTCGTCGTGCCGTCCGCGGAGAGCACGACGCCGCCGGGAATGCACTGGCATGTCTTCCCCCGAGGTCCGCGTGCGCTGACGCGGCCAGACGCCCTGCGGCGCGCGTTAAGCCAGGCTCGGCGGGAGCGGCGAGGGCCCGCAGAGGAGGCGGCCTCCTGATGGCGCTCAGCATCTCCTTCGTGCTGGTGCTTGGCATCCTCGTGGTCGTTCTCATCCGCAGCAAGTCCGTGAAAGCCGGTCCTGCGGTCGTCTGCGTGCTCTTCGGGTTCTTCCTGGCGAGTACGTCCATGGCCCCGACCATCAACCGGTTCCTGACGGGCGTCGCCGACATGATCGGACAGATCCGCTTCTAGCGAGCCGGGGCCGGTGCGCGAGTCCCTTCTCTCCGCTCGGTCGACGGCTCACCTCCATCCATTTTCCGGCCCTCCCCCAACCTGCCCGAGGCCCCCGATGACTTTCGCGTCCAGCGCGCAGAGCACGTCAACCCCCACAGTCCGCCTGCATCGGAGGAACTGCCCCGATCCGGCTCGCCAGCGGCGCACGATTCCCTCCGAGGGACTCTGATGCGTCTCGTCTACCACCCCGCCGGCCACGACGACGATCTCCGTGTGGCCTTGGTCGAACTACAGGCGGGGCGCTGGAGGCAGGCGCGGGAGCTGCTCTGGCAGACGGGTACGCACTGGGCGCTGCGAACGACACGCACCCAGCTGCTGGCCGTGGCAGCCGCCCGTTCGGACGTCGTCGACGTATGGCTCGCCGAGGAGCCCGACAGTTATGACGCGCAGCTGATGGCTGTTCGCGTCGCCGTCGAGAGGGCATTGCGTGCCCACCGCCAACACCACCCGCAGACCCTGGACTTCGAGATGCGAGCGCGGCGTGCGGCGCTGCTTGCAGCCCGTCGCGCACCGCACGATCCCGTGCCGTGGGTGTGTCTTGTCGCCTTGGCCCAGGTCGACGCCCGCCAGCTGCGGCCGGAACACCGCATGAGGTCCGTCGAACCGATGCTGCCGAGCGGTCCGTGGGGACTGCTCTACGAGGTCAACCAGCGTGATCCCTACAACCGCGAGGCCTACCACCGTGTGGTGCAGTTCTTGCTCGCCCTTGAGGGGCCGTCGGGCGCTTCCTTGGCCACGGTCTTCGACTTCGGCCGATCCGTGGCCTCGCAGCGGCCGGTTGGATCGCCGCTGCTGCTTCTGCCGGCGTACGCACAGGTCGAGCAGCGACGACAGTCGCGTGCCGATCCGCTGTGGCGGCGCCAGTGGGCGCAGGAGTCGATGCTCGACTACACGCTGACCGCCTTCCACGACTGGTTCCACAAGGCGCCCGTCGAGCACCGTTCGGTCGCCGATCTGAATCTCCTCGCCTACGCGTTGTGGGCGGGGCACCGGTACCTGGAGGCCGCCGAGGTGTTCGAGGCGATGGGCTCATATGCGGCCCGTGAGCCATGGGCGTCAGTGCACGACGGGGCCGCAGGGCCGGATCCCGGTGAGGCGCTGCTCCTTCGGGCGCGCGCCGAGTCCCTCTCCTACGCCCGTACCCGGAGACCCCGCGCCGGGCCGCACCCGTAACCGACAGCCGTCACCCCACACAACCCATTGGCATGAACCTGCCCTTTCGCCCGATTCTCCGAGTCTTGGAGGCCGACCCATGTCCCGTCTGAGTCCCAACCGCCACGCGACACCACGGAAGTCCGACGACACGTACCTGCGCGAGCTGGGCTACGAGCCCGTTCTCACCCGACGCATGGGGCCGTTCGGGAACTTCGCGATCTCCTTCAGTGTCATCAGCGTCTTGTCAGGCTGCATGACCTTGTACGGCTTCGGGCTGAACACCGGTGGCCCGTCGGTGATGCTGTGGGGCTGGATCGTCGTCGGTGCCATGGTGATGCTCCTCGGCGCCGCCCTCGCCGAAGTGACCTCCGCCTATCCGACCTCCGGTGCCCTGTACTACCAGGCAGAGCAGCTCGGTGGGCGGAAATGGGGCTGGTACACAGGCTGGTTGAACCTGCTGGGCCTGCTCGGCGCGATCGCCGGCATCGACTACGGGGCCGCGCTGTTTACGGGCGCCCTGTTCAACCTGCAGTGGGGCTTCGAGCCAACGCCGGGAAGGGTCATGGTGATCTTCCTGTGCATCCTGGTCCTGCACGCCACCTTGAACCTGTTCGGGGTCCGGCTGGTCAGCATCCTCAACAGCATCAGCGTCTGGTGGCACCTCGGCGGCGTCGCGGTGATCGTCGGCGCACTGGCGATCGTGCCCTCCCACCACCAGTCCGCCGACTTCGTGTTCGGTGAGTTCGTCAACAACACCGGCTGGTCGAGCCCCCTCTATGTAGCGGTGCTCGGTCTGCTGCTGGCCCAGTACACGTTCAGTGGTTACGACGCCTCCGCGCACCTGTCGGAGGAGACGACCGACGCTCAGGTGTCCGCATCCCGCGGGATCATCCACGCGATCGGCTGGTCGTGGCTGGCCGGGTTCGTCCTGCTGGCCGGGCTCACCTTCGCTATCCAGGACTACGCGGGCACCGTGGGCACGGCGACCGGGGTGCCGCCGGCGCAGATCTTCCTGGATGCGCTGGGCGTGGCGGGGGCGAAGGCGCTGCTCCTCGTGGTGATTATCGCCCAGCTGTGCTGCGGCAACGCCGAGACCGCGGCGGCGTCTCGGATGGTGTTCGCGTTCTCGCGTGATGGGGCGCTGCCGGGCTCGCACCTGTGGCGCCAGGTCGACGGCCGCACTGGTACCCCGCGCATGGCCGTGCTGCTGGCGGTCGCGTGCGCCGCTGTGCTGACCCTGCCGAGCCTGTACAGCCCGGTCGCGTACGCGGCGATCACCAGCATCAACGTGGTCGGCATCACCCCGGCGTACGCGATCCCGATCTACCTGCGTATCAAGAACCGCCACCGGTTCCAGCCCGGACCGTGGAACCTCGGCACCTGGGGCGTGACCGTCGGCACGATCGCGGTCATCTGGGTGGTGTTCGTGACGGTGCTGTTCTGCCTGCCGCAGACGCGCCCCGCCGGCGGCGGCCTGGTGTCCGTGGAGACCTTCAACTACGCGCCGATCGCTTTGCTCGCCGTTCTAGCCTTGGCCTGGGGGTGGTGGCGGAAGCAGGGCAGCTCGTACGAAGTGCCGGCCCAGCACTTCGACCGCTCGGCGGCTACGTACGAAGACGAGGTCATCTGATGACGAGCACCACGAACAGCAGCAGTGCTGTGGCGCGCCTGTCTGCCGCGTCCGTCCACGAGCAGGGCGGGCGTTCCGCGAAGACGTTCTCCTTTTCCGATCTGCGGAATCTCGTCAAGGCGGGTGCGATTGACACGGTGCTGCTCGCCGTCCCCGACCTGCAGGGGAGGCTGAAGGGGAAGCGGTACGACGCGAATCACTTCCTCAAGCGCGTCGCGCATCACGGTGCTGAGGTGTGCGCCTACGTCCTGGCCACCGACGTGGACATGAGCCCGGCGGACGGCTTCGCGCTGAGTTCGTGGGAGACCGGCTACCAGGACCTGTCCGTGCAGCCGGCCCTGTCGACCCTGCGAGTGGTGCCGTGGCTGCCGCGTACCGCCGTCGTGCTCGGCGACGCCGTGGCCCACGACGGAACACCCATCGAGATCGCCCCCCGCCAGGTCCTCCACCAGCAGATGACCCGGCTGTCCAGGCACGGCCTGCACCCCAAGGCGGGGATCGAGACCGAGTTCGTCCTCTACAGGGGCACATACGCGGAAGTGGAGCAGACCGGGTACCAGGGCCTGCAGCCGCTGGCCACGGAGAACCTGGACTACGCCCTCGACCATGATCCGGTCTCCGACCGGTTCTTCCGCCACCTCCAGCGCGCGCTCGCGGGTGCTGGAATGCCTGTGGAAGCGATCAAGACGGAGGCCGGGCCTGGCCAGGTGGAGGTGACCTTCCCGTACGGGCCCGCCCTCACCGCCTGCGACCGGCACCTGCTCTTCAAGCACGCGGTGCGCACCCTCGGCTCGCGTGCCGGACTGGCGCCCACCTTCATGGCAGCCCCGGAAACCGGCCGTACCAACGGTCTGCACCTTCACGTGTCGCTGTGGTCGAAGGCCATCAGCCAGCTCAACGAGCCTGGCGGCGGACTGTCCCAGACCGGGCGGCACGCCATCGCGGGCCTGCTCGTCGGCCTGCCGGAGCTGGCCCCTCTCTACGCCCCGAACACCAACTCCTACAAGCGGTTCACGCCTGGCTCATTCGCGCCAACCACGTTCAGTTGGGGTTACGACAACCGCACCTGTGCCGTCCGCGTTGTCGGCCACGGCGAGGGCCTCCATCTGGAGATCCGCGTGCCGGGGGCGGATGCCAACCCCTACCTGGCCTTGTCCGCGGCCCTGGCGGCCATGGACCACGGCATAGAACAGAAACTCACCCTCGGTCCGGAAGAGACGGGCAACTCCTACCGGGTGGGCGGCACCTCCGTCCCGCCCACCCTCGCCGATGCTCTCGTCGCGTTCGAGAACAGCGCTCTCGCGCAGGAGGCCTTCGGCACCGATGTGGTCGAGCACTACACCCGTCTTGCCCAGCTGGAACTCGACCACGAGCGGAGCTTGGTCACCGATGCCGAGCGGCGTCGGTGGCTGGCTCGCGCCTGACAGCCATTCCTCACCGAAAGGATCAAGAGCTCCCGTGAGTGCCCGACCGGCACGCCCGTTCCAGAAATCGCTCGACCTGACACCCGCGCAGATCCGGATCGTCCAACGGGTCGCGGAGGGCAAGAGCACCGACGCGATCGCCTCTGACCTCACGATCACGGCTGGAACGATCAACGCGCAGTTGAAGCACTGCGGGCAGAAGTTCGGCATACGTGGCCGGGCCGCAGTCGTCCATGCCTGCTTCGTCACCGAGCAGCTCCGGCGCCCCGAGAAGGTCACCTTCCCGGGAGGCTTCGCGGAGGCGGAGATCGAGACGTGGCGGATGGTCGCCATCGGTGCGACGTCAAAGGAGTACGCGGCGCGCACTCGCATCAGCCACGACGAAGCCCTGGAACGGGTACGAGAGTTGCGGAAGCGCGTCGAGGCGGAAAACGACCCACACCTGGTGACGCTCGGCTGGAGGTACGGAGTTCTGGGCGAGTCCCTCCTTGAGATGGCCTCCGGCACCGTGCTTCGTCTCCGGGTACGCAAATGACCAGCTCAGAGCCCATTGTCAGTGGCACTTGGCAAGCTATCCACCCACACCTGAATACCCTACGCGCCCATCTGGTCACACGCTGTGCCTCGGCTGGGCGACACGGCCAGCGGAAGGGCGCAGCGACGTGACCGATATGCCCAGCGCACTCCACCAGTTGGTGGGATCGGTGACCGACACGTACACCGTCGTAGCCGAACATCCTCGGCTCGGCAACATCCGGCCCTCGGTCTGGGAGGTCAACGGACCCGGCGGTGAACGGTGGTTTGCCAAGCAACATGCCGGCAGCAAGCTGCACCGACGTGAAGTCGACGCCTACCAGAAGTGGACGATCTCCCTCGGCGCCGACCGTGCACCCGAGCTGGTCGCTTCCGAGGCGGAGACGCGCGCCGTCCTGGTCACTGCAGTTCCCGGGCGCAGTCTGGACACGCTCCGTCTTCCGGCCGAGCAGGAGCGCAGGGCCTACGAGCAGGCAGGAGAGCTACTTGCCCGGCACCACGCTGCGGCGGCGGACGGGCCGATGACCGCGGACGTGCCCGAGGAGGTGTGGGGCGCGACGGTTGCGAAGCTGCTCGACGGTGCTGCGCAGCACGTGCCGGACCATGAGATCACCTTGGTACGCGCGCTCGTCCAGGAGGCTCCGCCGCGTCTGCCGCAGGTGGCGGCGCACGGCGACTACATGCCCAAGAACTGGATGTGGGACGAGACCGAGCAACGGCTTCGGATCATCGACTTCGAGCGGGCGGAACTCCAGCCCGCTGCCCGCCGGGACTTCAGCCGCCTGCGCTACCGGATCCTTCTGCAGCGCCCCGACCTCCTTGCCGCCTTCCACCACGGATACGGCCGTCGGCTCACCGAAGAGGAGCTGGCGGCATGCTGGGCGTACGCGGCCTTGGACGCGCTCGACTCGCTGTCCTGGGGGATCACGCATCGCGACATCGGGCTCGTCGACGAGGCCCACACCATGCTGGAGAACCTGCGCCAGGAGAACGGCGCGCGCATGTGGGGCGGGTGGGGTTCGTGAACGCCTTTGCCGGAACTGCCTCCTACTACCGGCGCTTCCGCCCCGGCATCCCAGTCGACCTTGCCGTCCTTCTCGCCCGCGAGGCGCCCGCGGCTCCTCCACGGCGTCTGCTGGACATCGGCACCGGCCCAGGGCTCGTTGCCAGCGTGCTCGCCCCGTACTTCGACGAGGTGATCGCGGTCGACTCCGACCAGGCGATGTGCGCCGAAGCTGAGGCCGTGCTCCGCCCCGCGTTCTCCGGCGGTCAGTGGTTGCAGATCCGACACGCGCTGGCGGAGGACTTCGAACCGCCGGCGGGATGGCAGCCGCACCTCGTGACCTGTGGCCGTGTCTTTCACTGGCTTGACCGGCCTCGTTTCCTCGACCGACTGGCCGAGTACGTGGGCCCCGGCGGTGTGCTTGCGGTGTTCAGCGACCGCAGCCTGTGGACCGCCGAGAGTGCCTGGCAGCAAGCCGCGCGCGTCGTCGTCCAGCAGTTCCTCGGTGAACAGCGGCGAGCAGGGGACGGCGTCTTCGGCCCGCCCGGGCCGCCGTATGAGGAAGTGCTGCGCGCTTCGGCCTTCTGCGAGGTCACCACCGCGACCATCTCCGTTCGCCGCGAATGGAGCATCGCCGAAGTCATCGGCTACCTGTACTCGACTTCGTTCGCGGCCTCCCATCTGTTCGGCGACCGCCAGGATGCCTTCGAGACGGCACTCACCGAGGCCCTGGTCCCGTTCGCGGGGGGCGGATTCCTCGTGGAGGACAACACATTCACCGTCCTCACCGCGCGCCGCCCCTCCTCCATGGACCGGGACTGGGATGAACGAGGCAGACTGGGATGCGGCGGTGACAGCTGACGTGCTGGAGGAGCGGTACGGGCTCGTCGTGGACGTGGTCGAGCCGGTGCACATGGGCACCGACACGATCAACCGGCGGGTCCTGACCGACGACGGAATACGGCTGTTCGTCAAGGAGTACCGGTCGAACGCGGACCTGGAGGCGGCCCGCACCGCATGGGACATGTCGGAGTACTGCCGAGCCGCGCGCCTTCCCATCCCCCGCGTCTGGGACGACGAGGACGGCAACCTCATCATCCAATGGCGTCCTGCTAGCCGATTGGCCGCTTGATCTCATGGTCTCTGCCACAGCGCAGGGTCATCAGCCGCTCCTTCTCCTCGATTTTGTGCAGCAGGAACAGCTCGCGCGCGTCACACCCTGTGCACACCTCGACCCTTGCGATGGGCCATAGTTCCAGCGACTCCGCAGATGAAGGGCCCTGTACATAGATACGGTTTGGCTCCACGGTGCCGACGCTCGGGCGCTCGAAGGGCTCCCAGTCTGGGTGGCTTCCCCGCAAACGCCGACCTAGGAGGGTGAACCCCCCGTTGCCGGTGTATGCGCACATGTCCACCAGGTCCCAATGGAGGCCGGACAACCACCCGACTGCTTCCAGAGCTGCCACGACCACGGGCTCCAAAGCGTCGACCTCCCGCTTCAGCTCGTGCTCCGGTTGCACCCTGGTCTTGTGACCGGAGTGGTTTCTCATGGCGAGCAGTTGGCTCAGCGGCCCGTGATCCCCGGTAATGTCGAGCGCGCCTTCCAGCTCAGGGAGTTCGGGGACCGGGCCGGCTTCGGCCAGCGTCGTGATCCGCTTGTGCCACATTCCGAAGGTCGCTCCATCACCCCGTGTGAAGGGATCGCGTAGCTTCCTGGTGAAGTCCCGCTGACGACGGATTAGGACCGCGAGGGCCAGCACACCGACACAGCGCGCCACGCTCTCTCCGAGTTTGAGCAGGGCGTCCTTGCGCTGGGCCAGCGGCGTGGTCGTGCGATATTGCCGGGCCAGTGCCGCCACGTGGTACGGATAGCTCCACTCGGCCCGCCATACCGGGTCCCCCAGCGGGGAGACAAGCTCCCCAATGATGCGCGCCTCGGATGCCGCAGCGCGGGCCGCACGGCGTATTTCGTCGATGCCTGCCCGTGGTTCACGGAATACGTTTGGCAGGATCCGAGACGTAGTGTCCGCTAGAGCCGTCCTGCCCGTATCGAGGTCCGCCAGCAACCCGTTGAACGTGGCGTCCTTGATGAGCACCACTGGCACGAGCGCATGGATGGACAGACGCGGAACCACGTCGCCTTCCTCACTCATTCGGGTGCGCAGCCATTCACACAGGGCGCGCCCGCAGTCTCCGATCGGGCGGAGCACGGTCAGCGATGTCAGTGCGTCCCCGAACTCTTGCGGCAACAGACGCCAATTGCCGAATTGTCCCACCACGTCCCCGCCGGTACA